>NZ_VIDQ01000003.1 GCF_009760915.1 Azohydromonas aeria
CACCCGGCAGCACGCGTGGCCGAGCTCACGCCACGGCTGTGGAAGCAGCACTTCGCCGCCAGCCCGCTGCGTTCGGCCTTGCACGGCGTGAGCGTTTAGGCAAGGACGCCGCGCAGCGGCCGCTTACTGCCAGGCGGCTAGCAGCGCCATCGTGATCAGTGCCAACGTCACGTGCTGCAGGATCGCCCCGGCGACGTTGAGCGGGTGCGGGGTGCGCAACTCGGGGTACAGCGAGGTGAAGAAGGCCCCCAGGATGCCGCGGCCCAGCGTCACCACCAATAACGCGGCGGCGGCGGCCAGGACCACGCCGCGCCAGCGACGCCCCTTCCTCTGGGCTGGCCAGGCACAGGCCAGCACGATGGCTCCCAACATCGCGGCGAGTCCGGCATTGGACCAGCCCACGCGCCAGGCATAGCTGTCAAAGCCCAGGCCGTAGCCCATGGTGGTAAGGAACGCCACAGCGCGTACGAATTCACGCCCGGGACGACGATCCAGCCGGCAGTCGATGGCATGCCAGATCGACACGAAACTCGCACCCAGCAGCGCGATCCACAAGGTTGACAGAAGCCGGTCGTGCACCGCGCGCGCCAGCAGCAATGCCGCCCAGGCCAGGGCCTGCGTCACGGCGGCGCTGATCATCCAGCGTGCGCCGGCACTGCTGCGCCAGCCCACCAGGATCGGAAGTGCGACGGCACCGGCAAACACGCCGGCGAGCATCGTCACGAAAGCTGTCTGGATATCAAGCACAAGCCCAGTGGGTTTCGCTGCCCAGGCAGCTTGGTCGGCGAAGAGTGGCGCCGATGCAAAAAGGAGTCTCAGCCGCTACGGCGGGCAGACCCTGCCGGTACCGAACCCACCCAACGGCTCCAATTTGCGATCGCTATTGCTGCGCGCGCCAGAGGTCGATTTCCGTTTGCAACCCGTTCCAGACTTTGCCCAGCTGCTGTATGGCTACGGTCAGGGAAGACAGCGAAAGCGCCAGTCGTTCTTCGTCGTTTCGAGCGCTGGCCATATCAATCTGCAGCTGAGCCAACATCACCCGCGCCTTGGACTCCACGGTTGCAGGCATCTCGGCAAATGTAGCTTCGAGTCGGGCACGCCGTTGGATTTCAGATTCCACGGGATCCTGCTGCGCAAGCCCGTGCAGCACATCAAGACTGGCAGGCATGACAGATAGCGGCTTGTCGCTTCACTGTTTTCACGAAATGGCCAGGTCGGCATCCACCAAGCAGGGCGCGGCTCATGAAGGTGGACGCAGTCCTGGCAACTTGAGTTACGCAGCCTCAGAAAGAGGTCCAGTCATCGGTGCCTGTCGCGGCCGCGGCCTGCGCCGGCTTGACCGGCAGTGCTGCAGGCGACGCCTTGAAGCTGGGTCGCACCACGTTGGCAGCCCGCCCGGGTCCCCTGCGCTCGCTTCCCTTCCAGGCCGTGGCCGGGCCTGCCTGTGCTGCAGGCTGTACCACCGCAGCCGCGTTCTGGCCCGCCAGCTTGAAGACCGCTACGGCGCTGAGCAGCTGCCTGGCCTGCGAGTTCAGGCTCTCCGCAGCAGCCGCGCTTTGCTCGACCAGCGCCGCGTTCTGCTGCGTGGCCTTGCCCATCTGCGCGACTGCCTCGCTGACCTGCGCCACGCCGGAGCTCTGCTCGGCGCTGGCTGTGCTGATCTCGCCCATGATGCTCGTGACTCGGCGGATCGACGTCACCACCTCGCCCATCGTCGTGCCGGCGCGGTCCACCAGATCAGTGCCCTGCTCCACCGTCTCGACGCTGGTGTGGATGAGGTCCTTGATCTGCTTGGCGGCTTCCGCGCTGCGCTGCGCCAGGCTGCGCACCTCGGTGGCCACGACGGCGAAGCCCCGGCCCTGCTCGCCAGCGCGCGCAGCTTCCACCGCGGCGTTGAGGGCCAGGATGTTGGTCTGGAACGCGATGCCGTTGATAACGCCGATGATCTCGGCGATTTTCTGCGAGCTTGCGTTGATGTTCTTCATCGTCTCGACGACCTGGCCCACCACCTCGCCGCCTTGCGCGGCGACACTGGACGCGTCCACGGCGAGCTGGTTGCCTTGCGCGGCGTTGTCGGCGTTTTGCCGGACGGTGGCCGAGAGCTCTTCCATAGACGCTGCCGTCTCTTCCAGCGCCGAGGCCTGCTCCTCGGTACGGCTGGACAAGTCGCTGTTGCCCTGGGAGATCTGCGCCGAGGCCGTCGCCACGCTCTCCGCGTTGGCCCGCACGGTAGTCACGATGCCCGAGAGGCTGTCCTGCATGCGCTTGAGTGCCGCGACGAGGCTATCCTGGTCGCCAGGGCGCACGGCGATCGACACGCTCAGGTCGCCATCGGCCACCCGCTGTGCCAGTGCGGCGGCATCCGCAGGTTCGCCGCCAAGCTGCCGGGTGATGCTGCGCACGATCACTACGGCAAGGCCTACGGCCAGCACTGCGGCCGCGCCAACCAGCAGCATGGTCCACAGCTTGGCTGATGCATAGGTGTCTCGCGCAGCGGCAGCTGACTCGACGGAGCCCTTGTCATTCATGTCGACGAGCTTTCCCAGCTGCGCTGCCATGGCATTGAAAGCGCTGCGCGACTCCCCCCGGAACAGTGCCTTGGTTTCCTGCATGGTCCTGTCACCACCGCGCGATATGTCAAGCAGTCGCGCCTGGATGGCGAGGTAGGCATCGCGCTGCTTCTTGAACTCCTCGTAGCCAGACCGCTCTTCAGCTGTGGCAATCATTGGCTCGTAAGCCTTTTGCTTGGCCGCCCAGGCAGATTTGGATTTCGGCCATGCGGCCTTCAATGGCGGCCATCTCGGCTGCTTCCACTGACAGCACGTGATCGGCCTCCTGCCGACGCAGCTGGTTGGCTGCAGTGCGCATCTCGCCAAGCATCTTGATGCTGGGCAGCCAATTTTCAGCGATGTCCTGGGTACGAGTGTTCATGCCTGAGAGCTGAACCAGCGCTAGCCCACCTACCGCGATGGTCAGCAAAACCAGTGCAGCGAAGGCCAAGCTCAGGCGGGTGCCGAGCTTCACGGAATTCTTGTTCATTAAGGGAGCCTTTGGGATGTCAGGGAGCTCAGGTCGGTGTGCCTTACTCATTGAGCCGACGTTGACATCATGAAAGGTGTGGCGGCCAAAAATTCGTGGCTGAGTCAAACGCATCTTTCGACCAACCCTTCCGTGTGAAAAACGACCACTGCCAAGACCAATAGATGAACGTCGCGGGTGAGCCAGCCCGACTGTCGTAATGGACGTGCAGTCGTTGAGTACCGCAATCACTTGCCGTGCTGTAAGTCACACTTTTTGTGACTTTCGGAGCCCGCCGCCTTCATCAGTCCTGCGGTTCGCCGAACGAGCAGGTGACAGCCTGCTGCAAGACTGCGCAGGACAGTTGAGCCTTCACTCGAAGGCGCGAGCAACAGGAATAACGACTGTCATGTCGCTGAAGAACAAGTTGAACGTCCGCGAGATGGGACGGGCTGGCGACACGGATGCGCCCACTTTCTTGCTGGCCCACGGTTACGGCTGTGACCAGACCATGTGGTACCCGGCTGCCGAGTTGATGCACGATGCCCGGTGCATCCTTTTCGATTGGCCAGGCGCCGGCCAGGCCGATATCTCAGCCTACGACCACGTACGGCATCAGGCGCTGCCGGGCTATGCGGATGACCTGACCGCCCTCATGGAAGAGCTCGGGATACCCAACCTCATCTACGTGGGCCACTCGGTGGCTGCCTCCATCGGGGCACTGGCGGCTGTGCGCACCCCCAAGCTGTTTGGGCAACTGGCAATGCTGGCGCCTTCGCCGTGCTTTCTCAACGAGCTGCCCGAATATGAAGGCGGCTTCGAGCTGGAGCAGTTGAATGCGCTGCTGCGCGGGCTGGCCGAAGGACAGGCCGCCTGGTCTCATGCCGTGGCACCGATGGTGATGGGCAACACCGACCGCCCTGCCCTGGCGCAGAGCCTGGAGCACAAGTTCTGCCAGATGGACCCTGACATCGCCGTGCGCTGGGCCAAGGCCACGTTCCTGACCGATGTGCGTCCGGCCATTGCCAAGCTCAAGGTGCCCACCCTGGTACTGCAATGCCGCGACGATGCCTTGGTGCCGCCTGCAGTCGGCGCGTGGCTGCAGCGCAATCTCCGGATCTCACGCCTCGTGCAGCTGCAGGCCTCGGGCCATTGTCCGCAGGTCAGTGAGCCTGAGGAAGTTGCGCAGCAGCTCCTGGAATTCCGGCACTGGCGTGGCCAGCAGTGACCGCGCGTGATAAGTTCCTGTCCGCGGCTGGCACGGAGTACTCCCTGCCAGCGGCTTTCTGGACAGTAAACGGCCGGGGTGAGCTGCTGGAGCCAACTACCGTGCCTGGCGACGCCACGCGCGTGCTGCTGCCTGGTTCTGTGAAGGACATCCTTGCGCCAGCCTACCGGGTGCTGTGGGAGCTCACGATATGGCCAGCGCTGCAGGCGGCCGGCAAACTCGACGAGGTGGTGCTGGAGTTGCGCGGCGATCTCGCAACGGTTGCGGTGTTGACATACTGGCGTGCCTGCCCGGGACCCCATGGTCAAACATACCGCGTGATGGCAGTTCCAGGGACCGAACGAGGGCGGCTGCTGGCCCGGCTTCGGCAAGCGCAGGACAGCCTGGACGCGATGCCGGGCGCCATCTTGCAGGTGCGACGCAACGGGTGCACGGTTCAGTTTCCGTACGCCGGCGGCCGGTTGCTGGATCTGCTGGGCGTGACCTGCCACCAAGCCATGAGCGATCCCCTGCGTGTGCTGCTCAGTCTCGCCCCCGCGAGCGAGCAGATGTTCCAGAGCAGCCTGGCTACGGCGGAGCAGGCGGGCGCCATGAGCTTCCTGATAGTGCTGCAGTTGCGACGGGAGCCCCAGCGGCGCATCGAGCTGTCGGCGCAGCGGGAGACGCCCCGGGGTCCATGGCACTGTGTGCTCACGGACGTGTCCGAGCGCGAGCGGCTGCTGGCCGAGCTGACGAGGCGAGCCGAGACGGACGAGCTGACTCTGCTGCCTAACCGCAGCCGGCTGCTGGCACACATGGCGGAGCTGTTGCAGCAGCGGCGTGGTTTTGCCGTGCTGTACATGGACTGCGACCGGTTCAAGCAGGTCAACGACAGCCTGGGCCATGCCACCGGCGATGAACTGTTGCGGTGTGTGGCGCGCCGACTGCGCCAATGCCTGCGTCCACAGGATGTCATGGACACGGAGTGGTCAAGCGCTGCCAGCGGCTGCATGGCAGCCCGCCTGGGGGGCGACGAGTTCGTCGTCGTCTCAGACGACGTAAGCACGCCGGCTGAAGCTGCCGAGCTGGCCGACCGGCTGGTGCAAGCCATGTCCAAGCCTTACCAAGTTGGGGAGCACGAGTTCGTACTTCCCGTGAGCATGGGTGTGGTGCTGGCCACGGAGCACAGCCATCCCGAACAGCTGCTGCGGGACTCCGACACGGCGATGTACGAAGCCAAGCGCGGTGGTCGCAGCCGCTGGGTCCTGTTCGAACCCGCGATGCAAGAGTGCGTGGCAGCCAGCATGGCCATGGAGGAGAGGCTGCGCCATGCCTTGGCCAACGGCCATATCTATCCGATGTTCCAGCCGATCGTGGACATCGGCAGCGGGCGCACTTGCGGGTTCGAAGCGCTTGCGCGCTGGCATGATCCGGTCAACGGTCATGTCAGCCCGGCCTTTTTCATTCCTGTTGCCGAGGACAGTGGCCTCATCGCCACACTGGGTGAGCAAATCCTGCGACGCTCCTGTGCAACGTTCATGGCTTGGCGCAAGAAGGGCTTGGCCCACGGCCTGTACCTCTCCGTCAACCTCAGCCGCGCCCAACTGCACGACCCGGCGCTGCCAAGGCGCGTGCAGCGCCTGCTGGTCGAGTTGGCCATGCCCCATGAAGATCTGCAGTTGGAAGTGACGGAAAGCTTGGCCATGACTGACGACGGCTCGCTGGAAGTGCTCGCGCAATTGCGTGCCATGGGGTGCCGGCTGTCGCTGGATGATTTTGGTACGGGCTATTCGTCGCTCGCAGCACTGCACCGGCTCCCGGTGCAACAGGTCAAGCTCGACCGCAGTTTCATCAGCGAAATCGGCGCAAGCGCCTACCACCAAGCGGTCGTGATGGCGGCACTGCAAGTGGCGCGCGCCTTGGACCTGGAGGTGGTGGCTGAGGGCGTGGAGACACAGTCGCAGGCGCAAGCCTTGACAGCCTTGGGATGCACTCGCGCGCAAGGCTGGCTGTACTCAAAAGCGCTGGACGCAGACAATGCCGCCGCCTCGCTGCGGCAGCTGCCGCGCGCGTCCTAGATGTGGTCTGGTGCGTCGCGGCGACGGTGTCCCGGATGGGGCATTCGGTCTTGCCCATTGCATACGAACTGACTGCAGCGCTGGGCCAGCCATTCACCGGTTGCTGCCATCGCTCTCGCAGCTTCCGCTTTCCATGAAAAATCACTTGAGCTTCCACTCCGCCGCACGGCTCCACCCAAGGGCCAAGTCTGTCGTTCGGCCATTGCCAATGGCTGATCCGCGCACTGACACGCCGGCTGCGCGGCTAACTGAGCTCGCTCAGCGCTGCAGTTCCATAGAGACCGCTGACCGTGCCACGGGTTCATTTCCTCCAGGACTAGGCCACGTGCGCGAGATGCACGGTTCCCGGCTGAACTGGTTTCAGCCCACCATCCAATGAAATTTCCTGATTTTCCGTTGTCGCAGCAGTCTCCAGCCCGGCCGCTGTCATTCTGGGCTGCAGCCATGCTCGTGGGCACAGCTTTGGTCACGGCGCTGGTGCTGGGACTGGTCATCGAGCGCTTCGCGCGCCACCATGAGATCACGCGCTCGCGCGCGGCGCTGTCGCAGGTGGGTTGGCAAATGCGCGATGAGCTCGACCGCGGCATGGCCGAGCGCTTCAACGAGATGGTGGCGCTGGCTGCGTCCAAGCCGCTGCGCTCGCTGGATACCTTGGACCCCGTGCGCGACGGGCTACAGGGGCTGCGCGACAAGCTGCCGCTGTACGCCTGGGTCGGCGTGACGGACGTCGATGGCAGGGTGCTGGCCGCTGCTGATGGACTGCTCGAAGGGCAGGATGTGTCGAAGCGCCCCTGGTTCAAAGGCGCACTCGGCGGTCCTTACGTGGGCGACGTGCATCCGGCCGTGCTGCTGGAGAAACTGCTGCCCGCCCAGGCCGAACCCTGGCGTTTCGTGGACGTGGCCGCTCCTATCGTGGTGGACGGCAAGGTGCGCGGCGTGCTGGGCGGCCACCTCAGCTGGGAATGGGCGCGTCAGCTCGGCCGCGAGCTGCTTTCGCCGGAAGCCGCACGCAGTGGCATCGAGGTGTTCATCACTCGCGCCGATGGTGAAGTACTGGTCGGGACGCCGGGCACGACGCAAACGAAGCTGGACCTGCCGGCGCTGCGTGCGGCTGCATCCGCCGACCCGGGCTGGTTCGCCAGCAGCCCACACCTCACAGCCGTGGTGGCTACCCAGGGCCGCGGACGCTACCTTGGGCTGGGCTGGGTGGTGGTGGTGCGCCAGCCCACGCCGCTGGCACTGGCGCAATACGCCGAATTGCGCCTGCAACTGGCTTTGGCCACGTTGCTGGTGGTCCTGGCTATCGGCTTGGCCACGCCAGCGCTGGCGCACCGGCTGGCTAGCCCGCTGCTGCAACTCATGCACTGGCTGGCACTGGCACAACCCCAGTCACTCAAACTGCAGGACCCGGCCTACCGCGAGGCGCGTGAGCTGGCTGAGGCATTGCACGCCCTGCGTGATCGCGAGCAATTGCAGGCCAGCGAGCTGCGCCGCCTCAACGCCAGCCTAGAGCAGCGCGTGGAGCAGCGCACGGCCGAGCTGGAGGGTGCACGGCGTGATCTGCGCAGCGTGCTCGATGCCCTGCCCTCGCTGGTGAGCTACTGGGACCGCGACCTCATCAACCGCTTCGCCAACCAAGCAGCCGTGTCCTGGCTTGGCCGGGACCCCGATGCTCAGCCGCGGCCTCACCTCCGGGAGGCGCTGGGCCCCCAACTGTTTGAGGTCAGCCTGCCCTACGTGCAGGCGGCGTTGAGCGGACTGCCGCAGCATTTCGAATGCACGTACCCGCTGCCCGACGGCAGCGGCGTGCGGCACTCGATCACGCATTACGTGCCCGACATGGTGGACGGCCAGGTGCGGGGCTTCTACTCGCTCGTGCACGACGTCACCGAGCTCACCGCGAGTCGGCTGGCGCTCGCGGCCGAGCGCCAGCGGTTGCAGGACATCCTGCATGACACCCGCGTGGCCACCTGGGCGTGGAACGTGCGCACCGGCGAGACGCGCTTCGACGAGCGCTGGGCGGCCATTGTGGGCTGCACCCTTGCGGAACTGGGCGCGACTACTGTCGACACCTGGGCTGAGCTGGTACACCCCAGGGACCTACCGCGCGCGCAGGCGCTGCTGCAGCGCCACTTGCACGGCGAAGACAAGCACTACGACTGCGAGATGCGCATGCGCCATCGCGACGGCTCTTGGGTCTGGGTGCAAGCCTGCGGCCGCGTGGCCACCCGAGGCGCCGACGGGGCGCCGGAGTGGATGCACGGCATCCACCAGGACGTCACGCTCACCCGACAGGCCCAGCAGGCGCAGGCGGAAAGCCAGGCCTTTTTGGAGCGCGTGAGCCGAGTCTCGGGCGTGGCCGGCTGGCAGGTGGACCTGCGCAGCGGCCAGGTGCAGTGGAGCGCCGAGATGCATCGCATCACCGGGGTTAAGCCCGGGCGCAAGCTCAGTGCCAAGACGGCGCTTGCCAGCTATCCCGGCGAGGCGCGACAGAAGGTAGCCGCGGCGGCGCGGATAGCTATTGAGCAAGGGGTGCCCTACGAGTTGGAAGTGCCCTACACCACGATGGACGGGCGCTCGATCTGGGTGCGCACGGTGGGCGAGCCCCAGTACGACCCAACCGACCCGCAGGGTGCGCCGGTGCGTTTGGTGGGCACGCTACAGGACGTCAGCGCCCGCCACGCTGCCGCCGCGGCGCTGGTGGAAGCGCGCCAGGCCGCCGAGGCGGCCAGTGCGGCCAAGAGCGAGTTCCTGGCCAACATGAGCCATGAGATCCGCACGCCGCTCAACGCGGTAGTGGGCATGGCATACCTGCTGGAGCAGACCCGGCTGGACGCGGCACAGAAGGAATCGGTGGCGCAGATCCAGGTGGCCAGCCGCACGCTGCTGGGCGTCATCAACAACGTGCTGGACCTGGCCAAAATCGAGGCGCGCGAGATCGCGCTGGAGTCGCGCACGTTCGATCTGCGCCACCTCCTGCGGGACCTGCATGACCTTTTCGCTGCACAGGCCCGGGCCAAGGGGTTGGCGCTGCTGATCGAGCCTGCACCGCCGACGCTGGAGCTGCTCGTGGGTGACGACACACGGCTGCGCCAGATCCTGGTGAACCTGCTGTCCAACGCACTGAAGTTCACTGAGGCTGGGCAAGTCGCGCTGCGTGTGAGCGGCGAGAGCCTGGGCAGCCAGCGAATGCGGCTGCACTGCACAGTACAGGACACGGGCCCTGGCATGACGCCACAGGTGCAGGAGCGCCTCTTCTCGCCCTTCACGCAGGCCGACGCCAGCACCACTCGACGCTTCGGCGGCACGGGGCTGGGCCTGTCCATCGTGCGTCGCCTGGCGGAACTCATGGGCGGCACGGCGGCGGTAACCAGTGAGCCCGGAAAAGGCAGCCAGTTCTTCGTCACCGTGGAGATGGGCTTGGGACTGCGACCGGGCCAGCAGGACAGTGAGCTACAGGTGACGCTGGTGAGCGAGCGCCCCGAACGCCGCGAGACGCTGCTGGCCATGTGCCACTCGATGGGCTGGCGCGCCCGGGCAGTACCCCCAGCGCAGGCCGGAGCCCGGCTGCAGGCGCCTGCTGTCCCCGGCACGCTGCCGGACGTGCTGCTGGTGGACGAACAGGCACAGACGACGCCGAGTGGGAATGCGCAGGCCCTGGTGGCCGAGGCGCTGGCGGTGCACCGCATCAACGGCAAGCCCGTGGTAATCGTGCTCAGCGACAACGCGGCTGACCCCCGGGCGCCGAGAGACACAGCATTGCGCCCGCACGGGCACCTGTCCTGGCCGGCGAGCACCTCCAGCGTCTTCGGCGCCGTCACGCAGGCCATGGCCAGCCATGGAGCTGGTTCCGACAAGGCGGCGCTGTCGAGCACACCGCTGCCCGAAGGCAGCCGCGCGCTGCCGGGCGTGCGCGTGCTGGTAGTGGACGACAGCCACATCAACCGCGCGGTCGCCACACGCATCCTGGAGTTGCAGGGCGCCCTGGTCAGCAACGCCGGCGACGGCGTGCAGGCCCTGCAATGGCTGCGCGAGCACAGCGACAGCTGCGATGTGGTGCTCATGGACGTGCACATGCCGCTGATGGACGGGTTGGAAGCCACACAGCGGCTGCGCGCTGACCTGGGGCTCACACAGTTACCTGTGCTTGCGCTGACCGCTGGCGCCCTCGTGAGCGAACGAGAGCGCGCCCGGGCCGCAGGCATGGACGACTTTCTGACCAAGCCGCTGGACCCGCAGGCCCTGGTGCGCAGCGTGCGCTGGCACGTCGAGCGTGCCCAAGGGCAGCCCCTGCCCTACGACGCTCTGCCCAAAGTCAAGACCACGGCAGCAGCCTCGCAGCCGTGGCCCGTCATCGAGGGCGTTGACACCACAACGGCGGCGCAACGCCTGGGCCATGACCTGATGCTGTTCAAGTCGATGGTCGAGCGGTTGCTGCGCGAGTTTGCCGATCTTGAGGATGAACGCCAGGCGCAGCAGCAACTGCATAGCGACGCTGGCGCCTTCACGGCGCGCATGCACCGCCTGCGCGGCAGCGCGTCCAATTTGGGCATGCAGGCGTTGCAAGCCACGGCGCAGTCGCTCGAGGTGGGATTGCGCTCCGGGCCGCTGGAGGCATCGGAATCGGCTGCGCTGTGCACCGAGCTCGCCGCGACACTGCAGCGCATGCGCTGGGTTTGCGCAGCGGTGATGGCGCCAGATGCGGCTGTGCCGGCGCCGCAGACCAGCGCTGTGCCCCTCAGCATGGCAGACAAGAAGGCTTTCCTGGAGCTGCTGCGTAGCCAAAGCTTGAACGGCGAGGACCTGTTCCAGGAGCTCGCCCCGCAGCTTCGTGCAGCGCTGGGCGACCACAACTTCGGAAAGCTCCAGCAAGCCATGGCCGACCTGGACTTCGACGCCGCTCGGATACTACTGGGAGACCTGGCCGAGGCCTGACAGGTGCGGGGTCTCGGGATCCAAGCCGCGCCAGCAGGCCGGCACTACGATGAACAACATCGTGGCCAGCGTGGAGCGCGTGTCCAAACTTATCAAGGAGAGCGCCATGGCAGCCAGCGAGCAACGCGATGGCATCGGTCACGTCAACGGGGCGGTGAGCAGCCTGGACCAAGTCACGCAGCAAAACGCCGCCCTGGTGGAAGATTCGGCCGCAGCCGCGGAGTCGTTGCGCCAGCAAGCTCAGCGCCTGATGCATGTCGTGTCCGTGTTCCGGCTCGATGAAAGCCATGACGGTTTTAACGCAGCGCCCGTTGCGGTGACCTGATGACGCCAACGCTAGAATGAGCCGCCGTGCCGGACGGGTACTGCGCCGCCATTGATCGAGACGTTACTTGCTCGATCAACGAATTTCATGACCGCGCTTGATCGACTGATCGTAGGCAAGTCGACAGAAATCGGCTCAATTCTGGCCCGACTCCAACAGTCCGAACACTCGAAGCGGCATGATGCCTGCGACGCGACAGCATGGCAATCTTGTGGCTTGGCCGACGCCTTCGATCCCCGGCCACCACAGCCGCTGTGCGCCTTCTACGACCGCGCGTGTCATGGTTCACCATCGCGGTTCGGTCGCCAATTGCGTGCGGTCAGCCGCCAAGGGCAGCGCGGACAGCAGCAGGCCCCGTCGTCACACTCATCGGCATCTGGGAGATTGACACCAGCAAGGACTGCAGCGGCGTGGCAGGTGTCCATGGTCGGCGTTCCTCGGCTTTCATCAAGGATCTGCGTCGCAATTCGTTTACGCCGGTCCATTTGCGATCCTGTGCACCGCTTCTCGATGGGGCTCCGGGGTCTGGCTGCTTCGACTGCGTGCGCGCCGCACCGCTGTGGCAGCCAGTTCGAGTCGGTTCACCCAATCGGCCAGCCGCTATCTCGCGGGACGCTGCAGGTGCAGCCTGAAGACCGAGCCGTCGCCTGGCGCGCTATGCACGCGCAGGCTGCCCTGCATGCGCTCGGCCAGCGAACGGGCGATGGCCAGTCCGAGCCCGTTGCCCGGGATGCTGCGATCGGTCCCGACACGGCTGAATGGTCGAAAGAGCCGGGCAAGCTGCTGCGGCGACATGCCGGGGCCTTCGTCCTTGACGTCGATTCGCCATTCGGATGCACCGGGCTCGACGCGGATGGTCACGGTGCCATGGCGGCGGTTGTACTTGATCGCGTTGCTCACCAGGTTCACCAGTATCTGCTGCAGCGAGCGTTCGTCGGCTGCGACATGTGCATCGTCGGGGCAGGCGACGCAGTGCAGTACCACCTGGGCTTGTGCTGCCAGGGGTTGCATCAGCCCGATGGTGCGGTCGAGCATCCGGCGCAGCGGCAGCGCCTGGATGTTCAGAGGTACGGGGTCGAGCTCCAGGCGGCTGAACTGCAGCATGTCCTCGACCAGGGACAACAGATGCTGATTGCCGCGTAGCAGGTGTCCCACCCATGCCTGCTCGCGCGGCGGCAACACCGCGTCGGCGCTTTGCGAGAGCAGCTGTGTGAAACCCATCACCGCATTGAGCGGTGTGCGCATTTCGTGGCCCAGGTGGCCCAGGGACTGGATCAGTGCGCGACGCTCGCCAAGCCAATGTGCGGCCGTGTGCGCAAGCTGCTGTAGAAGATCCACCTGTGCCCGCTCCAGCCGGTGCGGCTGCGTGTCAGCCACGCACAGGCATCCCACGACTTGGCCGTCGACGGCCATCGGCACGCCGGCGTAGTAGCGAAGCCGGGGGCCGTCCACAACCAGCGGATGGGCGGCAAACTGGGGATGGGTTTGGGCGTCGAAGACCTCAAACAGCCCGGCTGAAGCCATGGCATGGCGGCAAAAGGACAACTCCAGCGGAACTGCGGGCACGTCAAGGCCATGGCGGGCCCGGAACCAGACCTGATCAGCGTGGACCACGGCCACCATCGCCATCGAGCAGTTCGCAACCATGGCGGCACACCGTGCCAAGCCATTGAGCACGGCGTCCGTCGCAGACAGTGCTTCTTCTAGCGTCGTTGCATGCATTCGAGTTCTCCCAGCGCATCGAGCAGTGCCTTGGTGTTCACGAACTCGATCCAGCCACAACTGGCGATGTCAGCGTGTGAGGGGCTGCGGGGATCGTCGGCGTGAATCAGCAGCCTCGTGGAGGGGGATGAGCGCATCACCTGGCGCAGCATCACGTCGAAGTCCGGCTCGGCATGGTCAGCATCCACCACGGCCAGCGCGAAGCCGCCTGCGCAGATGTCGAACACGCCCTGTGCGACAGTGCTGCACAGTTGCCACCGCAGATCGGGACGGCGCTGCGCCAAAGCGGGCAGCAGGGCAATGCCTCTAGTCAACTTCGTGACCAGGATCGCGGCATGATGGGTCTGAGCCATGGAAAAAGGCGCTTTCAGCTGGCCGCGGACTCGCAGCCGATGCCCGGCAGTGTGGCCGTAGCACGGCGGGGCCGTCTGCAAGGCGATATGGACAGTCGCTGTAGGGAGTTCTTGACAACGGCTGTGGCGCGCTCTCGATCGTTCCGGCTCGTGCCCCCGGCTTGCCGGGTGCGTACATCACTGTCCGTTGTCGTCCACCAGCCCGGTGCGCACGGCCAGCCGCACCAGCGACGGAACATCGGGCACCCCGAGCTTGGCCATGAGCCGGCTGCGGTACGTGTCCACCGTCTTGGGCGAGAGATGGAGCTGCTGCCCGATGGCGGCACTGGAGCGGCCCTGCACTACCAGGCGCACGATCTGCCTCTCGCGTGGAGACAGCGCCGCCATGGGATCGTCGCGCGGTGTGGTCGCCATCGCTTGCACCATCAGGTCTGCCACGCCAGGGCCGAGGTGACGCTGCCCGCGGGTCACCGCTTCGACCGCCTGCAGCAGGTCCCGCGCCGGCGACCCCTTGAGCACATAACCCAATGCGCCCAATTGCAGCGCTTCGGACACGTTGCGCGGCAGTGCCGACATCGTCAGCACCAGCGTGCGCACCGGCAGCGCGCGCAAGCGCAGCGCTGACAGCAGTTCCAGCCCGGAGTGTGGGCCCAGGCTCATGTCCAGCAGCACGAGCTCGGGTTCCAGTGCCGTGATCTCGGCCAATGCTGCGTCCGGGTGCTCCTGCTCGCCCACCACTTCGTGCCCAGCGGCCTGCAGCACTGCGCGCAGCCCGTCCCGGACGATGGCGTGGTCATCCACCAGATAGATCCGCGTCATCGTCCTCCTGCTCCCATTCCAGCTCGATACACGTGCCTTTGCCAGGACGCCCCTTGACCTCGAATCGGGCATTGATAGCAAACGCGCGCTCGCGCATGCCGACGATGCCCAGATGGCCGGGACGCCGTGGCTCGTCGGGCATACCCGTACCATCGTCGCGCACCAGCAGCCGCAGCCAGTGCGCCGCGCCGCCCAGGCTACATTCGATACGCCTTGCCTCCGAGTGCAGCAGCGCGTTGCTCAACGCCTCGCGAGCGACCATGAAGAAGGCGTACTCCACATCCCGTGCCCAGCGCAGCGACTGCAGTCCGGGCGCGGCCGTCATCGTCAGCGTCACCGCTTTGGCATCGTGGCCGAGCCGGTCCAGGTGGTGGATCAGG
The DNA here is from genome assembly GCF_009760915.1 of Azohydromonas aeria. Classification (GTDB taxonomy): domain Bacteria; phylum Pseudomonadota; class Gammaproteobacteria; order Burkholderiales; family Burkholderiaceae_C; genus Azohydromonas; species Azohydromonas aeria. The sequence goes on from NZ_VIDQ01000003.1 coordinate 14,838, forward strand.
GCAGCGACCAGCCCCTCATCCTCCAGCAATGCCGGACGCAGCTCTACAAGGGCGCTGCGCACCTCGGCCGTGGCCTGTCTTGCCAGTTCGCGCACGGCTGCGGCGCGAGGCAGCAAAGACGCTGGCAGGTGCTGCAGCATGCCGGCGGCATCAAGCGCGTCGAGCTGCAGCTGCAGCGCGCTGATGGTCTGGCCGAGCCCGTCGTGCAGCAGCTGTGCCAAATGCCGGGTCGTGGCCTGTTCCTGCTCCATGAGACGCTGTGTGAGCCGGCTCAGATCCAGCTGCGACTGCAGCAGCTCGGCTTCGGAACGCTTGCGTTGGCTGATGTCGGTGAGCGAAACGACGTAGTGGGTGGCTGCCCCGCTGTCTTCCTTCACCGTCGTGACGCTGATCCAGGCCTGGAATCTGGTGCCGTCCTTGCGCCGGCTCCAGACCTCGCCCTGCCAGTGTCCATCATGCTCGATGGCTTCCATGCCGGCTGCATGGGCCAGCACCTTGGGCTCATCGGGAATCAAGGTAGAGACATGGCAGCCAGCAAGTTCTTCCTGGCAGTAGCCGGTCAGATCGCACAGAGCCTTGTTAACCCGCAGCATGGTCATGCTGGCGTCGGCAATGGTGAGCCCTTCCTGCGCCTCGAACGCCACGGCAGCAATACGCAACTGCTCACGGGCAGCACGCCGCTCGGTGATGTCACGCGCTACGCCGAGCATTCCCGTGATGCGCCCGTCGCTGGCGCGCATCGGTATCTTCACGCTGATGAAATGGCGCGTCTCGCCGTGGCTGGCATCGAAAAATGCTTTCTCCATCTCAATGCGCTCCCCGCCACGCAGCACGCGCATGTCCTCCCTCTCGGCCTCATGAATTGAGGGTGCCGAGGACACGTCGCTCCAGCGCCGGCCCTGTAGCGCTTGCCGAGGCTGGCCAATCAGGGCCGCAGCCGCCGAGTTCAACAAGGTCCAGCGAACCTGCGGGTCCTTGGTCCAGATGGGGTCGGGAATGGTCTCGATCACCTCCTCCAGTACGGTGGCGGTGTGCCGAGCCTGCGCTTCGCTTTCACGCAAGCGCTGCAGCGCCGCCTCGCGCTCCCGTGCAGCTTCTGCCCGTGCCGCCTCCAAGGCCTTGCGAGACGAAATGTCCTGGACAATCGAGACGAAGTGGTCAGGGCTGCCGCTTGGGGCGCGGGCCAGTCCGACGGTGAGCTCAACCCAGACCGTCGAGCCGTCGCCGCGCACGTAGCGCTTTTCCATCACGTAGTACTCGATACGGCCGGCCAGCAGTGCAGCGACGTTGGCCTCATCCTGGGCCAGATCGGCCGGGTGCGTGATGCGCTGGAAACCGCCGTGCAGCAGTGCCTCGCGAGAGTGCGCCACGATCGCACAGAAGCGGTCGTTGACCGCCATGAAGCGGCCGTTCAGCGCGACGTGTGCAATGCCTACGGCCGCGTGTTCGAACGTAGTGCGGTACCAGGCTTCTGTTCGGGAGAGGTCGTCGTGCGATGTCGAGCTAGCCATGGCTGTGCCGGGCGCTGCAAGTGGAGAGAAAGCCATGGTGCATGACATGAAGGATCGCTGAGCACTTGCAGTGCTGAGTGCCAACTGGGATGGTGAGCTATTTTGCGGGGCAGTGTCTGCGAAGAGGCGCTGGTCTGGATGCCTGGATGCATTGGAGACCCTACAGCCGCAGGCACCTGCGCAGCTTTGGGCCGTCTATCGCGTCCGCGTGCCATAGGGGCCCAGCAACCTGCGCAGCGGCCACCAACGCGAGCCAGACAGGCGGGCCCGCCATGTCCTCATGTGAGCTTTTTTGGGACTTGGACGCCAGCGTGGGGGCCGGCAGCGATCATGCCGTCGGCACCTGCGCCAGCTTGGCTACGAGGTCTGGCGCAGCAGAACAAGGCGCAACCATTGCTTCAACCGCTGTCTGGTAGTTGGGGCTGGCGGCGGCGGCGGCTTTAGGGGTTTGGGCTCACGAAGATGCGCCGGGATCATGATTTCTTCGGCGTCGTCAAGGTTGGCGGCGGCAAGCCGCCTGGCCTGCCGCTCGCTTGCTGTCCTAACAGTCAGCCAGGAGCTCGGGCCGATGGGAACCCCAGGCAGCGGCAAGTGAGCCCACGGGGTGTCGTACAGGCTTTTCCTGCCCTTGGCGTCGCCTTCATCTTTTGTCATGGCCACCGTGGTTTTCGGTCAGGTTGCGCTCCAGTTACGCTGAACGTTACGCCGCAGGCGGCATAGCGATGTCGCTAATAGCGCAACTGATCATGCAGCGAGCACCGCGGCCAGCAGGTCCTCGTAGCCGGAGTGCTGCTGCGTCTGGTCATCAAGGCCGTGCACCTTGCGCTCTTGTTCGATGAGCACCTTCGTGGCGTTGGCCGGGTTGCCCACGGCCTGCACGAACACGGCGGCCTCGCGCACGTCGATGGACTGCGGCCCGAACTCCAGCAGCCGCGCCTTGTCCTCATCCACCGCCGTGGCCAAGTCGGCCAGCCACTTGCGGTGACCCATCACGATGGCCACATTCTCGGAGACGGCGGCCTTGATGGCACCCTCAGTTTCGCGCTCCGATTCCGCACCGACCTCAGCGTCGATTTCCTCGGCGCGCCGCTTCGCCGCCTCGAGGAGCGCCGTCTTGGTGACCAGCTTGACGGTCAGGGTGAAGTTGTCCGTCCAGCCCAGCGTCCTGGCCTTGAGGCTGACGGTGGAGTCGTCCACGCTGTGTTTTGCAATTACCTTGCGCTGCGAGAATTCGCAGAGCCCGTAGTCCAGCTTCACAGCATCTTCATTGATAACAGCAATTGTCATCGACAATTTATGAACCCCGAACTGGCAAAGTGCCAGTTGCTGCAGGCTCAATAACTTTATGGGTGAAACGCCAACGACAGCTTCCATGCCATCTCAGGAACTCTCGTTGTGAGCGGACACACCTACACAACCGGGTCTCTTGCTGACCTGCTCTCCAACCGCCTTGGGAATTGATGGGTCCCATGATGGGTAGCAGTGTTTCACGGGCGATTTTTCATAGACAAGAATGGCGGAGGCTCCCTCCTCCAGCAACCGCAGCCGCATTGGCCGCAACACGAACCACGCCAGCAGCGCCGCGGCCACGTTCATCGCGCAGGCGATGAGGAAGACCGCGTGCCAGTCGCGCGTGGCCAGCACCAGCGCGCTCGACAGCGGCACCGCCAGCGACGCCACGCCCTTGGCGGTGTAGAGGAAGCCCGCGTTGGCCGCGGCGAAGCGCGAGCCGAAGGTGTCGGCGCACACCGACGGAAAGAGGCTATAGATCTCGCCCCAGGCCAGGAACAGCGCGCCGGTGAGCAGCACGAAGCCCAGCGGCTGCGCGCCCAGCTCGTACAGCGCCAGGATCGCCGCCGCCTCCAGGCTGAAGGCGATCACCATCGTCTGCTCGCGCCCGATGCGGTCCGACAGCCCGCCGAAGAGCAGCCGCGACAGCCCGTTGAGCACGCGGTCCAGCGCCAGCGCGAAGGTCAGCACCGGCAGCGCCAGCCCGGCCAGGTGCAGCTCCGCGTCCGCGATGCCGAAGTCGCGCGCGATGAGCACGAGCTGTGCCGTGGCCATCAGCCCGCCCGCGGCCACCAGCACGAAGATGGCATACATGACCCAGAACACCGGCTGGCGCAGCGCCTGCGCGGGCGTGTAGTCCCGGCGCGACTGGCGCAGGTGCGGCGGCGGCGCGGGCGTCTCCACGTGCGGCAGCAGCCGGTTCGGGTCCTCCAGGCCGAGGGCCAGCAGCATCACCAGCAGCCCCTGGCCCAGGCCGAAGTACAGGAACGCCACCTCCGGCCCGCGCGAGGCGATCACCATCGAGATCGGCACCACCGTCAGCGCCGACCCCGCGCCGAAGCTCGCCACCACCAGCCCCACCGCCAGGCCGCGCCGGTCCGGGAACCATTTCAGCGCGCTGCCCACGCAGGTGCCGTACACCGCGCCCGCGCCGGTACCGGCGATGGCCGAGGCCACGTACAGCAGCGCCAGCGAATCGACGAAGGCGTTCATGACCCAGCCGATGGCGCACAGCAGCCCGCCCACGAGCACCACCGGGCGCGGGCCGAAGCGGTCCACCAGGTAGCCCTCCAGCGGACCCAGCCAGGTCTGGGTCAGCACGAAGATGGAGAACGCCACCTGGATCGCGGCATGGCTCCAGCCGTAGCGCTCCGAGAACGGGTTGACGAACAGCGTCCAGCCGTACTGCAGGTTGGCGATGGTGGCCATGCACACCATCGCCATCGCCAGCTGTCCCCAGCGAAAGCGCGGCCCCGGCGGCGTGTCGTCGGCGAGGTCGTCGAGCCAGGGCAGCGCGGGCTGCGCCGTCTTCAGCATGTCGTTGCGGCCGTCGACCGTGGGGCCGTCGAGGACGGATTGCATGGGAGGTCGTCCTTCCGGGTCTTTACTCAATGTCGCTTCAATGCAGCTGCGCGGCCCGGCACCCGCCCTCGCCGGGCGCGCTCATCTCGGGCCCGACGCGCAGGCGCAGCCGCACGGCCGTGCCCTGGCCCGGCGCGCTGCGCAGCTCGCACTCGGCATCGATGAGCTGGGCCTGCTCCTGGATGCCGACCAGCCCGTAGTGGCCGGGATGCGCCGCGCCGGCGTCGAAGCCAATGCCGTCGTCGGTGATGGCCAGCTCGATCGTGCCGTCGGCCAGGTTCCTCAGCGCCAGGTCCGCGCGGCTGGCCTGCGCGTGGCGGTCGATGTTGCGCAGCGCCTCCTCGGCAATGCGGAACAGCGTCTCCGCGCGCGCGTCGGCAAAGGTGGCGGCCTGCGGGTCGGCGCTGAAGCGCACGTCCAGCCCGGTGCGCTCGGCAAAGCGGTTGGCGGCGCCGCCCAGCGCCGCGCCCAGGCCCAGGTCGCGCACGGCGTTCAGTCGCAGCTGGCTGACGGCCTCGCGCGCTTCCTTGATGCCCTGGCGCGCCACCTCCTCGGCGCGGTCCAGCTCCGCGCCGAGCTTGGCCGGATCGTGCGCATGCAGCATGCGCAGCGTGCGCACCTCGACCAGCATTTCCATCATCGAGTGCGCCAGCGTGTCGTGCAGGTCGCGCGCCAGCCGCAGCCGCTCGCGCACCACGGCCGCGTAGCGGCTGTCGGCGGCCAGGCGCTCGACCTCGCGCGTGCGCGCCTGCACCCGCTGCTCCAGCTCGCGCGTGAGCCGGTCAAGCTCGTCGTGCTCGCGGCGCTGCGCCTGCAGCAGCCGGCTGAAGGCGCGGCCCAGCACGGCCACCTCGTCGCGGCCCTGCGGCTCGACGATCCCCTCGGCCTCCTGCCGCGCCACGCGCCGCACCTGCGCCGTGAGCGCGCCCAGCCCCCGCGTGAGGCGGCGCGCGAACATGGCGCCCACCAGCGCGGCCGTGATGCTCAGCAGGATGGAGATGGCGGTGAGCTTCTCCTGCAGGCTGCCGCCGCCGATGCCGCGCTCCTCGGCCGGCTGCAGCACCGCGACCTGCACGCCCAGCGCGGCCAGCGACGGCGCCGTCTCGCGCGGCGCCACCACCATCACGGTGCGGCGGCCGTCGTCACCGGGCAGCAGCGCCACGCCGGGCAGCAGGGGCGGCAAGGCGGGCGCGGTCGGCATGTCGCCCGCGTCGGCAGCGGCCGTGGCCGCGCCGGACGGACGCTCGAACACCACGCCGCGGCGCTCGTCGATCAGCAGCACGCGCGCGCGCGCTCCAGGCTTGGTGCGCTCGCGCACCGCATCGACCACGGCGTTGAGCCAGCCCTGCGACGGCAGCACCGGCGCGGCGCCCTTGGCGCGCGGCGTGCTCGCTACGACGCGCTCCAGCTCCGCGGCCACCTCGCCGGCAAAGCGCTTCAGCGTGGCGTCGTGCTGCGCCAGCATGCTGCCGGCGGCATAGTCCCCGACAGCCACCAGCGCCAGCGCAACGGTGAGCGACAGGACGACCGCGAACCAGGCCACGGCGGTGGCCAGGCTGCGCTTGGGATTCAGGGCACGGAAACTGCGGAACATCGTTGGGGGCGCATGTTGGCCCCTGGTTTCCCGCTGTCCATTGGTGAATGGACTGAAGCTCCGGCACTTTTCAGCATGAAGCACCGCGCCGGCGCCCCGGCTGTTTCCCGAAGCAAGCCGGGCGCAACACGGTGACGGAAAGCATCACGCCCCGGTGCCCGCCGGCACGGCGCGTCAGCCCAGCGCCCCGATGCGCTCGGCCAGCCGGCTGGCCTGGCCGGCGTGGCGCACCACGCGCACGTCCAGGTGCTTCAGGTCGGCATCGACGCTGTCGTCGGCGTCCTCGGGCACGACCACCACGCCGCACAGCCGCGCCAGCGTCTCGAACAGCTGCGGCCCCTGCGCCGGACGCCACGCGCGCACCTCGAAGCGGCCGCCAAGCGCCTCCGACAGCGCCCGCTGCTGCGCTTCGGGAAAGCCCGCCAGCAACACGCGCTGGCCGCCGCCGCCGGCGCCATTCACGACCGCGCGTGCCGGCGCCTCTTCGGCGGCCTGCACCGGCGCGATGCCCACCCGCGCCACCGCCTGCGCCAGCGTGCGCGTGAACAGCTCCACCAGCACCGCCTCCACCGCCGGGCTCTGCAGCGCCGCCACCAGCGCGGCCTCCAGGCGCAGCGGGTCGAGCCCGGCCGCGGCGGCCCGGGCCGCCGCCGGGCGCGGCTCGTGGCGCACCGGCAGGAAGGATGACTGCGCGTCCTCCACCGGCGCCCGCGTCCGCGCCTGAGGCGCTTCGTCGTCTTCCTCGTCCAGCAGCTCGATGCGGCCCAGGAACGCCGGTGCCGGTGCCGGTGCCGCATTGAGGGAAGGTTTGCCGCCGGCATCGGCCGGCGCGCCGAACAGGTCCGGCGTGGGCGCGTCCGCCTCGATGGCCGGCGTTCCGGCCACGGCGAAGGCCATTTCACACGCAACCGTTGCGGCCTCGTGCCGCGGCGCCGCAGCGGCGGCCGCCCCGTCGCCAGCCGGCGCATCGACCTCGGGCAGCGACGGCTGCGCGCGCAGCCGCGCCAGCGCCGCCTCCAGCCGCGGCTGCAGCCGGGCTTCGAGCATCGACCAGGCCTTGAGCTCGCGGCGGCGGTGCGGCTCCAGCGCCACGTCCTGCGCGGCGCGCGCCGCGTCCAGCGGCTGCAATGCCGGGTCGGCCAGCAGGCGCGGCGCCATCACGGCGGCCAGCCGCGCCAGCTCCTGGTCGTCCCAGCGGATGCGGGAGGACTTCTCGTCCATGGTTCACTCTCGCAAGAGTCAGGAAACTGTATGAATATACAGTTCCTCGCCACCGCGGCGGGCATGAAAAACCTTGGGTTCAAGGCGGGAAGCGCGCGCGGCGCCGCCTGCGCTACCCCTCCTGGCCGTGCGCCGCCTCGACCAGCGCCGCCAGCCGCTGGTCCAGGTCCTCGACCAGGGCCTGCAGCGCCGGCGCGGGCACCGGCTGGCCCGGCGCCGCATCCGCCAGGCTGCTTTCCAGCGCTGCCGCCGTCGCCGCGATGCCGCGCGCGCCCAGCGTCGCGGCCGCGCCCTTGATGGAATGCGCCAGACGCCGCGCCTGCGCCGTGTCGCCGCCGCCGGCCAGCCGCGCGATGCGCTGCGCGTCGCCGCCGTGGTGCTCGCAGAACACGCGCAGCACGGCCACGTAGCGATCCTTCATGCCCAGCAGGTTGGCCACCGCCTCGTGCACGTCGAACTGCGGCAGCCGCTCCAGCCGGGCCAGCACCGCGTCGTCCCGCGACAGGTGCCCCCAGGGCTCGGGTTCAGGCTCGGACACGGGCCGGGCCGTTGCCGGCGCGGCCGGTGGCGCATCGGCCGCGGCCTCGGCGCCGGCCGTCTCCGGCAGCCAGCGGTCCAGCGCCGCGTACAGCGCGGCGGGCTCGACCGGCTTGGGCACGAAGTCGTTCATGCCGGCCTGCAGGCAGGCGTGGCGGTCGTCGTCGAAGGCGTTGGCCGTCATGGCCAGGATCGGCAGCGTCGCGAAGCGCGCTTCGGCGCGCAGCAGCCGCGTGGCGTCCAGGCCGTCGACCACCGGCATCTGCACGTCCATGAGCACCAGGTCGTAGCCGCCGCTGCGCGCCATTTCCAGCGCCACCTGGCCATCGGGCGCGACGTCGGCCTGGATGCCCGCCGCCGTCAGCAGCTCCACCGCCACCTCGCGGTTGATCTCGTTGTCGTCGGCCAGCAGCACCCGCGCGCCGGCGTGGCGGTGGCGCAGCCGCGACTCGGCCTCGGCCTGCTCAACCGTGGCCGTGGCCACCGGCTGGCCGCGCCGCAGCCAGGCCGTGAACCAGAAGGTGCTGCCCTGCCCCGGCGCGCTGCGGGCGCCGGCCTCCCCGCCCATGAGCGCCGCGAAGCGCCGCGTGATGGCCAGGCCCAGCCCCGTGCCGCCGAAGCGGCGGTTGGTGGACACCTCGGCCTGCTCGAAGGACTCGAACAGCCGCGGCAGCACCTCCGGCGCGATGCCCACGCCCGTGTCCTGCACCTCGAAGCGCAGCAGCACCCGCCCGTCCGCTTCCTCGCGCAGCGGTGCCACGCGCAGCGTCAACCCGCCGCGGCCGGTGAACTTCACGGCGTTGCCGGCGTAGTTCAGCAGCGCCTGGCGCACGCGCGACTCGTCGCCGTGCAGCCACGGCGGCGCCGCGGCGGCGTCCACCGTCACCGACAGGCGCTTGGCCGCCGCGGCGCTGCCGATCATGGAGGTCACGTGGTCGAGCATCGCGGCCAGCGAGAAGTCGTGCTCCTCCAGGTGGAGCTTGCCGGCCTCGATCTTCGAGAGGTCGAGGATGTCGTTGATGATCGACAGCAGGTGGCGGCTGGCGCCCTCGATCTTCTTGAGCCGGTCGGCCTGGCGCGGCGTCGTGGCCTCGCGGCCCAGCAGGTGCGTCAGGCCCAGGATGGCGTTGATGGGCGTGCGGATCTCGTGGCTCATGTTGGCCAGGAACGCGCCCTTGGTGCGGCTGGCGGCCTCGGCCGCGTCGCGCGCGGCGGCGAGTTCGGCCGTGCGCCGCTGCACGCGCCCTTCAAGCGTGGCGGCCAGCTCCGCCAGCCGCGCCTCGGCTGCCTTGCGCGCGGTGATGTCCACCGAGGCGCCGATGATGCCGATGACGTTGCCCCGGGCATCGCGGAAGGGTGCCTTGGTCGACAGCCACACCGCCGGCGTGCCGTCGGGCAGATCGACCTGCTCCTCCAGCTGCTCGGCCGCGCCGCCGTCCATCACGCGGCGGTCGTTGGCCATGATGGCCGCGGCCTGCGCCGGGTCGTCGAGGTACTCCAGGTCGGTGCGGCCGAGGATGGCCTCCAGCGGCTTGCCGACCACCGCGGCCACGCCGCGGTTGGCCACCAGCATCCGGCCGTCGCGGTCCTTGGCGTAGACCACGCCGGGCACGGCCTCGGCAAAGGCGCGCAGCCGCTCCAGCGCCTGGTCGCGCTCGGCCTCCAGCGCGCGGCGCTGGCCCACGTCGAGCAGCACGCCGGGGAACCGCAGCGGCTCGCCGCGCGGGCCCAGCTCGACGCGGCCGTTGGCCTGGATCCAGCGGTACACGCCGTCGCGCCCGCGCACGCGGTACTCGTGGCTGTAGGGCCCGCCGCGGCCGATCACCTCGGCGATGGCCGCGCGCAGCCCCTCCAGGTCGTCGGGATGCACGGTGGCGATCACCTGCTCCAGCGACAGCCCGCTGCGGCCCAGCGCCGGGTCGATGCCGAAACTTTCGGCAAAGCGCTCGTCCACCGTGAAGGCGTCGGTGGGCAGGTCCCACATCCAGGTGCCGATGATGGCGCCCGCGGCCAGCGCCAGCTGCACCCGCTCCGCGGCCACGCGCGCGTCGTCGCGGCTGCGCACCAGCGCCGCCTGCGCCGCCTCGTGGCCGCGCACGAGCTCGTCGATGTCGGTGGCCGAGACGGTCCAGGCCGACACCAGCCCCCCGGCATTGCGCCGCGGCACGGCGCGCAGCAGGTGCCAGCGCCACGTGCCGTCGGGGCGGCGCAGGCGGCAGCGCGCCTCGGCGGCGCCATCCGGCGCGCCCGCCGGGCGCGGCCAGGCCGCCGGGTCCGGGGCTAGGTCGCCGGGATGGACGGCGGCGCGCCAGCCCGGGCCGGCCAGCTGCGCCCGGCGCAGGCCGGTGGCACGCTCCCATGCGGCGTTGAACCAGGTGCCCGCGCCCGACGCGTCGGTTTCCATCACCAGGCCGGGCACCGTGTCGGCAAGGGCGCGCCAGCGCGTCTCGCCGGCGTCCGTGTGCGGACCGGCCGCGTCCGGCGGGCCGGCGTCCGCGCCGTGGCGGCCGGCCGGGTATGCCGCCCCGGCATGTGGGTCATGAGGATGTACTGACATGCGGCGTGCGCTTGTTGTGCTCCCACTCCGACCAGCGGCGTTGCCTGCCGCCGGCCCCGCAAAGCCCCGGGCAATCCCCGGACCCGCCGGGCCGATCCGCGGCGCGGCCCAACTCAGCCCCGCCCAAGCAGCGCGTCGAGCCGCTGCAGGAACTCGGGCACGTCGATGGGCTTGGTCCAGAAGTCGGCAAAGCCGGCGGCACGCGCCCGCGCCACGTTGTCGGGCATGGCGTCGGCCGACAGCGCGATGCAGCGCAGCGCGCGCGTGGCGGCGTCGGCGCGCAGCCGGTGCAGCACCTCGACGCCCGACATGTCGGGCAGGTTCATGTCGATGAGCACCAGGTCGGGCCGCAGCTGCCGCGCCAGTGCCAGGCCAGCGGCACCGTCGGCCGCCTCCAGCAGCGTGCAGTCCGGGCGCAGCTCCAGGATGTGGCGCACCAGCAGCGCGTTGACCGGGTCGTCCTCGATGTAGAGCACCGTCGCGGCGGGCACCGGCTCGGCCACGGCCGGCGCCGGCCCGGCGGACTGCGGGCGGGCCCCGGGCGCTTCGGCAGGTTCAGCCGCTTCGGGCGCTTCGGGCACTTCAGCCGCTCCGGCCGCCTGCGGCAGCTCCAGCGTGAACACGCTGCCGCCGCCCTCGCGCTGCGCGGCGCGCAGCTCGCCCTCCATGAGCTGCGCCAGGCCACGGGCGATGACCAGGCCCAGGCCCGCGCCCTCGATGTCGGTCTTTTCCGCGCCCAGCCGGTTGAAGGGCTGGAACAGGTGCGCCATCTGGTCGTCGCTCAGGCCGCGCCCGGTGTCGGCGACCTCGACCAGCACCCGGCCCGCGGCCGCGCGCGCCGACACCTGCACCCAGCCGCCGCGCAGGTTGTACTTCACGGCGTTGGAGGCTAGGTTGAGCAGCACCTGCTGCAGCCGCAGCCGGTCGGCCGTGACGACCAGGCCCGCGGCGCCGGCCTCGTCGATGAGACGCACCCCGGCCGCGGCGGCCTGCGGCTCCAGGCTGTCGAGGCTGGCGCGCACCACGCCGCGCAGCGGCACCGGCTGCAGCGCCAGCGGCATGCCGCCGGACTCGACGCTGGTGAGGTCCAGGATCTCGTTGATCATGGCCAGCAGGTGGCGCCCGGCGGCGTGCACCTTGTGCAGCCGGCCCGACTGCGCCGCCGGCAGCGGCGCCTCGGTGTCCATCTCCATCATCTGCGTGAAGCCCAGGATGGCGTTGAGCGGCGTGCGCAGCTCGTGGCTCACGCGCGCGAGGAACCGGCTCTTGGCCGCGCTGGCCTGCTCCGCGGCGCGGCGCGCGGCGCGCTCCTGCTCGGCCTGCGCGCGCTCGGTGACGTCGCGGAAGTACACCGTGATGCCGCCCTCCGACGGGTAGGCCGTGACCTCGAACAGCGTGCCCAGCGGCATGTACGGCTCCTCGAAGCGCACCACCGAGCGGCTGGCCATGCAGCGCTCGTACTCGGCCTGGAAGCGCGAGCCCACGGCGTCGGGAAAGGCCTGCCAGATGTTGCGGCCCAGCAGCGCCTCGCGCCGGCGCTGCAGGAAGGCCTCGGCCTGCCGGTTCACGTAGGTGAAGCGCCACTGGCCGTCGAGCGAGAACAGCCCGTCGGTGATGCTCTCCATCGTGGCCGACAGCCGATCCGCCAGCGCGCGCGCCTCGTGCTCCAGGCGCTTGTTGTCGTCGATGTCCACCGAGGAGCCGTACCAGGCGTTGGTGCCCACCGCATCCACCGCCACCGGCAGCGCGCGGATCAGGTGCCAGCGCCAGGCGCCGTCGGCGCGGCGCAGCCGGTACTCGATCTCGAAGGGCTGCAGCGCGGCGCAGGCGCGGCCCCAGCGCGCCACCACCTCGGCCTGGTCGTCGGGATGCACCAGGCCGAGCCAGCCGTCGGGAATGAGCTCGGACACCGGGCGCCCGGTGTAGCGCGCCAGCAGCGAGGACGCGTAGTCGAGCACGCCGTCCTGGCGCGCGGTCCAGACCACGATGGGCATGGACTCGGCCAGCAGCCGCCAGCGCTGCATCTGCACGTGCTGCTCGGTGTCGTCGCGGAAGTAGACGGCCAGTCCCTGCGCCGAGGGGTAGGCGGTGACGTCGTGCCAGCGGTTCTGCGGCGGGTAGTGGTAGTCGAGCCGCCCGGTGCGGCCGCTGTCCAGGGCTGCGTGGTACATGCGCTCCAGCGCCGACCCGACCGTGGCCGGGAACGCCTCCCACACCGTGCGGCCCAGCACCGCGCCGCGGTCCTGGCCGAGCAGCCGCTCGGCGGCGGCGTTGAAGTAGAGGAAGCGCCACTCGCGGTCGAGCAGGTAGAAGGCGTCGCTGATGCGCTCCAGCGTGGCTTCGAGCTGGTTGCCCACCTCGTGCCCGGCCTCGACGGCTTCCACGTGCTCGGTGATGTCCTGGAAGATGCCGTGCACGCCCACCACCGCGCCGTCCGCGCCGCGCACCGCGTGGCCGACCGAGCGGGTCCACAGCGCGCGGCCGTGGCGGCTGGAGAACTGCAGCACCAGGTCGTAGGCCGTGCCCTCGCGCAGGCAGCGGGCGAAAGCGTCGGCAATCGTGGCCTGGTCCGACGGCACGAACTGCGCGATCACCTGCGCCGCCGTGGGCGCCTCGTGCGGCTCGAAGCCCAGGATGCGCAGGTACTGCGCGTCGCCGTGCAGCGCCTGGTGGCCCACGTCGAACTCCCAGGTGCCGAGCTGGCCCATGGCGCAGGCCCGGCGCAGCCGCTCGTTCTCGGCCTCGAGCGCCGCCAAGCGCTGCTGCAGCTCGGTGGCCGTATGAGGCAGGCTCGGGGAATCGTCGTTCATGCGTGGTCGTGGCGGCCCCTGGGCCGGGCGTCTCCCTGGACATCGCCGGAAAGTCCCGGGCCGTTCAACCCGGGGCGACGGGCAAACCGGGTGCCGTCGCGCCCGGCGCAGTGCGACGCGGGCAGCTCCCTTCCCGGAGTGGGGCCGCTGCCGCGGCGCCTCCTGGCGCTGCGGCACGATGCCCGCGCCAGGAGGCGCGCGCATGACCGAAGACATTCCCCCCTCTCCCCTGCCTCAGGCCCAGGCCGAGGCCGCCCCGAGCGAGCTGCTCTCAAGGCGCCACCAGATGTTCCCGCTGCTGACGGCGGCGGAAATCGCGCGCATGCGCCGCTTCGGCGCGCCCTGCGCCTGGGCGCCAGGCAGCCTGCTGCTGGAGTCCGGCCGGCCCGGCGCCGGGCTGTTCGTGGTGCTGCGCGGCGCCGTCGAGGTGTGCCAGCGCGACGGCCTGGGCCACGTGGTGCCGATCATCCGCATGGGGCCGGGCCACTTCGTGGGCGAGGTCGGCTCGCTCACCGGCCGGCCCTCGCTGGTGGACGCGCGCGCCGAGGAGGAGGTCGAGGCGCTGTTGCTGGCGCCGGAGCAGCTGCGCGCGCTGATCATTGCCGAGGCCGACCTGGGCGAGCGGCTGACGCGGGCGCTGATCCTGCGCCGCGTCGGGCTGATCGAGTCCGGCGCCAGCGGCCCGGTGCTCATCGGCCGCCCGTCCTCGCCCGACGTGCTGCGGCTGCAGGCTTTCCTGCGCCGCAACGGCCATCCGCACCAGGTGCTCGACGCCGGCACGGATGCCGGCGCCGCGGCGCTGATGGCGCAGTCGGGCGCGGCGCCCGACGAGGCGCTGGTGGTGTGCCCGGACGGCTCGGTGCTGGTCAGTCCGGAAGCCGAAGCGCTGGCACGTTGCCTGGGCATGGTGGACGACGCCGGGCTCGACGCCATCTTCGACGTGGCCATCGTCGGCGCCGGCCCGGCAGGCCTGGCCACCGCGGTGTACGCCGCGTCCGAGGGGCTGGACGTGGCGGTGCTGGACTGCCGCGCCTTCGGCGGCCAGGCCGGCGCCAGTGCCCGCATCGAGAACTACCTGGGATTTCCCACCGGCATCTCCGGCCAGGCGCTGGCCGGGCGCGCCTACGTGCAGGCGCAGAAGTTCGGCGCGCGCATGCTGATCCCGGCGCAGGCCACGGGGCTGCGGTGCGCGCGCGAGGCACAGGGGCACGCACTGGCACTCTCCCTCACCGACGGGCGGCGGCTGCGCGCGCGCTGCGTCGTGGTGGCCAGCGGCGCGCGCTACCGCCGCCCGGCCGTGCCGGACCTGGAAAGCTTCGAAGGCCGCGGCGTCTGGTACTGGGCCTCGCCGGTGGAGGCGCGCAGCTGCGCCAACACCGACGTGGCGCTGGTGGGCGGCGGCAACTCCGCGGGCCAGGCCGCCGTGTTCCTGTCGCAGCATGCCGCGCGCGTCTACATGCTCGTGCGCGGACCGGGCCTGGCGGCGACCATGTCGCGCTACCTGATCGACCGCATCGAGGCCACGCCCAACATCGAGCTGCTGCCGCACACCGAGGTGGCCGCGCTGCACGGCGACGGCAGCGAGGGCCAGGGGCTCGAAGCCGTCACCTGGCGCGACAGGCGCAGCGGCGCGGAGCACCGCCACGCGCTGCGCCACCTGTTCCTCTTCGTCGGCGCCGACCCCGAGACCGACTGGGTACGCGACTGCGTCGAGCTCGACGGCCATGGTTTCGTGCGCACCGGACCGGACGTGACGGCGGGCGCAGGCACCGCGCGCGCGCCGCTGGAAACCAGCGTGCCGGGCGTGTTCGCGGTGGGCGACGTGCGCGCCGGCTCCGTCAAGCGCGTGGGCGCGGCCATCGGCGAAGGCGCCGCGGCGGTGGCGCAGATCCACCAGGCGCTGGCAGTGCTGCGGGGCTGAGCGCCCCGCGCGGGAGGAACAGCCTCAGCCGAACAGCTTCGCCGCCGTGCGCGCCACGAGCTCGCCCTGGAAGCGCGCGCCGTCGAGCTCGGTTGGCGAGGGCTGGCGCGAGCCGTCGCCGCCGGCGATGGTGGTGGCGCCGTAGGGCGCGCCGCCCACGACCTCGTCGAGCTTCATCTGGCCCTGGAAGCTGTAGGGCAGGCCCACCACCACCATGCCGAAATGCAGCAGGTTGGTGATGACGGAGAACAGCGTCGTCTCCTGCCCGCCGTGCTGCGTGGCCGTGGAGGTGAAGGCCGCGCCGACCTTGCCGTTGAGCGCGCCGCGCGCCCACAGGCCGCCGGTCTGGTCCAGGAAGGCTGCCATCTGCGAGGCCATGCGCCCGTAGCGCGTGGGCGTGCCCACGATGATGGCGTCGTACTGCTCCAGCTCGGCCACGCTGGCCACCGGCGCGTCCTGGTCGAGCTTGTAGTGCGACTTGCGCGCCACTTCCTCCGGCACCGTCTCGGCCACGCGGCGGATGTCCACCGTGGCGCCGGCGCCGCGCGCGCCCTCGGCCACGGCCTGCGCCATCTGCTCGATGTGCCCGTAGCTGGAGTAGTAGAGAACCAGGACCTTTGCCATCGGAAACCTCCTGAGGAAAAAGCGCGGGCGCTTGCGCCCGCAACAAGTGCGACGCGGCTTGGGGCAAGCCCCGCGCCCGCGCGCCATCGGACCGGAGAACGCGGCGCGGGTCAAGCCGCGCCGCGACCCTTGCGCCTACAGCCGCGCCAGGTCAAACACCGGCACCCCGGTGCCCTGCCCGCGCGCGGGCTCCAGCCGCGTCTCGCCGTCAGGCACGTGGCTGGCGATCTCTGCGTCGCGGTGCCCGTGCGTGCCCAAGCCCATGTGCGCCGGGTCGCAGTGGTCGGCCAAGGAGAAGCCGTGGCGGCTGTCGAGCCCGCCGTGGTGGACGTGGCCCCGGTCCGACGACTTGCGCAGCGCGAGCATGGTGGCTCCTTTCGTTCGGCGCTTTCGATGAAGGCCCGCAAGGCCGTTTCCTTGCGGCATGGCGCCATTGTGTTGACGTCCATCAAGCTGGAACGCGAGCCGTTTCGATGCTCAGGTTCGATCGCTTCGAACGTGGCGACGGGCCGAAAGAAACCCGGCCTGGGAGCCGGGCGTCGGACGCGGAATCAGGCCACGGGCAGGACCCTGGCCGCCTTGCCCTTGGTGCTGCGCGTGACGTGGACGATGTCGCTGCCGTCGATGGTCCAGGCGTCCAGGAAGCCTTCCGTGACGAGCTGCTGCAGCGCCACGCGCAGCGCCTTGCGGAAGTCGGTGAGCCGGGCGGCGCGCGAGCCGGTGAGGCCCTTGAGCGTCTCGACCTTGAGCGGGTACGGCGCCTCGTGGGTGGAGAAGTAGCTGTGTAGGTACTTGGCCAGGGCGCTGCGCAGGCGCAGCCGCTGTTCCCACCAGACCTGCGTGTAGGTGCTGGGCCCGAACAGCTTGATGATTTCCGGCTCCAGCCACACCGTCCACTTCGACTTGGGCTCGTCGGCGCCGGCGGACTTGCCGGTGAACTTGCGCAGCAGCGCGCCCTGGTAGAGGTAGAAGCCGTCGCTGCCGCCGGCGTCGGAGCTGAGCCGGATGCTGGTGAACTGCAGCCGGTCGAAGCTGGCCTTGAGGCGGTTGTAGCCCTCGACGCTGCGCTTCCAGCCCAGCTCCTTGAGGAAGGAGTACGCGGTGAAGCTGACCGCCTCGCCCAGCGGCCGGCAGCGCGCCAGGTGGATGAGCTGCAGGAACACGTCCTCGTCGTCCTGGCGCAGCTCCTCGCCACGCACCGTCAGCACCCAGCCGGCCAGCGTCTGGATGGTGCGGTGCTCGCGGTAGAAGCTGCGCGGCTCGTTCTGGTTGCCTACCGTGAACAGCGAGGACCGGGCAATCGGGTTGGGCAGGCCGCGCACGCGGTCGTGCCACAGCGGCAGCTGTGTCGGCTGCACGGCCACGGGCAGGCGCGGGTTCGGCGGTGAGCTTCGGTCCTGTGGCATGGCGTGGGCGGTGACGCGGCGCGGGCGGGTTCGGGGTGGGAGTCCGGAGGCGATGCGGCCCCTGGCGGTGAGCGCGGCATCCACCGCCGCCGTCCCGGGGTGGGAGTCCGAAGGCGAGCGGCGGCAGCGGCATCGCCCGAACACCCCAGGCACCGGGGACGCCGGCCGAGTGTCGGGGAGCGCTGGAGCGAGCCGCAAGCCTACAACGTCGCCCGCTGACTCCCGATGCACGCCTGCTGACTCCCGGCACGGCCGGCTGCAAGCCGCGGGCACGCCTTCGGACTCCCGCCTGTGCGCCCGGCACCGCGTGTTCACGCCCCCTGGCTCCCGCTGCACGGCGGCGCGGCCCACCACGGGCGCCTGGGGAAGCCCCTGCCGCGGTGCGGCAGCGTCCTCCCACGCCCGCCGACTCCCGCCAGCGTGCCGGCGCAGCCGAGTCCACGCCTGCTGACTCCCGGCGCAGCGCCATGGCGGGGCTCCCTGGGCCTCGCCTTGCGGCTCCCAGCCACCTCGGCCTGCGCCGGCCGATGCCGTGCCGGGCCCGGGGAAGCGGAACACAGGGAGCCAGAAGGCGAATGTCGGCGCCGCCGCGACAGGCCCGCGCGGGTGTCCGTCGGCGCGGACAGGTCCCAGCAACGCCTCCTGACTCCCGGTGGCTTCGTGCCGGCTGCCGCGGCGTCGCGACCCGACCGCGGCATGGGAGCCATTGCAGCCCGAAGCCCGAATCCGTCACGGCCAAGGCCCCTTCTGGATGCCCGGCGTGGCCTGGCCGGGGCGTCACTCGGTGGGAAACACGCCTTCTCGCTCCCGGTGGCCGGCGATTCAGGAAGGATTCAAGGAGGATTCAAGAGGATTCGATGCTGTGGACAAGCCAGGCAAGTGCTTGTCGTACAAAGTGCTTCTGACTCCCACCCGGGAGTCGGAAGGCGTGCCCGCGGGAGTCAGGGGACGTGACGGGCGGGAGTCAAAGGGCGAGAGGACCGGGAGTCAGCAGGCGGGCGACGGCGTGCTTCTGCATGCCGTCGGCGGGAGTCAGCGGGCGGCCTTACGGGAGTCAGCGGGCGTGGCTGTGGATAACTGCGGTCTGCCGCCGTGCGTGACGCCTGCCCGGGGAGCACGGCGGCAGCCTCGCCCGCGTGGCCCGCGACGATGGCGCTGCTCCCTGTGCACGGGCGTTGCACAGTGCAACTCCAGCGTGGCCTGGCATTGTCCGGTAGCCGGTAGCCGGTAGCCGGTGGCCGGTGGCCGATCCGGGCCGGCGAGGCAGCGGCGTCCATGCGCTCACGGCAACCTGTTGCCTGATGGCAGGCTGAAAGGTTCCGTCGCGCGGGTTGCCGTCTCCGTTGCCCGGAGCGTGCCCGGCGCTCGGCCGTGGTCACGGCCACATTTCCATCCGACTGCCCCAGCTGCCACGAAGCCGGGGCCGCCCTCGGTGCAGCTTGGGACGTCCCAAGCCTCTGCGCGGTGCGGTTGCCGGGACCCGGCTTGCGCCGTCGCTTGTTACCGTTGGCGGGAGTCTGGGCGCGACGCCTTGGGACGTCCCAAGGCGTCGCGCCCAGGCGACAGAATTGGAGCGATAACGCTGTTTTTGTCGACATCCAGCGCAAGCGGGCACTGCCGCCGCGGCATGGCGCTCCAAAATCCGGCTCACTGGAGGTCAAGGTGATATTGACGATTGCAAACATCAAGGGAGGCGTGGCCAAGAGCACCATGGCGGTGTGCCTGGCGACGATGGCGGCGTCCGAGGGGGCCTCGGTCGTGATCGTGGATGCTGACGACAAGGGCACCTCGACCGACTGGGGCAACGCCCGCAGCGAGGACGGAGTGGAACCGGCCATCAACGTCGTGGGCGTGATGCGCCAGTGCGCGCGCACCATCGCGGCGCTGGCGCGCGAATACGATCTGGTGGTGGTGGACATCGGCGCGGGCAACAAGGCCGTGATCCGTGAATGCGCCGAGATTTCCAACCTGGTGCTGCTGCCCTGCGGCCCGATGCAGCCGGAGATTGCCCGCACCGTGCAGACGCTGTCGCTGCTGCAGGACGTGCAGGTGCCCGTGTTCGTGCTGCTCAACCGCGTGGCGCTGCATCCGCGCGCCAAGGAGACGCAGTTCGTGCGGCAGCAGTTCCGCGATGCGGGCGTGCGGGTGTTCGACGCGGTGCTGCCGCGGCGCAAGGTGTGGGAGGCCACCGGCAACGGGCTGGCGATCCACGAGTTGTCCGGCGCCGAGGCCGCGGTGGCCGAGATGCGCGCGGTGTACGACGAGGTCGTGCGCCGCATCGACGCGACGGAGGCGGCATGAGCCTGAAGCAGAAATTCCGGCCGATCCGGCTCGATCCGCAGCGCGTGGCCCGAGCCGAGGCTCTGGGCGCGGAGGTCGGCGCGGCCGACGCCATCGTCGTCGAGGTGCCGCTGCCAGCACAGGACGCACCGGTTGTGCTGCCTGCCGTGGTGCCCACCGAGCCGCCCGCCGAGGGCGGCGGGTCCGAGGCGGTGGCCGCCCCCATGGCACCCGCGCTTGGGACGTCCCAAGCCGGCACGGCCACGATGCCGGACGCGTCATGGCAGGTCGGCGGCGTGTACGAGGTGCCGCACGAGCGCATCCGACCCAATCCGGTCAACCCGCGCTTCTTCTACACCGCCGAGGCGGTGGCACGCATGGCCGAATCGCTGCGCGCGGAGGGGCAGGCCACGGCGGCCACGGGCTACGTGGAAGGCGAGCACGTGGTGCTGATCGAAGGCCAGACGCGCCAGAAGGCGAGCCAGCAGCTGGGTTGGCCGACGCTGCGCATCGAGATCCGTCCGCGACCCGAGAGCGTACAGGCGCTGTACGAAGCGGCGCGCGCGGCCAACGATGCGCGTACGAACCCGTCCAACCTGGACGAGGCGCTGCGCTGGAAGGAGTTGCTCGACAGCGGCGTTTATCCGAGCCAGCGCAGCCTGGCCGCGGCGCTTCGCATCAACGAGGGCGATGTGAGCCGGGTGCTGTCGCTGTCGCGCATGCCGCAAAGCATCCTGCAGGCGCTGGCCGAGGTGCCGGCGCTGCTGCACGCGCGCACGCTGGCGTCCATCCGCGCCTACTGGGAGAGCTGCGGCGACGACCGCACGCTGGAACTGGTGGCGCAGGCGCGCAGCCGCGGCATGGGTTTTCGCGAGATCGACAACTTGCGCAAGGCGGCCGAGAAGGGCCCGACCCGGCGCCCGCATGCCTCGCGGCAGAAGGTCGCTTTCGGCGGCGGTCGCGGCGAGATCAAGACGTTCGAGGACGGGCGCATACAGCTGTTGATCGAGGGCCTGAATGCCGACGAGGCCCGCGAGCTGCAGCAGCGGCTGCAGAAGGCGTTGAAGGCCTGAAGCGGCGCCGGATGCGTTTCCATCGGGCCGCTCGCAGAAGCGGGTGCTGCGGGGCGAGCCTCCGGTTCCCGTTGCTCGATTGCAGGGACGCGAGGGGCGGCCAAACCGCCGTCCCGCGCCAGTGAGTGCCCGGTGCATGGGGGCGGCGCCCGTGGCGCCAGTCCTGTCCCGATCCGCCGCTGCGAGCACGCTCATGCCGGCCCATGCCGGCGGAAGCTGTGTGCCAGGGCCGCAGACTGGAGTCACATGCCGTGAGGTGCGAAGCTACAGGCGTGATGAACCGACCGTGCTGTGCCAACCCCTTGTCAAGCCTGCCCAATGGGCAGGGAAAAGCAGCGGCACGTACTGCTGACGATGTTTTTTCATGGTAATGATAATGCGCCTTATCAATTCTCATAATCAATGTTTGCCTTGGACCTTGCTATCGCGAAAACGTCAGCGCCTATCCCGACGGAGCATCTCAACCGCTGCCGACTGCTGCGTCGCCGCTTCCCACCGCGGCGACACAGTCTCCGGGCTATCGCCTGGGCGCTACCTTCTAGCTGGCGCCGCCAAGGTCTTGCAGAGTGCGGCCGGGAGCGGCAACCGCCATGGCATCCCATGACCCTGTCGACGCCAGCTGCGCGGCATAGCCCACGCTCGCCGCGCGCAGCGGCCATGCGCGTGGCCGCCACCGGGCCTCATCTACGCGGAACTTCAGCAGGCGTCGCGCGCCGGCGAAGGCCGCCAGCTCTTTGCCCTCCCAGATCACTTGCGCCTCGCCGGTGAGTTGCAGCAGGTGGCCCTGCGCGAAATCCACGAACAGCAGGCCGGCGCGCGGGTTCACCTGCAGGTTGCCCAGCGTATTGAAGAAGAAGTTGCCCACGAAGTCCGGTGAGGTCAGCACGGTGTGCCCGTTCTCCTGCGTGACGCGCACGAAGCCCGGTTTGCCCCCACGATGCGACACGTCAACGCCGCCGTTGGCCGCCGTGGACCCCAAAGCCGCATCGGCTGCGGCTGTGGCGATGAAGAAGGTGTCTGCCTGCGCAATGCAAGCCGCGGCTTCGGCAGCCAACGGCCCGGTCGTCACGAGGGCCGGGCCGGATGCCGGGGTTTCCGGCTGCAGCCGCAGCTCGCGCGCCTGGATGTACTTCGGGCAGTTGCCGAAGCTTTGCTGCACCTGGACGCCGAAATATCCCTCGCCACGCTCAACCACCGGGCCGTTCATCCGGTTGCGACGCCGGGTGGCCAGCTCGATGCCGAGCAGCCCAACCTGCACGCCGGCTTGCACTGCATCGGTCAGCGCGTCCTGCGCATGCGGCAGCGCGGCGATGCGCAGGCTGTAGGCATCGGGCGCGGTGATGAAGCCCGGCTCGCCAGCCAGCATCGATGCCCAGGGGCGTTGCGCGCTGTCCAGTGCACCGAGCAGCATGAAGGGCAGCTTCTGGAACAGTTCGCGGTGCTCCTCGGGCATGTGGTCGCGAATGACGCGGCGGCCAATCTGCTGCATGCGATCCAGCACCCCGACGCGCGCCTGCAGGGCCTGCTCGCCGGCGTGGAAGGGGGCATCACCTTGCGGCCGGCCGGTGTTCGGAAAAGTCTCGCTCATCGCAGAAGCTCCTCAGGCTGCCGGCGGCTCGGCCGTCGGGTTGCGAACCATGCCGACGAAGCGGGGCAGGGCTTCGATGCGTTCTAGCCAGGCTCGCACGTGCCCATAAGGCTGCAGTGACACGCCGCCTTCAGGCGCGTGCGCCGTGTAGGTGTAGAGCGCCACGTCGGCAATGGTGGGGCCATGGCCCACGAGGAAGGGTTGCGCGGCCAAGTGCGCGTTCATCATGGCGAACAGCTGCGCGGCGACTTCGTGGCGCTGGGGATCGCGGGGGCGCGAGAACACTACCTCCACCCGCGCCAGCCCGGGCCCTGCATGGAGCGGTCCGGCCGCGATGCCGAGCCAGCGCTGGACCTGGGCCATGGCTTGCGGCTCGGTGGGCAGCCAGTGCCCGCCCTGGTCGTAGTGGCTGGCCAAGTACACCAGGATCGCGTTGCTGTCGGCCAGCGTGAAGTCGCCGTCATCGATCACCGGTACCTGTCCCAGCGGGTTCAAGGCCAGGAACTCGGGCCGCTTGTGCTCACCGCGTGCCAGGTCCACGTCAATGACCTCGTGCGGCAGCCCCAACAGCGACAGGAACAGCCGGACGCGATGGGCGTGGCCTGATAGCGGATACCCGTATAGCCGGATGACGCGGTGGTTGTCCATGACGACCTCCAGGAAAGCTGAGACAGGCATCCAAGGTATCCGTTGCGGCTGATGAACTGAACGGCCGTCACGGACACTTCACTATTTCAATCACTGAAATGATGCAATGTCCGAACTGATGAACTTGCGCGTGTTCGTCGCCGTGGCCGAGGCGGGCGGGTTCGCGGCGGCTGCGCGCCAACTGTGCCTGTCCGCGCCTGCCGTCACGCGCTCCATCGCGGCGCTGGAGCGGCACCTGGGGGCACGGCTGCTGGAGCGCACCACGCGCAGCGTGCGCCTGACCGAGGTGGGCGAGCGTTTCCTGGCCGACGGCAAGCGCATCCTGTCCGAACTGGATGAGGCCGAAGCCGTGGCGCGCGGCGCGCATGTCGAGCCTCAGGGGCTGCTGTCGATCACGGCGTCGGTGCTGTTCGGGCGCCTGCACGTCGCCCCCATCCTGTTGGACTTCCTTCACCAGCATCCCAGGGTCAGCGTGCGCACGCTGTTCGTCGATCGCATCGTGAACCTGGTCGACGAGGGCTTCGACGTCGCGGTGCGCATCGCCGAACTGCCCGACTCCGGCATGACCGCCGTCCAGGTGGGATCGGTGCGGCGAGTGACCGTCGCTTCGCCGGCCTACCTTGAAGCGCACGGCGAGCCGCTTGCGCCCGAGGAGCTGGCCGGCCACCAGGCGATCGGCTTCACGCAAACCGGCGTGGGCGGCACGCATTGGACCTTTTCGCAACCAGGCGGCGGCTCGCACACCGTACAGCCCCACATGCCGTGGATCACCAACCTGGGTGAGGTGGCCATCGAGGCCGCCATGGCCGGGCACGGGCTGACGCGGGCGCTCTCATACCAGGTGGCCCGGCCGCTGGCGCAAGGGCAGCTGCGCGCGGTGCTGCAGGCTTGGGAGCCGCCGCCCGTGCCGGTGCACTTGGTCTATCCGGCCGGGCGCAAGGCGGCCGCCAAGGTGCGGGCCTTCGTTGACTTCGCAGCACAGCGGCTGCGTGCGGAGCCGGCGCTGCATGGGCCGGGCCTGGGCCATCACGATGCATAGGCCTGCGCCACGGCACGAACTTCGCCCAGCAGCCAGAGGCACGCGGCATCGTGATCGTTGCGCCGATGCCAGACCGCCCGGAGCACTGTTCCAGGCGCGTCGTAGGGCAGCTGGCGAACCAGTATCCGGCTGCTCGCGGCAAACTCCTGCGCCAACGTTTCTGGAACGATGGACAGCATGTCCGAGTCGATGAGCAGGCTCGGGATCGCGGGCGAATGCGGCACGGTGACCCGAATGTTGGGCGCCAGGCCGGCATCCTTCAGGGCTTCCTCCAGCGAACGGCGGTCGAACATTTCCGACTGGCGCGCAAGCCCTCTCTCCACGATGAAGCCACCGACGGCACCTTCATCGTCGCCGCCGACAGAGACTGCGAGGAGCGGGTATCGGGCCAGATCCTCCAGCGTGAAACGGCGACGCGCGCCAGGGTGTCCCTTGGGCATTACCACCACTTCCTTCAGCGTGGCCAAGCTGTGGCAGCGCAGGCGACCAGGGACTTCGGCAAATAAGCCGATCGCCAGGTCGATGCACCCGACATCGAGCTGCTCGGCCAGGTCGAGCCGCGTTGACGGCTGGACGACCAGCGTGATGCCTGGCGCCCCTGTCCCGAGGCGTCGGCTCAATCGGGCAACGAACACCGCGGTGATGTGATCGTTGGCAGCGATGGTGAAGCGCCGCGTCGACCGCTGAGGATCAAATGGCTGTACGCCCAGCGATTGCTTGATGCGGGTCAGGGCCTCACGCAGCAGGGGCGCCATCGCCAGCGCGCGTGCCGTGGGCTCCAGCCCCTTGCCTGTCCGTACAAACAACTCATCGCCGATTGCTTCGCGCATGCGTGCCAGGGCATGGCTCACGGCCGACTGGCTCAGATGCAGGCGCAGTCCGGCACGGGCCAGGTTGCGCTCCTCCAGGATGACGTCGAGGACCCGGATCAGGTTCAAGTCGATGCGGTCAAGGTTCACCGGTCCCCCGCGTTGGCGAATCGAACGGGCTGCAATGTGCCGATGCACCTTCTACCCAACGCGCCGGCTGCCGGAACGACGAAGGGGAGGGCTTAAGCCTGTTTGCCGCGGCGGTCGTGCGAACCAAGCCGCCAGGACGAGTTGCACGGCGTGCATGGAGCAGCTGCACAGATGCCGCTTCCGTAACACCCGCCCCCGCCTGGGCTTCCCCCGGTTCTCCGGACGCCTTTGTTAGCCCTGTAGCTTCTGTTCGAACTGGACTGGGCTGACGAAGTCCAGCGTCGAGTGTCGGCGCTGCTGGTTGTAAAAGCGCTCGATGTAGTCGAACACGTCTGCGCGTGCCTCATCGCGACTGCGGTAGACCTTGCGGCTCACGCGCTCGGTCTTCAACGTGCTGAAGATGCTTTCCATGGCGGCGTTGTCCCAGCAGTCGCCGCGACGGCTCATGCTGCAGGTGATGCCCTGGTCCTTAAGCAGCGTCTGGAAGTCTTCGCTGGTGTACTGCAGTCACGAGTTCCAGAGGGTCCTGCGTGGCTATGGCATGCGCTCATCCATGAGCCGTAAGGGAAACTGTTGGGATAACACCCCGACGGAAAGCTTGTGGGGGCACCTCAAGGTGGGCAGACTGCACGGCCGCAACTTCGCGACGCTGCGCCAGGCAATGGACGAGGTCGTTGCCTGGATGACCTTCTACAACTACCGCCGGCTGCATTCCTCGCTGGGCTACTTGAGCCCTATGCAGTACGAGCAACGCTGGCATGCGGCACAGCACAAGAACGCCGCATAGAACGACGGCTAAGAACTACGGGAAACAGGGGCAAGGTCACTTCACCGTATGACCCAGCGCTTGCAGTTTGCGGGCCCAATGCCCAATGGTGGGCGCCGCCGCATGCCTCCATACCGATGACACAGACAGGCAGGTTAGCGAAGAACGGCAGGAGCTGATCGCGCCGCAGCTGCTTGCGCAGCACAGGCTTGCCGTGTTCGTTTGCTCCATGAACTTAGAAAACGTTCTTGGCCAGGTCAAGGCCAATCGTCGTTATCAACACATTTCGTCTACCAAGAGCGAGAAAGGGATACGCCGATAGTTCGGCTCGGCGCACGCCCCGCAGGGCGGTTCGCTGCACCCTGCAGCCTGCCAGTCCTCAGGAAGCACCCAAAGCCGCTGCTGACCGCTACACCTATCGTCGCGCTACAGCCGGATGATCACGGACTTCGGTTGGGTGTAATGGGCCAACGCGTCCAGGCCCTGTTCTCGGCCATAGCCGCTTTGCTTGTAGCCCCCGCACGGGTTCTGCACGAAGCCGCCGCCGTACTCGTTGACGACGATACGTCCAGCCTCCAGCTTGGCAGCGACGCGGTGCACCCGGCCGACGTCGCGGCTCCAGATGCCGGCTGCCAATCCAAAGGGCGAGTCGTTGGCGATGCGCACCGCGTCAGCCTCGTCCTCGAAGGGAATCACGCACAGCACCGGGCCGAAGATCTCCTCGCACGCCAGCGGCATGTCGTTGCTCACACCGGTGTAGATGGTGGGCTCGATGAACCAGCCGTCCTGCAGCCGCTCCTCGCGCGGCAGGTGGCCGCCAATGGCCGGCTTGAGCCCGGCGCGGGCCGCCATGTCGAAGTAACCCAGGATCTTCTCGTACTGCTGGCGCGTGGTGATCGGCCCGGCCGTGGCGTCGAACTCGGGTCCGACCCGGACCTGCCGCACCGATTCCACCAGCCGCGCGACGAAGTCGTCATGGATGCAGCGCTGCACCAGCAGCCGCGTGCCCGCGGCGCACCACTGGCCGCTGTTCCAGGTGAAAGCGCGTGCCGAGCCCGCCGCCGCCGCTTGCAGGTCGGCGTCGTCGAAGACGATGTTGGCCGACTTGCCGCCCAGCTCCAGCGTCAGCGGCAGGATACGATCGGCCGCGATGCGTCCCAGGGCCTGCCCGGCGCGCACGCTGCCGGTGAAGGAGATCTTGCGCAGGTGCGGGCTCTCGACCATCGCCGGCCCGATGTCCGGTCCCTCGCCCAGTACCACGTTGAGCACGCCCGGCGGCAGCCCCGCTTCGTCCACCGCCAGCCGCGCCAGTTCAACCAGCGAGCCCGGCGTGTGTTCCGACGGCTTGGCCAGCACGGTGTTGCCGGCCGCCAGCGCCGGGGCGATGGCGCGGGCTGCCTGGTGCAGCGGCGCGTTCCACGGCAGGATCACGCCGACCACGCCGAAAGGCTCGCGCCGCACGTACGAATGGTACGCGGCCCCGACATCGACCAATTCGCCGTCCATGGCGCCTGCCAGCCCGCCGTAGTACTCGAAGAACTGGGCGACCAGGTCGATCAGTGAGCCCATCTCCCGGCCTGGCTTGCCGGTCTCGCGGGATTCGATGTGGCCAAGGCTTCCACCATGGCGTCGGATCACGCGTGCAAGTTCCACCAGGTGGCGCCCGCGCTCGGTGGGACGCAGTTCGCGCCAGGCCTCGAAGGCGGCCGCGCAGGAAGCGGCCGCCTGGTGGACCTCTGCGGGCGAGCTGCAGGCGACCTCGGCCGCCTTCTGGCCGGTGCGCGGGTCGAACTTGTCGACGTAGCGTCCTTGTGCGGCAGGCACGGACCGCCCGTGCACGAAGTTCAGGATTCGGGCGTGCATCGTCATCTCCTCGGGTCTGGATCGTGTGAGACGGGGAGCCAGGCTCGGCCGCTATGCCGTGCGCTCGATACGCGCTTCGGCCAGCATCTCCAGCTCCTGGGCCACGCGAGTCATGTCCTCGGCGCCGTGGCCCGCCGCGATGGCGCGGTCGAAGAACTGCTTGGACACGGAAGCCGCGAAGCTGGGCACGCCCACGGTCTCGGCTTCGGACAGGAACAGGCGCAGGTCCTTGCGCATGAGGTCCATGCGGAAGCCGAAGTCGAACTGCCGATCGAGGATCGTCTTGCTCACGATCGCTTCGCTGGCGAAGCTGCGCGCCGTGCTGGCGTTGAGCATGTCCAGCAGCACTTGCGCATCGAGCCCACTCTTGATGCCGAAGAGCACCGCCTCGCAGGTGGTGGTGAGCGTCGAGGCGACGATCATGTTGTTGACCAGCTTGAGCACCTGGCCCATGCCGGGCCGAGCTCCTACGTGCACCACGTTGCGCCCGAAAGCCTGGAACACGGGCTCGCAACGCCTGTAGGCCGCCAGGTCGCCGCCAACCATCACCGACAGCGTCCCGGCTTGGGCACCTGCCACGCCGCCGGCCAGCGGCGCATCGAGCGAGGCGATCCCCTGCTCGGCAAGCACTTGCGCGAGCCGGCGCGCAACGCTAGGGCCGGTCGTCGAATGATCGACGACGATGGCGGCCCGCTGCCCGTGGCGGATCCCGGCGTTGCCCAGCACCACCTGCTCGACGATGTCCGGCGTCGGGACGCACACGAGCACGATGTCCGCGTTGTCAGCCACGTGGCGCGGCGTCTCGCAGCGGGCCGCGCCATGCATCGCCACCGCCGCGACGGCATCGCTGTCCGGGTCGCACACGAACACCTCGTAGCCGGCCTTCAGAAGGTGCAGCACCATGCGCCGCCCCATGGCACCCAGGCCGATGAAACCTACGGCATCCTTTGTCATTGCGCTGTCTCCTTTCCTTGCACTGTGGTGATCAGCAGCGCGCGCATCCGCTTGCGCCGCAGGAATTCGTTGAGCTCGCCGACGATGCCCTTGCGGAAGAGCATCACGACCGCGATGAAGATGGCGCCGGTGATCGCGACGATCCACGAACCGACGTCCGTGAGGTAGTGCCCCAGGCCGGTCACGAAGAACGCGCCGACGACCGGACCGACGATGGTCCCGAGGCCGCCTAGCAGCGTCATCAGCATCACTTCGCCCGACATGTGCCAGTGCGCGTCCTGCAGCGACGCCACCTGCAGCGCGAGCACCTTGATCGAGCCCGCCAGACCCGCCAGTGCCGCGGACAGCACGAACGCGAGGAGCTTGTAGCGGTCCACGTCGTAGCCAAGCGAAACGGCGCGCGGCTCGTTCTCGCGGATGGCCTTGAGCACCTCGCCAAAGGGCGAGTGGACGATGCGGTGAATGAACCAGAAGCCCGCTGCGGCCACCGCGGCGACGACGTAGTACATGGACAGGTTGTCGTCGAGGGCCACCAGGCCGAACAGCGTTCCCCGGGGCACGCCCTGGATGCCGTCCTCCGCGCCCGTCCAGGGCGCCTGCACGAAGTAGAAGTACACCAGCTGCGCGAGCGCCAGGGTGATCATCGAGAAGTAGATGCCCTGGCGCCGGATGGCGAGGCTGCCCATGGCCCAACCCATCGCCGCGGCCACCAGCACGCCGGCGCCGACAGCCAGCGGCATGGCGATGGCGTATGCCTTGGCGAGGTGAGCGGTGGTGTAGGCCGCCGCGGCAAAGAAGGCCGCATGGCCGAAGGACACCAGCCCGGCAAAGCCCAGCAGCAGGTTGAAGGAACAGGCGAACAGCGCGAAGCACAGCGCCTTCATCAGGAAGACCGGGTAGAGGGCTGTCGGGGCCAGCAGCAGCGCCAAGGTTGCCGCGGCGCAGCCGAGCCACGTGTACGGGGACGTCATGCCTGCCTCCCGAAGAGCCCCGCGGGGCGAACAAGGATCACGACCACCATGACCAGGAAGACGACGGTGGTCGCGAACTGCGGATAGAAGACCTTGGCCAGCGCTTCCAGCACGCCCAGCGCCAGGCCGGTGACGATGGCGCCGAGCACCGAGCCCATGCCGCCGATGACCACCACCGCGAAGACGACGATGAGCAGGTTCGATCCCATCAGCGGGCTGACCTGCGTGACCGGCGCCGCCAGCACGCCGGCCAGTGCCGCGAGCGCGACGCCCGCGCCATAGGTGGCCGTGACGAGCGCGGGCACGTTCACGCCGAATGCCTGGAGAAGGCGCGGGTTCTCCGTGCCGGCCCGCAGGTAGGCGCCAAGCTTCGTGCGCTCGATGACGAGCCAGGTGGACAGGCAGATGGCGAGCGAACCGGCCACCACCCAGGCGCGGTACACCGGCAGCACCATGAAGCCGAGGTCGATGCCGCCGGCCAGGGCCGGCGGTGGCGCGTAGGGCAGGCCGGAGGAGCCCACGGCATTGAGCAGCACGCCTTCGAGCAGCAGCGCCACGCCGAAGGTGAGCAGCAGCCCGTAGAGCGGGTCCGCCTTGTAGAGTTTGCGCAGCAGATGCCGCTCGACCAGGGCGCCGGCCACGCCCACAATCAGCGGCGCCAGCAGCAGCGCCATCCAGTAGCCGATGCCGGCCCAGGCCAGGCCGGCCCAGGCGAGCAGGGCGCCGCACATGTAGAAGGCACCGTGGCTGAAGTTGATCACCCGCAGCACGCCGAAAATCACCGCCAGCCCCAAGCTCAGCATCGCGTAGAACGAGCCGTTGACCAGCCCGATCACGACTTGGCCCAGCAGGCCGGGGATGGGAACACCGAACAGAGTGTCCATGGCCATCGTCTTCCGGCTCAGGGCTTGAGCAGCGGGCAACGGCTGCCCTGCAGCGGCGCGAAAGCCTCGTCGCCGGGGATGGTCGAAACCACGTTGAACACG
The DNA here is from genome assembly GCF_009760915.1 of Azohydromonas aeria. Classification (GTDB taxonomy): domain Bacteria; phylum Pseudomonadota; class Gammaproteobacteria; order Burkholderiales; family Burkholderiaceae_C; genus Azohydromonas; species Azohydromonas aeria. Next base: position 45,017 of record NZ_VIDQ01000003.1, read on the forward strand.
TCCCAGGCGCGCTTCGATTCGGCCGGCTTCTTGACCTGCACGACGTAGAGGTCCTTTACCAGCATGCCGTCGGCGCGCACCCGGGCGTTGCGGGCGTAGAAGTCGCTGATCGGCGTTGCACGGAGCTTGTCCACGACGCTTTTTGCATCGTCGGTCCCGGCGGCGGCCACGGCCTTGAGGTAGTTGGCCGTTGCCGAGTAGTCGGCCGCGTGCACCTCGGTGGGCATCTTGCCTGCGCGCTTGAAGAAGCGCTCGGCCCACTCGCGGCTGGCGTCGTCGCGGTCCCAGTAGAAGCTGGCGGTGGTGTAGAGGCCCTGTGCCACGGGCAGGCCCATGCCGTTGACGTCGGTCTCGTAGATCTTCATCGCCACCAGCGACTGCTTGCCGCCGCGCGTGAGGCCAAACTCGTTGGCCGACTTGATCGCGTTGATGGTGTCGCCACCGGCGTTGGCCAAGCCGATGAGCTTGGCGCCCGAAGCCTGGGCTTGCAGCAGGAAGGAGGAGAAGTCGGACGCGTTGAGCGGATGCCGGGAGGAGCCGACCACCCTGCCGCCGCCGGCCTTGATGGCCTCGCCAGCCTCGCGCTCCATGGTGTGGCCGAAGGTGTAGTCGGCCGTCAGGAAGTACCAACTGTCCGCGCCGCGCTTGACCAGCATCCGCGGCGTGCTGGTGAGCGCCGTCGTGTTGACCTGGTAATGGATGGTGTAGGGCGCGCACTGCTCCTGCGTGAGCAGCGAGGTGTAAGCCGCGGTCACGATGACGACACGTCCCTTCTGGCGGCCTACCTCGTTGACGGCCAGCGCCGTGCCGGACGACACCAGGCCGACGATGGCATCGACCTTCCTGCTGTCGAACCATTCGCGCGCCTTGGCCGAAGCGACGTCGGTCTTGTTCTGATGGTCGGCGACAACTACTTCAACCGGCTTGCCGAGCACCTTGCCGCCGAAGTCCTCGACGGCCATTTTCACGGCCTCGACCGAGCCCTTGCCGGAGAAGTCGGAGTACAGCGACGCCATGTCCGTCATCACGCCGATCCTCACGACGTCGTCGGACGGGCCGCGCGTCTGTGCATGCAGGCAGGGCGCCGCCCCGGCCAGCGCGAGTGCGCATGCGGCAAGCCGCGTGGGTGCATCGATCTTCATGGGCTGTCTCCTTGGGTATGGACTGGGGTGGGGGTCAGACACCGAGGTATTCGCGGAAAACGCCGTCCCGGCGGGCCACTTCGTCGCGCGCGATGTCGGCCACGATGCGGCCGTGCTCCATCAGCAGATGCCGATCGGCCAGCGGCGCGGCGAAGTGCAAGTTCTGCTCGACGAGGACGATCGTGTAGCGCCGTCGCCGCAGCTCGGTAATGGCATCGGCGAGCGTCTGCACGATCACCGGCGCAAGGCCTTCCGAGATCTCGTCGAGCAGCAGCACGCGTGCGCCGGTGCGCAGGATGCGAGCCAGCGCAAGCATCTGCTGCTCGCCGCCGGACAGGCGCGTGCCGGGGCTGCCGCGGCGTTCCCACAGGTTCGGGAACATGGCGTAGATCTCGTCCAGCGGCATACCGCCCTCAGCCAGCATCGGCAGCAGCGTGAGGTTCTCCTCGCAGCTCAGGCCGGCGAAGATGCCTCGCTCTTCGGGGCAGTAGCCCAGGCCAAGCGCGGCGATGCGGTGCGTGGGCAGCGCGATGGTTTCGTGGCCCTTGAAGCGCACGGAGCCCGAGCGGCGATCTGTGAGGCCGAGGATGGCGCGCAGCGTGGTGGTGCGTCCGGCTCCGTTGCGGCCGAGCAGCGTCACCACCTCGCCCTCGTGCACCTTGAAGTCCACGCCGTGCAGCACGTGCGATTCGCCATAGTGCGCATGCAGGCGCTGCACGCTCAGCACTTCGGTTGCGTCGTCAGCCATGCTGGCTCCCCAGGTTGTCGCAGCGCTTGCCCATGTAGGCTTCGATGACCGCCGGATTGCGCGAAACCTCGTCGTACGACCCCTCGGCAATGATCTGGCCGCGCTGGAGCACGCTGATGGTGTCGGCGATGCGCGAGACGACGGCCATGTTGTGCTCGACCATCAGCACCGTTCGGTCGGCAGCGACCCGCTGGATCAGCTCGGTCACCATGCCGACGTCCTCGTGCCCCATGCCTTGCGTGGGCTCGTCCAGCAGCAGCAGCTTCGGCTCCAGCGCCAGCGTGGTGGCCAGCTCCAGCGCGCGCTTGCGTCCGTAGGGCAGCTGCGCGGCCGTCGCGTGCGCAAGGCTGGCGAGGCCGACGGCGTCGAGCAGTTCCATTGCGCGCGGGTCCAGCCGCCGCAGCGTGCGGGCCGGCTTCCAGAACGCAAAGGTCGCGCCAAGGCGGTGCTGCAGTGCGATGCGAACGTTCTGCAGCAGCGTCAGGTGGGGGAACGTGGCGGAGATCTGGAACGAACGTACCAAGCCATTGCGTGCGAGCCGGGCCGGGGATTCGTGCGTCACGTCCTCGCCCTCGAAGTGGATCGAGCCGCTGGTAGGCTTCAGGAACTTCGTCAACAAGTTGAAGAAGGTGGACTTGCCGGCGCCGTTGGGGCCGATGAGCGCGTGGATCGAGCCCCGGCGCACTTTGAAGTCGACCTCGTCGACAGCGACGAAGCCGAGAAATGCCTTGCTCAGTCCACGTGCTTCGAGGATGAAGTCTGGCCCGACCAAACGTGGGCTCACTGTCGCCATAACCTGTTCTTGCCGTGTGTTCATGCGAACCTCGTCCGTTGCATGAGGCGCATGGTTCTCCATGCGCCTACCCGCGGACAATCGACTTTTTCTGCGGACTGGTTTGAGAAAAAATCAACCTGGCCGAGCATCAGCATTGGCATACCACGGGCGTGGAGGTGTCGCGTCCCATCAGCGCGCGTGCAAACAGGTAGCTGTTCAGGGCCCGCTCGCTCAGCGCATCCATGTCGACGCGGCCTTGGGCGTCACAGGGGAAGGCAAAGCAGCGTTCCGGGTTGACCAAGTGCTGGAAACGCAACTCGTACGCGGGCGACGATTGGGGGTTTGAAGACGTCATGGCCTGCTCCTGATTGACTCGACGACAACTCCTGTCCCCCTGAATCTAGGTACGGGCTCGGCGTCCCTCAAACGAGTTCCTCGCGCGCCAGCGTTGCGGAAAGCTCAAGCCGGCGCGCCTGCGCAAGGCGTCATCAGGCTGCGTCGTCGTGGTCGGTCGAAACGGCCACGTGCCGCCATGCGTTCAGCTCGGCTTCGACGAAGCGGTGCTTCTCGCCGATGCGCGCCACGGTGTCCGAACCCAAGGGCAGCCGCACCGGCGGCTGGGCGGCGTCAGCGAGCTGGAGCAGCGCCTGCGACAGCTTCTTCGGATCGCCGGGCTGCTGGTGGTTGGCTGAGGCCATGGCGCTGCGCATCACGCCGACGCTGGCTGCGTAGTCGCCGATCTCGCGCCGGGTACGCACCAGCGAGGCGTCGTCCAGGAAGTCGGTGCGGAAGAAGCCCGGCTCGACCACCGTGGCATGCAGGCCCAGCGGCGCAAGCTCCTGGGCCAGCGCCTCGGTCAGTCCTTCCACGGCGAACTTGGTGGCACCGTAGACGCCCCAGCCCGTGTAGGCGCCGTAGCCGCCGATGGAGGAGATGTTGACGACGTGCCCGCGGCCCGCTCGGCGCATGTGCGGCAGCACCGCGCGGGTCACGTTCAGCAGCCCGAAGACGTTGGTGGCGAACTGGCGCTCGACTTCCTGCGCGCTGGCCTCCTCGACGGCGCCGAGCAGGCCGTAGCCGGCGTTGTTGAGCAGCACGTCGATGCGGCCGAAGCGGGCCACTGCCGCCGCGGCGGCGGCCACGGCTTGCGCCTCGTCGGTGACGTCGAGCGCCACGGCCAGCAGCCGCTCGTGCTCGCCGAGCGCGCCTGTGACGGCCTCGGGCTTGCGGGCGGTGGCGACCACGGCGTCGCCGCGCCGCAGCGCGTCGCGCGCCACTTCCAGGCCGAAGCCGCGGGACGCACCGGTGATGAACCAGACCTTGTTGGACGAGGTGGACATGGCGTTTCCTTTCGTGAGGGGTGGGGGGTGTGCGGTGAGCACGAGGGCAAATCTAGGTGGCGGCATTGCCGCCTGCTAGGCCGATAATTGGCAACTGATCCACAACCCCAGGTTGCCAATGCCATGGACGATCTGAAGGCGCTTTCGACTTTCGCCCGCGTGGTGGAGCTGGGCAGCTTCAGGCGCGCGGCCATCGAGCTGGGCGTGGCGCCCCAGGCCACCAGCAAGCTTGTCGCCGCGCTGGAGGGGCGACTCGGCGTGCGGCTGCTGCACCGCACGACGCGTCAGCTGCAGCTCACCGAGGAGGGCGCGCGGCTGCTGGCGCAAGTCACGCCGGCGCTGTCCGTGATCCGCACCGCCATGGAGGGCACGCGCTCGGCGCGCGGCGAGGTCGGCGGCACGCTGCGCGTGACCGCGCCGCGCTCGGTGGGACAGCACCTGGTGCTGCCGCTGATCGGGCCGTTCATGGAACTGCACCCGGCACTGCGAGTGGACCTGGAACTGGAGGACCGCCACACGGACATCACGGCCGCGCAGATCGACGTGGGCTTCCGCATGGGCGCAGGCGTGGAGCGCAACGTCGTGGTGCGGCGCCTGATGGACCTGCAGCACTGGATCTGCGCCGCGCCGGCCTACCTCGAGCGCCACGGCCGCCCCAAGACGTGGGACGACCTGTCCCGGCACCGCTGCACGGGCTTTCGTTACGTCAGCACCGGCAGGCGTGCGCCCTGGGAATACCAGGAAGCGGGCAACACCGTCCACACCGATCTGCCCGCGCAGTTCGAGACCAACGACGTGGATGCCGAGGTGGCTGCGGTGCTCGGGGGGATCGGCATCGGGCAACTGCCCAGCTACCTGGCCGCGCCGCTGGTGGCGCAGGGGCTGCTGGTGCGCCTGCTGGCGCGCCACACCACCGAGCGTTTCGGTCTGTACGTCTACTACGCCCAGCGTGCGCACCTGCCGCCCCGGGCTCGGCTGTTCATCGATTTCGCGGTGGAGCGGCTGCAGGCGCGCGACCGCGGCTGAACACTGGGTGCCGCAGCGCAGACGCTGCCTTCGCTTGCGTTTACCTCAAGCGAACACGCCGCATTTCTCGTTTGTGTAGATCCCCCTCGTGCACGAAAACTTGCAGCACTGCAGTCGCAGCAAGTTCTGAGTTCTCTACCAAGGAGACATCGTGTCTGAACCCTCTTATCCCCTGTGGCGCAACGCGCCCGAGCCCGCGCTGCTGGCCTCCCGCGACCATGATTCCGGCGAGTTGGTCTTCCCGGTATTGAGCGCTGACTCCCCGATGGCGCCGCTCCACGAGACTGTGCCCGTGGCTGCCGTGGGGGAGGTCTACAGCTTCACCGTCATCCACCCCAGCCCCAGGAGCGGCGAGGCGCCCTACGCGCTGGGCTACGTGGACCTGCCCGGCCCGCTGCGCGTCTTCGGCCGCCTCAACGGCCAGGCTCGCCCGGCCATCGGCGAGCGCTACGCCGCCCGCCCCGACGAACGCTTCGGCTACGTCTTCGAAGCCGTGCAGGCCTGACGCCACGCGAGGAAACACACCATGCAAGAGATCTACATCCACGGCGGCGCGATGACGCGCTTCGGCAAGCACCCGGGCGTACTCGCCCCGGAGCTGGCGCAGCAGGCGATCCTCAAAGCGCTGGAGGACACGGGCGTGTCCCGCGGCGAGATCCAGGCCGTCTATTGCGCCAACGTGCTGGGCGGCATGATCCTGGGCCAGCTCGTCGTGCGCGACCTGGGGCTCAAGGGAATCCCCGTCTACAACGTCGAGAACGCCTGCGCCAGCGGCGCAACGGCCGTGCACCTGGCGCGCCATGCGTTGCTGGCGCAACAGTACGACACCGTGCTGGTGCTGGGCATCGAGCAGCTCACGGCGCTGGGCGGTGGCACCATCCCGTTGCAGCGCAACGACCACAAGACCGAGCTGTACGCCAGGGCCGGCATGGTGCTGCCGGCGGTGTACGCGATGCGCGGCACGCGCTTCCTGCACGAGCGCGGTGCCACGCCCGCAGACCTTGCCGCCGTCGCGGTGAAGAACCGTCGCCACGGCGCGCTCAACGAGTACGCGCAGCAGCGCAGCGAGACCACGCTGGAGGAAGTGCTGGCCTCGCGCATGATCGCCGACCCGCTGACGCTGCTGCAGTGCTGTCCCTCGCAGGTGGACGGCGCCGCGGCGGTGGTGCTGGGCACGCGCCGGCGCGGCGAGCGCCGGCCGGTGAAGGTGCTGGCCTCGTCCGTGGTGTCGGGCCTGCGCGAGGAGGCGCGCGACGACATCCTGGACGCCGAGATCACGGCCCGCGCCGCGCGCCAGGCCTACGAGCAGGCCGGCGTGAGCCCGGGCGACGTGAACGTGGTGGAGCTGCACGACGCCTTCACCATTGCCGAACTGCTGTACTACGAAGCACTGGGCCTGGCCCGGCGCGGCGAGGCGGTGCCGCTGCTGCACTCCGGCGCCACGGCGCTGGGCGGCCGCGTGCCGGTCAACCCCAGCGGCGGGCTGTTGGCCAAGGGCCACCCGCTGGGCGCCACGGGGGTGGCGCAGATGGTGGAGATCCTGTGGCAGCTGCAGGGGCGTGCCGGCGCGCGCCAGGTGCCGGGCGCCCGGATTGGCCTGACGCAGTGCACCGGCGGCGGCATCGCCGGCGTGGACCACGCGGCCTCCTCCGTGCACCTGCTGGGAGTCTGACCATGGGCAGCCACCGATTCGAAGCCGGCCAGGTGGCCGTCGTCACGGGTGCCGCCCGCGGCATCGGCCTGGGGATCGCACGGCGCCTGGCGTGCGAAGGGCTCACCGTCGCCCTGCTGGATCGGGACGCCGCGGCGCTGCAGGAAGCGGTTGCTGCGCTCGCCGCGCAGGATCTCGATGTTCTGGGCGCCACGGCGGACCTCACCGACTCGGCCGCCGTCGATGCCGCCATGGCGCAGGTCGTCGCCAAGGCCGGCCGCATCGACCACCTGGTCAACAACGCCGGCGCCGTGCGCGACATGCGCTTCCTGAAGATGCGCGACGAGGATTGGGACTTCGTCATCGACACCAACCTGCGCTCGCAGTTCCTGTGCTGCCGCGCCGTGCTGCCGGGCATGGTCGAGCGCGGCTTCGGGCGCATCGTCAACCTCTCGTCGCGCGCCTGGCTGGGCGGCTTCGGGCAGGCCAACTACTCGGCGGCCAAGGGTGGCGTGGTCAGCCTCACGCGCTCGCTGGCCATCGAGTTCGCGGCCAAGGGCGTCACGGTCAACGCAGTGGCGCCGGGCATCGTGGACACGCCGCTGTTCCGCAACTTCGCGCCGGAAGTGCAGGCGCGGCTGCAGGCCTCGGTGCCGGTGCAGCGCATCGGCACGGCCGAGGACATCGCCAACGCCGTGGCCTTCTTCCTGGACCCTGCCGCGTCCTATGTCACGGGGCAGGTGCTGTACGTGTGCGGCGGGCGCAGCCTGTCCTCGCCCAGCGTGTGAGGGGAGCGGCCATGAACGTCCGATTCGAGACCATCGGCCCCGTCGCGGTGCTGACCATCGCCCGCCCCGAAGCGCTCAATGCGCTGAACGTCGAGGCGCTGCGCGAACTGCGCGCGCACCTGGCCGCGGTGCGGGACCGCGACGACCTGCGCGTGGCCGTGCTCACGGGGGAGGGCGGCAAGGCCTTCTGCGCGGGTGCCGACCTCAAGGGCACGCAAGGCTCGCCGGCCACCTACCCGGAAGCGGTGTTCCAGAGCCCCGAGCGCGCCGCGGACCTGGGCCTGTACATCCGGCTCATGGACCTGTCGGACCTGAGCCTGTGGAAGCCGCTGATCGCGGCCGTCAACGGCCACTGCCTGGGCGCCGGGCTGGAGATTGCGCTGCAGTGCGACCTGCGCCTGGCTTCCAGCAACGCCAGTTTCGGGCTGCCGGAGGCGAGGGTGGGCTCGATCCCGGCCGTGTCCGGGCTGCACCGGCTGCTGCGCGCCGTGCCGTCGGCCCACGCGCTGCAGATGGCGCTCACGGGCGAGCGCGTGGCCGCGGACGAAGCCTGGCGCATCGGCCTGGTCAGCGAGATGCTGGAGCCCGAGGCGCTGCGCGGGCGCGCCCTGGCGCTGGCGCAGGCCATCGCCGCCAACGCGCCGCTGGCGGTACAGGCCGTCAAGCGGCTGTCGCGCCAGACGCCGCACCTGAGCGACGCCGATGCCCAGCAGCTCACCGAGCTGACCTGGGGCGTGCTGCGCGACACGGCGGACCGCCTGGAGGGGCGCAAGGCTTTCGCCGAGAAGCGCGCGCCCGTCTATACCGGCCGCTGAGGCCGCACGAGATGAAGGAGACAAGCATGACCACCACGACACTGCGTCGCCGCACCGTCCTGGCCGCCGCCGCGGCCTGCCTGGGAGCGTCCCTGGCGCTGCCGGCCCTGGGCCAGGCGGCTTTTCCGAAGCTCAAGCCCATCACTCTCGTCGTGCCTTTCTCGCCCGGTGGCGGCAACGACATCCTGGCGCGCGCCGTCGCGCCCAGGCTGGGGCAGCTGCTGGGGCAGACCATCGTCATCGAGAACAAGCCCGGCGCCGGCGGCAACCTCGGCACGGAGCTCGTGGCTCGGTCCGAGCCCGACGGCTATACCCTCGTCGTCGCTTCCAGCCAGGTGACGATGAACCCTTTCCTGGGCATGAAGGTGCCGTTTCGCATCGAGCGCGACTTCGAGCCCGTGGGCCTCATGGCCTCGGTGCCCATGGTGCTGGTGAGCCACCCGGAGCAGCCTTACAGGACGCTGCAGGAGTTCATGGCCTACTCCCGTGCTAACCCCGGCAGGCTGAGCTACAGCAGCCCCGGCAACGGGACGCCGCAGCACCTGGCGGGCGAGGTGTTTGCCAAGCTCAACCAGACGGAGATGCTGCACGTGCCCTACCGCGGCACGGGCCTGTCGATCACGGACCTGATCGCCGGGCAGGTGCAGGTGTCATTCGCCACGCTGGCCTCGGTGTCGCAGCACGTCCAGTCCGGCAAGGTGCGCGCGCTGGGCATCGCGGGCCAGAAGCGCACTTCGCTCATGCCGGAGCTGCCCACCTTCGGCGATGCCGGCCTGAAGAACTACGACGCCAGCCTCTGGTACAGCCTGCTGGCGCCGGCAAGGACGCCGCCGGAGGTGGTGGCCCGGCTCAACGAGGCGATGGTCCAGGCGCTCAACGACCCGGCCGTGGCGAAGCAGCTGGCGCAGCAGGGCTTCGAGACGCAGACCTCGACACCTGCGGAGCTCAGGGCCTTCATCGGCACGGAGCTCAAGCGCTGGGAGCGCGTCATCGCCGACAACCGGATCAAGGTGGCGCCATGAAGCCCAGGACACGGCACGACACCCCCATGAAGGAGCCTCGACATGTTGCGTAATGCACTCGACGGGCTGACCGTCATCGACTTCACGCAGATTGGCGCCGGCCCGACCTGCACCATGCTGCTGGCCGACATGGGCGCACGCGTGATCAAGGTCGAGCCGCCGGGAGGAGAGCTCGGCCGCGGCCTGGGGCCCGGCTGGATCGGCGACGACGCCGCGTTGTTCCACGGCTTCAACCGCAACAAGCTGGGCGTGGCGCTGGACCTCAAGAGTGACGCGGGGCGGGCGGTGGCGCGGCGCCTCGTTGCCGGCGCGGACGTGGTGGTCGAGAGCATGCGCCCTGGTGTGATGGCGCGCCTGGGCCTGGGCGCCGAGCAACTGCTGCAGGCGCATCCGGCGCTCATCTACTGCTCGATCTCGGCCTATGGCCAGTCCGGCCCCTGTGCGGAACATGCCGGCGTGGACGGCATCATCCAGGCGGACTCGGGGCTGATGGGGCTGATCGGCCTGGAGGGTTCGGAGCCGTGCAAGGTGCAGGCCCCGGTGGTGGACGTAATGACGGGCTACGTGGCGGCCATGGCGGTGTTGGCCAAGCTGGCACAGCGCACGCGCGACGGGCAGGGCGGTCACCTGGACGTGAACCTGCTGAACTGCGCGCTGGCGCTGCAGCAGTCCTCGCTCACGAGCTGGCTGGCCGATGGCGCGCTGCCCGAGAGGGTCGGCAGTGCCGCGCCCTATTCGGCGCCGAACCAGGCGTTCCAGACGCGGGACGGCTGGGTGATGGTGGCGGCCTACATGCCCGAGCGCTGGCAGCGCCTGTGTGAGCTGCTGGGCCTGCCGCACCTGGCCACCGATGCACGCTTTGCCACCTCGCCGCTGCGCGTGGCGCATCGGCAAGCCCTGGTGCCTCTGCTCACCGACGCGTTCCGCACGCGCGGCACCGACGAGTGGCTGACGCTGTTGGGTGCCGCCGACATCCTTTGCGCCCGCGTGGCCAGCTACGAGGACGTGGCGCGCCATCCCCAGGTCGCCGCCAACGGCATGCTGGCCGAAGTGAGGCATGCGCGGCATGGCGGCATCAGGCAGCCCGGCTTCCCGGTCAACAGCGCCCAGGCCAACGCGCAGGCGCATCGCGCCGCGCCCGCGCTCGGCCAGGACACGCGGCAGGTGTTGAAGGACTGCGGCTTCAGCGACGCGGACATCGAGGCGCTGCACTGCGCGCAGGTGGTGCACTGCGCCGAGCCCGCCGGCACGGCGCTCAAACAGCCTGGAACTGCTCCAGCAGCCACAGCCTGAACCGCTTCATGTCGGGCGACTCCTCGCGGTGCGCAGGCGTGAGCAGGTAATACGTGAAGTCGCCCATGTCCAGGGCCTTCTTGAACGGCGTGACGAGCCGGCCTTCCTGCAGGTCCTTCTCGACCAGGAAGCGCTGCGCGATGGCCACGCCTTGGCCTTCGACCGCTGCCGCGTAGCTCATCGCCGAGCTTTCGTAGGTCATGCCGGCCCGGGCATCGATCTGCTCGCCCACGCCGGCCGCCTCCAGCCAATAGCCCCAGTCATCCGGCCGCGCGCTGCTGTGCAGCAGCGTGTGGTGGGCCAGGTCCGCAGGGCGCCTGAGCTTCGGGCCGGCGCCGAGCAGCGCGGGACTGGCCACGGGCACCAGGACGTTGTCCACCAGGCGGATGGCGTGGGCGCCGGGCCAGTTGCCGTCGCCCAGGCGGATCGCGCCGTCGATGTCCTCGTTGCGGAAGTCCACCGGCTCCAGCGAAGCCTTGAGCAGCACCTCGACGTCGGGATGCGCGGCATGGAAGCCCGAGAGCCGCGGGATCAGCCAGCGCATGGCAAAGGTGGTGTAGGCGCGGATCTTGAGCTGCTTGCGCTGGCGCCTGCGCTGGAGCTTGCGCGTGCCCTCGCGCAGCACCTCGATGGCGCGCGTGACGGCGCGGAAGTAGTCCTGCCCTTGACGGGTGAGCGTGACGTTGCGATGGCCGCGGGTGAAGAGCTGGACGCCCAGGGCATCTTCGAGCGTCTTGATCTGGCGGCTGACTGCGCCGGGCGTCACGTGCAGCTCATCGGCCGCCAGCGTGATGCTCATGTGGCGCGCGGCCGCCTCGAAGGCGCGGATGGCATTTAGCGGCGGCAGGCGGTCCATGGCCGTGACGGTAGGCGTGAAGGGGGGCGGGATCAATCGAGACAGCCACTACGCGTGCCGCCGCCCCGCCCCGCCGTGCCAGCACGGCACGGCGGGGCGGGGCCGTATCGGGCTCGGCCAGGACGAGCCGTGACTGTTTCCTCGACCACACGAGGACGGGCTACCCGGCGGCAAAACACAAAGCTCTTGGCTCAACTGGGGCAATTCGCAAGGTGCCGTCGCGGATAAATTGGGCCGATTGAAGTTATCAGCAGCCAAGTATGGTGATGTTGTCGACAGAGTGAGATGCACTGCCCGTGGGCAGCGCGCGTCGTGGTTATGCCGGCGCATATCACCACGCTCCTCTGCCCGCCACGGCTTGCTCCAGTCGGCAGCGTCCGTGCGTGCCTACCGAAACTGTTCTAAACGTACTTGAAACGCAGCCTCGGAACGGCAGTGGAGGCACTGCCTTTCTGCTCCAGGCCATCAGCGGTCTGTCAGTCGGACCGAAATGCGGAATTGGTTGGCACTAGCGCCGGGAAGCTCCCTGCAGTCGGCGCCCGACTTGGCCGGGTGGGCGTTACCTTCGCTGCCCATCCGTAGCAGGCACCCGGTCCGGTAATCCATCCGGAATTGCTGCCGCCCTGCGCTCCGTGCTTTTTGATCTGAAAGGTTTTCCCGCCATGTCTCTCTCAGCGGCGACCACGCAACACTCCCAGGCTGCCGTCTGGTGCGCCCATGCCCGGCAATGGCAGCAGTTGGGCTCACCTATGCGTCCGGGACCGGAGGACGGTCGCAACCTCCTGGCGCTGGCCGGCCCAGTGCTCGCCGCGCGCGCGCCGCTTCCGGCACGGCTGCTGGTGCTGGGTGTCACGCCTCAGGTGGTGCAGCAGCCGTGGCCAGCCCACGTCAGCCTTTTGGCGCTGGACCAAAGCGCCGAGATCATTGCCTCGGTGTGGCAGCCGCACCCTGACCGCGCGTCTCAGGTACGGCAGGCAGCGTGGGAAGACACCGGGTTGCCGGCGGCCTCCGTGGACCTGGTGGCCGGTGACGGCAGCCTGAATGCCCTGGGCAGCGCAACGCAGTGGCGACAGGTCCTTGGCGAACTGGCGCGCGTGCTCAAGCCCGGTGGCGCGTTGGTGCTGCGCTGCTACGTACGCCCCGATCGTACGGAGACATTGCCCGAGGTGGCGGATGCGGCATTGGGCGGGCGCATTGGCAGCTTCCACGTGCTCAAGTGGCGCCTGGCGATGGCGCAGGCCGGCACCGACGGCGGCATCGCCGTCGCGGACATCCTCAGCGCCTTCGACCGCCTCTTTCCCGACCGCGGCAAGCTGCAACGGCGCACGGGCTGGCCTGCCGAGTCCATCGCCACCATCGACGCCTACGCTGCCATGGCTACCCGCTACACCTTTCCGACGCTGCAGCAGCTGGCCGAGCGCGCCGCGCCGGCCTTTCGCATGACGGCACTGCGCCATGGCAGCTACGAGCTGGCCGAGCGCTGCCCGACCGTGCTGCTGGAGGGCCAGGCCGCGTCGGCGCCAAAACCGTGAGCGCGGCCGCGTGCGTGCCCGCGCACGACTACCAGACTCATTTCGACCGCCGCGGCGGCGCCTGCGAGCGCGCGATGCGCACCCAGCCCGGCGCGCAAGCCGCCGAGTTTGCGCAAGTGCTCGCGCGTGCCGCGCTGGCCTCGGGCATGGTGGTGGCCGACGTGCCCGCCGGCGGCGGCTACCTGTCCGACGTGGCCGAGGCCTCGGCCGTGGCCTGCTTCCTGGACGGCTTTGTAGGCCGCTGCAACAGCACCGGCCACCAAGGCAGGTTCCTGGGCCAGCACACGCTGCGGGCGCTGCGCGAGACGGGCTGGGACACGCAGTCGCACGAGCACGTGTCCTTTCATTGGGCCTTCGACGACCGGGCTGCGCGGGACGGGTTCTGCCGCGACCTGTTCGACCTGTGCCGCTGTGCGCCCGGCGAGGCGGCCAGGGCTGCCGAGGCGATGCTGGGCACGGAGCGCCTGCCCGATGGCCGCTTGGGCCTGCGCTGGCAGCTCATGACCATCGTTGCGCGGCGCCTGCCCGCATGCTCCTGAAGGACGTTCCGCCATGCATTCCGACTTGCCTGACCTGCCCGGCGCGCCGGCCGGCCCCGTGCGCGGCGTGGCCGCCAGCGGCCGCCTGCCGGCCGGCGCCGGCCTGGTGCCGGGTTTCCTGTGGGGCCTGCGCCATCCGGCGCTGCTGGTGCCGCTGCCCGCGGCGCTGGCCGACGATGGTGCGGGCGCCGCACCACTGGCCGCAGCGCTGGAGGCGGTGCTGCAGGCCGCCGCAGCGACCGCAGCCGATGAGCCCACACCCACAGCCGCGCCGCCGACGGTGGTCCAGGCGCTGCTACAGGGCGTGCACCGTCTGCAGCGCGCGGCCGGGCAGCCCGTGTTCGAGTGCGGGCGGCTGGTGGCGCACGCGCCGCGGTCCGACCGGGTCTGGGTGGCGTTGACCACCCCCGTGCCCGGGTTGGCTGGTGCTGGGCAGGCGCTGGCGTGGATGCTGTCGCTGCACGCGGCGCTGGTGCATGGCGGCGACGTCGCCGCCGTGCAGGGCCAGCTGCCCGCGCTGCTGCGGCGTCTCGCGCAGGCCGCGTTCTCGTCGTCCAACGTGCCCCGCTTTCTGCGCGCCGCCTTCGACGCCGGGCTGCCTTGCTCGGTGGTGGCCGGAGCGGTGCTGCAATTCGGTCAGGGCGCGCGTTCGTGCTGGCTGGACAGCTCCTACTCCGACCGCACGCCGCTGCTGGCGGCGCGGCTGGCACGCGACAAGCAGCAGGCCGCCGTGGTGCTGCGCCGCGCCGGCGTGCCGGTGCCGGCGCACGAGGCCGTGTCCGACGTGGAGGCGGCGCTGCGCGCGGCGCAGCGCCTGGGCTGGCCGGTGGTGGTCAAGCCGCTGGACTGCGATGGCGGCGTGGGCGTGGCCGCGGGGCTGCATACGCCCCAGGAGGTACGCGAGGCTTTCGCGCAGGCGCGGCGCCATTCGCGCCGCGTGCTGGTAGAGCGCCATTTCCATGGCCGCGACTACCGGCTGGTGGTGGTACAGGGGCGGCTGTTGTGGGCGATCGAGCGCGTGCCCGGCGGTGTCAGCGGCGACGGCCGCCACACGGTGCGCGAACTGCTGACGCAGCTCAACGCCGACCCGCGTCGCGGCAGTGGTCCGCACGCGCCGCTGCGCCAGCTGACGCTGGACGCCGAGGCGCAGGTGCTGCTGGCACGCGCCGGGCTGAGCGAGGACAGCGTGCTGCCCGCGGGCCGCTTCCTGGCGCTGCGCCGCGCCGCCAACGTCGCCTCCGGCGGCACGCCGGTGGCGGCTTTCGACCGCGTGCACCCCGACAACCGCCGCCTGGCCGAGCGTGCGGCCGACGCGCTGGGCCTGGACCTGGCGGGCGTGGACCTGCTCATTCCCGACATCGCCCGCTCCTGGCTGGACAGCGGGGCGGCCGTGTGCGAGGTCAACGGCCAGCCTAACTTGGGCTACACCACCTCCGCGCACCTGTACGGCGAGATCCTGCAGCGGCTCCTGCCACGGGGCGGGCGCATACCGGTGGCAGTGGTGTTGGGCGGCGGTGCCGACGGGGCGCTGGCGCAGTCGGCCGCGGCCGAGCTGCGGCGCAGCGGACTGGTCGCGGGATGGGCCACGGCTGGTGGCGCGTGTGTGGGCGGCGAGCGCGTGGCCGCAGGCCCCCTGGACGCACTCGAAGGCAGCCGGCTGCTGGCAGGCGACCGTGGCGTGCAGGCCGCGCTGCTGTGCCTGGACGACGCCACGTTCCTGCGCACCGGGCTGGCCTTCGACCGCATCGACGCGCTCGTGCTGGCCGGCGACGGGCTGGACGCGCAGCGGCCCGGGCTGTTGCGCCAGGCGCTGGCCGCACTGGCGCCTGCGTGCCGGGGACCGCTGCTGGTGCTGCCCGGCGCTGCCCGCACGGCGCTCGGCCGGCTGGACGCAGCCGTGCAGGCCTCGGCGCAGCCGGTGGCCGCCGGCGAGGCCGCGGCGCGGCTGGCGCAGCGGCTGCTGCGGGCCGAGGCGGCGCTTACGCCGCCGGCCGGCCCAGCGTGACGAAGACGTAGGGCGAGCCGTCGGCCAGCGTCGGTCCGCCAGGCGTGCCCGGTGCCGCGGCGGATTCGCCGCCCACGGCCTCGCACTGCAGCCACTGCAGGCCCGCGCCCTGCGCCAGCGCGCGCAGCGTGTCGGCGCCGTCCAGCGGATACGGCCGCCGGTGCCCGGCATAGGCCCGCGCCGCGTCCATGGCCGTCCCGCTGTCCAGTGCCGCCTGCGCCGGCAGCCCCGGCACCCGCGCGGCCACCGCATCGGCCAAGCGCTGCAGCGCCGTTTCCGTCTGCGCCAGCGGCTGCGCTGGCAGTCCCGGGCGCAGCCGGTTGGAGAACATCAGGCATCCGCCGGGGCGCAGCAGCGCCGCCAGCCGCGCGAACAGCGCGGGCCGCTGCGCAGGGCTGAAGTAGCCCAGCAGGCTGCTCGTCACTACCAGGTCGTAGCCCTGTGGCGCCTCGTGCGCCAGCAAGTCGGCACACACCGTCTGTACCACCAGCCCCGTGCGCCGCGCGTACCACTCGTTGAGGCGCAGCGGCGTGGGGCACAGGTCCAGCACGTGCAGCTGCGGCATCGCACCCGCGCCGCCGTGGAAGGCTGCCGCCACGTGCGCCAGCATCGAGTAGTCCGCCGTGCCCGACACGAGCACGCGCCGCGCCGCCACGCCACCGTCGGTGCCAGCGCCGGCCCAGCGCCGCGCCAGATCCGACATCGCGCGCAGGTAGCGTTGCGGATGGCCCCCCAGCGTCGCACCCAGCCCCATGAGGCGCAGGTGCTGCCAGAAGCCATGGTAGTGGTCGCAGCCGCCGCCGGGCGCGTGCGCGCAGTGCCGGGCGGCCCAGGCGCGCGCCAGCGGCGCCGACAGCGCCAGGGGCTCCTCGAAGGCGGGAGGCAGGCAGGACGGTTCGGTGGTCATGGCGTGGCTGCCGCGACCCCGGGGGGCGGCGGTGCATGCAGGAGTGGAGGGGCGGGCGGCGCTCAGAACGGGGCCAGCCGGGCCGCCAGCGAGGCGAAGTGGCGCCGCTCCGCATCGATGAGCGCGGCAAAGGGTGCGCCGTCAAGGTAGGCGCCCTGGAGCTGGCTGCGCTCGCGCAGCAGGCGCTGTACCGGCTCGTGGTCCAGAGCGGCGCGCAGGTGCAACCGCATCTGCTGCAGCGCAGTCGCGGGCACTTCGCGCCGCGCGAACAGGCCGAACCAGTTGCGCGCCTCGAAGCCGGGCAGCGTTTCGGCCAGCGCCGGCACGTCGGGCAGCGTGGCCAGCCGGCGCGGGGCCGTGGTGGCCAGCATGCGCAGCTGCCCGCTGGCCACCAATTCCAGCGCCGAGGTGCCGGCCAACATCACGCGCACATCGCCGGCCATGAGGCCCTGCAGCGCCGCGGTGTTGCTGCGGTAGGGAACGTGCAGCAGTCGCAGGCCCAGCCGCGCGGCCAGTTGCTCCATCGCCAGGTGGTGCAGCGTGCCCACGCCGCCGCTGCCAAAGGCCAGCGGCTGGGCCGCCGCACGGGCCGCGCGCGCGAAGTCCTCGACGCCCTGCAGTCCCGCGTCGGCGCGGGCCAGCAGGAAGGACGGGCTGCTGGCCAGCCGCGCCACCGCGGCCAGGCCGTCGAGCGGATCGGCCGGGCGCGGGTAAAAGCTGGGATTGATCGTGAGCAGGCTCTCCGGGCACAGCAGCCAATGGTTGCCGTTGGCCGGGGCCGCCAGCAGCCGGCGCCGCGCCAGTTCGCCGCCGGCGCCGTCCACGTTGAGCACCACCACGTCGCGGCGTGCGAGCTGCTGCAGCTGCGGCGCCAGCGTGCGTGCGAGCAGGTCGCCCGACCCGCCCGGGCGCAGCGACACGATCAGCTCCAGCGGCTCCGGGCCGGAACTGCCGCTGAATGCATGTCCTGGGGCGCACCGCAGCCCACCCAGCAGCGCGGCAGCGCCCAGCTGCAGCAGTCGTCGGCGATCAGTCATGGCAAGTCTCCTCAAGGCAGCGTGCAGCGCGCGCGATGCAGGCCGCGGTATCGGACTCGAACAGCAGGCGTGGCGCGCTCCCGGTGCCGAAGCCCGCCGGCAGCAGGCCGCGCATCGCCTGGGGCAGCACCACCACGCCGCGGGCATGCGGCAGCACCAGGCGCAGCGCCTCGCGCACCGCGCCCTCCGGCAGCGCCGGCGGCGGCGGGGTCAGCAGCAGCACGTCGCAGCGGTCCATCGGCAGCCCGGTGCGCTGCAGCGGCCCCCAGGGCAGGGCCAGCACCGCCGCGTCCACGCCGCGGTGCGCCAGCACGGCCTGCCCGGCGTCGAAGGCGCTGTCCAGGCGGCCGGCCACCGGCACGCCGCCCACGTGCACGCCCAGCGCGCTGGCGCAGCCCAGCACGCCGGCACGGGGCAGCGGCGGCAGCGCCGCAGCCAGGGCCCCGGCCAGGGCCGGCGCGCCCAGCGCCAAAAGCACCGGAATGCGGCCACCGCGCGGCACCAGCCGCCGCAGCAGCTCGGCGTACACGTGCGGCGATGTGCTGGAGCCGATCTGCGGCTGGCTGTTGACGTCGCAAACCACCGCCCCGGACTCCAGCCAGGAGGTGGAGATGTCGGGGATCAGCAGGTCGATGCCGGCCAGGTCCAGCTGCAGCGCCGCAGCCACTTCCACCGCCAGGCGCCGGTTGTCGGGATGCACCGCCTCGGGCGGCACCAGCGCGATGCTGCCGCCGGCCGAGACGTTGGCGCGGCGGCGCAGCGCGACGTAGCGCCCGGGGGCCGGCACGCTTTGCGGCGTCAGCCCGGCCTGCGCCAGCAGGCCCAGCGCTTCCTCGTCCAGCGCCAGCAGCTCGCCGCGGCCGCGCTCGCGGCTGCGCCGCTGCAACTCCGCGCCGCGCTGCGCCAGCGCCACGAGCTGCGCCACGTTCTGCACGCCATCGCCCTCCACGCCGCCAGGGCGGCGCACCGTGGTCTTGAGCAGCTCGCCCTGGAACACCGTCATGCGGTGGTCGCTGCCGTCGAAGTGCTTTTCCACCAGCACCCGCGCGGAGTGCGCGCGCGCGGCGGCGAAGGCCGCGCGCAACGACTCCTCGTCGCACAGCCCGGCGGCGACGCCACGGCCCTGGTCGGTGTCCGCCGGCTTGACCACCACCGGCCAGCCCAGCCGCCGCGCCACGCGCAGCGCCGCGTCGGCGTCGGCCGCCAGCGCGTGCACGGGCGCGGGTAGACCGCGCTGGCGCAGCACCTGCGCGGTCTGCACCTTGTCCTGTGCCAGCCGCGTGCCGATGGCGGGGGTGCGCTCGGTGAAGCTGCTGTCGAGCCAGCAGGCGTGCCGCCCGTCGCCGAAGCGGTGCACGTTGCCGGCCACCGGCGTCACGGGCAGGTCCAGCTGGGCCGCCGCGGCCAGGAAGCGGTGCGTGTTGATGCCGCCGGCGCGGTCGGCTTGCAGTTGCTCGCGCAACCGCTCCAGGCTTTCCGGCCGGGGCGCGGCGCCGGCCAAGGCGGCCTGCAGCGCGCCCGCCACCCAGGCCAGCGTGGCGGCGGCGGCCCTGGGCGTCGCGCAGGGCAGTGCCGCTTCCACGCGCTGCGGCGCCGACGCCTCGGCCGGCGGCCCGGGCAGCCAGGCGCTGGCGTTGCCGTGCACCGGCAGCAGGGCCTGGCGCTGCAGCGCGCAACTCCAGAAGAGCAGCCGCTGCGCCAGCGCCAGCGCGGCGGGCGTGTGCGGCGGCAGCGGCAGCGGTCCGGGCAGGGCCGTCGCGGCGGCCAGGCCCGCGTCCAGCGCGGCGACGTCCAGTCCCCGCGGCAGCGGCGCCACCACCAGGCCGCCGCGCAGCACCGGCTGGCGGCTGCCGTAGGCCCGGCCGGGCAGCGCCTGCCACTGCGGGTCCAGGCGCAGCAGCGCCGCGGCGGGAGCGGCCGCCTGCACGGTAGGGGTTGTTGTCATGGGCATGGGGCCGTGGCGGCGTCGGGCGCGGGAGCGGTCAGAACTCGTGCGCGCCGGTGTGCGAGAGCCGGTGGCGCAGGTTGGCGAAGACCTTGCCGCCCAGGTCGCGCCAGCGCCGGCAGAAGGCGTAGTCCTCGGAGAGGTAGCGGCGCGAGTCCGGCTCGATCATGGTCTCGAACAGGCCCACGCAGTGCTCGGGGCGCACGTGCTCCAGGTAGCCCGCGACGTCGTTGACGTAGCCCAGCTCGGCGCGGTAGTGGTCGCGCATGCGCTCCAGCACGTGGCGCTGGATCAGCATGAAGCCTGTGCCCAGCGCCTGCACCTCCTGCCAGCCCCGGGGCAGTCCGGCGGGCTGGTCGTCGCTGCGCAGCAGCGTGTAGTTCATGGCGCGCGCGCGCAGCGCCGCGGGCTTGAGCGGGTTGCCGTCCGGACCGGGCTCGGTGGCCAGCCGCGCCACGCGGTCCCACTGGTAGCCCTTGGTGGGATAGGGCGTGCCGCACACGTCGTAGCCGGCATCCACCAGGTCCAGCAGCGCGCGCGGGCGCCAGCCGATGTCGGCGTCGATGAACATCAGCGCGTCGCAGTTCGAGCCCAGGAAGGCGGCCACGAGGTTGTTGCGCGCGCGCGTGATCAGCGACTCGTTGCTGAAGGTTGACAGCACCATCGCGTGCCCGGCATCGCGCAGCGCGTCCTGGCTGGCGAGGATCGACTTCAGGTAGGACTCGTTGACGACCCGGCCGTAGCAGGGCGTGCAGATCATGACGCGGCTCATGGGAATGCCTTTCGTGCGGGCCCTGCGCGGGCCCGGCAAGTCAGTGGATGCGGCCGGAGGCCGGCGGCGAAGGGCGGCGCGGCGCCTCAGCGCTCGCCGAAGGCCTCGGAGAAGGTCTTGACCACGGGCTTGAGCAGGAACTCCAGTACCGTGCGGCGCCCGGTGCGGATGTCAATGGTGGCGGTCATGCCGGGAATGACGTCCAGGCTGCGGCCGGTGTGCGTGGCCGCCGGCGAGGGCGTGGCCACGTGCACGCGGTAGTAGGTGCTGCCCGGTGTGTCCGGGCGCTGCCCTTCCTCGCGCATGCTGTCGGCGCCGACGTAGGCGACCTGGCCGTGCACCGCGCCGTACACCGTGTAGTCGTAGGCGTCGAACTTGATCATCGACTCCAGCCCCGGGCGTACCTGCGCGATGTCGCGCGGCGCGACCTTGGCCTCCACAATCATGCGGTCGTCCACCGGCACGATGCTCAGCAGCTCGTCGCCGGGCTTGAGCACCGCGCCCAGCGTCGTGAAGCGCACGTTCTTGACGATGCCGTCCATGGGCGAGGCCACCACCACGTTGTCGAGCTGGCGCCGGCGCTGCGTGGCCTGCTCCTGGATCTGCTGGAGTTCGTCGCGCGCCTTGGCCAGCTCGGCGCTGGCGTCCTGCACGTACTGGTTGCGGCGGCTGTCCACCTTGGCCTGCGCCTCCGAGACCATGCGCGTGGCGCGCAGCAGCTCCATGCGGTTGGAGTCGCCGTCGGCCAGCAGCTTCTCCGTGATCGCCAGCTCTTCGCGCGCCGTGCGCACGATGCCTGTGAGCGTGGCCAGGTCCGTCTGCAGGTTGGCGCGCCGGCCAGCGAACAGCAGGTCCTGATCGCGCATGAGTTCGGGGAAGCCCCGCACTTCGGCCGGGTAGCTCACCGAGGCCGCGCCGGCGAGCTCCGCACGCAGGCGCGCCATGCTCGCCAGCAGCGAGGCGCGCTTGGCGCTCGTGGCGTCGAGCTCGGACTTGCTGCGCGTCTCGTCGAAACGCGCCAGCACCTGTCCCTTGCGCACCCGGTCGCCCTCGGCCACGCCCAGCTGGGCCAGCACGCCGCCATCGACGGACTGGATCACCTGCACGCGGCGGCTGGCAATGACGGTGGCCTGCGCGCGCACGACCTCGTCCACCTCGGAGACGGCCGACCAGGCCACCAGGGCGCCCAGCGTCAGCGTCACCAGCCAGATCAGTGCCGAGCCCAGCAGCGAGCCGCGGCGGCGGGCCGCCGGAGCGGTGGCGTTCGTGAAGTCGTCGTTCATGACAGCGCGGGAGCGGAAGTGGAGACGGCGGTGGCGGCCCGGGCCGCCGCGGTGGTGGGGGAGGCCGAGGCCGCAGCGGCCGGCGCGGTCGCCGGGCCAGCGGCTGCGCGGGAGCGCTGCAGCAGCGCGGCGCGGTCGCCGTCGGCCACCACGCGGCCGCGCTGCATGACGATGGCGCGGCGGCACAGTGAGGCCGCGCCCGGGCGGTGCGTGGCCACCACCAGCACGTCGCGCTCGCCCAGCACCTGTTCCAGCGCCTGGTACATGCGTTGTTCGGTGGCGGGGTCCAGCGCGCTGCTGGGCTCGTCGAGCAGCCAAATGCGCGGGCGTCGCGCCATGGCGCGCGCCACGCCACAGAGTTGGCGCTGGCCCACCGACAGCCCGCTGCCGCCCTCGGCGATGGGGCGGTCCAGCCCGCGCGGGTGGTCCGACAGCAGTCCGTCCAGGCCCAGCGCGCGCACCGCCTCCAGCAGCTGCTGGTCCGGCACCAGCGCGCCCAGGCACAGGTTCTCGCGCAGCGTGCCGCGGAACATCTGCACTTCCTGGGGCAGCAGCGCCACGGCGCGGCGCAGCACGTCCGGGTCCACGAGCGTGATGTCCAGCCCGCCCATGAGCACCCGGCCGGCGCTGGGCCGGTACAGCCCGGCGAGCACGCGCAGCAGCGTGGACTTGCCCGAGCCCGGCGGGCCCACCAGCACCACGCGCTCGCCCTCGGCCAGCGTGAGCGCGCCGATGTCGAGCTGCGGCACCGGTGCCTCGTCGTAGTTGAAGCGCAGGCCCTCCAGCCGCAGCTCCGCGCCCAGCGCCTGCGGGCGCAGCAGCCGCACGCTCGGGTCGCGCTCGGCGGGCAGGCTCAGCACCGCGTTGACCGCCCTGAGCGCCAGCGCCGCGGCGTGGCCCTGCGTGAGCAGGTGGATGCCGCTGGAGATCGGGCCGACCACGCGCCCGCCCAGCATCGTCACGGCGATGAGACCGCCCACGGTCAGGCTGCCTTCCTGGATCAGGTACACCCCGAACACGATCACGGCCAGGTACGACACGCTGGACAGGCTCACGGCCAGCGACGACGTCAGGGCGTTGGTGGCGCGCTGGCGGCGCGCGTGCTCCGAGACGTCGCGCGTGAGAGCGCGCCAGCGCTCGGCGAAGCGCCACGTCGCGCCCAGCGCCTTGATGGTCTCGCTGCCGGCGATGGACTCCACCAGCAGCCCGTTGCGCGCGTGCACGCCCGCCTGCTGTTGCGCTGCCAGGCGCCGCACGCCCGCCTGAGCCAGCAGCCCCGCTACCAGCGCCAGCGCCGCCGCGGCCACGTACACCCACGCCAGCGGCCCGCCGATGCAGGCGATGACGACGATGAAGACCAGTGCAAAGGGAATCTCCGCCAGCGTGAACAGCACGCTGGAGGTGAAGAAGGCGCGCGCGGCCTCCAGGCCGCCAACCTGCGCCGCGAGCGTGCCGACCGCGCGCGGCCGGGCGTCCAGCCGCACGTCGCCCAGCACGCGGAACACCTCGGACGACACCTCCTCGTCGATGTCGCAGGCAATTCGGTCAAGCATGCGCGCGCGCACCACGCGCAGCACGAAGTCGAAGGCCAGCAGCAGCCCCACGATGCCCACCAGCGCCCACAGCGTGGACAGCGCGAAGGACGGCACCACGCGGTCGTATACCTGCTGCGAGAACAG
Source organism: Azohydromonas aeria (assembly GCF_009760915.1). Lineage (GTDB taxonomy): Bacteria > Pseudomonadota > Gammaproteobacteria > Burkholderiales > Burkholderiaceae_C > Azohydromonas > Azohydromonas aeria. Next base: position 68,172 of record NZ_VIDQ01000003.1, read on the forward strand.
CCCCGTGGCCACGGCCAGCACGCTGGTGAGCAGCGAGGCCAGGGCCACCTCCGCCAGCAGGCGGCGGCGCTGGCGCAGCGCACTGCCCAGCAGCGCGCGCGCGGGCTGCGCCTCGTCGCCGTCGGCCGCGGCAGCGGCCGCCCCGGCACGCGGGCGCAGCCACAGCGCTGCGGCCTGCGCGACGTCCTGGCGAGAGAGTTCCAGCAGCGCGCCGTCGCCCGCATCCAGCACCACGTGCTCGCCGCGCTGCTCTACCAGCACCCAGGTGCGGCCGTCGTGCTCGACAAGAGCGGGCAGGTGCTGCGGCTGCAGCGCGTGGCCGAGGGTGCCGGCCAGCTCGAAGCCGTAGAGGCCCAGCTTGTTGAGCGCGCCGTCGAGCCGGCGCAGCGTCTCGCGTCCCTGGCCGAATCGCGGCTCGCCCGTGGCCTTCAGCGCGTGGCGCGTGGCCTCCAGCTCCACGGCACGGCCCAGCAGGCCCAGCAGCCGCTGCAGCGCCGCCGCGCCCAGCGCCGTGCCGCCGGGGGCGGCGTCCGTTGCGGCCGCGGGGTCGCTCACGGGTTGGTTTCGATCCATGGGGACAGTGCTCCGGTGTTGCCCATCAGGCGCAGCGCGCCCTGCGCGTGCTGAGTGCGGGCGCGCGACAGCGCCACGCGCGTGTCCAGCACCTCGCGGAAGATGTTGAGAACCTCGATCCAGGTACGCCGCCCGGCCTCGAACTGGCGCATGTAGGAATCGGCCGTGTACTGCAGCGACTCGATCTGCGGCACCAGCCCGGCGATCTGGCGCCGCGCCGACTGCTCCTCGGTGAGGTGCGCGCGCGCGCGCAGCCGGATCTCCTGCTCGGCCACACGCGCCTGGTCCTGCGCGGTGGTGATGCGGCTTTGCGCGGCCTGGATCGACGACAGCGACCCCAGGCCGGCCTCGGGCGTGAAGCTCAGCGCCAGCATCGCGCGGGTGTCGCCCGGCACGCCGCCCGCGGTGCCGTCCTGGCGCTCCAGGCGCAGCGACAGCCGCGGCAGCGACTCGCCGCGGCGCACCGCCGCGGCCGCCTGCGCCGCCTCGATGTCGGCCTCGCGCTGCGCGGCCACGTTGGATCGGGCCAGGTACTCGGCCTCGGCGCTGTCGGCGTCGCGCAGCGCCGAGGCGGGCACCTCCAGGGCCTGCGGCGCACCCGCGACCGGGCCCACGACAAGGGCTCGCAGCTCCGAGCGCGAGCGCTCGAGTTCGGCCGCCAGTTGCTCGCGCTGCACGCCCACCGACGCCAGCCGGGCCTGTGCTGCCGACACGTCGGACTTGGCCGCGGCACCGGCCTGCTCGCGCCGCTCGACGTAGGCCAGCAGCCGCTCGAACACGGCGCGCCCGTCGTCGGCGATGCGCAGCCGCTCCTGTGCCCCGGACCAGCCCAGGTACGCCACGGCCGTCTGCTCCTCGGTGTTGCGGCGGGCCTCGGACTCACCCAGCCGCGCCGCAGCTTCCTGTGCACGGGCCAGGTCGATGGCGCCGGAGATGCGCCCGCCGCTCCACAGGGGCTGGTCCAAGCGCAGCAGCCGCGAGTTCGAGCCCGACTGTGAGGACGACCGGCCCGGTACGACCTCGGCCGACAGCGTGGGATAGCGTGCCCACTCCGCGCCTTCGCGCAGGTAGCCCGCGGTGACGCGCTCGGAACCGGCTGCGGCCACTGCAGGGCTGCGCGCCAGCGCATCGGCCACGGCGGCGCGCAGCGTGTAGACGCCGGCCAGGCTCGAAGCGGTGACGGTGATGCGGACCGGCGCCGGTGTGTCGGCCTGGGTTTGGGCCTGGGTTTGGGCCTGGGCCGGCATGCCGGCCCAGGCCCAGGCCAGCGCCACCAGGCCCAGCACCGCGGCCGCTCGCGGCGGCTTGCCGCCGCAGCCAGCCTTTGTACTACTCGATGACAACAACTTCATGGGGCGCCAGGGCCGGGGGCAGGGCATTTGCAGGAGCCGCCCGGCCGCAGTTCGCGGCGCAGTGAGGATGGACGGCGGGCGTTCGGTGTGCCGGAGCCACGCGATGGGTGGCGGACGGGACACGGGGATCGTGGCGGCAGGCCGGCTCGTTCCGGCCCGTCTCGTCACGGTAAGGAATTGGAGCATCGGGCCCTGCGCGGCGAGGGCGCGAATAGCGTCGGGAACGCTGCCCAGTTCAGGGTTTGAGGCCTCGGGGCCTTGCGGCCGGCTCGGCGGCCGGCGCCAGCGAAAATGCCCGCGTGCGCGGGCATGAAGGCCCGACCGTCCATGGGTCGGGCCGGGGGCATGCCGGCGACAGGAACCTGCGCCTGGCCGGCATCCGGGGCCTCAGGCCTGGCGGCGCTCGCCGTCCTTCGGGCGCGCGGCGGCGCAGAAGAAGCCGCCGCCAGGGATGGGCTGGCCCTGGTCGTTCAATGCCTTGGGGTGGTAGCCGATGGCTTCCTGCCCCTTGCCGCACACGGCATTGCCGCGCTGGCGCAGTCCTTCGGGCACCTTGCCGAAGGCCGCGGGGCGGTCCCAGGCCAGCTGCCCGTCCTGGCGCACCAGGCGCGGCGCGACCTCGCCGGGCTGCTCGCCATGGCGCTTGGGGAAGCAGTAGAAGCCGCCGCCAGGCAGCACGGCGCCGTCCGGGCCCCTGGCCTGCGGGTGGTAGGCGATGGCTTCGAGCTTCACGTCGGCCAGCATGCATGCCACGTCGCCGCGCACCTGCAGTTGCGCCGGCACCTTGCCGAAGGCGCCGGGCCGGTCCCAGGCCAGCAGGCCGCGCTCGCCCTTGGACGGCACCAGCTGCGGCGCCGTCGCGTCCCACTTCTCGCCGTTGGCGCGCGGGTAGCAGTAGAAGCCGCCGCCCGGGATGGCCTGGCCCTTCTCGTCGAGCGCCCGCGGGTGGTAGCCCAGGGCCTCCAGATCCACGCGCGCGGCCATGCATGCGCCGTCGCCCACGGCCTTGAGATCGCCGCTGACGGCGCCGAAGGCGCCCGGACGATCCCAGTCGAGCAGGAGCTTGCCGGTCTGGGGGTCCTTCTTGTCGGTGGCCACCAGGCGCGGCGGCTCCTTGGCATCGGGCGCGGCGCCCATGGCTGGAGCGCGCGGCACGCCGGCGCAGCCGGCCAGGACCAGCGCGGCCAGGGCGGCCGCCCCGGCCACCGCAGCCCGCTTCATTTCAAAGGGGGTCATGGTGAGTCTTCCTTGATTCGGTCTTACGGTTGAGGGCTCAACGTCCGGTTGCGTGCGTCAGATGATGCTGCCCTGTTGGGAGGCCTGGTGCGTGATCTGGTCCATGTCGAAGGTGGCCCCTTGCCCGACCTGCACGAACACCACCGAGGTGATGCCCATGCCGTCGCCGTCGTAGCCCACGGCGTACCAGTCGTGACTGGCGTCGTTGGCGACGATGTCGATCGAGCCTGCCAAGTCCAGGTTGCCCGTGTACTTCGCATAGGCCACCTTCGTGTCGCCGTCGAGCGCCGCGTTCAGGACGGAGAACAGGGTCGCCTCGTTGCTGACGCTGGCCACGGCGGCGAAGTCCTCGCCACTCAAGGTCGTGTCGGTGTTGCCGGTGACGTTCCAGTTCTGGCCGCTGGTTTCCAGCCATTGCCCGTCGGGCTGTACGACGATGTCAGTCCAGGTGCCCACGTCGGCCGCGGCGTTGCCGAAGCCCAGCCTGTCGGCGTCCACGTCGAAGTCCAGGATCGCGGTGTAGTTGCCCGCCAGGTCCGACAGCGAGCTGACGGCCGTGTCGCGGTCCTGCATCTGCTGGTTGTAGTGCAGCGTACCCCCGTGAGCCACGCCATCGATGTAGGCGAACGGGCTGCCGCTGTCGGCGACGTTGAGCGTGATGGTGCCTGCGCCACTGAGCGTTGCCGTGCTGTCCACGCCCGTGCCGCGGACGTTGCCCAGCCATACGTCCATGTCGCTGCCGGCATCGGCGTGCACGTCCAGCGCCCCCACCTCCACGGCCAGCGCGATGTTGCCCCAGGCGGTGGTGCCGTAGTTCGGGCCGCCGTGCAGCGCGGTGTGGTAGTTGCCGCCGGTCGCCAGCGAGGCGTCATCGCTGTCGGCGCCCAGGAACACCTGGCCCTGCAGCCCGGCGCCATGCAGAGACACCGACAGGTTGCCGATGCTCACGTTGGATTCGTCGTGGGGCAGGTGGTCGTCGTTGTCATCCTCGTAGGCGCCGGCGATGAACACCAGGTCGGCATCGGCGTCGAAGTCACCGCCGGTGGAGACCGCGGAGATCGACACGTTGCCCACCTCGATGTCGCCGCCGAAATCGGCGAAGAAGCCGGCCTCCGCGAGCACGTTGTCCTCGCCCAGCGCGAACACGGTCACGTCCTGGTAGTCCAGGCGTGCTTCCGCGCCCTGGGCCTCGTGCAGGCCGCCGAAGGCGCGGGCCGAGCCATGGGCCGCCGTCGCTCGCACGTCGATGTCGCCCTGGATGGTGACGGTGGCGTCGCCGTACCAGGTGTCGGCCCTCACCCGGCCCAGCGCCGCAGTGGCGAGCTGGCCGTTGTCGGCGCTGACGGTGACGTTGCCGTCGATGCTCACGTTGGCCGAGCCGCCGTTGTCGGCTTGGGCCTCGATATCCCACAGCACCGCGGTGGCCGAGTGCGCGCTGTCGCTGCTCTCGGCGCTGATGTCGATGTTGCCCGCGACATGGGTCGTGGCATAGGACTCGCCCGAGCCGGCGGTCGCCGCCAGGCTGGCCCCATGCCGGAGCACGGTCTTGGTGATGTCGATGTAGTAAGGGATGTTGCTGGTCGTGGTGTAGCTCTGGCGGATCACGGCTTCGATGCTCGAAGACTGCCCCCACTGCGCCACGGCGTGGCCGGCGTTGCCTTGCGCGGTCGCCGACACCTGGATGTCGCCGCCAATGCTCACCGTGGCCTTGGTCAGGTCAAGGTCGGCATCCTCGGCCTGCGCCCGCACGCCGCCCAGGTGGGCGTTGGCCAGCGAGGCACCGAAGGCTTTCACCGCCACGTCGCCCGTGACGTTGACCTGCGCCGTGCAGTCCTCGCCGGCACGGGCCAGCAAGGCTTCGGCAGCGCGGGTCTGCAGCGGCAGCGGGTCGGTGAACAGTTCCTCGTAGAAGTCGGCGTGGGCCTCCTCACCATACGCCGCGACCGAGACGCTGCCCACGGTAAGGTCGGCTCTGCTGTCCCCATCGGTGGCCGCGGCCGCCAGATGCTCCAGCCACGCCTCGGCCTTTGCGAAGCCGTTGGCGCTGACGTTGACCGCGCCGGCGACGGCGAGGGCGGCGTTGCCCGCGCCGTAGCTGCCGGCGTGCATGCCGGCGGCATGGGCCTGGGCAAGAGTGCCGGCCCATTCGCCGTTGGTCTGGGCGACCACGTCCACGTTGCCGCCGATGCTGATCAGCGCGCTGCCGCCATTGCTGGCCAGGGCCGCCAGCGTCTGCGCGCTGGCGAGCGCAGATGCGCCGTCGGCGTTGGCGTTGGCCGACACCTTGAAGGCGCCGGCCACCAGCAGCGAAGCGTCGGCGCCGCTGGCGCTGGCCTGCACGTGGACGTTGCCGCCCTGGGCCCGTGCGCTGCCGTTGCTGGCGTTCGTCGTGGCCTGCACGTGCCAGTCGCCGTCCACCGTCAGTGAGGCCCTGGCGCCGGCGCCATTGGCAACGACGCTGACGTTGCCCTGCTGGGCATGGGCAGACTGGCCGCTGGCACGAATGTCGATGTCTTCCATGCCGAACAAGGCCTGGGACCCGACGCCGCTGGCCGTCAGGGCCCAGGCCCCCAGCGTGGCATCGGCATTGCCGCCACCGGTGGATTGCGCGCTGAGGTGCAGGGTGTCTTCCACGCTCACGCTGGCGTTCGCGTTGATGCCGCCGGCCTTGACCTGCAGGCCATCCAGGCTCGCCCGGGCGTTGCCGTTATGGCCGTATGCAACGATGTTGAGGTCGCTGTGGACGTGGACTTGTGCCTGCGAGCCCGCATCTCCTGCCACGGCCAGCACCTCGTCCAGTGAAGCCGTGGCGTTGGCTCCCTGGGCGTGCAGCGCGACCGCGCCCAGCAGGGCGCTGGCCATGCCGCCGCCGGTGCCGCCCTGGGCTTGCGCCTGGAGCGACAGCAGCGTGGCCCTGGCGCTCTGGGCGCTGCTGGCCTGCACCGACACCGTGGTCAGCCCGGCCATGGCCGTGCCCTGGCTGCTGGCCTGCGTCTTGACGTTGCCCATCTGCGCCGTCGCGCCCTGGGCACCGCTGGCCTTCACCTGCACCGCGAAGGGCGCCATGTAGTGCCCGGCCCAGGCCTGGGCCCCTGCTGCATCGGCCGCCACTTCGATGTTGCCCATCGTGGCCTGCGCGGTGCCCGCGTCGCCTTCGGCCTGCACGACGACTTGCCCGCCGCCCAGGCTGCTGGGCGACACGAGCAGGCCTGCCATCGAGTTCACGCCGTGGGCTTCCACGTCCATGCCGTCGAAGTCGGCGCGGGCGCCGTTCGAGCCCACGGCCCGCACCTGCACGTTGCCGCCGATGCCGATGAAGGCGTGCCCGTTAGCGGCATTGAATTCGCTGCTGACCGACAGCGTGCTCAGCGAGGCGGAGGCCGCGCCGGCCAGGGCAACGGCCTCGACCTGCACGTTGCCGCCGATGTAGACCTCGGCCATGGCATTACTGCCGCCGGCCGTGGCGCTGATGGTGGACATGCCGGCCGAGGCACCGGTATGGCCTTGGGCCTTCACGATCAGGTCTTGCCCGATGAACACGCGCGCCCGGCTGTTGTCGCCGTCGGCCGTGGCGGCCAGGTCGCTCACATCGGCCGACGCATACCCGGCGTGCGAGATGGCCTCGTACACCAGGCTGCCGCCGATGCTGATCTGCGCCTGCGCGCGGTCGCCCGCGGCCTCGGCTTCCCAGGAGCAGCCATTGCTTGCCTGGGCATTGCCCACGCCTTCGGCGCGGATCATCACGTTGCCGCCGACGTTGAGCTCGGCCACGGCATCGGTCCTGGCATAGACGCTCATGGAGCCGATCGAGGCCGTGGCCTGGCCGTTGCCGCCCAGGGCGCGGGCATCGACGACCAGGTCGCCGCCGATGTCCACGCGAGCCACGGACCCGATGCCGGAAGCCGCCACGCCGAAGGAGCCCATGCTGGCCGAGGCGCCGTCCATGCCGCTGGCCTTGACTTCCAGGTTGCCCGCCACAATCAGGCTGGCCATCGCGCCGCTGGCATCGGCCGTCACGCTCACGCTGCCGAAGCTCGCGCTGGCCGCGCCGTTGTCGGCCAGGGCATAGGCGCCCATGGCGTCGCCCAGCACTTCAACCCGCGCCACGGCGTTGGCGCCCGAGGCGACGATGTCCAGGCCGCTGACGGACGCGGTGGCGTTGCCGCTGCTGCCCACGGCCATGGCCGTGGCGCCAAGGTCGCCTTCCACACGCAGCACCGCCTGCGCGCCGGCGGCACGGGCGGCCACGTCGACGCTGCCCATGGCAGCGGTGGCGTTGCCGCTGTCGGCCGCCCAGGCCAGGGTATTGATGCCGTGGCTGACTTCCAGGCGTGCGTTCGAAGCTGTGCCGTTGGCCGCCAGCGTGATGTCGCCCAGCTCGGCCGTGGCGCCTTGGGCACCGTTGGCCGACGCCTCGATGGCAGCCTGGGCGTTCAACCGTGCCCAGGCATTGGTGCCGTTGGCCTCGACGGTGATGTCGCCCACGCTCGCGCTCGCGGTGGACGCGGCATAGGCGTAGGCACCGAGATACTCGGCCGCGTCATCCTCGCCGCCCGTGTCCGAACCCACGTTCATTTCCGCCACGGCGTTGGTGCCATCGGCGGCGATGCGCAGGTTGCCCAGCGTGGCGGTGGCGTTGTCGTGGGCCGTGGCCGAGGCACTGAAGTTGCCTCGTACCGTGAGCACGGCCAGGGCGCCGTCGCTGCTGGCCTGCACGTTCACGTCGCCAATGCCGGCCTGAGCGCTGCCGCTGGGGGCGGTGGCGTAGGCCTGCACGTCCCGGGCCACGGTCAGCTGCGCGACGGCGCCGCTGACGCTGGCGCCCACGCTGATGTTGCCGATGGCGGCGCTGGCGCCGTGCGCACCCGAGGCATAGGCCTCGAACGTGCCGCCCACGTCCAGGATGGCGCTGGCGCCCTGCGCACCGGCCTGCAGCGTCACGTTGCCCACGTTGGCGTTGGCCAGGGCGGCGCCGGAGGCGTCGCTGGCGTAGGCGCGCGCGCCCAGGAAGCCGCTGTCCTCGCCGCCGATGCGCACTTCGGCCCTGGCGTTGTTGCCCAGGGCGGCAATGTGCAGCCCGGCCAGTTGCGCATCGGCTTGGTCAAGGGCGCGGGCGGTGGCCACCAGCTCTTCGTCCACGCCGACAAGGGCGCTGGAGCCGTTGGCATGGGCCTGCACACCGATGAAGCCCACGGTGGCGTTCGCGTTGCCACCCCCGGCCGTGGCGTCGGCCATCAGGTCGCTGCCGACGTTCAGGCGCGCCGTGCCATTCTGGCCGCCGCTGACGGCCACGCTGATGCTGCCCAGCGTGGCCGTGGCGTTGCCCTCTTCGGAGTCGGCCTCGGCCACCAGGTCGCTGTCAACGTCCAGTTGGGCATAGGCTTGGTTGCCCTGGGTTTCGATGGCGATGTTGCCCACCTTGGCCTGGGCCGTGCCCGAGACGGCCTCGGCGTAGGCGCCCAAGTCGTCGTTGAGGTGCACGCGGGCGCTGGCCTGGCTGGCCAGCGCGCCGATGCGTAGATCGCCCAGCAGGGCCGTGGCGTTGTTGCCAGCCTCGGCCTCGGCGCTGATGTCGTTGTGCGTGAAGATGCTGGCGTAGGAGCCGAAGCCCTCGGCCAGCACGTCCACGCGGCCCACGCTGGCCTGCGCGTTGCCGTCGTCGGCGCGGGCCACGGCGTTGATGTCGTCAAACACGTTCAGCCGCGCGCCGGTGGCGACATCGCCAGCGGCCACGCGGATGTTGCCGAAGCTGGCCGTGGCGCCGTAGAGGCCCTCGGCATAGGCCTGGAAATCACCGCCCAGATCCAGCGACGCACCGGCGCCCTCGACGCCGCCGAGGTAGGTGTAGGCGGGCGAGCTGTTGGTGGCTGGCACCGTGACCACGTGCGGCACCACGGCCACGGTCACGTTGCCCACGCTGGCATTCGCCAGGCCGGCGCCCGCGGCGTCCGTGGCGTAGGCCCGGGCGCCCATGAAGCCGCCGTCTTCGCCGCCGATGCCGACGCTGGCCCCCGCGTTGCTTGCCAGGCCCAGGACGTCGATGTCGCCCAGCGAGGCGTTGGCGTGGTTGAAGGCGTGCGCCTCGGCCTCCAGGCGGTTGCCCACCTGGACGCTGGCGGCGCCGCCGACGCTGTTGGCCCGCACGTCCAGGCCGGCCAGGGTGGCGAGGGCGTCGCTGTCGGCGGCGCTGGCCTGCGCCAGCAGGCTGCCGCCCACGGTCAGCGCGGCGATCGAGGCGCTCTCGCCGTTGGAGACCACCTCGTTGACGCTGGAAGTCGAGGCCACGGCGTTGCCCTGCGTGGCCGTGGCGCTGAAGCGCACGTCGCCGTCCACGGTGACGCTCGCGTACGAGTTGCCGCCGTCGGCCAGGACGCGGGCCGCGCGCTGGCCGACGGCACTCGCGTCCGCGCCGGTGGCCTCGATGCTCAGGTCGCCACCGATGTGCACGCCGGCCGTGGCGCTGGCGCGGCTGGCCGTGGCGTGCAGGGCCACGAACTGGGCCACGGCCGTGGTGTCGGCCTGCGCCGTCACCTGCACGTCACCGCCGATGTCCACCCGCGCGCTGCTCGGGGCAAAGCCAGGCTGCACGGCCAGGGCGTGTACGCCGGCCAGCGTGGCGGAAGCAGGGCCGGCCGTGGCCGTGGCGGCCACCGTCACGTCCTCGTGCACGGTCACGCTCGCATGCGAGCCGGCCCGGTTGGCCACGGCGGCGATGCCGGTGAACATGAAGTCGTTGGCGATGGCGAAGTCGCCCTGGGCGACCGCGACGCCTTGCAGGCTGGCGCTGGCCTGCGTGCCGCCCTGGGCCTGCACGTCGATGTGGCAGGCCTCCACCCTGGCTTGGGAGTTGTTGCCCGCGGCCTTGGCATACACGAAGCCTTCGGCATCGGCACTGCCCGCGGCCTGCACGTGCACGCCGGCATCGAAGACGCCGAGCTGCGCGCGGTTGCCGTTGCTCTGGCCATGAGCCACCAACAGCAGGTTGCCCTCGGCGCTGGTGGCGGAATTGATTCCCAGCTCCAGGCGGTCCACCCACAGGGTCTCGGCAGGCATGACACCACCGACGCGCGCGCCGACGGTCATGGCCGCGTCCGGGTCGGTGACCTGGATGTCGAGCCCGCCCGCGCTCACGTTCTGCGTCTGCGCGGTGCCGGTGAGCGTCTCGCCGGTGCGCAGCGCGTACTGCGCCACCGCGATGCCCGCAGGCGTGGGCGAGTGGGTGGGCAGGCCCTGCGTGAGCACGAAGACGTTGCTGTCCTCGTTGGTTTCGCTCGCATCGGTCGCCTCGTACTGGCGGCGCTGGAGGCCGAAGATCTGGCAGGGCGCGTCGCCCAGCACCAGTGCGGGCACGGAGACGAAGGTGGCGGCCGCGCCGCCGCCGGAGGTGTTGCCCGCCAGGTCGGTGAGCGTGGCCGTGACGCTGTAGCTGCCGGGCAGGGCGGCTTGCATGCCGGGAATGACGATGACGGCTTGGCCGGCATCGATCTCGGCCTGCGTGACCGTGCGGGTGATGGTGAAGGGCGTGCCCGTGCCGGGATCGTCCACCGTGAGCGTGATCACGAAGCCCGGTGCCAGGTCCGGGCCGGACAGCGGCACCAGCACGTTCACGCCGCCGTCGCTGGCGCGCTCGTCGGCGTCCACGCCGTTGACGGTGTCATGCTCGGGCACGGACAGGCTCGGGGCCGCCGGCGCGGTGGTATCGCGCGTGAAGCTGAAACCGGTGTGGGCGGTGTTGCCCGCCACGTCGGTGGCGCGCACGCGCACGTTGTTCAGGCCTTCAACGGCGGTGAAGCTGTTGCTCCAGGTCTGGCCGCTGTCGGTGCTGTAGCTCAGCGTCACGCCGGGCTCGGCCGGGGGCGTGACCGTGAGCGTGCCGTTCTGGCTGATGCGGTCGCTGGCGCTGGCGCCGCTGTCGTGGGCCAGCGCCACGGTGGGCGCGCTGATCTGCGTATCGAGCGTGAAGGAGAAGGGCGAGGACGTGGCCTGGTTGCCCGCGGCGTCGGTGGCGCGCACGAGCACGTTGTTGGCGCCCTCGACGGCGGTGAAGCTGCTGCTCCAGGTCTGGCCGCCGTCGATGCTGTAGGCCAGCGTGGTGCCGGGCTGAGCCGTGACGGCCAGCGAGCCGTTGTTGCTCAGGCGGTCGCTGGTGCTGGCGCCGCTGTCCTGGGCCAGCGCCACGGTGGGCGCGCTGATCTGCGTATCGAGCGTGAAGGAGAAGGGCGAGGACGTGGCCTGGTTGCCCGCGGCGTCGGTGGCGCGCACGAGCACGGTGTTGGCGCCCTCGACGGCGGTGAAGCTGCTGCTCCAGGTCTGGCCGCCGTCGGTGCTGTAGGCCAGCGTGGTGCCGGGCTGAGCCGTGACGGCCAGCGAGCCGTTGTTGCTCAGGCGGTCGCTGGCGCTGGCGCCGCTGTCCTGGGCCAGCGCCACGGTGGGCGCGCTGATCTGCGTATCGAGCGTGAAGGAGAAGGGCGAGGACGTGGCCTGGTTGCCCGCAGCGTCGGTGGCGCGCACGAGCACGGTGTTGACGCCCTCGGCGGCGGTGAAGCTGCTGCTCCAGGTCTGGCCGCCGTCGATGCTGTAGGCCAGCGTGGTGCCGGGCTGAGCCGTGACGGCCAGCGAGCCGTTGTTGCTCAGGCGGTCGCTGGCGCTGGCACCGCTGTCCTGGGCCAGCGCCACGGTGGGGGCGGTGACCTGGGTGTCGAGCGTGAAGGAGAAGGGCGAGGACGTGGCCTGGTTGCCCGCGGCGTCGGTGGCGCGCACGAGCACGTTGTTGACGCCCTCGACGGCGGTGAAGCTGCTGCTCCAGGTCTGGCCGCCGTCGATGCTGTAGGCCAGCGTGGTGCCGGCTTCGGCCGTGACGGCCAGCGAGCCGTTGTTGCTCAGGCGGTCGCTGGCGCTGGCGCCGCTGTCCTGGGCCAGCGCCACGGTGGGCGCGCTGATCTGCGTATCGAGCGTGAAGGAGAAGGGCGAGGACGTGGCCTGGTTGCCCGCTGCGTCGGTGGCGCGCACGAGCACGTTGTTGACGCCCTCGACGGCGGTGAAGCTGCTGCTCCAGGTCTGGCCACCGTCGATGCTGTAGGCCAGCGTGGTGCCGGCTTCGGCCGTGATGGCCAGCGTGCCGTTGCTCGTGATGGCATCGCTGCTGTCGGTGCCGCTGTCCTGGGACAGCGCCAAGGTGGGCATGCTGACTTGGGTGTCGAGCGTGTAGTCCTGGCTGGCGGTCGTCCCGGCACCAGCGGTGTTGCGCACCTGGAATGCAATGGCGTTGGTACCCGCCAGCAGCGTTGCGCCGGCCCACGACACGCTGGTGCCGTCGACGGCTGCAGTGACGTCGGTCCAGGTGGTGCCGCCGTCCACGGAAGCCCACAGCGTCTCGCCCGCGGCCAATGCGGCGCTGAGCCTGGCTGTGACGGTCTGTGCAGCTTGGGAAGTGAGGAAGTCGGTGGTGGAAGTGCCCGTGTCGGCGCTGATGTGGATGGCGCTGACGGTGGTGCTGGGCGCACTGGGAGAGCTCGGAGTGGGGCTGGAGCCGCCGTTGGAGGCGGCAGCGGCTGCGCCGGCTGCGCCAGCCGCACCGACTGCGGCAGCTGCGCCGGCACCGATGGCGCCGGCCGAAACCGCGCTCGCCGTGGCCACGCCCACGCTGCCCACCGCACCGGCCGCGCCAGCGCCGGCCGCACCGGCTGCTCCAGCCCCGGCTGCGCCAGACGCACCAGCGCCAGCGCCAGCGCCAGCACCAGCACCAGCGCCAGCACCGCCACCTGCACCGGCACCAGCACCAGCACCAGCACCGCCGCCGGCTTCGGTCGCGGCCGCAGCGCCTTCTTCGACCTGGGCCACCAACTGGGATTCGGCGGCATCGGTCAGCGCTGCGGCGTCGGCGTCGGCGGGCAGCGCGTCCTGCAGCTCGCCGTCCTGCAGTTGCTGCAGCTCGTCCTCAGGACGGCGGCGCAGGTTGGGAAGCGTGGGACGCTGAGGAGCAGCAGGCCGCGCAGTCATGGTGTCAGGTCGCAGCGTGTCGGGGTTCGTCTTCATGCAATGCCGTTCAAGGATCGGGGCGGGGAACCGGTGACCGTGCCTGTTCTTCGCGGGAGGCCGGCGCACCGAACGGGAATGGCGCTACTTCGGTTGCAACCGCGAGCGGCTGAAGGGTCGTCCGGGGGTATCGGGGCGTTCGTTTACGCTTCTGACACAGTGGGCCGGCAGCACGCGCTGGCCGACCGGGTCGCGGTCATGCGAACGCCGCGCGTTTGCCTGAAATCAGGCGGACGCGGCGTACACGGTTACTCCAGGAGACGTCAAGAAACTGCGGCTGGCTTCGGGACCGCATGGGCGGCCGGCCTGCGCCGGCACGTCCGAACGTGGCGCGTGACGTCCGTGCTCCGGCCGTGGTGCCCAGGGGCTACAGGGCGGTCAGGCCGTCGTGGAGCAGGATGCCTGGACCGCATCCTGGGTTGCGGGAGTGCCCTGGGGCGAGAGCGCGTCCAGCTCGGCCTCGTACGCATCCACCAGCGGTCGGATCTCCGCCAGCAGCGGCTGCAGGTAGCTCTCGTACTTGCGCCAGCGACCCACCGAGGAGTTGTAGATGGGCTGGCGCACCTGGCTCAGGCTGGCAGTCTTCACCGAGCGCTCGGTTTCGTAGAAGCGCAGGCAGGCGTCGTCCCAGGGCAGCCCGATGTGGGCCACGATGCGCCGCGCCATGGTGTCGAGGTCGGCCACCACCTGCTCGTAATGCACCGAAAGCAGCATCCCCGGCGGCAGGTTCGACTCCCAGTGCTGCATGTGCTCGTGGTAGGCACGCCAGCACTTGCCCAGGTTGCGCAGGTCGTAGCTCCAGGGCATGCCGTCGGGGAAGAAGATGCGGTAGTTGGACAGCGCGCAGTCCATCGGGTGGCGCCGCGTGTGCACGATGCGTGCGTTGGGCAGGATGAAAGGCAGCATGCCGGCCCAGAAGTAGTTGCCCGGCATCTTGTCCACCACGCGGAGGGCCCCGGTGCGGCCCGCGGCGTCGGCCAGCGCCGAGATGGCTTGCACGTAGCGCTCGCCCCGCTCGCGAAATCCCAGCGTGGCGCACTGCAGGTCCACGCCCGGGATGTAGGTCGGGATCGCGCCGCCGTCGTCGCTGCCGGTCTGGATGCGCGTGCCGTTGACGTTGATGCCGTCGAGCACGCGGTGCAGCAGCTTGAGCTCGCCCGCGCCCCAGGCCTGCGGGTGGCTGGCGATGATCTGCTCGGTCAGCGTGGTGCCCGAGCGCGGCATGCCCAGCACGAACACCGGTGTGTCGCTGGGGCAGGCAGGCTCCTTGAAGCCGGCATAGGTGGCCGGGTGCATGCCCTGGCGCAGCGTGCGCAGCAAACTCAGCGCGGCACCGTGGCGGTAAGGGTTGATCTCCGTTTGCTTGGCGCCGCCGATGCGGTAGTGGTCGAAGGCCGCATCGTGCTCGCCCACGTCCTCGCAGGCTTTGGCCGCGGCGTAGTGCAGCTCGACTTGGCGCTCGCGCGGATAGCTCTCCATGCGAGCCAGCGCCTGGTTGACGCGGCGCCAGGCGTCGTCGCCGTAGGCGTAGCGGTGTTCCACGCCGTGCACGCGCAGCGTGGTAGGGTCCAGCGGGTCGATCTCCATCGCTCGCTCGAAGCTGACCTGCGACTGCGCAATCTGCCCCACCTGACGCTGCTGCACCGCCAGGTCGTACCACCACTGCTTGTGCTGCGGCTGCAGCGCCAGTGCGCGCTGCAGTGCCGCAATGGCCGCGTCGGTGCGGTCCATGCGGTGGCAGGCACGGCTGCGCGAGAGCAGGTGCGCGGCCTCCTCACGACCCTGGGCCCGCAACGCGTCCAACGTGGCGAGCACCTGCTCCGGCCCGCCGCTGCGTTGCAGCAGCAACTGTGTCCATACTTCCACCGCGCCGGTGGGCGCAGGCACGCGCTGCATGAGCTGCCCGCACAGGACCTCGGCTTCGTCGTGGCGCTCCAGGCGCACCAGCAGCTTGGCATGCGCCACCGCCAGCTCTTCGGTGTCGCGCAGTGTGCGCAGCCGCAGCACCGTGTCGAGCGCGCCGCGCATGTCGCCAGCGTCGCGCTGCAGCTCGAAAAGCCGCCGAGCCGGCGCTTCTTCGTACTGCAAGGCCAGCGCCTGGCGCAGCGCCTCGCTCTCGCCGGCGGGCTTGCCCAGGCGCATGCGACACGATGCCAGCATCATCCAGATCCAGCGCTGCGGCGGCGTGCGCTGACACTCCTGCTCTAGCAGCGCCTCGGCGCGATCGAATTCCTCCGCGGCCACGTGCAGCAGGATGCGCTCGCGCTTGAGCACCGGGCGCTCGCCGTACTCGGGTTGCAGCGCGTCAAGCTGCTGCTCAGCAGCGGGGAACAGCCCGTGCTTGCGTGCGGTTTCCGCGCGGGCCAGTCCCTGCACCAGGGTGGCGGGCAGGTGCGGCAACACCTCGCGCAGCGCAGCGGCGGCTTCGGCAATCTGCCCGGCGTGATCGATGACGAAGGGCGGCAGGGTGTGGGACTGGCTCATGATGTGATCCTCTCGCGAGGAGCCGGCTGGAGATGCCGTGAAAAAGGGGCCTTTGGCAAGCCGTTATTGCCGTTCAGTGCCACGGGCCTGGAAGCCGGCAGGCGCGCCGATTCAATCTGGCCTGATCCCGGGCGACTGACGCCGCGTGCCGATGCCTGGCGGTGTTTCACTGAGCACGGTTCCGATTGCCGAAGCCAGCTGGGGCAACGGCACCCGGCGGCCCTGGCCAGCCGGCAGACCCTGCAGCAGCGGCGCCCAGCCGACGCACTCCGCAGCGCCGACAGCGCCGGCGCTGCTCATGGGCAGCAGTGCGGCAGCCTGGTGGCGCCAGTGCAGCCAGGCCGTTGCATCAGCGTGCGCCGCGGGACCGCCGGCCAGCACCAGCAGGTCGAAGCGGTCCACCGGCAGGCCGTCGCGCAGCCCGGCCGCGCCGTCGAGGCAAAGCAGCGCCACGTCCACATCGGCATCGGCCAGCAGCGCGCCGCCGGCCGCCAGCACGCCGAGCCCTCCCGGCGCCACGCGGCGTCCGCCAATCCACACCCCAGCGGCCGTCGCCAAGCCCAGGCGCTGGCCCGGCATGGCCTCGGAGAGTGCCAGCGCCAGCGCCTGCGGAATCGGGTGCCCCAGGACCACCACCACCGGGATGCGGCCCTGACCATGCACCATCCGCTGCAGCAGCCAGCCCGGTAGCTGCGGCGCGAGCTGAGGCTGGGCATTGATCTCGCAAAGGGCAGCGCCGCCTTCCAGCCAAGAGCGGCCGATGTCGGGGATGAGCAGGTCCACGCCCGCCAGGTCCAGGTGCAGCGCCCGGGCCGCGCGTGCCGCCAGGGCCAAGTTGTCTGGATGCACCTTCTCCAGTGGCAACGGCACGCGCACCCCGCCCCGGGAGATGTTGGCCGCGCGCCGCAGCCGCACGAATCTCCCGGCAGCCGGCACCGCGTCGGCTTGGAGCTGCTGTTCGGCCAGCAGGTCACTGGCCTCGTCATCAAACACGAGACGCTGGAGCGGGCCGGCCGCGCTGCGCTGCGGGTCGTCGTTGAGGGCTTGCAGCAACTGTGCCACGCTGCGCGTGCCGTCGCCCGTCACGCCGCCCGGCACCCGCTCGGCGACCCAATACACCTCGCCCTGGTACACCTGCAGCCGGTGGTCGCGCCCATCGACGTGCTGCTCCACCAGCACGCGGCTCGACAGCGCGCGCGCTGCGACAAAGGCCCTGCGCACGGCTTCTGGCGTGTTCAACCCAGCCTGCACGCCAAGTCCGCCGTCCTGGTCGGCCGGCTTGACCACCACCGGCCAGCCCAACTGTGCGGCCACCGCCACGGCCTCGTTCGCGTCGCGCGCCAGCCGGTGCGCGGGCACGGGCATGCCCAGCGCACGCAATACTGCTGCAGCCCCCGTCTTGTCGCGGGCCAGCCCCGCGCCGATACGCGGTGTGGCGTCGGTGAAGGAACTGTCGAGCAGGCGCGATTGCGCGCCCCAGCCGAAGCGGTAGACGTTGCCGTGCACGTGACGCCACGGAATGCCCGCATCGTGCGCCGCCTGCAGGAAGCGCAGCGTGTTCACGCCCTGCGGCGCCAGGGCTTCGAGCGTCGCCCGCAGCGGCGCCAGCGTCGACAGGCTCGCCTCGGGGTCCATGCCGCGCAATGCGTCCTCGGCGCGCGCCACAACCCAGTGCAGCGCCTGGGCCGTGGCCGTGGCCTCGTGTGGCTGGCACGGCAGGTGCAGCAGGTGCCACCGGTCCGGCATGTCGGGATCACGGTGCCGGGCACACAGGGCCCTGGCGTTCTGGAACACCGGCCAGCCAGCGGCATATTGCATCGCCGTGGCCCACGCCAACAGCCGCTCGGGCAGCGTCATGCCCACGCCATCCGGCAGCGCGCCGGTCGGAAGTGCGGCTGCCAGCAGGGCGTGCATGGCGTCCAGCGCCGTCGCCGCACCCTCGGGCAGGGCTTGCAGCTCCAGCGTCGCCAGCAACCCCGGGCCGCCAAACTGCGGCGCGTGGCCATCCAGCATCCGGAATTCAGGCTGCAGGCGGATCACTTGCGTGGCAGGCACCTTTGGAAAACTCATGTCGATGTAGGCCGGAGTTCGCGTCCCTTGCCTGGCCCGGGCAAGCCGTTGTAAGTGGGGCCTGAAGCCACGGCGTAGAACGGTTTGCAGGCAGCAGAGAACGATGCACCGCATCAAGTCATGGTTGCAGCCGCATCAGCGAGGGAGAACATCCCCGTGGCAAGGGACTCGTGACGAAGCCGAAAGTCCCGGCCGTGTGCCAAAGCATGTATCGGCAGTCGGCCAGCAATGTAGTCAATGGATCGGGTGAAGCTGCGTGGCTTTTGCCACGCACAAGCCGGATATCCGTTGCGCTTTACGTATGGAAACCACAGCTGCCCGCACACTGCGGGCCGGCCGTGGCCTGCTTAGGCCTTCTCAGGAATTCAGGTCGTCTTTGAATGAGCCTTCCCATTTCGTCCGCTACTGCAAGCTCTGGCGTCAATCCGGGTCAACCGCCACGCGTTCTGTTCGTGCAAACCGAACCATGGGTGGGTCCGGAGCGTCTGGTGCTGGCGTTGATGGAGCGCGGCGTGGCGTGCGCGGCCTGGCATCCCGAAGGTACGACGCTGCAGGCGCTCAACCTGGCGTTGCGCGCGGCCTACCGGCCGGGCAGCTCCTGGGCCGGATTGCTGGATGCGCTGCGGCGCTTTGCTCCGCAGCGCATCGTGCCGCTGGACGACCGGGCGGTGCTGCTGCTGGCGCAGCTGTGGCAACAGCAGCACGCCGCGCTCCTGCCCTTCGGGGCACTGCTGCGCGACTCACTCGGCAACATGGATTCGCTGGCGCTGCGTGGGCGGCGCAGTGCGCTGGTGGCGCTGGGCAAGCAGGTTCTCCAGCCTGAGGGATGGTGCCCGGAGCAGGGCAAGCCGTTGCACGAGTGGGCCCAGGCGCGCCAGTGGCGCTGCGTGCTCAAGGCCGAAGCTACGGTGGCCGGAACGGGCGTTGCACTGGTGTCGTCCCGGACGGAGTTCGACGCAGCGCTGCAGCGCCTGCAAGGTGCCGGTAGGCCGTTGATCGCGCAAGCGTTGGTACGCGGTCGCTGTGCCATGCGCGCCTGCTTGGCGCAAGGTGGACGCGTCGTCGCAGGCATGTCGTTGCTCAACACCCAGCAGCAGTCCGGCACCGGGCCGGCTACCCGTGTGCGGGCCATTGCCAGCGAGGACATGCGCATTGCCTGCGAGCGGCTGGCCGCGCTCTGGTGCATGGATGGCTATTTCTCGGTGGACTTCATGATCGATGAGGCCAGCGGCCGTGCCCTGGCCATTGAATGCAATCCGCGGCCGGTGGCGTGGCTGCACCTGGGTCGTTTGGTGGGCGTGGATCTGATCGGAGCCTTTGTCTCCTCCATCACCCACCCGAACGTGGCAGCGCAGCTGGAGCAGGCGCCGCTCGATCAGGAAATTGCGCTGTTCCCGCGCGAATGGGTGCGTGATCCGCGCTCGCCATTCCTGTCGGGCCCGGCGCACGACGTGCCCTGGGCCTACCCCGCGCTGGTGACGCGCGTGATGCAGGCGGCCGTGCAGGAGATGGCTGCACGCCGGGCAGCGGCAGCAGCGGCGGCGGCGGCGATGCCGGCCGTGTAGCGCGTGCAGCTTGGGGGGATGGCGAGGAACGCGAGCGCACGATGATGCTGTCCCCGATGAGCGCGCTGCGTGATGCACGGGCCGCGAGGAACCTCACGCCAATCGCGCGGCTGATCGACGAGATGCAAGCGTTGCCGGCCGAGTTCACAGCAATCGATAGCCATCTGCCCTCGCTTCGCATGCTCGCATGCTGTGACGTGACCGCTCGCGATCGCGGTGAGTGCTGCGGAGATGGTGCTGCCGCTGCTGACCGGGAAGGCATCAAGGCACCCGGAACCATTAACGCGTGCGGGTTGTGGGCGATGTTGAACCGGTTCGCGCACGACATGGGTGGACAGTTGACCAGGACTCGCCAGCAACCGTGGCGTGACAGCGCGATACCGTGACACCGGCGCCTTGACGCAGGTCTGCTATCGTCAAGACACGGAAGCGAAGCGTCGAGGCTGTTACTGGCAGGACGTCGTTCTTGATGACTCTGGCCGGTGGCTCTAATCAATCCTCGCAGCGCTTGTGAAGCCCTATGGAAAAACCACGGCATCGCGCGACAAAAGCTTCGAAGCTGTCGCTTCACAGCGTTTGCTCAAGACTGGATCTTCCGCGTAGCGACGCTGACCTTCGGTCCTTTCCTGGGGCATCTGACGAGGGTCACCCAACCGCGCCATCTCGCGATCCGCAGATACCGGCCCAAGTTCAGCTGGCGACCCTTTCCGCCCCTGTGAGCGAGGGCGCTGGGTCCACGTTCCTGTGTCGACCATTGAACGTGAAGCTGCCTTCCGCAACCAGCTGGTCCAGGGGCAGCCGCTGCGTCATCACCTCGCGGGCCTGGAGCGCCTCGGGCAGCACGTCCTGGTCGCTGCGCCAGCCGATGGCCACCATCGCCTCGATGGCGTGGTCCTCGGGAATGTCCAGCGCCTGGCGCAAGCGCTCGCGATCGAAACCGCCCATGGCATGCGCGTGCCAGCCCAGCAGCGTGGCCTGGAACGCCAGGCTGGCCCACGCCGCACCGGTGTCGAAGGAGTGGCTGCCGAGCGGCTGCGCCTGCAACTTGCCCGGTGGCGTCCAGGTCGTGCTCGACAGCACGGCCACCAGCACCGATGCCCGGTGCGCCCAGCTGCGGTTGTAGTCGTTGAGGGCATCGTGCAGCGGCTGCCAGGCCGGCGTGTCGCGCCGCCCGTAGATGAAGCGCCAGGGCTGGGCATTGAAGCTCGACGGGGCCCAGCGCGCCGCCTCGAACAGCGTCATCAGCGTCGCCGGCTCGATCGACTCGGCGTTGAACGCGCGCGGTGACCAGCGGCAGGTGAACATCGGGTCCACGGGGTACTCGGATTTGCGTTGCAGGCTCATGGCGGATGGCAGGGCAGGGGCCGCGCGTTCGCGGCCGTTGCGGGTAGGGTGCGCAAGGCGGATGCGCACCGGGCTACCGTAATCGCTGCCTCGTGGCCCAGGCAAATGACGAATTCCGATATGCAAGATCCCAGGCCGAGGGTTGCCGTTGAAGCTGCGGTCGCATCGTGGTGAACCGCGCCCACATGCCGCCGGCAGCCGTTCATGCGCCAGCGACATGAGCATGCGCGCATCGCGTCGTTCCCGCTGCTGGACCGGCCGCCTATGGTCGGTGCCAGTCCCATCTCACGTGTGAACCATGACCGACCGCCGCCACCTCCTTGCCGCCGCGCTGGCGCTGCCCGTCCTGTGGCCTGCCCGCGTGCGGGCCGCGCCCGAGCGGCTGCGCATCGGCTACCAGAAGTCGTCCACGCTGATGATCTGGCTCAAGAGCCGAGGCACGCTGGAGACGGCGCTGGCGCCGCTGGACGTGGACGTGAGCTGGCACGAGTTCACGTCGGGCCTGCCTCTGCTGGAGGCGCTCAACGTCGGCGCCGTGGACGTGAGCTCGGACGTGGCCGACGCGGTGCCTCCCTTTGCGCTGGCCGCCGGCGCGCGGCTGAGCTGCTGGGCCACCGAAGCGCCATCGCCGCAGGCGCAGGCGCTGGTCGTGCGCGCCGACTCGGGCCTGGCCCGCGTGGCGCAGCTCAAGGGCCGCAAGGTAGGTTTCGCCAAGGGCGCGGGCGCGCACTACCTGGTGCTGGCCGCGCTCAAGCGCGCGGGGCTGTCCATGCGCGACATCGAGCCGGCTTACCTCAGCCCGGCCGATGCGCGCGCGGCCTTCGAACGGGGCGACATCGCCGCATGGGCCATCTGGGACCCGTTCCTGGCCGCGGTGCAGCGCCAGTCCGGCGCGCGGCTGCTGACCGAGAGCGTGGGGCTGTCCGACTACCGGCGCTTCTACCTTGCCGGAAGCGCCTTCGCGCAGCGCCGCGGCGACGTGCTTGGCGTGCTCTTCGCCGAACTGCTGCGCGCCGGCGCATGGATCAAGCGCAACCCGGATGCTGCGGCGCAGTGGCACGCACCGGTGATCGGGCTGGACGCGGCCACGGTGGCCGCCGCCAACGCCCGGCGCAGCTACCAGGTGCAGCCCGTGGATGCCGACGGCCTGGCTGACCTGCAGCGCATTGCCGACGCCTTCACCAATGAAGGCGTGCTGCCACGCAAGGTGCACCTGGCCGAGCTGGGCGTGTGGCGCGCACAGCCGTAAGCGCTGGCCCATGTACGCCGCCGAGCCGTCGCGCGGGTGCTGGGGACCATGCCGCCGCCGGCGAGGGCCGATGCCAGGCCCCTGCGCTGCGCCGCGGCTTCAGAGCAGGTTGAGCGGGATGCGCAGGTACGACACGCCGTTGTCGTCCGGTGGCGGCAACTGGCCCGCGCGCACGTTGACCTGGATCGACGGCAGGATCAGCGCGGGCACGCCCAGCGAGGCGTCGCGCGCCTGGCGCATGGTCACGAAGGCGTCCTCGTCCACGCCGTCGCGCACGTGGACGTTGCGCCGGCGCTCTTCTTCCACCGTGGTTTCCCAGGCCGGCCCGCGCCCCGCAGGCGGGTAGTCGTGGCACACGAACACGCGCGTGGCCGACGGCAGCGCCAGCAGCCGACGAATGGAGCGATGCAGCGCCCGCGCATCGCCGCCGGGAAAGTCCGCGCGCGCCGTGCCCACGTCGGGCATGAACAGCGTGTCGCCCACGAACACGGCATCGCCCACCAGGTAGGCCATGTCCGCCGGCGTGTGTCCGGGCACGTGCAGCGCCGTGACCCGCAGGCTGCCGATGACGAACTGCTCCCCGTCGCGAAACAGGTGGTCGAACTGGCTGCCGTCAGGCAGGAAGCCGCGCTCCAGGTTGTAGAGCTTCTTGAAGGTCGCCTGCACCTCGCGGATGTGCTCGCCGATGGCGACACGGCCGCCCAGGCGCTGCTGCAGGTAGCGCGCGCCGGAGAGATGGTCGGCGTGGGCATGGGTCTCGAGGATCCATTGCACCGACAGCGCCTCGGACTTCACGTGGTCGGCGATGGCGTCGGCCGAGCGCGTATGAGTGCGGCCCGGCTTGATGTCGAAGTCCAGCACCGGGTCGATGACGGCGGCGCAGGCGGAGGCGGGATCGGCCACGACGTAGCTCACCGTCGAGGTGGCCGGGTCGAAGAACGGCTGGATGGCGATGCCGGCGTCCATGGAAAACCTCCTGCCCGTGAACGGCTCGAAAACAATATATAAATGAATATATTGTCGTCAACACCACACATCGGGCGTCCCGGGGGCACCGGCGCAGACAAGGCGGGCGAGGAATCGTCATCCCGGCACGGGCCGGGATGAGCAAAGCGCTTCAGCGCCGGCTGCCCGCCAGCTGGCGCACGACCTTCACCATGCGATCGACTTCCTCGCAGGTGTTGTAGAACGCCAGCGACGGCCGCACCGTGGTCTCCAGGCCGAATCGGCGCAGGATCGGCTGCGCGCAATGGTGGCCGGTGCGCACGGCGATGCCTTCCTGGTTCAGCGCCTTGCCGACCTCGTCGGTCGAATAGCCCGCCAGCACGAAGCTCAGCACGCTGGCCTTGTCGCGTGCCGTGCCGACGAGCCGCACGCCGGGAATGGGCTGCATCTGCGCCGTGGCGTATTCGAGCAGCGCGTGCTCGTAGCGCCCGATCGCCTCGATGCCGATGCGCTCCACGTACTCCAGCGCGGCGCCGAGGCCCACCGCGTCGGCGATGTTGCCGGTGCCAGCCTCGAAGCGCGTGGGCGGGCCGTGGAACACGGTGCGCTCGAAAGTCACGTCCGCGATCATGTTGCCGCCGCCCTGCCACGGCGGCATGTCTTCGAGCACCTCGCGCTTGCCGTAGACCACGCCGATGCCCGTGGGCCCGAAGATCTTGTGGCCGGAGAAGACAAGGAAGTCGGTGTCCAGCGCGCGCACGTCCACGCGCATGTGGCTCACCGACTGCGCCGCGTCCACCAGCGTGCGCACGCCGTGGCGGTGGGCGACGTCGATGATCTCCTTCACCGGCACCACCGTGCCCAGCGCGTTGGAAACCTGCGTCACGGAAACGATCTTCGTGCGGTCGTTGAGCAGCCGCTGGTACTCCTCCAGGATCACCTGTCCCGAGTCGTCCACCGGAATGACCCGCAGCTTCGCGCCCTTCTCGGCGGCGAGCTTCTGCCAGGGCACGATGTTGGCGTGGTGCTCCAGGTGGCTGACGATGATCTCGTCGCCCGCGCCGATGTTCCTGGCGCCCCAGGTCTTGGCCACGAGGTTGATGGCCTCGGTGGTGCCGCGCACGAAGATGATCTCCTCCACCGAGCCCGCGCCGATGAAGCGGCGCACGGTTTCTCGCGCGCCTTCGTAGGCGTCGGTGGCGCGCGCCGCCAGCTCGTGCGCGGCGCGGTGGATGTTGGAGTTCTCGTGCGCGTAGAAGTGCGCCAGCCGGTCGATCACGGCCTGCGGCTTCTGCGTGGTGGCCGCGTTGTCGAACCACACCAGCGGCCGGCCGTTGACGCGCTCGCGCAGGATGGGGAAGTCGCGCCTCACGGCGTGGACGTCGAAGGGCGGATGCGCCGCGGCGTTCACTTGCGGCGGTGCCTGCACCACGGCCGGCGTGGCGTGGTCCAGGAAGTAGAAGCCGCTGCCGCCGGCGGGAGCGGCCGGGGCGCGCGCCGGTGCTCCCAAGTCCAGCTGCGGCACGTCCAGGCCGGCCAGTGCGCCCAGCAGGGCATCGCCGCCCGGCGCGGGCGTGCGCAGCGGCGTCGCCACGGCGATGGCTTCGGGGCGCGGCTGGTCCAGGAAGTAGTAGGGCGCGCCCGCGGTCGCCGTGGCGCTGTCGCCGCGCGGCGCGGCCGTGTCCGGCGGCGAAGCCGCCGCGGCGGCCCGGGGTTCGCCCAGCACCAGGCTGCCGGCACGGCCGTCATAGCCGGGTGCCGCGCCCAGCACCAGGTCGGGCACGCCGTTGGGCGCCAGGGCATGCGGCACGCGCGCCGGCAGCGAGGCCGGCAGGTTGGCAGCCGATTGCGGCGAGGTCGGCACCGCCTGCTGGCCCGGCGGCAGGGCGCCCAGCGGCACGCTCGCCGGCGTGGCCGGACCGAAGCTGCCCGGCGGCGGCGTCAGACCCGCGGGCTGCGGGTGCGCCGGCGCATCCACACCCGCGAGCGCGGGCGAAGGCGAGGGGCCGCCTGGCAGGTCGAGCCCCGGCATCAGCCGCTGCAGCACCGAGCCGGCTCCGGGCTCCTGGCCTGGCAGCGCCTTGAACAAGGCGCCGGCCAGCTGCGCCAGCGCGGCCGCGTCGGGCAGGCCCGGCGGCGCGCCTTCGGAAGGGGGAAATTGCGGCATGGGCCGGCCCTCGCTTTACTTGTAGGTGTCCGGGTAGTCGTGGTACTTGCCGACTTCCACGTCCTCCAGCACCGCCAGCGCGTCGTCGCTCTGCACCGCCAGCGAGCAGTACAGGCTGATGAGGTACGAGGCGATGGCGTGCCGATTGATGCCCATGAAGCGCACCGACAGCCCCGGGCTCTGCTCGCCCGGCAGCCCGGGCTGGAACAGCCCGACCACGCCCTGCCGCTTGTCGCCCACGCGCAGCAGCAGGATCCTGGTCTTGCCGTCGGCCACGGGCACCTTGTCGCTGGGGATGAGCGGTATGCCGCGCCAGGTGATGAACTGCGAGCCGAACAGGCTCACCGTCGGCGGCGGCACGCCGCGGCGCGTGCACTCGCGCCCGAAGGCCGCGATGGCCAGCGGGTGGGTGAGGAAGAAGGCCGGCTCCTTCCACACCCGCACCAGCAGCTCGTCCATGTCGTCGGGCGTGGGCGCGCCGGTGAGCGGGTAGACGATCTGGTCCGGGTGCACGCTGGCCAGCAGCCCGTAGTCCGGGTTGTTGATCAGCTCGTTCTCCTGGCGCTCCTTGATCGTCTCGATGGTCAGGCGCAGCTGCTCCTTGATCTGGTCGTGCGGGCTGCTGTAGAGGTCGGAGACGCGGGTGTGCACGTCCAGCACCGTGCTCAGCGCGGTGAGCTGGTATTCGCGCGGGTTGTCCTCGTAGTCCACGAAGGTCTGCGGCAGCTCGGCCTCGTCGCGCTTGGCGCAGGCCACCTTCACGTCCCTGGGGTTGCGCACCTTGTTGAGCCGGTACACGCCGGCTTCCACCGGCAGCCACTGCAGCAGGTGCGTGAGCCAGCGCGGCGTGATGGTGGGCAGGATCGGCGTGCTCTTGGTCGTGGTGGCCAACTGCCGCGCCGCGGCGTCGCCCAGCGTGGTGTGGGCGGAGGAAGGATCGGCCGTCACGGGATCGGCGGGATGGTTCATTCAGGCTCTCCTGGGCGTGCAAGCCGGGCTTGCGAAATGGAATCGTGGAACTGCGAAGACCTCAACCGCGCTTGCCGCACGGGCGAGCGCATCCGCACGCGTGCAGTCAAGGCGTGAGGACGGGAAGACAGGAGGCGTCGCGCGCCGGGCGCGCGGCGCATCGGATGGGGCCTGCCGGCCCCGGCATCAGGGCGGCGGCCCGGAACGTGGCGCGACCGGTGAAAGCTCAGCCGGCCGGCGCATGGCTGCGTCCTTCCTCGCGGGTCTGCGCCTGCGTCACGTGGCTGCCCGGCGCCACGCTGCGCGTGAGCCAGACGTTGCCGCCGATGACGGAGCCGCGCCCGATCGTCACGCGGCCCAGGATGGTTGCGCCGGCATAGATCACCACCTCGTCCTCGACGATGGGGTGGCGCGCGCCGCCCTTGTGGAGGTGGCCGTCCGCGTCGGTCTCGAAGCGCTTGGCGCCCAGCGTGACCGCCTGGTATAGCCGCACGTTGGCGCCGATGCGCGCCGTCTCGCCGATGACGACGCCCGTGCCGTGGTCGATGAAGAAGCCCGGCCCGATGCTGGCGCCGGGGTGGATGTCGATGCCCGTCTCGCCATGGGCCAGCTCGGCCACCATGCGCGCCAGCAGCGGCACGCCCAGCCCGTAGAGCCGGTGCGCGATGCGGTGGTGGATCATGGCGTGGATGCCCGGATAGCACAGCAGCACCTCGTCCACGCTGTGCGCCGCCGGGTCGCCGTGGTAGGCCGCAAGCACGTCCGAGTCGAGCAGCGCGCGGATGCCCGGCAACGCCGCGGCGAAGTCGCGCACCACTTGCACCGCCCGCTGCGCGACGTCAGCCTGCGCCGCGCCGTCGGGCAGCGGCGCACCGCGCTGCGCCTGGCGCTGGCGGTGCAGCAGCTCCAGCTTCACCTGCTGCAGCAGCGCACCCAGCACGGCGTCGAGCGTGTGGCCGACGTAATAGTCCTCGCTTTCCTGGCGCAGCTCCGGCGGACCCAGCCGCATTGGAAAGAGGGCGCCGCAAAGCCCGGCCACGATGCCGGCCAGCGCCTCGCGCGAGGGCAGCTCGCGCGCGCCGATCTCGCGCAGCCGCTGCTGCGATTCGCGCCAGCGCTGGCGTGCCTGCCGCAGCTCCGCCACGACGGCACCCAGCTCCAGATCCGGCCCTGCACCGCAGCCGTTCAGGCCGGTGCTTCCCCAATCGTTCTTGTCGTTCATTCCTGGCCCAGCGTCGGTCGCAGCCTCGGTGCCAAAGCAACCGAAGGCGCAGGTCCATGGCGTTGGCGCACCGCATGGATTCGGTGCACCAGAGCGGCGCAACCTCCACGTTGGTTGAGGTCGGCAACCGCCTTATGCGCTCATCTCTCCAAGCTCATTCATTCTGTGTCTAAAGATTAGCGCCGTTCCCGCGGCTTGGGAAACGCGCAATTCGCATAAGCAATTTGCAGTTGCATGCATGCCCTAATCTTGTATCCAGGGCAGTCCATGCCAGCGCCAGCCGTTGACGTGGCCGCGCTGCCGGGCCGGGTCATGGCTTCCCTCGAAGCCTTCGAGCACGTTGAAGGCGAACAGGAAGCCGGCCCTGGTCGCGGCTTCGGCCGCCTGCGCCGAGCGGTTGCCGCTGCGGCACAGCAGCAGTACCGGCAGCTCCTTGCGCACCTTGGCTTCGAGCTCGCGCGCGAAGCGCGGGTTGCGCGTGAGCGCCGTGCCGCTGGCCCAGGGCACGTGCAGGCTCTCGGGCACGCGCCCGACGAAGACCCGCTCCTCGTGCGTGCGCACGTCCACCAGCGTCGCGACGCCGGCCTGCGCCAGGCCCCAGGCGTCGGCAGGCGGTACGCCGCCAGCGTAGGGCAGCCCCGCAGCCTGCGCCTCGGCACGGATCCGGGCAAGCGTGGGATGCAGCAACAGCAGCTCGGCCAGCACGGCGGTCATGGAGGTCTCCTCGTTGTGTGGATCAACCCCCGCACCGGGGCAAACCATCTGCCTGAAGGCTCCGCAACGCGCCCGGCCGGCAACGCGCCGGTGGCCGCACCCTTCAATCCTGAACCCAGGGCAGGCCGTGGAAGCGCCAGCCGTCGGCCCTGCCGCGCTGCTGCCCAGCATCGAGATCGCCCTCGAAGCCCTCGAGCACGTTGAAGGCCAGCGCGAAACCGGCCTTGGCCGCGGCCTCGGCCGCCAGCACCGAGCGCTTGCCGCTGCGGCACAACAGCAGCAGCGGCTGGTCCTTGCGCACCTTGGCTTCGAGTTCGCGCGTGAAGCGCGGGTTGCGCGTGAGCGCCGTGCCGGTGGCCCAGGCCACGTGGAGGCTGCCCGGCACCAGCCCGACGAACTTGCGCTCCTCGGCGCTGCGCACGTCCACCAGCGTGGCGTGGCCCGACTGCGCCAGGGCCCAGGCCTGTGGCGGCAGCACGCCGCCGGCGTAGGCCAGCCCGGTGCGGTGCGCGAGCCGGCGCGTCTCTTCGAGCACGGGATGCAGGAACACTTCGTTGAGCACTGCGGACATGGGGCGGTCTCCTGGGATGTTTGAGGGAGCTGACCTGATGGCTGGCTTGCAGCGTAGGAGGGCGCCGTCCGGGCCGGAACGAAACAATGCTTGGATCGATACAACCAAAGCGAGGATCGAAGCAGGACATTCGTGTTTCCGTCCCACCATGACGGGTGCAGCATCAACCGATCGCCGTGGCGGTTCGCGTAAGGGGTCGCTTGCGGGCCGGCGTTCGTGGCCACCGTGGCGGGTTCGGCCCGCAAGCGGGCCTCCTACCGGCGCTGGCCGGCCGCACGGTCTTCCTGCGGCTGTATCGGATCAGC
Source organism: Azohydromonas aeria (assembly GCF_009760915.1). GTDB lineage: Bacteria > Pseudomonadota > Gammaproteobacteria > Burkholderiales > Burkholderiaceae_C > Azohydromonas > Azohydromonas aeria. The sequence goes on from NZ_VIDQ01000003.1 coordinate 96,973, forward strand.
CCCGCGCCAACACCCGCCGCGAATTGCCGGCGAAAAGCGTCTCCAGGACGGCGTCCTTGAATCCGAGCCGCTGCGCATCCTCGATGCCCTGGCCGATGGGGCGAAACGGGTACGAGGACCCGAACAGCACCTGCTCGCCCAGGAGACTAGGCTGCCTTCCGTTGCGTAGCGTCCTCGCCCGCGCGCACGTCGAAGGCGCCGCCGGTGAGCGCGCGGTCGCGCAGCGTCACCGGCTGCTTGCCCGGCAACAGCGGGAACACCAGCTCGGCGAATCGGATGGCTTCTTCCAGGTGCGGATAGCCCGACAGCACGAAGCTGTCCACGCCCAGGTCCGCATACTCCTTCAGCCGCGCCGCCACGGTCTGGGCGTCGCCGACCAGCGCCGTGCCCGCGCCGCCGCGCACCAGCCCGACACCGGCCCACAGGTTGGGGCTGATCTCCAGCTTGTCGCGCCGCCCGCCGTGCAGCGCCGTGATGCGCTGCTGGCCCACGGAATCCATCTTCGCGAAGTTGGCCTGCGCGGCGCGGATGTCGTCGTCGCTAAGCTTGCTGATGAGGCTGTCGGCAGCGGCCCAGGCCTCTTCGCTGGTCTCGCGCACGATCACCTGCAGCCGCACTCCGAAGCGCACCGTGCGCCCATGGCGCGCGGCGCGCTCGCGCACGTCGGCGATCTTCTCGGCCACCGCCGCGGGCGGCTCGCCCCAGGTGAGATAGGCGTCCACATGCTTGGCCGCCAGCTCGTGCGCCGCGGGCGAGGACCCGCCGAAGTACAGCGGCGGATGCAGCTGCTGCACCGGCTCGAAGTAGTTGCGTGCACCTTCGAGCTTGAGGTGCCTGCCCTCATGGTCCACGGTCTCGCCCTGCAGCAGCCGCTTCCACACGCCCAGGAACTCGTCGGCCACCTCGTAGCGCTCGTCGTGCTTGAGGTACACGCCCTCGGCGGCCAGCTCGGCCGCGTCGCCGCCGGGCACCACGTTGAGCAGCAGCCGGCCCTTGAGCGCCTGGTCCAGCGACGCCGCCTGCCGCGCCGAGGCGGTGGGGCCGCTGATGGAGGTGCGCAGCGCCACCAGCAGCTTGATGCGCTGCGTCACCGGCACCAGGCTCGCCGCCGTCACCCAGGGGTCCAGGCACGAGGCGCCGGTGGGAATCAGCAGCCCGTCGTAACCCAGGTTCTCGGCCGTCACGGCGATCTGCCGCATGTACTCGTTGGTGGCGGGGCGGCCGAAGTCGGACTTGCCCAGGTAGCGCGTGTCGCCCGAAGTGGGCAGGAACCAGAAGATGTCGAGGCTCATGGCGGTCTCTTCGTCGTGAATGTCAGGAAGATCAGCAAGATCAGGAATAGGACGTCGGCTCGGGGAAGCGGCCGGTGAGGGCATGCCGCCCCAGGTCGCGCAGCTTGTAGTCGATGGGGTCGTGCAGCGTGTGCACGCGCGCGTTGCGCCAGAAGCGGTCCAGGCCGAGCCGGCCGCTGGTCGCGCTCGCACCCATCAGCTCGAACACCTGGCTGCTGACCTCGATGGCAGCACGGTGCGCCACGGCCTTGGCCTGCGCCACGGCAATGGCGACCTCGCCGCGCTCGGCGGCCGTGACGGCATCCCCGCGCGCCAGCGCCGCGTCGATGCGCTGCGCCGCCAGGTCCGCCAGCACTTGCGCTGGCCGCACCAGCAGCGACAGCTCACCGTAGCGGTGCTGCACGTAGGGGTCGTCCACGGCGCTGGCCACGCCCGAGGCGAAGAAGGGACGCGACGACTCGCGCGTGTAGCGCAGTCCCTGCGCCAGCGCGCCTTGCGCGATGCCGACGTACAGGTTCACCAGGATCAGCTGCGCCAGCTGCGAGCGCAGCGTGGCGCGCGGCGTGAGCACCGTGCCCGGGCGCACCAGCACCTGCTCCGGCTCGATGCGCACCCGCTCGAACAGCACCGTGCCGCTGTCGGTCTGCTTCTGGCCGAAGGCGTCCCAGTCGGCGCGCACCGACAGGCCCGGCGCGTCGCTGGGCAGCGCCGCGATCAGCAGCGCCTGCGAGGCCTCGTGCCAGGCCGAGAAGGTGAGCCGGTCCGCGCCCACCGAGCCGGAGCAGTAGCTCTTGGGCCCGGTGACGACGAAGCCCTCGCCCTCGCTCACCGCCAGCGCGCTCTTGTCGTTGGGATTCAGGGCGTTGCCCCAGAACAGCCGCCCGCGCACCGTGGGGCGCAGGAAGAGCTCGTGCTGCTCGGGTCCTCCGTACAGCAGCACGGTCGCCACCTGCAGGTGGTGGAAGGCGTAGAGGTGCGCCAGCGCGCTGTCGGCTTGCGCCAGCCGGCGCAGCCCCTGGTGGAAGGTCTGCCAGGAGTGGCCCCAGCCGCCGAGGTCGCGCGGCGTGGTGATGTCGAGCAGTCCGCTGGCGCGGATCAGCTCGCGCTCGGCCCGCGCATGGCCGCCGCGCTGGTCGCGTGCGACGGCGGTCTCTTCCAGCGCCTGGGCCAGCGCATCGGTTGCGAGCGCGACCTGTTCCTGGGTGACGAGGTGGGGCGTTGCGCTGCCGTGGTGGGTGTCGTGATGGGCCATCTTCCTGCCAAGCATTTCGAATCAGCCCAGTCTAGGAATCGGCCATCGCGGACGGCAACGACGCATTCCGCCCTTGCATATGAGCCGGCCGGCGATGTGGCCCGGCCCCGGGCTTCAGCGCGCCCTCAGCGTGCCTTCAACCGCCGCACCCACCAGTCGCCGGCGAGCTGCACTGCGCTCACCAACGCGACGAGCACCACCAGCACCACGGCCATCACGGTCGTGTCGAAGCGCTGGTAGCCGTAGCGGATGGCCAGGTCGCCCAGCCCGCCCGCGCCCACGGCACCGGCCATGGCCGAGGCGCCAATCATCGACACCACCGTGATCGTGAACCCGCCCACGATGCCAGGCAGCGCCTCGGGCAGCAGCACGTGGCGCACGATGTGCCAGCGCCGGCAGCCCATGGCCTGCGCCGCCTCGATCAGGCCCGCGTCCACCTCGCGCAGGCTGACCTCGGCAATGCGCGCGAAGAAGGGCGTGGCGCTGATGGACAGCGGCACCACCGCGGCCCAGATGCCGATGGTCGTGCCCGTGATCAGCCGCGTCAGCGGGATCAGCGCCACCAGCAGCACGATGAAGGGCGTGGCGCGGAAGGCGTTGACGATGGCGCCGGCCACGCGGTTGAAGCGCGGCCACGGCAGCACGCCACCCGGCGCCGTGAGCACCAGCAGCACCGCCAGCGGAATGCCCGCCAGCAGCGCGATCAGCGCCGAGGTGCCGACCATCAGCAGCGTGTCGAAGAAGGCCTCGACGAGGCGCTCAAGCATGATCGGCGACATGTCCCAGCTCCGTGGCGTGGTGGCACAGGCCGCGCACCGCCAGCTCGGCGGCAGGCAGCGCGGACGCGGTGGCGATGACGAGGCGCCCATGCCCGTGGCCCTGGATGCGGTCGATGCCGCCGTGCAGCAGCCGCACCGGCGCGTTCAGCGCGGCGGCGATGAGCGCCAGGTCCGGCTCGATGCCGCCTTCGCCCGTGAAGCCCAGCTCCAGCACGCGCCGGCTCGGCACGCCGGCTGGGGCCTGGGCCTGCAGCTTCTCCAGCAGCTCGGCCGGCAGCGCCTGCTCCAGCGGCCGCAGCAGCGCACGCGTGGCCGGGTGCGCGGGCGCGCCGAACACCTTCCACACCGGGCCGGACTCGGCGATGCGCCCACGCTCCAGCACCACGACCTCGTCGCATATCTCGCGGATCACGCCCATCTCGTGCGTGATCAGCACCACCGTCAGGCCCAGGCGGCGGTTGATGTCGCGCAGCAGCGCCAGGATCGATTGCGTGGTTTCCGGATCCAGCGCCGACGTGGCCTCGTCGCACAACAGGATCTCCGGGCCGTGCGCCAGCGCGCGGGCGATGCCCACGCGCTGCTTCTGCCCGCCCGAGAGCCGCCCCGGGTAGGCCATCTGCTTGTCGGCCAGACCCACCAGCTCCAGCAACTCGGTGACGCGCCGAGTGACGTAGCCGGGCTGTGCGCCGGCCACGCGCAGCGGCAGCGCGACGTTGTCGAACACCGTCTTGGCCGACAGCAGGTTGAAATGCTGGAAGATCATCCCGATGCGGCGGCGCAGGCGCACGAGATCGTCCTCGCCCAGCGCGGCGATGTCCTGCCCGTCGATCAGCACCCGGCCCTGCGTGGGTTGCTCCAGCCGGTTGATGGTGCGCAGCAGGCTCGACTTGCCCGCACCGCTGCGCCCGATGATCCCGACGATGCGCCCGGCCGGGATGTCCAGCGTGATGTCCGCCAGCGCCTGCACCGGGCCGGCGGCGGATTCGTAGGTTTTGCTCAACGCTTCGAAGCGCACTGAGCCCGCGGCATGTTGGGCCATGGCCGCGCCGTCATGGGCAGCCGCCTCCGGCGCCTTCGCGCCGGATTCCGGCCGCGCGTTACGCGCCCCGGTGCCCGCCGATCCGGGCATGAAGCGGGACCACGGCGCCAGCGTCCATTGCTTGGCTGTCATGGCGCGGCTCACTGGTTCAGCCACGGCAGCGAGTACAGCTTCGCGTCGTTGCCGAAGAGCCTGTGGACCTCGTTGCGCACCGCCCTGGACTCCTGGAAGATCTTCACGAACTTGCCGATGCGCGGGTCGTTGGCGTTGTCCTGCCGGGTCACGAAGCGGATGGCGAAGACCTGGTCGGCCACGCCGGTGTAGAGCAGCCCCGATCCCGCCACCTGCGGCTTGCCGGCGCTGACGAAATGCGCGGGAATGCCCTGCGCCAGGTCCACGTCGTCGATGGCGCGCACCAGCTGCGGCCCCTCCACCTCGACCAGCTTGAGCTTCTTCGGATTGGCGACGATGTCGTTGACCGTGCCGCGAACGCCCACGCCGTCGCGCAGCTTGATGAGGCCGGCCTTCTCCAGCAGCGACAGGCCCCGGCCCTGGTTCACCGGATCGCTGGCCACGGCGACCTTGGCGCCGTCCTTGAGCTCGTCGAACTTCTTGATGCGGTAGGAGAACAGGCCGATGTTGGGCAGCACGCCGATGCCGGCGACGGCGAACTTGTAGCCACGCTCCTTGACGGCATTGTCCAGGAAGGCCTGGTGCTGGAAGTAGTTCAGGTCCAGGTCGCCGGCCTGGAGCGCGGTGTTGGGCGTGGTCCAGTCGGTGAACTCGATCACCTTCACGTCCAGGCCCTGCTTGCGCGCCTCGCGCGCTGCGGCCTCCATGGTGTCGGCATGCACGCCGGCGGAGGCGCCGACCTTGAGCGTTTGTGCCTGCGCGGCGCCCCAGACGAAGAAGCCGGCCAGGAAGGAGAGGAGGAGTCGGGAGGGTTTCATTGGTGTGCTTTCAAGTGGGGAAATCGGTCGGTAAGCGGTGGTGGGGAGGGTCAGCCTGCGCGCCGGAAGCGCGCGGCGGCGTGGCGCTCGGGCAGGCGGTCGCCCGCGCCGAAAAGCTTCTGGCGCAGCGTCCCCGGTGCGTAGGCGGTCTTGTGCAGGCCCCGGTCCTGCAGCGCGGGCACGACGATGTCCACGAAGTCCTCGAAGCTTTCGGGCACCACCGTGCGCGCCAGGTTGAAGCCGTCGATGCCGGTGTCTTCCACCCAGGACTGCAGCGCGTCGGCTACCTGGGAGGCATCGCCGACGATGGCCGGGTAGCGGCCACCCAGGCGGAAGTGCTCCAGCAGCTTGCGGCGCGTACCGCCCAGGTGCTCGATGGCCTTGGCGGCGGACTGGATCGCGTTCGTACCCTCCAGCCGGATCGGGTCGTCCAGCCCGTAGCGCGAGAGGTCCACGCCCACGCTGGCCGAGAAGTGGGCCAGCCCAGCCTCGGGGCTGGCATAGCGGGCGTACTCGTCGTGCCGGTCGCGCGCTTCCGCGGCGGTGCGGCCGGGCACCACGGTGATGGCCAGCACGATCTTCACGTCCTCCGGCCGGCGCCCGGCCTCCTGTGCCGCGCTGCGCAGCGCCTGCACCGTGCGCCGCACCACGCCCTTGTCGCTGCCGGCAATGAAGATGGCCTCGGCATGCCGGGCGGCGAAGCGCTGCCCGCGCCCCGAGGTGCCCGCCTGGTACAGCACGGGCGTGCGCTGCGGCGAGGGCTCGCTCAGGTGCACGCCCTCCACGTCGTACCAGCGGCCGTGGTGGCGGATCGGGTGCACCTTCGACGGGTCGGTGAACACGCGCGCCGCCTTGTCGCGGCGCACCGCGCCGTCCTCCCAGCTGCCTTCGAGCAGCTGGTAGATGACGTCCAGCGCCTCGTCGGCCCGGTCGTAGCGCTCGTCGTGCACGATCTGGTTGTCCAGGCCGATGGCTCGCGCCGCGCTGTCCAGGTAGCCCGTGACCACGTTCCAGCCGAAGCGGCCGCGCGTGAGCTGGTCCAGCGTCGAGAAGCGCCGCGCCAGCAGGTACGGGTGCTCGGACAGCGCGTTGACCGTCACGCCGAAACCCAGGTGCGAAGTCGCCGCCGCCATGGCCGACACCAGCAGCATCGGGTCGTTGATGGGCAATTGCACCGCTTCGCGCAGCGTCAGGTCCAGCCCGCCGTCGTACAGGTCGTACGCGCCCAGCACATCGGCAATGAAAATGCCGTCGAACAGCCCGCGCTCCAGCGTGCGCGCCATGCCGGTCCAGAACTCCAGCGTGTTGTATTCGCCGCTGCGGTCACGCGGATGCGTCCACAAGCCATGGTTGATATGGCCCACGCAATTTTCATTGAACGCGTTGAGGATGATGGGTCGATTCGGCATGGAAAATGTCTGTTCGGTGGAGCGAATGCTGAAATCTCAGAAACTCAGGGCGTCACGGGCTCGGCGATTCCAAGGGTTTCAGCCCGGATGGCGGGCGACTCCGGAATTGCAATTCCGGTATCGGGCGCGACGGTACTGGCGGCAGCCGGCGCGCGCTGGCGCTGCGTCGCCTGCCGCGCCAGGTTGGCAACCACCATGTCGTTTTGCGGGGGGTTGTACAGCCCGCACTGCACGTCCCGAAGATAGCGCTCCAGCGGGTATTCCTTCGACAAGGCATGCCCGCCGGCAATGCCCATGGCCAATTCGACGATGCGCGCGGCATTCTGCGTGACCGTGGTTTTGGTAATGGCCACCTCGTCGGCCAGCCGGTGCCGAATGTCGGCATAACGCTCCCAGCGCTCGGCCAATCCATACAGCAGGGCTTTGCTCGCTCCCAGCAGCAGCTCAATTTCGCCGAGTTTCAACTGCACCTGCGGCGCATCGAGAATGCTGCCGCCCAGGCTGGCCGAATGGCGGCCGTTGGCAAAAGCCAGGATGAAATCGCGCGCCGCCGTGGCGATGCCGAGATAGACCGCCGCGATCTGCAGGCCGAAGGCACGGCTGCCCGTCGTGAAACTGCCGGACTTTCCCGGAATGAAATCATTGAGCCGGGCTTCGAGCGGCACCAGCACGTCGTCGAACTCGATGTCGTGGCTGGCCGTGGCACGCATGCCCAGGCTGTTCCAGTTCTCGATCACGCGCACCCGTGCGGACCGGGGCACCAGAAATTCCGCGGTGCGGTCTTCCTCCTCGATGAAGGCATAAATGACCATCTGGTCCAGGGCCGGCGCCGCGGAGCAGAACGCCTTGCGGCCCCGGATCAAGTAACCCTCGGCCGTGCGCCGCGCCGTGGTGGTGGGCTGCGCGCCGCGCAGCAGGTTTCCGGCATCGCGCTCGGTGATCAATATGTTGATCAAATGCCCCTGCTCGACCACGTCCCGGCACAGTTTCTCGAATACCGGCCGGGGCCACTGCAGCTCGAAGCTCAAATAGCCGAAAGCCATCAAATGCCATCCCAGCGCCAGCGCGGTGGCGCCGCTGCCCTGCGCCAGGCGCTCCTGGAACAGCAGCAACTGATAGAGCGTCAGCCCCTGGCCGCCAAGGCTGCGCGGGATCATCAAACTGAATGCCCCGCGCCGGCGCAGGAGGTCAAAATGCTGAAAGGGAAATTCGCCGGAAGCATCGAAGGCTGCCGCCGTGCCGGCAATTTCCGCCGCCAGTTCCTGGGCAAGGGCGGCAACGGCTTCGTCGCCTGCATGGCGCAACGTCACGTCATTGAAAGGCATGGGAATACTGGACTATGGCCATCCGGGAGAAACTCAGAACAGCCCGGAGGTCGGCGGCGTGATGCCGTCGAGGTGCCAGGCCCCCACCACCGCGGCTTTCCAGTGGCGCGGGTTGTGATTGGCCACCGTGCGGGCATTGCGCCAATGTCGGTCGAGATTGTGCTTTCGCGCGGTCGTGGAGGCGCCGCCCACGTCGAATATCAATTCCGATGCGCGCAGCGCCGATTCCGCCGCAATGAATTGCGCCTGCGCCACGTCGATGGAGGCGCGCACGATGGAATCGTCCTCCAATCCCGCGGACCAGGCGGCATCGATGCTGTCCGCGGCCCGCAACACCACAGCCTCGGCCGCATAGGCCAGGGCGGAAATCTGTCCCACCGAAAATCGAACGTAAGGGTCGTCCACCGAGCGCGAGGCGGAGCTGTGCTTGATGGGCCGGGCATGGTGCCGGGCGAAATGGACGGCATCTTCCAGCGCATTGCGCGCCACGCCCGCCTCCACCGCGGCCAGGAACAATTGCGCGAAGGGCGGGACGATGGAGCGGCTGGCGGTTCCGCTCGGGTTGGCCGGCGCGGGCACGATGTCCTCCTCGCGCACCAGCACGTCCACGAGGTTTGTCGTGCCGCTGGCCGTCAGGCGCTGGCCCATGGCGTCGAAATCATCGACCAATTCCAGGCCAGGCCGCTCGCGCGGCAGCATGAAGCGGATTTCCCGGCCGCCGTCGTCCAGCGCCACCGCGCTGATCCAGTCGGCGTACAGGCTGCCCGTGGAGTAATACTTGCTGCCGCTGGCGCGGTAATGATCGCCGTCGCGCACGATGGTGGCACTGACGGCCCCGTTGGCGCCGCCTATCTCCCAGCCGGCATTGCCGAAGACGTCGCCACGCAAATAGCGCGGCAGCCAGCGTTTCAGCAGGGATTCGTCGCCAGCGGCCAGCAGGCTCTCGATGAACAGGAAACTCGGCCGCAAGGCCTGCGCGATGTTGGAATCGGCGGCCGCCACGTCGATCACGAATTGCACCGTCTCGCGCACCGTCGCACCCGGTCCGCCCTGGGAACGCGGAATGCGCCAGGTCAGCAGCCGCTCGCTGCCGAGGCGGCGGATCTGCTCGTGCGGCAGAATGCGCTCGCGCTCCCTTTTCTCGGCTCCCTGCCGTATTTCTGCCAACAGGGTTGCGGCACGCTGCTTCAAATCGCCGACGGTCCGGAAAGCATCCAGCCCTCCTGCAGTGAGCGCATGTTCGATGGTAATTTCGGTCATGGTGGCGCGCGGCCTTCTTGATCTGTTGAGATGAATTGCTTGGTCGGGGTGAATGAGCCAATATATTCACCACGGCACATTTGAATGAACGAAGGTATTTGCATTTCAATATTCATGCCGATCCAGATTCGACGGTTCAAAAGGCATGCACCTCGTGCAGCGCGCGGCGCACTGCCGCCGCTGCGGCAGCGCAGGCCTGGTCGTCCCGGTCGCGCGGGTGTTCGACCGGCACTTCGACCTGGGCCGCGACGTGGCCGGGGTCGCTGCGCAGCACCAGCACCCGCTCGCCCAGCGCCACGGCCTCGTCGATGTCGTGCGTCACCAGCAGCACGCCGATGCGGTGCGCCCGCACCAGGCGCAGCAGCAGCGCCTGCAGCTTCACGCGGGTGAAGGCGTCCACGGCGGAGAAGGGTTCGTCCAGCAGCAGCAGGCGCGGCTGCACGAACAAGGCGCGCGCCAGCGCCACGCGCTGCGCCTGCCCGCCCGAGAGGTCGCGCGGCAGGCGCTCACCCAGTCCGGGCAAGCCGACCTCGGCCAGCAGCGTCTCGATGCGGGCCCGGTCCTGGGCCGAGCCCCGGCCGTCGAAGCCAATGTTCTGCGCCACGCTCAGCCACGGGAACAGGCGCGGCTCCTGGAACACGATGCGGATCGCCGTGGACGGCGCCGCCACCGCGCGGCCATCCAGGCGCACCGTGCCCTCGAAGTCCTGGTCCAGCGCCGCCACCAGGCGCAGCAGCGTGCTTTTGCCGCAGCCGCTGGCGCCCACCAGCGCGGCGATCTCGCCCTCGCGCAGGCTCAATGCCAGGTCGCGCAGCACCTCGCGGCCACCCAGGCGCTTGCGGTGCACCTGTACCTCCAGCAGCGGAGCACTCATCGCCGCGTCTCCAGCGTGTCGCGCCAGGCCAGCCAGCGCCGCTCCAGCGCAGCCATGCCGCCGTCGCTGAGCTTGCCCAGCAGCGCCAGCAGCACGATGGCCGCGAGGACGATGTCGGCGCGGCCGGTTTCGCGCCCGTCGGTGAGCAGGTAGCCCAGTCCGCGCGTGGCGGCGATCAGCTCTGCGGCGACCATGAACATCCAGGCCAGGCTCAAGCCGTTGCGCAGGCCCGTCATCACCGCGGGCAGGGCGGCGGGCAGCAGCACGCGGCGCACCAGCGCCGGGCCGCCAAGGCCCGACATGCGCGCCACCTCGATCAGCTTGCGGTCCACGTCGCGCAGCCCCGAGGCCACGCCCATGTAGACCGGGAAGAAGGCGCCGATGGCGATCAGCGCCACCTTCGCCCCCTCGTCGATGCCCAGCCACAGCAGCAGCAGCGGCACCCAGGCCAGCGACGGGATCGCGCGCAGCGCCTGGAAGGCCGGGTCGATCAGCGCCTCGGCCCGGGCCGACAGCCCCACCAGCGCGCCCAGCGGCACGGCCAGGCCCGCGCCCAGCGCGAATCCCGCCGCCACGCGCAGCGTGCTGGCCAGCAGGTGCGCGCCCAGGCCGCGCTCGAACAGCTCGCCCAGCGTGCGCACGATGGCCGAGGGCGGCGGCAGCAGGTGCGCCGGCATCCAGCCGGCACGCACCACGGCTTCAACCGCCGCCAGCAGCGCCAGCGGCAGCAGCAGGCCCAGCCAGCGCGGTGGGCGGGAGCGCGCCGCCGACGAGGGAGAGTCTTGCCGCGGCGCATCGGCCGCCGCCAGGCGCGGTGCCGCGGCCGGCACGGCCGGGTCGAGCGACGACATCGCTTCAGGCCGCCGCGCCGGCCAGGCCGCGTGCGAACTGCGTGTCCACCAGCGCCGCGATGGCGGCATTCACGTCGGTGCCCGGCCTGACGAGCTGCTCGTCGATCAGGATCGGCGCGGCCGCCCTGAGCGCCTGCACGTGCTCGGCGCCGGGCTGCGGGTTGCTCAAGTCCGTGCGCAGCTTCAGTTGCAGCAGCGCCACCTCCAGGCTGACCTTGGCCTCCTCGGAGAGGATGCGCGCCGCCCCGGTGGTGTTGGCCTGCACCCAGCGCCGCGCGCGCTCGTACTGCGCGATGACCTTCTTCAGCGTCTCCGGGTGGCGGTTGATGAACTCCTCGCGCGCATTGAGGAAGCCGTAGGTATTGAAGGCCACGTTGCGGTAGAGCAGCCGCGAGCCGGCGTCGAGCTCGCTGGCGGCCATGAGCGGGTCCAGCCCGGCCCAGGCATCGACGCGCCCCTGCTCCAGCGCCGTGCGCCCGTCGGCATGCTGCAGCGCCACGTGCTCGATGTCGCCGCGCTTGAGGCCCGCGGTGTGCAGCGCGCGCAGCAGGAAGAGGTACGGGTCGGTGCCCTTGGTGGCCGCGACCTTCCTGCCCTTCAGGTCGGCCAGGGTGCGGATCGGCGAGTCGCGGCGCACCACCAGCGCTGTCCATTCCGGCCGGGAAAAAATGTAGGGCGCGCGGATCGGGTTGCCGTTGGCGCGCGCGAGCAGCGCGGCCAGGCCGGCGCTGGAGCCGACGTCCACGCTGTTGCCGGCCAGGTACTCCAGCGCGCGGTTGCTGCCGGCGCTGAAGACCCAGCGCACCGCCGTGCCGTCGGCCTTGAAAGCCTCCTCCAGCCAGCCGAAGCGGCGCAGCACCAGGCTGGTGGGCGAGTAGTAAGCGTAGTCCAGGCGCAGCTCGCGCGGCGGCTCGGCCGCGCGCAGCGTGGCGGGGAGGGCCAGCGCGGCAGCGCCTTGCAAAAGGGATCGGCGTCTCATGGCGGTTCTTCGGGCTTGGTGAGGAAGGCAGGGGGCTTCGGCTGCAGGCTGGACAGAGATGACCGATGCGTTGGCAACGGCATGTGCAGGCCGCGTCCCGTGATGCTATTGACGCCGCCTGGTGCGGATAACGAACGAAATGGCAGAAGCTCATACCGGCCGCCGGGCGGCCCTGGCGCTGCCGGCCGCAACTGCACAAAGCAACGAACGACATTCGGGATGCTTCGTTCCGTCCACGGAAGGCGCTTCCTAGACTGCCTCGCATCCCAGCCGTCTCGTTGCATTGCATGTCATCGTCATCAGCATTCGAAGTCCGTCCCCTTGCCGGCCCGTTGGGCGCCGAAGTGCTGGGGCTGGACCTGTCACAGCCCTTGTCCGACGCGGGATTCGCACGCCTGCACCGCGCCCACCTCGACCACCACGTGCTCGTCATCCGCGACCAGCACGCGCTCACACCGGCGCAGCAGGTGGCGCTGAGCGCGCGCTTCGGCCCGCTGCAGCGTCACGTACTCAAGCAGTTCGCGCTGCCCGGGCATCCCGAGGTGCTAGTGGTGTCGAACATCGTCGAGAACGGCCAGCCCATCGGCCTGGGCGACGCCGGCCACTTCTGGCATTCGGACCTGTCCTACAAGCCGCGGCCCAGCCTGGGCTCGTTCCTGCACGCGCAGGAGCTGCCTGCCGAGGGCGGCGACACGCTCTTCGCCAACCAGCACCTGGCGTATGAAACGCTGCCCGCGCGGCTGAAGGACGCCGTGGCCGGGCGCTTCGCCGAGCACTGGTACCTGGCGCGCTATGCCGAGCTGCAGCAGCGCAGCCCCTGGCGCCCCAACCTCACGCCGGAGCAGGTCGCCGAGGTGCCGCCGGCCGTGCACCCGGTCGTGCGCACCCATCCCGAGAACGGCCGCCCCGCGCTCTTCGTCAGCGAGCACTTCACGACCCGCGTGCTCGGCCTGCCCGACCACGAGAGCCGCGCGCTGCTCGACGAACTCTTCCGCCACGGCACGCAGCCCGAGCTGGTGTACCGGCACCGCTGGCGCGCGGGCGACCTGGTGTTCTGGGACAACCGCTCGGTGCTGCACCTGGCCGCCGGCTGCCCGGCCGGGCAGCGCCGGCGCCTCTACCGCACCACCATCGAGGGCGACGTGCCGGCTTGACGCCTGGCCGATGCGCCCGCAACCACCCTGCCTGCAATCTCCGCCGTCGAAACCCCCATGACAAAGATATTCCACCGCCTGGCCGCGCTGGGCCTGGCCGGCCTGCTGGCCCTGGGCACCGCCGGCGCCCGCGCCGAAGGGCAGATCCGCATCGCCGACCAGTTCGGCATCGTCTACCTCCTGCTCGACGTCGCCAAGGACCAGAAGCTCATCGAGAAGCATGGCAAGGCGCAGGGCCTGGACATCACGGTGTCGCAGGTGACGCTCTCCGGAGGCCCGGCCATGAACGACGCGCTGCTGTCGGGCTCGCTCGACGTCGCCGCCGCCGGCGTCGGCCCGCTGCTCACGCTGTGGGACCGCACGCTGGGCAAGCAGAACGTGCGCGGCGTGGCCTCACTGGGCAATTTTCCCTACTACCTCGTCAGCACCAACCCGGCGGTGAAAACCATCGCCGACTTCGGCGACAAGGACCGCATCGCGCTGCCGGCGGTGGGCGTGTCGGTGCAGTCGCGCATCCTGCAGATGGCCGCGGCCAGGACCTGGGGCGACGCGCAGTTCGCGAAGCTCGACCGGATCAGCGTCGCGCTGCCGCATCCCGAGGCCACGGCCGCGCTGATCAAGGGAGGCACCGAGATCACGGCGCATTTCGGCAACCCGCCGTTCCAGGAACAGACGCTGGCCGCCAACCCGGCCGCGCGCGTGGTGCTCAAGAGCTACGACGTGCTCGGCGGCCCGGCCTCGGCCACCGTGCTCTACACGACGGAGAAGTTCCGCAGCGAGAACCCGAGAACCTATAGAGCCTTCACCGCCGCGCTGGCCGAGGCCGCGCAGTGGATCGCCGCCAACCCCGAGGCCGCGGCCGACCTTTTCCTGCGCGTCAACAAGAGCAAGGTGGACCGCCAGCTGGTGCTGGGCATCGTCAAGAGCCCGGAAGTGCAGTTCAAGCTCGCGCCGCAGAACACCTTCGCCCTGGCCGAGTTCATGCACCGTGTCGGCGCCATCAAGAACAAGCCCGCGTCCGCGCGCGACTACTTCTTTGACGACCCGCACAACGCGGGCGCGAACTGAGCCCGGCGCGCAGGAGCCTTCGCATGCAAGCCCCTTCGCCCCAATTGCTGGTGGACGGTGTGAGCCTGGAGTACGCCAGCGGCGCGCGCGTGGTGCGCGCCACGCACCGCGTCGGCTTCGAGCTGCACGCCGGCGAGCGCCTGGTGCTGCTCGGCCCCTCGGGCTGCGGCAAGTCCTCGCTGCTCAAGGCCATCGGTGGCTTCATGCGGCCGGTCGAGGGCCGCATCACGCTCGATGGTCGCGAGATCGCCGGCCCCGGGCCGGAGCGCGTGATGGTGTTCCAGGAGTTCGACCAGCTCCCGCCCTGGAAGACGGTCAGGCAAAACGTGATGTTCCCGCTGCTGGCCTCGAAGCGCGCCGGCCGCGCCGAGGCCGAGGCGCGCGCGCTGCGCGTGCTGGAGCAGGTGGGCCTGTCGGCCTTCGCCGACGCGCACCCGCACGAGCTCTCCGGCGGCATGAAGCAGCGCGTGGCCATCGCCCGCGCGCTGGCGATGCAGCCGCGCATCCTGCTCATGGACGAGCCTTTCGCCGCGCTGGACGCGCTCACGCGCCGGCGCATGCAGCAGGAGCTGCTGGCGCTGTGGGCGCAGGTGCGCTGCGCGCTGGTGTTCGTGACGCACTCGATCGAGGAGGCGCTGGTGGTGGGGCACCGCATCGTGCTGCTGTCACCGCACCCGGGGCGCGTGCGCGCCGAACTGCACGCGCACGAGTTCGACCTCTCCAGCGTCGGCGGCGAGGCCTTCCAGGCCCAGGCCCGGCGCATCCATCACCTGCTCTTCGACGAGGACGCGCAACCCGAGGCCGCCACCGCATGAGTGCCGTACTTCCTTCGCTGCCGCGCCCGGGCGGCTCCGGCGCCGCGCCGGTTGCCGGCACAACCGGCATCGCTGCCGACACCGATACCGATACCCGGCCGCTGCCGCTTGACGCGCCGGTGCGCCCGGAAGCCGAGTTCGCGCTGGAGCCTTTCACCGCCGCGCCCGTGGCGCGCACGCTGCCGTGGACGCGGCGCCTGCGTGACAACGCCTTCATGCGCCGCGCGCTGATCCTGGCGCTGCTGGCGTTGCTGTGGGAGGCGCTGGCGCGCTGGACCGACAACGAGCTGCTGCTGCCCACCTTCGCCGCCACGGCCGCGGCCTTTGCCGAGGGGCTGCTCAACGGCGAGCTGCTGGACAAGGCACGCGTGTCGCTGACGCTGCTGCTGCAGGGCTACGTGCTGGGCATCGTGGCCGCCTTCGCGCTCACGGCGCTGGCCGCGGGCACGCGGCTTGGGCGCGACCTGCTGTCCACGCTCACCGCCATGTTCAACCCGCTGCCGGCCATCGCGCTGCTGCCGCTGGCGCTGCTGTGGTTCGGGCTGGGGCGCAACAGCCTGCTGTTCGTGCTGGTGCACGCGGTGCTGTGGCCGCTGGCGCTGGCCGCGCATGCGGGCTTCCAGAACGTGCCGGAGGTGCTGCGCATGGCCGGGCGCAACTACGGGCTCACGGGGCTGCGGCTGGTGGTGCACATCCTGATTCCCGCGGCGCTGCCGGCGATCCTGTCGGGGCTGCGCATCGGCTGGGCCTTCGCCTGGCGCACGCTGATCGCGGCGGAGCTGGTCTTCGGCGCCACCTCGGGCCAGGGCGGGCTGGGCTGGTACGTCTTCCAGAACCGCAATGAGCTCTACACCGACCGCGTCTTCGCCGGCCTGGCCTGCGTGATCGTGATCGGGCTGGCCATCGAGAGCCTGGTGTTCGCGACGCTGGAGCGGGTGACCGTGCGGCGCTGGGGGGCGGTGCGCTGAGGGCAGCTCTCGAAGCGGTGCCCACGGGGGCTCCGCTCGGCGGCGCGTCCTGCGGGCGGCCGCCAGGAGCGCCGCGCCAGGCACTGCGCTTCGCTCAAGCGACGGAGGTCTCGTCCGTTCGGCTCGCGCCGCGGTTGTCGCGCCAGGTGATCGCCAGCCGGTCACCGGCCTTCGCACCCTTGAGCTGGAACTGGAGGAGCGGGTTGCGCGAGACGCCCGGTCCCCATTGGGCGGCGAACACCGGGCGGCCGTTCAGCGTGGCGCCGACGTCCGTGATGTGCCACGCCGGCACCAGCTTGCCGGCGCCATCGCGGCGCTGGCCGCTTTCCATGTCGTGCGTCATCAGCACCCGCACCAAGGCCCCGGACGCCCTTGCCTGGGCCCGGATGCGGCTCGGCTCGGAAGCCGGCGTGGCCGTGGTGGCGGTGCCGCCGGACCCGAGGCAGCCGCCGAGGGTGACCTTGACCTCGCGGCGAGCGATGAACGACCGGCCGTCCTGCGTGATCGCCACGGCGGCCACGCCGGAGGTCTCGCTCATCTTCACCTTCAGCGCGAAGGCCGGCTCGACGCCATCGCTCACCTCGAAGCGGCTGACCAGCAGCGTCGGATTGCGCTCCACCAGCAACAGCAGTTGGCGCACGTCGGCCAGCGTGGAGGCCAGCGACAGCGACACGGCGGCGCCGTCCTCGGCGATCTCCGGGCCCTGGATCGTGACCTCGCGGCTCTCCACGGGCGGGGAGCCGCCGAACGCGCGCACCGCCTCCGCGGCGGTGCGCGCGTCGAAACCGCTTCTACCGGCTGCATGCACCCGGGAAGAAAGCGACCCGACCATGGGACCCATGGCCAACCAACTCAAGGACGTCCCGAGGAAACGACGGCGGTGTTGCATGCGTTCATTTTCCATCAAGGGGTCGGACCCCGTGCGATCATCGTCCGCCTGCCATTGCCTTGTTCATCCATGAACGCCGACGCCGATATCGACGTCCTCGCCCGCTGGGTGGTCTGGGGGGGATTCCTGCTGGGACTGCTGCTCGGTGCCGTGGGCCAGTCCACGCGCTTTTGCGTGCGCGGCGCGATCGCGGACTGGGCGGGGGCACGCCGCCCGGGCCGGTTGCTGGCCTGGCTGCTCGCCGTCGCGGTGGCTGCCGCGTGCGTCCAGTCCTTGATCGCGCTCGGCGCCTTCGATGCCAGCCGCACCCTGGCCTGGAGCCAGCGGCTTCCCTGGCTGTCTTGCGCCGTCGGCGGGCTGCTGTTCGGCTTCGGGATGATGCTCGGCGGCGGCTGCCCGCAGCGCAATCTCGTGAAGACGGGTTCGGGCGACCTGCGCGCACTGGTGACGCTGCTGGTGACCGCGGTGGCGGCCCTCATGACGTTGCGCGGCGTGTTTGCGCCGTGGCGCGCCAACACGCTCGACGCCGCGGCGCTGGCGCTGGCTGGGCCGCAGGACCTCGGCTCCCTGGCCGGGCGCGCGGGTGGCGACCCCGGGCTGGTGCGCTTCGTCGCCGTGGCCGCGCTGGTCGCCATCGTGCTCGGATGGGGCTGGCGGCGGCGCGCCGCCATCGCGGCTTCGCACTGGATCGGGGGCGTCGCGGTGGGCATGCTGGTGGCCGCGGCGTTCCTGTTGACCGGGCAACTTGGTTTCGTCGCGGAGCACCCGCAGACCCTGGAGCCGGGCTGGGTGGGCACGCAGTCGAACCGTCCGGAAGGGCTGAGCTTCGTCGCCCCGCTCGCGCACGGGCTGGATCTGCTGACGCTGTGGACCGACCGCGGCACGGTGGCCACTTTCGGCGTGACGCTGGGCGTGGGCGTGCTGCTCGGCAGCTTCGCTTCGGCAAGCATGCGGCGCGAGTGCCGGCTGCAGGGCTTCACCGACGCGCGCGAACTGGCGCTGCATCTCGCGGGCGGCCTGCTCATGGGCTTCGGCGGCATCACGGCGCTGGGTTGCACCCTGGGCAACGGCGTCACGGGGCTGGCCCTGCTGTCCGTGGGTGCGCTGCTCGCCACCGCCGGGATCGTGGCCGGGGCGCTGCTGGCCATCCGGTTGCGGTTGCACCATGAGGGATATACAGGCGTTGCGCAGCCGAATTCTCATAAGCATATGACGCCGGCCGGGATTGAGAGGGTCGCAAGCGAACCGTAGAGTGCTGCGACCATTCACGAAGGAGGAGCCATGAGAAAACTCTGGACGGCGCTGGCGCTGGCATGCGCCTGGCCCGCCGCGGGGCTTGCCCAGACTGCCGAACGCCTGCATGTCGGCAGCCTGGCCGCGACCTGCGCGAACTGCCACGGCACCCAGGGCCGTGCCGTGCCGGGCACCAGCATGCCGCCCCTGGCGGGCGTGCCTCGCGAAGAGCTCCTGGCGCAGCTGCAGGCGTTCAAGGCGGGCAGCCGGCCCGCGACGATCATGCACCAGCTGGCCAAGGGCTACAGCGACGCGCAGCTCGAGCAGATTGCCGCCTACTTCGCGGCCCAGCCCCGTTGAGGAACATCGCCATGCAGCGTCGTCATTTCCTCCAGGGTGCATCCGCCGTGGGCGTGCTCGGTCTTTCCGCCTGCGCCACCCCTTCCGTGCCCACGAAGGCACGTGTCGTCGTCGTGGGCGGCGGGTATGGGGGCGCCACCGCCGCCAAGTACGTGCGGCTGCTGTCGGATCACCGCATCGACGTGGTGCTGGTCGAGCCGAACGAGGCCTTCGTGTCCTGCCCGATATCGAACCTGGTGCTCGGCGGCAGCCGGCAGCTGGCCGACATCACCGTTCCGTACAGCGGCCTGCGCCGCCAGGGCGTGACCGTCGTGAAGGATGCCGCGCGTTCGATCGACACCCAGCGCAAGGTCGTCACCCTGAGCGGCGGCGTCACCATCGGCTACGACAAGCTGGTGGTCGCGCCGGGTGTCGAGCTGATGTCCGACCGGATCGAAGGCCTGCAGGCCGCCCACGCTTCCGGGGCGGCGCTGCACGCGTGGAAGGCCGGCGCCGAAACCGCAGCCCTGCGCCGGCAGCTGGAGGCCATGCCCGACGGTGGCGTCTACGCGCTGGCCATCCCGGAGGCGCCGTACCGGTGCCCGCCGGGACCTTACGAACGTGCGTGCCAGGTCGCGTGGTATTTCAAGAACGCCAAGCCACGCAGCAAGGTGATCGTGCTCGATGCCAATGGGGACGTGACGTCCAAGGGCGCGCTCTTCAAGAAGGTCTGGAGCGACCTCTATCCCGGGATCATCGAGTACCGGCCACAGCACAAGACGACCGCCATCGACGCGCGCGCCGGCCTGCTGAAGTTCGAGGTGCAGGAGGATCTCAAGGCCCAGGTGCTCAACGTGCTGCCGCCCATGCGCGCCGGCGCGATCGCCGTGCAGGCGGGCCTGAACAACCTGGCCGACCGGCGCTGGTGCGGTGTCGATTACCAGACCTTCGAGTCCACGGTGGCGCCCGACGTGCACGTGGTGGGCGACTCGATCATGCTCGCGCCGCTGATGCCCAAGAGCGCGCACATGGCCAACAGCCATGCCAAGGTGGCCGCCGCGGCGATCGTCGCCCGGCTCGCGGGCTGGGAGGTGAACCCGGCGCCGATGCTCACCAACACCTGCTACAGCTTCGTGGACGACCGCCAGGTGGTGCACGTGGCCAGCGTGCACGAGTACGTGGCCGCCGAGAAGACGTTCAAGGCGGTCGCTGGAGCCGGGGGGCTGAGTCCGGGACCGACGGAGCTCGAAGGCGTCCACGCGTGGAGCTGGGCAAGGAACATCTGGGCCGACTCTCTCGGTTGACGGCCCGTCGAGGTGCGCCGCGCATGGATCGGCCGCGCGGCCGTCCGCCCAGGACGCTGGCGGGCCGCGGCAGGTTCGGTGCGGTGCCGGGTCAGGCCGCCGCGCGCAGCGGGGCGGCTTCCTCGTGCCGCGCCAGCAGCAGCCGCGCCGCCTGGTCCGCGGCCTCGGCGATGCGCTCGCGCAGCGCCTCGCTGCCTACCGTGTAGCCGTCGAAGTCGCTCTCGCAGGCGTACACGGCCGAGGGCACGGTCAGCGCGCGGAAGAAGGCGAACAGGGGGCGCAACTGGTGGTCCACCACCAGTGCGTGGCGCGGGCTGCCGCCGTTGGCCGCCAGCAGCACCGGGCGGTCCACCAGCGCCTCGGGATGCACCAGGTCGAACAGGTGCTTGAACAGCCCGCTGTACGAGCCCTTGTAGACCGGCGTAACGGCAATGACGAGGTCGGCGTTCTCGATGGCCTGAACGGCGGCACGGCCGGCCGGCGGCAGCTCCTGAGTGAGCGTGCCCACGCCGATGGACGGCGCGAGCTGGTGGATTTCGAGCACGCGCAGCTGGATGGGCAGGCGCTCGGCCAGCGCGTCGGCAATGGCCTGCGCCAGCGCCTTGGTGCGCGAGCGGTTGCTGACGTTGCCGATGACGAGGGTGACTTGACGGGTGTTCATGCCCCTAACCGTAACGGTGGCGGCAAGGGGCCGGAACGAAGCATTGCGCAGATTCGCATGCGCACAAGGCATGAACGCCTGCCAGGTTCATGCTGCGGTTCGCTGGATAAGGGTTGCATTGGCAACCATTGAGCCGATCCGCCGCGTCGGCTGGTCCATCAGCGCGCCCGAAGGCACCGGGTCCGCGCAGCGCCCAGGGCGATGACGAAGAGGGCGGATTCCAGGGACAGGCAGCGTGACCGGTGCGTGCGGGTTTGCACGCTGCCGCCAGGCTTCCTGACCGGACATGGCGCCAGGAATGAACACCTGCGCACGGCCCAGCGACCTCCCTCGCCAGGGGCTGAGCGGAATCAGTGCAACCGCCCGCCGCGTACCGGCCGCACCGGCTCCGCGTCCATGCGCGCCAGCAGCCGGTCCAGGCCGTCGGCGCCCGGGGCGGGCATCGGCGCGCTGCCGCTGCCGCGGCACACCAGCATCGCGTCGCTCCAGGGCGCGTCGTCCGGCCTGCGCCGTGCGCGCAGCCAGCCGCCGCGATCGACGAGGAACTCGGTGCCCGCCAGCGCTTCGGACGCCACGCCGGCCGCCAGCGCGTAGGCCTGCCAGCCTGCCTCCGAGACGGCCCGACACCCTTCCGATTGCACACGTGGTGCCGCGGACAGCGTGACGGTCTGGAAACGCGGGTCCTCGCGCAGCGCCGGCTGCCCGGGCGCCAGCGCCACGATGCGCAGGCGCTGCCCGCGCAGCTCCCGCAACCGGCGCGGCGCGGCGCCGTCGCAATCCACGTCCAGCGCCGGGGCTGCCAGCGGCAGCTGCCACTCGCCGGCGCGCGCCAGCTGCTGCCCGGCGGTGTGGAGCTGCAGCCAGGCGATCAGCGCCCAGGCCGCGTCGTCGGGCAGGCTGCCGGGTAGCGCGGGCATGGTGGGCCGGCCCTCGCCGTCGCGCATGCCGTGGCGCACGTGCCAGAACAGCTCGCCGTCGCTGCGCCGCCACAGCAGGCTGCGGTTGAAGGTGGGCGGCCAGCGCGGGCCCTGGGCCGCCAGCGGCCCGTCGCCGTCGCCGTTCGCGCCGTGGCAGCCGGCGCAGTGCTGCTCATAAAGGCGCCGGCCCTGCAGCGCGCCCAGCGCCTGCGCCTGTGCCGGCAGGCTGTGGAAGCTCGTCGGCACCGCCGGCGCCCACAGCAGCGTGGACGCAGGCCACGACCAGGCCGCGCCGGCCAGGCTCGCCGCGGCAAGTCCCAGGCATGACGCCGAGGCCCGATGCGCGTGCAACGGCCAGCGCAGCAGCGCCGCGAGCAACCCGGCCAGCAGCCCGGCCACGAGCAATGCCAGCACGAGGCCGAGCTGCCGCGCGTGGCTCGCGTCGAGCGTGAGCATCGCCTGCGACACCCGCACGTCGAACGGCCAGGCCGGCTGGCCATGGACCAGCGGCGCCAGGCCCAGCGCGTGCAGCCCGCTCAGCAGGCCCCGTTCCAGCGCGGCGGTGCCGGCGAGCAGGGCATCCAGGCCGGGGCCGCGCCACCAGCCGTCTTCAAGGGACATGGGCTTCGCCTTCGCTTCACCAGCTCTGGTCGAGTCCCAGGTGCCGCAGCGCCTCGTGCCGCAGCCGCGCCAGCGCCGAGTCGCCGCGGTGCCGCGGGTAGGGCAGGTCCACATCCAGCTCGGCCAGCACGCGCGCCGGGCGCGGGCCCATCACGAGCACGCGCTGCGCCATGAACAGCGCCTCCTCCACGTCGTGCGTGACCATGAGCACGCTCAATCCGGCACGCTGCCACAGCGCGACCAGCTCGGCCTGCATCGCCAGCCGCGTCAGCGAGTCGAGCTTGCCCAGCGGCTCGTCCAGGATCAGCAGCGCCGGGTCGTTGACCAGGGCCCGGGCCAGCGCCGCGCGCTGCGCCATGCCGCCGGAGAGCTGGTGCGGATGGACGTGCGCGAACTCGGCAAGGCCCACCAGCGCCAGCGCCTCGTCCACGCGCCGGCGCTTGGCCTTCAGCTCGCCGCGCGCCTGCAGGCCCAGCGCCACGTTGTCCCAGACCGTGCGCCAGGGATAGAGCGTCGGGTCCTGGAACACGACCACGCGCGAGGGCTCGGGGCGGCGCACCGGCGCCCCGTCGTGGCTGATGGCGCCGGCACCGGCCGGCTCCAGCCCGGCCACCAGGCGCAGCAGCGTGCTCTTGCCGCAGCCGCTGGGCCCGAGCAGCGCGACGAACTCACCCGGGCGGATGTCGATGCTCACGTCCTGCAGCACCGGCAGCGGCCCCTGCTGCGGACGCTCGAAGGCGTGGCTCACGCCGCGCACGGCGATGTGCGCGCCGGCGGTGCGATGCGGCGCGGCGGCCGGGCGGTTCAGCGTGGCGTGGCTCACCATTTCAGCGTCCCCTTCTGCCAGGCCAGGGCCCGGTCGCGCACGGCGAACAGCGCCGTGATCAGCCCCGAGAACAGCGCCGCCATCACGAACAGCGCCGCGAACATGTTGGTGTAGGCGGCCCAGCCCTGGGCCCAGGTGAGGTACCAGCCCAGGCCTGCCTTCACGCCCATCATCTCGGCCGCCACCAGCACGGAGAAGCTGGCTCCTAAACCCATGAACAGGCCCACGAACACCTGCGGCAGCGCCGCGGGCACGGCCACGCGCCAGACCAGGAACCACTCGCTCGCACCCAGCGTGCGCGCCACGTCGTAGTACTGGCGGTTGACGCCCGCCACGCCCGACCAGGTCAGCACCGTCACCGGGAAGCCCGTGGCCAGCGCGATGAGGAAGGCCGCCGCCGACCAGCTCGACGGCGCCAGGAAGAAGGCCATGGGCAGCAGCGCGGTGGAGGGGATGGGCCCCAGGAAGCGCAGCAGCGGGTGGATCCAGTAGCCCGCGCCGCGCGACCAGCCGATGGTCACGCCGGTGAGGAAGCCCGCCACCGCGCCTACGGCCACCCCAGCCGACAGCAGCGCCAGCGAGTGCGCCGCGCACTCCGCCAGCCGCTGCCAGTCGCCGGCATAGACCTCGATGAGCGACTGCGGCGGCGCGAAGAAGGGCGCCGGCAGCCAGGCCAGCTTGGCCGTGAGCAGCTCCCAGGCGGCCAGCAGCAGCGGCAGCGCCACCAGCCAGGGGCCTGCGCGGCGCAGCGCGGCCAGGGCCCGGGCCGGCGCGGCGTGCACGGCGGCCAGTGCCGGCAGGGTAGCGGCCACCAGCAGCAGCAGCGCCGCGCCCAGCAGCGCGGCCACGCCCAGCTCGGCCGTGTAGCTCCACTCGCTGAAGCCCAGCTCCACGTTGGGCAGCCGCCAGGTCAGCAGCCCGAAGGCGGCCCAGGCCAGCGCGGCCAGCGCGCCGGTCCACCACAGCGGCAGCGGCCGGCGTGGAAGGAGTGTCCGGGCGTCATGAAGAGCACCGGACAAGTCGGAAGGAATGCTGCTCATGCAACTCTCGGTCGTTGGGTTAGCGGCGTTGCGCAAGGGTGGCTGCCGCCCGGCAGGGGCCGCTCATCCTTCGATGCCTCAGGACGAACGGAACACCCGTCAAGCCAGCACGTCGGCCACGACGTGGCTGGCAAACTTCGCCGGATCGGTGCCCGGCCTGAACACGCCGATGCTCTTGAAGTCGCGGGCGTAGAACTCGATCTGCTGGCGCAGCGCGAGGCCCGACGGGTGGTGGTTGTGCGTGAGCGTGCCCAGCACGGCGCGCAGGTCGGCCTCAGGCACGGGCGAAAACTTGGTGAAGATCCGCGCGCTCTCGTTGGGGTTGTTGGCAACCCAGTCGCTGGCCTCGACGATGGCGCGTGTCAGCGCCGCGGCGGTGGCCTTGTCGCCGCGCACCAGCGAGCCGCGCACGCCCAGCACGCAGCAGGTCTTGTCGGCGTACTCGCCGGAGAGGTTCGTCGCCAGCTCGACCAGGTCCTTGTTGCGCTTCTGGATCAGGTAGAGGTTGGGGTCGCCGTCGGCAATCGCCTGGATCTCGCCCTTTTCCACCGCCAGGCCCAGCAGGTCGGCCGGGTACTGGCGCCACTCGACGTCCTTGTTCGGGTCGATGCCGTGCTTGCCCAGCAGGATGGCGAAGAAGTTCTTGCCCGGGCTGGCCAGGTCGCTGACGCCGATGGTCTTGCCCCTGAGCTTTTGCAGGTCCGTGACGCCGGCCGTGCGCGAGCCGGCGATGCGCGTGCAGCCGCCGTGCGAGGCGCCGGTGATCTTGACGTCGAAGCCCTGCTCCAGCGCCTTGAGCCAGCGGTGCACCATGCCCACGCCGGCGTCGGCCTTGCCGGTGGCGATCGACTCCAGCAGCGCGTCGGTGGAGCCGCTGAAGTTGGTCAGCTCGACCTTCACGCCGTGCTTCTTGAAGAAACCCAGCTGGTCGGCCACCGGCACCGGCACCAGGCAGATCGCATTGGCGTTCCAGGCCAGCGTCAGCGGCTTGCTGCTCTGCGCCACGGCGGCGCGGTGGGCACCGAGGCCCGCGCCGGCAGTCAACATGGCGGCTGCGCCGGCACCGCCGAGCAACTGGCGACGGGTGAGGGGAGCCCGGGCTTCGAGCGCGGGAGATTCTGGCGGGTTCATCGGTCCTCCTGGGCGTTGCGTTGCACAACGCCATTGCAGCTGGAGGACTTCAATCGCACAAATAATGATTGGGCGGATTCATATGCGCGGCGCATGAAGCCGGCATTGCCGCCGATTCACCTTCCAGCGCTTCTCCGTTTGGTTGCGCGCGCTACCGGCTCGGAACCGGCGTCGCCCATGCCGCACACCAGCGCTGCGCCGAAGTGCTCGATGGCGCGTTGCAGGTTGCCCTGCGCACTCGCGCTCACCATCCACACGTCCGGCGCCAGGCTGAAGTCGCGCACGCCCAGCACGTCCAGCGACTCGGCCAGGTGGCTGGACTGCAGCGCCGGGCGCGCGACCAGGCCCAGGCCCAGCCCGGCGGCCACGAGCCCCAGCTGCAGCTCGCTGCCGTGCGTCTCCAGGTTGAGATGGAAGGGCAGGCCCTGCTCGGACAAGGCGCGCTGCAGCCCGGCGCGAAAGCCGCAGCCGTCGGGGTTGAGCACCCAGCCGGCCTCGAAGACGTCGCGCAGGCGCACGCTGGCCCTGGCGAAGCGCCCCTTGGCCGCGACGACGACCACCTCGGTGGAGGCCAGGCGCTGCGCCACCAGCCCGTCGGGCCAGACCTTGGAGCCGGGCATGAACACCGCGGCGGCATCGAGCCGGCCGTGCAGCACGGCATCCACGAGCTTCGTGCTCCAGTCGGTGGAGAGCTGCAGCTGCACGCCTGGGAAGGCGGTCTTCACGTCCAGCAGCAGCTCCACCAGGCCGAAGGAGCCCATGGAATGCGTCAGGCCCATGCGCAGCCGCCCCTGCGGCACGGCGTCGGTAGCCACCAGGTGGCTCAGCGCGTCGATCTCGCGCAGCGCGGCGCGCGTCTGCGCATGCACGCGCAGGCCCAGCGTGGAAGGCTTCGGCGGCTTGATGCTGCGGTCGAGCAGCTGCACGCCCAGCGATTCCTCCAGGCTCTGGATGCGGCGCGTGGTGGCCGGCTGGGTCAGTCCGAGCTCGCGCGCGGCCAGGCTGATCGAGCCGTGGCGCACCACGGCGTCGAAGGCGCGCAGGTCTTCGGTTTTCATCGAGGCGTTCTGTGGGCGGGAACTTGCAGGCACTGTATCGCCTGCCCGCCACGCTCCCGCCCCGGCCGCCGTGGCCGTGTCGGCCTGTCGGCCTGAGGGTGGCGCATCGCGCTCCATCACGCCGCGCCCAGCACCTTGAAGCCGTGTGTGCCGTCGCGGCCCAGCTGCGCCACCAGGCCGAACTCCCAGTCCAGGTAGGCCTGCATCGCCTCGCGCGGCGCGTCGGTGCCCTCGTAGGGGCGGCGGTAGCGGTCGATGCGTTCGCTGGCCAGCCGCTGCCCGCCGGCTTCCAGCGGCAGCCCCTGCGCCGCCCAGGCGGCGTTGCCCCCGTCAAGCACGGCCACCGGCACGTCGGTGAGCCGCGCCAGGTCGGCCGCCGCGAAGCGCGCCAGCGCGCTGCTGCCGCAGGTCAGCACGATGCGGTCCGGCGTGGGCAGCGTCTGCAGCACCCGCGGCAGCTGCGAGCGCAGTGCCCACCACGCGCCCGGGATGTGGCCCTTGACGTGATGGGCGCTGGCCGTGAGGTCCAGCAGCAGCGTGCCGGGCGAGGCCAGCAGCTCGCGCAGCTCGGCCACGGACACCGACGGCACCTCGGGGAAGGGCGCATGCGGCGCCTTCCACGGGCCGGTCTCGGTGAACTGCGACGGGTCGGCGTCCACCAGCCAGCCCACCTCCCAGCCCAGCTGCGCCAGCCAGTGCGCGGTCATGGCCGCGCGCACGCCGTCGGCCGCCGCGCCGCCGTCCACCAGCACGATGCGCGCGCCCCGCACGGCGGCGAAGACGTCGGTCTCCTGCACCAGTTGCCCGCCGGGCGCGCTGCCGAAGCCCGGCAGGTGGCCGGCGGCGTATTCGTCGGGCGTGCGCACGTCCCAGCGGTAGAGCGTGCGGCGCGCATCCAGCGCCCATGCCGCGAGGCCATCTGCCGTCAGGCGCAGCGCGCCGGCGCGGTCGGCCAGCGCCTGCGCGGCGGCCTGCGCGGCCCGGCGCTGCGCCTCGCCGGCCGGCCCGAATGTTGCGTCCGCACCGTGCTGCAGCTCGAAGCCTGCGAGCGTCCAGCCGATGGTGCCGTTGCGCAGCGCGGCCACGGGGTTGGGGATGCCGGCATTGATGAGGCTTTGCGCGCCGATGAGGCTGCGCGTGCGCCCGGCGCAGTTGACGATGACGCGCGTCCTCGGATCGGGCGCCAGGTCGCGCACGCGCAGCGCCAGCTCGGCGCCAGGCACGCTGATGCCGCCCGGGATGCTCATGGTGCGGTACTCGTCGAAGCGCCGCGCGTCGAGCACGACCACGTCGGCCTCGGCGTCCAGCAGCGCCTTGACCTCCTCGGCCGGCAGCGAGGGCGTGCCGCGCTCGTGCTCCACCAGCTCGCCGAAGGCTTTGCTGGGCACGTTGACGTCGCGGAACAGCTCGCCGCCGGCGTCGCGCCAGCCCTGCAGGCCCCCGTCGAGCAGGTGCACGCGGGTGTAGCCCAGCGCCTGCAGGCGCCGCGCCGCGGGCTCGGCCAGGCGCTCGCCGTCGTCGTACACGGCGATGTCCACGTCGCACCGCGGCAGTCGCCACGGGGCGTCGAGCTCGATGCGGCCGGCCGAGAGCTGCACCGCGAACAGAGGGTGCGCCCGGGCGTAGGGGTCTTCCTCGCGCACGTCGATCAGCGCGATCTCGCGCCGCTGCAGCAGCGCGGCGCGCACGTCCGCCGCGGTGAGGCGCGGCAGGGCGGGGGCCATGGACATCAGGCGGTCTCCTTGGAGCGGTCCCACAGGTTCACGACCCAGGGATTGGAATAGCCGGACACGAACGGCTTGACCTGGCCGTCCTCGGTCCAGGCGTGGCGCCGCACCGCGCCGATGTTGGCACCGTAGACGTGGATGGAAATGGAGGTGCGGTCGCCGAAGGCGTTGCTCACCTGGTGCACGTCGCCCAGCGTGGGCGAGACGGCTGCCACGTCGCCCGGGCGCAGCCGCTTGGGCGCGCCGTGCGGCACCAGGCGGCCCGCGGCGTCGGGGGCGAAGTCCTGGGCGATCTCCTCGCCGCGCAGCATGCCGATGAGGCCCCACACGGTGTGGTCGTGCACCGGCGTGCGCTGCCCCGGCCCCCACACGAAGCTCACCACCGAGAAGCGCTCCAGCGGGTCGGCGTGCAGCAGGTACTGGCGGTAGTGCTGCGGGTGCGGCTGAGCCATCTCGTCGGGCAGCCAGTCGTCGCGCGCGACCAGGCGAGCCAGGTAGGGGCGAACGGCAGCCAGCCGCGAAGCTTCGTCGGCCTCGTGTTCGAACTCGCGCGTGAGCGCGGCCACGAAGGCGCGCAAGGGAACGGTGCTCAAAGGGTTCTCCCGTGAGGGTGGGGGTGGGATGCCGGCTGCAGCGCCGCGCGGCCCGCGGCCACCAGCGCGCTGTCGTCCTGGGGCGTGTGCACGCGCCCGCACAGCACGTCGCGGTGGTAGCGCTGCAGCGGGTTGGCACGGTCCAGGCCGTGGTTGCCGGACTGGCGCAGCGCCAGCTCCACCACGGCGATGGCGTTGCGCGTGACGGCCACCTTGAGCAGCCCGCTGTCGGCCGCGCTCCAGGGCCGGCCGGCGTCGGCCGCGGCGGTGGCGGCATCGAGCTGCGCGCGGCTGGCCAGCAGCAGCAGCTCGATCTCGCCCGCGGCCTCCTGCACGCGCGGCAGCGTCGCCAGCGGCGCGCCCAGGCTGGCCGGGGCCCGCCGGCGCAGGAAGTCCAGCAGCCAGTCGCGCGCGTTGCGCGCCACGGCGTCGTAGAGGCTGGCCAGCAGCACCGCCATCCAGGCCTGCTGCTCCGGGTCGGGACGGGTGAGCCACGCGGCGGGCGCCCGCAGGTCCACCGCGTGGTCCAGCGGGATCGGCACGTCGTCGAGCAGCACCTCGTCGCTGGCCGTGCCGCGCATGCCCAGGTGGTCCCAGCTGCGCCGCACGCTCAAGCCCGGCGCATCGGCCGGCACCAGGAACTGCCCCGTGCGCGGTTCGGCTTCGTCGGTGCGGCCCCACACCACCAGCCAGCGCAGGCCGTCGATGCCGGTGGTGTAGAGCTTGTGCCCGGACAGCAGCCACCCCCCGGCGGTGCGCCGGGCCACCGTGCCCGGCAGGCCGCCGCGAGCGGGCGTGCCCAGCTCGGGCTCCACGCGCAGCTGGTTGCCCAGGGCGCCCTCGCGCACCGCGCTGCGCAGCACCTTCTCGCGCACTGCCGCCGGCCAGCGGCAGTCGCCCTGGCCCAGCAGCCGCGCCAGCAGCAGCTGCATCACCAGCACCAGCGCGGTGGCGGGCTCGCCGCGCGCCACGGCCGCCACGGCCTCGCGCGCCTGCGCCAGGCCGGCGCCGGCGCCGCCGAGCTCGCGCGGCACCGTCAGCGCCGGCAGGCCGTGGCGGCGCAGCAGCTCGAAGTTGGCGTGCGGGAAGATGCCGGCGGCATCGACCTCGGCCGCCGTGGCCGCCAGCGAGCGGGTGATGAACGCCAACAGCTCCGGCTCCAGCCGGGCCGGCGTCGCGGTCGGGGCCGCCGGGTGCGTGGCGGAGCTGTCGTCCACCGGCGCCAGTGCAGCGAGGTCAAGGCTCATGCCGCCATCCATGCATCGTTTTGATCCGGCGTCCAGCGTAGAAGCGGCCCACGCAGCCGGTCAAACATGCATTTCAAGCATGAATAGAGATTTTGATTATTTGTGCGGACCACACGTGCCCCCCTACGGTGTGGCTCCTCACCGCACAGGCCGGCATGGCCCAGGAAGGAGCACGACCCATGAGCGTCGAGATCATCGGCATGATCACCACCCAGCTGCAGTCCGAGACACTGCGCCCGCAGGGGCCCGTCATCGACCGCGACTACGTGCGCCGCTTCGCCCAGGCGCACGAGGCCGCGGGCTTCGACCGCATCCTGGTGCCGCAGCACTCCACCGGGCCGGACGCCAGCCAGGTGATTGCCTACGCATCGAGCGTCACCGAGCGCGTGAACTTCCTGCTCGCGCACCGCACGGGCTTCATCGGCCCGGCCTTCGCGGCGCGGCAGCTCGCCACGCTGGAAAACTTCACGGGCGGGCGGCTGGCGGTGCACGTCATCTCCGGCGGCTCGGACGAGGAGCAGCGCCGCGACGGCGACTTCCTCGACCACGACCAGCGCTATGCGCGCACCGACGAGTACCTGGAGGTGCTGCGGCGCACCTGGACGGCGCAGGAGCCTTTCGACCACCACGGCGCGCTCTACCGCTACGAGAAGGCCTTCTCCGAGGTCAAGCCGCTGCAGCAGCCGCACATCCCCATCTTCTTCGGTGGCGCCAGCGCGGCCGCGCTGCGCGTGGCGGGCCGGCATGCCGACGCGTATGCGCTGTGGGGCGAGTCGCTGGCGCAGACGCGCGAGCTGACGCAGCGGGTGCGCGCCGAGTCCGCGAAGCACGGGCGCGGCATCCGCTTCTCGGTGTCGTTCCGGCCGATCCTGGCCGACACCGAGGGGCAGGCCTGGGACCGCGCCGAAGCCATCCTGGCCGAGACGAAGCGGCTGCGCAGCGAGGCCGGCTGGTCTCGCGGCGGACCGCAGCAAAGCGAAGGCGCGCGCCGGCTGCTGGCCACGGCCGAGCGCGGCGACGTGGTGGACGAGCGGCTGTGGACCGCCGTCGCGCGCGAGACCGGCGCGCGCTCCAACAGCACGGCGCTGGTGGGCACGCCGGAGCAGGTGGCGCAGGCGCTGCTGCAGTACGTGGAACTGGGCGTGGGCACGCTGCTCATCCGCGGCTTCGACCCGCTCGACGACGCCGTGGACTACGGGCGCGAGCTGATCCCGCGCGTGCGCGCGCTGGTCGCCGAGCGCGAGGCGCGGCTGGCGGCACAGACGGACGCTGCGGTGCCGGCCTGAGCCGGCGCATTCCGATGTTCGCCTCGATTCGTTCGCAATTGCCATGTCCTGTCTGGGCCTGACTGGATTTCGTGGCTGTCGCAGTCACTGACCAGGCATCCGGCGCACGATGCACGAGTGCTGATCGACGGATTCATGCCGTGCGGGACTGCAGCGGGGAATGCGGGGAAGCGCCAAGCTGCCTTCAGGCCCATTGCCTGGAGAACCCGTGAGGTGCCCCGAAACGACGAGGCGCTGCTCCGCTCCGCGCTCCATATCGATCCAAGCAATCGTTCGTTGGGCCGGCAACCCGACGGGCCTATGGTGAGCGCAAAGGCACCGGCCCGTGCAGGCGGTGCAGTTGTTGGAGGTGGCCATCATGCGCAGGACATTCATCGCCGATCACTCGATCAGCCAGGCATTGCAGGGCATCCTGGCCGTGACTTCGAGCCAGTGGCGGCACGAGCCGGCTTCGCAGCCCGCCGACGGGGCACGCCAGGAGGTGCCGCCCGAGCGGACGCGATGGCCCGCCGCGTGGGCCGTCGCAAGCCGCGCCAGGACACCGGGCGCGGAAAGGGGCTAGCCGCATGGCGCCGATACCGTCGTCGCGGCGCCAGGGCGCAGGCGTCCATCGGACCGATGCCTCGATGCCGTTCGCCGATGCCGGGGTACCGAGGCTGCGGACCGTGCTGCACGAGCACCAGGTGCTGCTGGTCTACGGCCACCATCTCGACGATGCGCAACTCGTCGGCCTGATGCGTGCGCTGGCTGAAACGGCCGATGAGGCAGCGGCCGCCGCCTCGATGCTGTATGCCGAGGCGGCGCCGCGTGCGGGCAGCGACGCCGTCTGGCTCCGGCTGGCCGGTGCGTGCGACCTGCTTGGCGCCGGAACGAAGCGCGAGGTTGAAGGCCTGGAGTTGGTGGTCTACAACCCATTCCTGCGCAGGTTGAAGGCGCAACGAAATGGAAGGAGCGGGCCGATGATGGGGGAAACGTGACGCGGGCACATTCAAGCTCTCATGAAATGCTCAAGCAAGAGATGGGCAGATGGATGCCGATGCAGGCATTGGGCCTGTGAATTGTGTGCAGGTAAGCGCTGCACGGCGTCACGCCGGGGATGTTTCGTGGCCTCCCAGCGCCGCCTGTCCGCCCAGCAGCCAAGCACCAGCTCCGTGCCATTGAATGCCTTCCGGCAGTTCGCGTGGTGGCATGAGGTCCAGGCTGATGACATGGGCGGCCGCGTGCGGGACATCCTCGCGAGCATCCAGCAGTGCCCGGAATTCACGCTCGCGCGTGGTCGGCGAAGGATCGGCACAGACGTGGACCATATGCTGGCCGCCGTCAGGTAATCGCGCCAGCAAGTCCACCCCGAAGCCGCCGGGTGTGCGCGCGTAACCCATCTCGGCACCGCAGCGCTCCAACTCCAGCAACACCGCGCTTTCCAGCGCGTGTCCGGCCGCCGCGTGAAGGAAGCGCTTGCTGGTGGAGATCGGCATCGACTCGATCAGCGTCACGCCCGACACGCTGTTGTCCGTGACGCGCGAGATCCTGGCCGTCGAGCAGCGACTCGGGCAGCCAGGCCTCGCAACGGTAGGCGCCGCGTCATGAGCAGCCTCGTATCCGCGCTGATGCGGCGCACCGTTCAGGCCGTGGCCATGGCACCACCCTGTCCGCGCTGGAGTCGCGGTTTGTCTCGGAGGGGCTGGCGTGGATGCCGGTGCTCGACGACGCGGGCACGCCGCTGGGCGTCATCACTCCTTCCCGCCATCGCGGTGTCCCGCCGGTTGACCGATACGGGG
This sequence comes from Azohydromonas aeria, assembly GCF_009760915.1. Lineage (GTDB taxonomy): Bacteria > Pseudomonadota > Gammaproteobacteria > Burkholderiales > Burkholderiaceae_C > Azohydromonas > Azohydromonas aeria. The sequence continues at coordinate 129,638 of NZ_VIDQ01000003.1, forward strand.
GCCCGGGCCGAGCCCGTTCCGATTGCAAGCAGCGCTTGCAGAAGATGCAGCTTGATGAGTTTTGTGGCACCGGCTATGTTCGGCAGATCGCAAACTGCCTTCCTTGAACGACGACCGTTGGGCAGTGCCCGGTGCACGGGATGCAACAGCGGTTGCCATCAATTCCTGATCAAGGTGCTCGTCGGGCCGAATGCCGGTGCTGACCGTGAAGGCATCACTGGAGGTTCCTGTTCGTGAGCACGGCCCATCTGGCAATTCTTGACGACGACCCGGAGATCACCCTGCTGCTGGAGAACTATCTGGCAGCGCAGGGATTTCGGGTGAGCCGGCTCCACGACGCGGCGGCGCTGATGAGGCTCATGTGCGGCGATGCGCCGCAACTGGTGCTGCTCGACCTGGGATTGCCCGACGAGGACGGTTTCGCCATCGCGCGCCGGCTGCGGGAGCACTGGCACTGCGGCCTCATCATCATCACGGGCCGGGGCGACGCGGTGGACAAGGTGGTCGGGCTGGAGATCGGCGCGGACGACTACGTCACCAAGCCCTTCGACCTGCGGGAGTTGCTGGCCCGCATCAAGGCCGTGCTGCGGCGCCTGGCCCCGGCTGCCGAGGGCGTGCCGGCGGCTGCACCCGCCGTGGCCCGGCCCCATGCGCCGGCCGGGCGTTCGCGCTTTCGCTTCCTGGATTGGGAGCTGGACACGGCCGCACGCCGCCTCACCGCGGCCGGCGGCCGCGAGGTGGCGCTGACCACCGGCGAGTTCGAGCTGCTGTCGGCGTTCGTGCAGCATCCCGGGCGGGTGCTGTCGCGCGACTTCCTGTTGCAGCAGACGCACCGGCGCGAGGCCGCGCCCTTCGACCGCACGATCGACGTGCAGGTGGGCCGACTGCGCCGCAAGCTTGAGGTCGAGCCCGACGACCCGCAGCTCATCAAGTCGGTGCGCGGCGCGGGCTACATCCTGGCGGCTGCGGTCGAGGTGGCTTGACCGCTCGGCGCGAACCACGGAGGTCAGTGCTGTGAACCTCGGTACTCCCGGGACGCAGCCGGGTACCCCTGCCGCTTCGCCGCCCGACGACCACGCGGTGTTCCGCTCGATGTTCACGGCCTCGCCGGATGCGTTGCTGCTGGTCGACGGCGCCGGCACCATCGTGCTGTCCAATCCCGAAGCCAGCCGGCTGCTGGGTTACGCCGCTGATGAGCTTGCGGGGTTGAGCGTGGAGGCGCTGGTGCCCGATGCCGTTCGCCACCGCCATGCCGGCTACCGCAGTGGCTACGCGCGCCATCCGCGTCCGCGTCCCATGGGGTTGCAGATGGCGCTGGTCGCGCGCCGCCGCGACGGCAGCGAGGTGCCGGTGGAGATTGCCCTGAGCCCGCTGCAGTCCCAGGGCCTGCCCTACGTGCTGGCTGCCATCCGCGACGTGGGCGCCTATCCGCGCGTGCGCCAGGCGCTGCAGCGGGCGCGTTACAGCGAGGCGGTGGCGCAGCTCGGCCGCCTGGCGCTGGACGCGCGCGAACCGCGGCAGCTGTTCGAACGCGTCCCCGCCGTCGCTGCGCAAGCGCTGGAGTGCGAGGCAGTGACCGTGCTGCAAGCGCAGGCCGGCGGTTGCCGGCGCTGGAGCAGCGGCACGGCCGGCACCGCCGCTCCAGGACGCGAAGAGGCCGAACGCAGCGTGGCCCCCGACGCCGAGGCACGGTACGCACTGGCAGCGGCCGAACCGCTCAGCGTCGAGGACTACGCACAGGAGCGGCGCTTCGAGGTGCCGCCGGCACGCCTGGACGCCGGCCTGCGCAGTGCCCTGGCCGTGCCGCTGCTGGACCGCGGGCGCTCCATCGGGCTGCTCAGTGCGCACTCGAGCCGGCGCGGCCGCTTCGGCGAGGACGAGCTGCGCTTCCTGCAGTCCTTGTCCAACCTGATGGCCAGCTGCCTGCTGCGCGCGCAGAGCGAGGAGACCTTGCTGCATGCCCAGCGGCTGGAGAGCGTGGGCCAGCTCACCGGCGGCATCGCGCACGACTTCAACAACCTGCTCACCGTGGCCTACGGCAACCTGCAGGTGCTCCAGGACCTGCCCGCCGTGGCGGCTGATGCCTATGCGCTGCAACTGCTGGGGGCGGCGCTGCGCGCGTGCCGGCGCGGGGCCGAACTCACCGCCAAGCTGCTGGCATTTTCGCGGCGCCAGGTACTGCAGCCCCGCGAAGTGGACGTCGCCCAGTTGCTGGCCTCGCTGTCGGACATGCTGCGGCGCACGCTCGACCAGCGCATCGAGATCGAGGTCGATGCGCCGCGCTGTCCCGCCGTGGTGGCTGATCCCGTGCAGCTGGAGTCGGCACTGCTCAACATCGCCATCAATGCGCGCGACGCCATGCCGACAGGGGGGCGGCTGCGCTTCGAGTGTCGCCGCTGCACGGCGCTGCCGCCGCAGGCGGCCCGGGGCGCCGACGCAGCGGACGGCACCACGGCTTACGTCGCCATTGCCGTCAGCGACACCGGCACGGGCATGCCCGAGGCGGTACGGGAGCGGGCCTTCGAGCCCTTCTTCACCACCAAGCCTTCCGGGCGCGGCACGGGGCTGGGACTCAGCACCGTGTACGGCTTCGTCATCCAGTCGCGCGGAGCGATCACGCTCGATTCCGCGCCCGGCAGGGGCACCACGGTGACGCTGTTCATTCCCGAGGTCCCGGCTGCAAACCCGCCGGCCGCGGGCAGCGCGGCGCCGGCGCAGCCGACAGTGCCGGCGGGCTTGCACGTGCTGCTGGTCGAGGACGACACCGAGGTGCGCAAGGTGATGGGGCTGTTCCTGGAGTCGATGGGCTGCCGCGTCACCGCCTGTGGCAGCGCGGAGCAGGCCCTGGCACTGGAGGCGCCCGACATCGGCTTCGACCTGCTGCTGACCGACATCGCGCTGGGTGCCGGCATGCGCGGCACCGAGCTCGCGGCGCGGGCCGCGCAGCGCTGGCCCGGCCTGCCGGTACTGCTGATGTCGGGCTACTCCACCGAGCTCATCGACGGACAGGCGCAGCGCCCATGGCCCCTGCTGCGCAAACCCTGCAGCCGCGAACAGCTGGCACAGGCGGTGTCGAGCGTCGTCAGGCGCGACTGAAGTTGCCGGGCCGGGTGCCCTACTGCAGCGTGACCGGCCCGGGCGAGAGGCTGCGTTCGATGTAGGTGCCCAGTGCCTGGGGGCTCGGGATGCTCACCTGGCGCCGGCCCTTTTGCGCAAAGGCGATCACGCGCGCCCGGGCCAGCTTGGACAGCGCCCGGCTCACGCTCTCCAGCGTCATGCCCAGGAAATTGCCGATCTCGGCGCGGCTCAGGCACAGGGTGATGTGGTCGGTGCGCAGGCCGCGCAGGTCCAGCGCCTCGACCCAGCGCCGCAGGAAATCAGCCACGCGCGCATCGACCGAGAGCGTGCACAGCGACAGCATCGACTCGCGCTCGCGCGCCATCTCGCGGCTCATGGCGGCGTGCAGCACGGCCAGCAGGCCCGGCCTGGAGGCCGCGGCGGCGATGAGCGCGCGGTACGGGAAGGACCAGACCTCGCCGATGTCCAGGGCGACGGCATCGCAGCCGTAGCGCCCCGATGCGATGCCGTCGAAGCCCAGCCAGTCGCCCCGGAAGTGCAGCCCCACCACCTGTTCGCGCCCGTCGGCGGTGGTGGCCACCGTCTTGAACAGGCCGGAATGGATCACGTGCAGCTCGCCGAAGGCATCGCCGCTGCGACAGACGAGGTCGCCGGCATGCAGCAGCCGCCGCCGCAGCGGCAAGTCCGAGCAGGTGAGCTGCTGCAGCATGTCGCTGATGGCTTCACGGCTGCCATCGCACGGCGCCGCGCACGGCAAGCCGAGGGACGGCGCGTCCGCCGCGCGGGAGCATGGATCTGGAGCAGAGGCGTCGAGCATGGTGGAGGTACCTGTGCGTTGGGAAGCCGGTGCCCGCAGCCTCGCCGTCCAGCGTCAACCTCGTGCCAATGCCCTGCGACGCCGGGTAACGCTTGGTGAACCGTTCGTGTCAGGCCTGCAACAGCGCGCCGTGCGGCATGGGGCCGCCGAGGTTCACGACACCGGGTCAGCGCAGCGTTTGCAACAGCAGCGCCTGCAGCAGGTACTGGCGGCTTTCCTCGATCCGCAGTCGTTCCTGCTTGCCGGCCGGCGCGGCTTCGAGGCAGGGCAGCAGTCCCATGATGGGATGGTCCCGACGTCCCAGGCCGTCGTAGACCGGGACGCCGCTGTACTGGCGCAGTTGCAGGACGGCCTGGAGCGGCAGGTCCTCGCAGTCCATGGCGTCGTACAGGCGGCCGAGCATGCGCGCCGTCTCGCAGGCTTGCGCTTCCTCCCCCTGGACCGACGCGGCCGGCAGCCGGGCCACATGGGCTCCCAGGCACCGGGCCGCGGCTTCGACCACCGCTTGCGAGCGGGCGTGCGGGCGCCGCGACAACAGCGCCAGGTGCCGGCTGCGCAGCAAGGGCGGCAGGCGGCCGCCGCCGCTGGCCATGTCGCGCAGCATGCGGGCCGTGCGCAGCAGCGCCTCGCCGTGCAGGGTCGGCGTGGCGTCCTGGGACAGCAATGCGGGTGTCAAGGTCCAGTCCATGGGCAGCGATCCGTGCCCGGTCGGCATCGAACTCGCTGTGAGGCTAGGGCATCACGGGGGCCCTGGCTTGCGTGCCGTCAATTCCGCGAGCGCTCGTCGTGCCTGACATCGGTTTGGAGCCGGCAAAGGCGACGGCTTCTGCGGACTTGACGCGGCGCAAGCCAGCCTGTCGTGGCCAGCCTAGATTGCTCGCTGCCGCGACGACGCAGCGTGATGGCGAAGGAGTGGGAGATGCCGAACGGATCCTGGGCGAAGCGGTTTGCCGTGACCGCATGGGCACTTTGCAGCCTTGGCGCGAACGCACGCGTGCAGGATGGGGGCCCTGCTTCTTCGGCCCATCTGGAGCAGGGACGCCAGTTGTTCCAGGCGCACTGCGCGCGCTGCCATGGCGCCGACGCCCGGGGCGGTGGCGGCGCACCCAACCTGCTGCAGCGCGTGGCGGGCATGAGCGAGGACCGCTTCGCGAGCGCGGTGCTGAGGCGCTACGCCTGGAGCATCGACGCCAGCGAAGCCGCCAGTCCGGATGCCGTGCGCGAGGCTCTGCTGCGCGGGACGCTGCAGCAGCGCACCTCCGCTGCCGACATGCCGGCCTGGGAGTCCAACGCGGTCGTGCGCCAGGGCATCGCTCCCCTGTACCGCTACCTCGACACGCAGGCGCGGCAGGCCGCGCGCTGACGGCGTCCGCCGACTGCCTGAGCCCCTGTGGGTGCGGGCAAGGGCGACGCCACGGAATCGGTCATTCACAAGCGCTGGCCCGGAGCCCGGCCTGGATGGGGTCCGTCCGGCGCCCAGCGCTTCGACACGGCATCGGATGCCAAGGAGACGTCCATGAACATGGTGGCTTCCATCCTGGTTCACGTCGATGCTTCGCAGCGCAGCCGTATGCGCCTGGACGTGGCTCGGCAACTCGCCCGGCGCCTGGGCGCCGCGGTGACGGCGCTGTATGCCTGCGCGCCCCAACCGGCGCCGCGGCCGTCCCGCTTCTTCGCCGAGGGTGCGGTGCTCATGCCCGAAGCCACGGCATTCGACGAGCGCTGCCGGGAGCAGGCGCACAACCTGGTGGAGGCCGGCCGGGACGGTGTCCACACCGTGTGGGCCGAGTTGCCCCATGGCTGCGCCATTACCAAGCATTTCGCGACCAGGGCATGGCTGCATGACCTGGTCGTGCTCGGCCAGCGCGACGAGGCGGATCTAGCCGCCGGCGTACCGGCGGACTTCGTGGAGTCCATCGTCATCGAAGGCGCCCGCCCGGTGCTCGTGGTGCCGTCGGGCGGCGAGTTCGGCGACGTGGGCCGCAGGGTGCTCATCGCCTGGAAGCCCAGCCGCGAAGCCGCGCGCGCCTTGACTGCGGCATTGCCGCTGCTGCAGCCTGGCGCCTCGGTGCACGTGGCCGCCTGGGGCTGCGATCCCGTGCAAGTGCGGCCGCTGCTGCTGCACCACGGCATCGAAGCCGAGTACCTGCACGAGAAGGCGGCTTGCGCCCCGGTGGGCGAGGCGCTGCTGTCGCTTTCCGCCGACCTTGGCGCGGACCTGCTGGTGATGGGCTGCTACGGCCACGCCCGCATGCGCGAGCTGATGCTCGGCGGCGCCACGCACACGGTGCTGAAGTCGATGACGCTGCCGGTGCTGATGGCGCACTGACCGACGCGCGCAAAGGGCGTCAACACGACACCGGATCGGTGTGGCGATACCCTTTTGGCGCGACTCACCATGTCCGGTCGCAGTTGGTACATCTCAAAAACTTCTGGCCTCGACGGAAAGTCAATCTGCCTGAATCAAGAACGTGCAGTTGACGAATCTGCATTATGAGCACGGAAAAAACCTCGCGGACCAGCAGTGTGTCATCCTGAACCACAGGTCAATTCAAGCCGCCCCATGAAAACACCAAACCCGGCCCGTTTGGTCAGATATTGGCAGTCGTGCCGGCTCGATGGGCGGTTTTTCGTGAAACCCATCATCAAACAGCCCGGGACATCCGGGCGCTGCGTCACCTGGTGGCAAATGACCGCAAGACCGGTTCAGGCATTGCTGCATGAATCCCACTTGCTCTCGGAAGATGCATTTTCATGCGGCAACAATGACTTGCAATCATCTTGCGCTCTCGAAGGTTGCTACCTGTTTTCCGGTATGAACTCTACTTGCACCAGGTATTGCGGCTCAAAGCCACGGGGACAAAATGGGTGGCTACTGGTTCCCCGCTGGCTTGCCATTCGTGCTATTGGTCACAAGGCTGCAAGCCGCAGGCTTATAAGTAGATGATTCGGGTGAGTTGCCCAGCGATGGAAGGAGGCAAGCATGTGTCAAAAGTCGCATCGTTCTTCAACCCAGCGCAGGCGCTATATGACTCCCGCCATCATCACACGGGCCGTGAAACCATGTTATGCCAGTTCCGGCCGTGAAGCCATGCTGAATGCCAGCCGTGATTGCAACGGCGTCAAGATGAGCATTCAGCAAATTGCCGAATGCGACAAGCGTTGACTCTGGCCTTCCATCGCGGAATGAAGCGGCCCTCGATGAAGACGACCTGACCTCATCCCGCCGGTTCGGATCATGAATATATCGAGTGACCGAACGTGGCGGGTGACGTGCCTGTCTCACCAATACTTGGTGCGGGGCTCTGAAAAGCTGGCCGACGCACACGGCAGAACAGCCGCTTTGGGCTTTTGGGCTTTTGGCCTTTGCCTGGACCTCATGGCGGCCAGGTGCGGGTGTTACGCAGGATCTTAAGCACGGGAAAATGGGTTTCGAATTTCTCGCCGGCCAAATTGATGGGCCCCGTGCGGACCTGCCCGACTGAATGCCAATGTCGCGAGAGTCCCCCCTGCACGCCCCGCTCATCAGGGCGGGGAACGAAGCCCCTTCCGGCCCGCTCGGACGGTGTGGTCGGAGCGGACTGTCGCCTTAGACCTTATCAGCTTGCCAGCCTGCCAGGCACCACGGCCCCTTTTCCCTTTCGCATTACTCTTCCCCTTTCCCATCTCCCCTTTCCCACCGCCCGTTTCCCTTTTCCCGTTTTCCGTTTCCCGGGCCGAACTGTCTGCATGACGGTGCGACCGGGCCTGTTGCCACTGCTCATGTCCGCCCACCCAATGTCAAGGCCTGGCAGTTCACACCAAATTTGAGCTTTATCAAGAACGAGCTTTGGGGGCATCGCAGACTGGAAGGATTTCCACCCGAGACAGTGGGTCGCTTGACATGAATACTGTTACCGCGACCACGGCCATGGACCCCAGGCCACCATTCGGCCTGATTTTGCTGCCCGACGCACCGCGTTACAGTGTTGTTGCCTGTACGACGTCGTGCACGCTCCTGAACCCAAGACTGGAAGGGTTATTGCGCGGTCGGGGGCTATTTGATGTGGAGTGGCCTGCCGACTTTGGATGGATGCAGGCTCGGACAAATATCAGCAGACTGAGCTTGTCGCTGCAGCGGGCCGTTGCTTCGGGAGAGCAAGACAACGTGGTACTGGATGCCCGGCACGAAACACCATGTCCGCAAGCGCTCGCGGGCCCGCTGCAGCGTAAATGGTCTGCAACCCAACTGCCCTTTGATGACGGCGCCGGCAAGGTTCAATACATCGTTCACCTCATCGAGCCCATGAAGACCAGTGCCGATGCCGAAAAAATTGATGACACGGCGATGCATGAGCCATTTGGGGAAGTTGCTCGCATGCGTTCCATGGTGCATGAATTGCAGCAGCGAACGAATCAGATGTACGGCATGCAGGCCGATTTCAAGCGGACCGTTGAAAAGATGCGGACGTTCATGAGCAACCGGTCCGTGCTGTTGCAGCAAATGGTGGGAGAGCAGGCTGCCATGGACGAGCGGGAACGACGGGCGCTCGCGAGGGACCTGCACGACGATCTTGCCCAAACGCTCATGGCGGCACGCATGAAACTTTTCACACTGGGAAAAGGCTTTCGCGGAAAGAACAGGGAGCTGCTTTCCGAAGTCGAAGGGCTGATCGCGGACGCTGATCGCTTCACCCGCTCCCTGGCCAGCCAGTTGATGCCGCCCATGCTTTACGAACTGGGCTTGGTGCCGGCCCTGCAATGGCTTTGCGAGGAAATGGAGCGCCGCTATGGATTGCATGTGGAATTTGTGGATGACGCCCTGGAGAAACCGCTGTCGCAGGATACGCGCTCCATTGTCTATCGAGCTGTTCGTGAATTGCTGATCAATGTGGCCAAGCATGCGAAAGTCGATACGGCGCTGCTTGTGTCGTGTGTTCAAGGCCGGCGCATCGTGATCCGCGTCAGCGATGATGGCGTGGGCTTTGATTTTCAATCCATCCGCGCCGAAAGTGTGGCCGGGTCCAGGTACAACCTGGGACTTGCCAGCATTCCCGAGCGCGTGGCTTTTCTGGGTGGTCGCTTCGATATTGAAAGCCGGCCTGGCCAGGGCACCACGGTCACGCTTACCGTACCGCTGCAATATTAGCCCGGGAGACGAGTATGGCCACCAGGATCTTGCTGGTCGAAGACCACCGACTGGTCCGCGAGATACTTGCACAATCGCTGGGAAGCGATGCAAACCTGGAAATCGTGGGCGAGGTCGGCAGTGCGGTGTCGGCCGTTGAGGCGACGCGTACGCTGCAGCCGCAAATCGTGGTCGTGGACATTGGCCTGCCGGACATGAATGGCATCCAACTGACCGCGCTGCTGCTGCGGGAATGGCCGGGACTGAAAATCATTGCGCTGTCGGCTTATGAAGACCCGTGTTTCGTCAAGGAAATGATGCGGGCCGGTGCCAATGCTTACGTGACCAAATCTTCCGCCACCCTGGAACTCCGGCAGGCCATTCACGCCGTGATGGAGGGCAAAAGCTACTTCTCGTGCGCCGTAGCAACCACATTGGCCCGTCAGTACCGGGGCCAACAAGACGCCGGGGCGCCGCCGCTAGGACGCCGTGAGCGCGAAGTCCTGAAGCTGGTGGCACAAGGCAAGAAGTCTCCGGGCATTGCGCAGGAATTGCGCATCTCGGTGGGCACGGTGGATGTCCATCGACGCAACATCATGCGCAAGCTGGACCTGCATTCGGTTGCGGAACTGACGGCTTATGCCATTCGTGAAGGACTGGTCTTGTTGTGAGCTGCGGATCAATCCGCTGGCGGTGGCGTGCCCGCCCGGTTGTCACTGTTCGGATTTTTTGCCGAAATTCTGGTTTTTGTTGCAATCGGCTTTGGCGGCTACCCTGGTCCCGGTAGTTCAAGCACCCAGGCATTTGTATTTCTCTCACCCGTCCAAGCCGCTAAGGTAGCTCTTGAAACCGTTGGAGAGAGGGTGAGGGGATACCAAAAAAATTGAGGCGCTGCTCGTCATGGGCAGTGAAAGGCGCAGGGATCCGCCAGGGATCAGGCGCCATATCGAGATTGCGGGCCTGTCCTGTCCGCATCGATCCCACAACCCGTGCCCGCATTGCAGAGTGATGACCAAGCAGGATGAAGACGGTGCGCCGCCGTGGGCGTCGCCGGCGCAGGACCACGGCGACGAGTTTTCAGCGTTGGCCGAAGCCGTGCCGGCCCTGGTGTTCCTGGTGGATGCCGATGGCTGGATCATGCAGACCAACCGGCTTTTCCAGGACTGCACCGGGTCGGATGACAGCGCGCGATCGGGCAGCACGTGGCTGTCCTGGGTGCATGCCCAGGACCGGGCTGGAGCGCTGGCGGCCTGGACCGCCGCGCTGGTTGAAGAGCGCGCCGTCGAGTTGCGCTTGCGACTGCGCCAGGCAGACGGCGCCTTTCACTGGTTCGACTGCCGGGGTGTGCCCGTGCGTCTGGATGGAAACATCGACCGCTGGGCCTTTGCCGCGACGCGGGTTCCCGACGACGAACCTTCATCAAGGCTGGCTGGCGACGACGGGGGGTGCCGGCAGGCGTTGGAGCAGGCGCCTGAGGGTCTGGTCGGGGAGACGGCTCGATGCGTTGCCGGTGAAAGCGCCAGGGCTGAACACGAATCCGTGCTGGGGTACTTCGTGGACGGCATCCCGGTGGCCATCGCGCTCTTCGACCGCGACATGCGCTACCGGGCCTGGTCGCGGCAGTACTTGTCGGAGCTCGGCCTGCCCGCGGACACGCCGCTGCTGGGCCGCTCGCATGACGAGGTGCTTCCGGAGACGCCTCGTCACTGGCGCGACATGCATGCTCGGGTGCTGCAGGGAGCGGACCAATGCGCCGCAGACGAACCGTTCCACCGCAGGGATGGCAATACCGACTGGGTACGCTGAGCCATGCGGCCCTGGCGCGATGGTGACGGTACCGTGGTCGGCGCGATGCTGTTCTTCGAGGTGGTCACGGACCAGGTGCTGATGGCGCGCGCGCAACAGGAGTCGGTGCAAAAGCTGCGTGCCAGTGAAGCCCGGTATCGAGGCCGCGCCGAGCTGCTGCTGCATTGCCTGGAGGCCGCGCCATTTCCGATCTGGGCCAAGGATGCACAGGGCCGCTGGCTTCTGGCCAACCCGGCCGCTGCGGCCCTGTTGGTGCCGGCACGTCCTTCGCTGCAGGGTCGCCCCGTGGACGGCGACCGGTCCGCGCTGCACATCGAGAGGGACCTGGAGGAGCGCGCGTTGCGCGAAGGCGCCACCGTGCGGGTCGAGATCGGGCTCTTCAATGCCGGCAACGGGATTCCGAGGCGCCTCCTCGTCAGTATGGTGCCGATGCGTGCAGGCGAAAGCGGCATAAGCGGGCTGATGGGATTTGCGCACGACCTGGATGCGGGTTCGCTCCGCCCGGCGTCTTCGTGCCCGACAAGTGCCTGACAAGCGTATCGAGGACAAGTCTGCGGGCGCTAGAGCCCGAGTGCCGCTGAGACTCAAGCCACCCTGAGCCGGTTGACCACGGAACGGACTCCAGGAGCGGAGCGCACCGTGCCTTCCACGGCTTCGCGCTCGCGCCAGGAATCCACCGTGCCGTCGAGGCTGACCGTGCCTGCGCCACTGACATGGATGTCGAGATGCCGGGCCTCGCGCTGCGCGTGTCGCACCAGCGCCTGGCGGATGCGCTCGGCCAGGTCAGGCGGCATGGGGCGCTGCTTGAGCGTGGTGTCGTTGGAGACGCCGATCACGCCCCGGAGAGCACCCACGGCCTTCTCCACCAGCCGGCGCTGGTACTCCCATTCCAGCTCGCCTTGCAGCGTGATCCAGCCCTTGTCCACCATCAGCCTGACGGCAGTGGCGGGGATGGAGGCGAGGTGGGACAACGCGGCTTCGGCCGCCTGGGCGATGTCCGTGTCGCTGCGCCGGTGATCGGGGGACAGCCGCACGTCGAGCTCCAGGGCCACGGCCCTGATGCCGCTGACGCGCTGCAGCGCCTTTTCCACCGCCCACTTTTCCGCATAGGTCTGCAGGTGGCCGGACACCGTGACCACGCCGTCCTTGACCGCCACGCCCAGCGCCGTGGACTGCACGGCCGGGTCCATGTCGAACTCGTCCTCGATGTCCCGCTTCAACTGTGCATCGCCTTTCATGCCTGTCTCCTTTCCGGGCGGGCACTCATGGGGCCGGCCATCAGCGCTGCGCTGTCACTGAGGACGGCGCCGGCGCGCCCCATCTCCTCCACCGCTCGCTCTCCATCGCCAGGTTGCAGGTTCTCCGCGGCCACGGCGTCGCGCAGCACCACGACCGCGAAGCCCTGCGCCAGGGCATACAGCACCGTGCGCAGCACGCTATGGTCGGTCGCCAGTCCGCCGACGAACAGGCGCTTCACGCCCGAATTGCGCAGACGCGGCAGCAGATCGGTTCCCGCGAAGGCCGAACAGGCCTCCCGCCCTGGCGACGTGGCCTTGGAAACCAGCCCCACCGTAGCGGGCAGCCGCAACGCCGCCGAGAAGGCTGCGCCAGGGCTGTGTGCCACGCAGTGGCTGGGCCATGGACCACCCTGGGCGTGGAAGGAGCAGTGATTCGGCGGATGCCAGTCCCGCGTGACGTACACGGGCAGGTTGCGCCTGGTGAACGCCTCGATGCCGCGGGCCAAGGGGGCCAGCACCCGGTCCCCGCGCGGCACGGACAGCGCGCCGCCGGGCAGGAAATCCCGCTGGGGATCGACCACCAGCAACGCGTCGCCGCGGCGTGGTTCCACTTGCTCGATATGGCCCGTCTCCTCGGTCCTTGTCATGGCCAGCCCTCGGTCGGTTTGAACTTCGATGCTGCAGTGGCGCCCATGCAGGCTCAGGGCTTGAGGTGCTGATGCCGGACCAGCAGCACCGGTACCGCGGCATGGTGCAGCACGAGCTCCGCATCGCTGCCCATGGCCAACCGGCTGAGGCCGCGACGGCCGTGCGTGCCCATCACGATGAGCTGGCAATTCCTGGCCTGCGCTTCACGGGCGATGAGTTGTCCCACACGGCCTGACATCAGTTCCGTCAGCACGGCCTCGGTGCGTACGCCAGCGTGGTCTGCCTCCCCGCGCCCGCTGGCAAGCAGCTTCTCGCCATGCTCCAGCACGTCCTGCTGAAAATCGGCGGCGTGCAGCACGGACGACATATCGACCAGCATGGGCAGGTCGTTCACGACGTGCAGCAGCACGAGCACCGACTGGAGCGCCGTGGCCAGGGCGATGGCTTCACGAAGGCCTTGGCCGGCCGTGTCGCTGCCATCGATGGGCACCAGGATCCTTGCGTACATGCGGACCTCGCCAGTCGATTCGACGCCGCATGATCAACGCGTGCCGGCCAGGGAGCTTGCGAAATCGCAATTGGCGCCCATGCAGGGCCGCTCCGGCGCCCGCCATCGAGGTGCGCAGCCATGTCGTGCAGATGGATACATTTGCGGCCCGTCCGAGGCACTGGAGTTGACGCGTCGCAAGTGCGCGTATCGGCCGGCTCCTAGATTTTCGTTGCCGTTGCGACAGAGACTCTGCGACCGGCGCCAGGGACCGGCCACCAGGGGTCGTGCATCGACGCCATCTTCTCAACGGAAGGAGCATCGAATGAACGCCTTGATCCCGCTGTCGCGCCTTGACGAAATGATCCTGCGGCGGTGTGCCAGTGGCCATTTCCATGGCCCGTGTACTGGACGCCCCGCTGGAGGACTTCGGGGCGATCGGGATGTTCTACCGGCATTTCGATCGGGTCAGCGACGTGGCAGTGGTGGCGATGGTGAAACCACTCCTGTAGCGTGCCCGAATAACGGGTCTCAGGTGGGCAGAAACTCGATTCTGCTCGGAATAATACCCGTTGATGTTCCATTCACGGGGATTTGCATTTTGCGTCTGCTGGCGCTATTGAAGGTGCCGCGAGACGATGATGCTGGCGTGCTGACATTCATCGAATGGACGGCTGGAAATCGATGAACTGTTTTCCATGCTTGACGTGCCGATCAACCATGATCCGCGGGAGAAATCCATGAAGCCATTTCGCATTTCCGGTTTGATGGTGGCGATGCTGGCCTGCTCCAACAGCTGGGCAGTGCCGGAGAGTGCAAGTGTCGGCACCCCGGCCCACGCCGGTGCGACGACCTACGCGGTACACGACCTGGGCTCGGTACAAGGCGGCGCCAGTCATGCGCGCGCCATCAACGGGCGTGGGCAGGCTGCAGGGTATGCCGTCTTCAATGTGAACGGGGGCATGCGTCCGGCCCTGTTCGAGCTGGGCAAGCTGCCCCTGCCCATCCACACCGACGGTCCAGGGGAAGCCAACGGCCTGAACGACGATGGCGAGGTCGTGGGCTACTACATGCGGGGCGACAGCAGGCAGGCCTTCCTGTGGCGCCGGCACGAATTGAGATTACTGTTGTCGCCCATCGGTGGCCCATCCGAAGCCAGCGCGATCAACAACCGCTCCGAAGTCGTCGGCTGGTTTGAAGTGGCGCCCGGAGTGAGGCACGGCTTTTATTACTACAAGGGCCGATTGATCGATCTGGGAAGCTGGGGCGGCATTTCCTCGCAGGCCACCGGCATCAACAAGAAGGGCGATATCGTCGGATTCAGGCAGGTGGCGGTGAACGGGATCATGGTCACGCAGGGTGTACTGATGCTTCAAGGGCAAAAACCTCGATTGATTCGTCCGCCCAAGGATTTCGACAACATGCTCCCGAACAGCATCAACGAGAGTGGTGACGTGGCCGGGAAAATGTGGAGCAGCAGCCGGCGCTTCGATTTCGAGACCTCGGCGTTTGCCACCCGCGATGGCCAGGTCGTGAATCTGCAGCGGCCCGGCTGCTGCTTCGGCACCGCGGGTGTCGCACTGAACAAGAAGGGCGTCGTGGTGGGCTACAACTTCGACCGCAACGGCGACCCGCATGAGAACCTGACGCTGTGGCATCCGAAGCAGGGGCAGGTCGGCCTGTCGGGCCTGGGGCGCGACCAGGGTTGGTATCAGCTGACCGAAGGCAACGACATCAGCAACGACGGCGTGATCGTGGGTGCGGGTGTGCAGTGGCCGCGGGACTTCTTTCCGCATGCCCTGATGCTGGTGCCGCGGCGGCCATAGCGCTTCCCGTTCCCTGCGTCACCCGGCGCAGCGCGTTGCAGAGATTCACATCACGCGGTGGCACGGCTCCCTTGACGGCACCGCAGGCCAGGAGGTCCACCATGTCAGCCCATCCCGCCGTGTCCAGCCTGACCATGTCGGCGCAGCGCGCCAACAAGCCGCTCGATCGGGTCTATGACGTCTTCCTGTCGCACCGCAAGCAGGACGAGCAGCTCATCGACGAGCTCGTGGACTGCATCGAGATGGAGCTGGGCTTCACGACCTACGTTGACTGGAAGAACAGTGCCGACGAGCTTGACCGCGGCAACGTCACGCCCGACACCGCTGCCTACCTGCGCAACGTGATGCGGCACGCCAGCAGCCTGATCTACGTGGTGGGCAGCGACCCTGCCGGCTCGACCTGGACGCCCTGGGAGCTGGGCTTCTATGACGGCCGGCAAAGTGCGCGCCGCATCGGGATCTACCTGCCCAAGGGCGTGCACATGCCGACGGACAAGCTGCACTACCTGGGCCTGTACGGGAAGCCGTTGCGCGAGAGCGACCTGGAGGACTTTCTCACGGCGGCGGTTCTCGACACGGCCGCCCTGGACTCGGCGCAGACGGACCAGTGGGCACGCCACCTGACCCGGCTGGCCAGCAACCCATTGGACTACACGCTGTCGGTGCTGCAGTGGCATCTCGGGTTCTGCGCCAACCGGCTCACGCTGCCGCAGGCTCAGGGACTGACGCTGGACGACCAGCCGTGGGACATGCCCGTCGAGTCGCTGCCCTGGGCGGGCACGTGGCTGGATGCGCTGCGCGCCGGCCAGTACCAGGTGCGCGAGTTGCGCCGGCAACTGCAGCGTGTGCAGCGCGGACAGCTGCCGGCGGCCGTGGTCGCGGGCGACGGCGCTTCGCTGCTGTCCGCCTGGAACTCGGCACTTGCGCGACTCGGCGCTTTCCATCGGAGTTCCTGGTTCCCCGGCGCTGCCGCTCCCTGGCTTCAGCATGGTTCCGTGAACCCGGACGTGGTGGACAGCCGCTACACCAGGTGATCCCGGGCTCGGTGCGGCATTGGAGAGAAGCGGGCTGGCCGGCCCGGGCGAAGGATGAGCTTCAAGCCGTCGTGACATCCCGGTGCTTGCCCATGCTCACCCGCACCAGTGAAGAAGTCGCCGTGGCTTACTGTCCAGCCATCTTCAGGTGGGCGTGCCGCCTTCCGCGCGCACCAGGAGCACCGGTACGGTGGACGTGCGCACCACGAGCTCGGCATCGCTGCCCAGGGCGAGCCGCGTCAGGCCACGCCGGCCATGGGGGCCCATCACGATGAGCTGGCAGTCATGTGCACTGGCTTCTTCGACAATGGCCGTGGCGGCCCGGCCGGAAGGAATCTCGCGCAGCACGGCCTGACTGGGCACCAGGATCCTCGAGTACATGGCCGACCTCCGTGTGCAGCCGCATGGCGACCGGTGGAACGATCTTCGTGAGGTACGGCGGGCCGGGATCGAGACAACGCAATCGGCGGGAAGCTTGCTGCCCGTGCGTGGGGCAACGAGATGGCCGAGCGGCAGGCCGGCGACGGTGTTCCGCGTGGTGCGCGGCGGTTACGGGGTCTGCAAGCCCGCCTTTTGCCGGTCCCAGAATGCTTGCCAGTCCTGGGCAGCCTGCTCGAAGTTCTTTCGAAGTCCTTCGAATATCGCCTTCGCATCGGCTGCATCGACGACGACTGCCATCGGCATGACGGAAGGAGGAAGTGCTCCGAATGGCCGCGGGGTCATGAACTCGAGCAGCTGCCACATCAGGGCAGCCTGGGAGCTGAGCAGATTCGCCGTCGCTTCGAGCTGGCGTTGGGACAACTGCGTGACCACGGCCGCCAGGTCGTCGTTCCCGGACTCGCCCAGCTTGCCGGAGCCCGGCACCGGAGAAACCGTGCTCGCCACGACTCCATTCCACGCCGGAAGCAGGTTTTCCAGAACGGTCAACTGGTGCGACTGCAGCTGCTTCATCCACTTCATGAGCTGCTCGGCTGCCTGCACAGCCGTGGAGACGCCGTCCAGCAGGGGCACTGTCCCCGAGGCGGCTCCTGCGTCACCGTTTGCATGGTCAGCCTGGTCAGTCATGCTTTGCGTCTTCCTGCGATTCATGGCTGGGCTCCTTGGAATGGAACGGAAGGAACGGGTAAACATAAGCGGCCCGTTCGCGTGCCGCTTGCGCATGCGCAAGCGGCGTCGTACCTGAATGTCACCAGCGCCTGCTGCCGGATTGCAGGCGTGCCTGGGGCATCGACCTTGGCAGGCGCTGCGCCGAGCCTGCCGCGCAGCGGCAGCCCAGGTGCTGGCGGGCGCTCCTCAACTGGCGGCAGCGCCGGCTCGCACCAGCAGCACGGGAACCATGGACGCCCGCACGACATGCTCCGCGTCGCTGCCCAGGGACAGCCGGGTGCGTCCGTTGCGCCCATGCATGCCCATCACGATCAGGCCGCACTGGCGCCGGGACGCCTCGTCCAGGATGGCGCTGGAAACCCGGTTGGACAGCACTTCGCGAAGCACGGCCTCGAAGGGCAGGCCCGAGGCTTCGAGGCTGTCTGCATGCTGGTCCAGCAGTGCCTGGCCGCTCTCGAGACAGGCCTGCCGCGCTTCATCGAAGCTGGCCGTCGTGGGCTGGGTCAGCAACAGATGGTAGGCGTCCACGACATGCAGCAGCACCAGCCTGGAATCGATAAGGCGGGCAAGGTGGACCGCCTCCTGCAGGGCCCGCTCCGACTCCGCGCTGCCGTCGACTGGAACCAGTATCTTCTGATACATCGCGACCTCCGGCAGGGCAGTCCTGGCAGCCCTCCCGGCCATTGTTGGAGGCTCCGGGCGGCCCCGCTTGAGATAACGCAATCAGGCACGCCGGACGCCGCCCCATGCTGCTGCATTGCCAGGCGGTGGCGCAACCGGTCGGGCCCGGGATGGTGCCGCCTCCCGGGCGACCGCGCTCACAGCAACGTATGCACCAGCATGGCCTGCAGCAGGAGGTGGTGGCCGTCATCGCCGCCTGCGGGCGCTCCGGTGGCCTGTGTCTGCTCCCCATCGAGGTGGGGCAACAGTTGCGCCACCGGGTGGTCGTGGCGACCCAGGCCGTCGTACACCGGCACGCCGCTGTCGCGGTGCAGGCACTGGACCAGCTCGGCCGGCAGGCCGTCGCAGTCCAGCGCGTCATAGCAGCGCCCGAGCAGCCGCGCGGTGTCGCGGATCTGCGCAACGTTGTCCGGAGCAACGGCCAAGGGGGGAACCCAGGCCACGCGCGCTCCGAGTCCGCGCGCCGCGTGGGCCACCACGCCCTGCGAGGCATTGTGACGGTCGGCCGACAGCAGGCCCAGGTGCTTGCCGTCCAGCAGTGGCGGCAAGGCGCCGGAACGGCTCATGGTGCGCAGCGAGCGGGCCAGTTGCAGAACGGCTTGACCCACCGGAGTAGGCAGGGCGTTCGCGGTGAGCAGGAGCGGAGAAGTGGTCGGATGCATGAGCAAGCCGGGCGCCGGGCGGTTACAGCACGTTCTTGCGCCGCTTGGACGTCGGTCACGCGGCAGGCACGGTGAGCAGCCCGAATTGTGCAAGTGGCAGTCCCGGCCAGGTTCCGCCCAGGTGGTCACATTTCACGCTGGAGCGCTTCGTGGACGTGACGGCCTCGATGCGCCTGATGCAGGAAGCAGCGGCCCGGCGAACACGCCCGGCGAGGCGATGTTGATGAAACATGGCTTCTCAAGCCCGGTATGCAGGCGGGAAGGTCGCCCGGGGCGAGGGCCAGGTGTGACCGCCGGGCACAGGGGCTGCTGGTCTGTCTGCGGTGATGGACTCGCTATGCACATCGGTTTTCGAGACGGTCTTCAAGCGCTCCACGGCGGGCGGGTACTTGCTGTCGCCCACGCCGGAGTTCCGCATCCTGGCCGTCAACGACACTTTTCTTGAAGCCACCGGGCGCACCCGCGCCGAGCTGCTGGGCGTGCCGCTGTTCGAGGCATTCGGGGCCCGTCCTGGAGACGAGGGCGGGGTGCACGCGCTGCGGGCATCGCTGCTGAAGGTCCTGGTCACCGGCGAGCCTGACATGCTGACCGTGCAGCGCTACCCGATTCCGGTCATTGCGGCTGATGGCTCCAGGCACTTCGAGGAGCGCTACTGGAGCGCGCTCAACACCCCCATTCCAGGACCCGACGGCGCACTGGCCTGCATCTCGCACAGCACCATTGACGTCACCGACGTCGTACGCCTGCGCTCGCAGGCCAGGCAGAGCGCCGACGAGGTGGCACGGGTGCGCGCCGAAGCCGACCTGGCCAACCGTGCGCAGCTGCTGCACGAGGTCAACCGCGCGCTGGAGGCCGAGCGGGGCCGGCTGGCCCACCTGTTCGAGCACGCCCCGGGCTTCGTCTACTTCACCGAGGGTGCGGCGCACCGCATCGTGCAGGCCAACCGGGCCCTGTCGGCGCTGGCCGGACCGCGCGATCTCGTGGGCTGCACCCTGGCCGAGGCCTTTCCTGGCGAAGGCGCCCAGGCATTTCGTGACCTGCACGACGAGGTATGGCGCAGCGGCAAGCCCCGCGTTGCGGGCGCGCTGCCCCTGCTGCTGCGGGATGCGGCTGCCGCGCGCTCCCTCGTGCTGGAAGTCGCGCTGCAGCCCGTCCTGGACCGGCTGCAGCAGGTCACCGGCATCTGCGTCCAGGGGCACGACATCACCGAGCGGCAGCAGGCCCTGGCCCGGCTGGCCGAGCTCAATGCCTCCCTGGAAGCGCAGGTGCACGAGCGCACGGCGCAACTGCTGGAACTCGCGGAGCGCGAGCACGCCATCCTGACCAGTGCCGCCAGCGCCATCATCGCCACCGACCTCGCCGCGCAGGTCACCAGCTTCAACCCGGCGGCCGAGGCGATGCTGCGGGTGCCCGCGGTCCAGGCCCTGGGCAACTCGGCACTGGCCTTCTTCGACGTGGCGGAACTGCTGGAGCACGCGGCGGCGCTGCCGCAGGAGGTACGCGACAACGCACAGGCACTGCCGCCGCCGCTGCAGGACGCCATGCGGCGCCCGCCGCAGCAACCAGGCCATGTCCGCACGGAATGGACCTTCGTGCGCGGCGACGGGACGCGCTTTCCCGGCCTGATGAACATCAGCGTGCTGCGCGACAGCCACGGCCAGGCGATAGGCTTCCTGGGCGTGCTCACCGACCTGACCGAGCGCCGCGCGCTGGAGGAGGCGCTGCGCCAGCGCAGCACCCAGGCCGAGGCCGCCAGCCGCGCCAAGAGCGCGTTTCTCGCGCACATGAGCCACGAGCTGCGCACGCCGCTCAACGCCGTCATCGGCCTGTCCCAGCTGCTGCGTCTGCGCGAGCTGCCCGAAGACGTGGGCCGTTTCGTCGGCCACATCCACGATGCCGGCGAACAGTTGCTGGCGCTCGTCAGCGACGTGCTGGACCTCTCGCGCATCGAAGCCGGCGAGCTGCGGCTGGAAGAGGCGGCCTTCGACCTGGCCCCGCTGCTCGACACCGTGCTGGCGATGGTGCGGCCGCAAGCCAACGCCAAGGGCCTGGCTCTGATGGTGGACATTGCGCCGGCGCTGCAGCTGCGGCTGATCGGGGATGCATTGCGACTGCGCCAGGTGCTGCTGAACCTGCTCGGCAATGCGGTGAAGTTCACGGCGGCCGGCAGTGTGACGCTGCGCCTGCGGGTGCAGGCCGCCGGTGCCGGGAACGCGCTGCTGCGCCTTGACGTCGTGGACACCGGCATCGGCATCGCGCCCGAGCAGCAACGCCACATCTTCGAGCCGTTCACGCAGGCTGACGACTCCATCACGCGACGCTACGGCGGCTCCGGACTGGGGCTGTCCATCGTGCGGCGCCTGGTGCACATGATGAAGGGAACACTGTCCGTGCAAAGCCAGCCGGGGCAGGGCAGCACCTTCAGCGTGGAGTTGCCGTTCCGCGTGGCGTGACCGGCGCACTGGCACTCGCGCAGCCTGTTCCGTCCGGCGCCAAGCCCTGGCTTTCGATCCGCCGTGCCGTCTCGGCCAGCGATTCGGCCCGGACCCGGTGGGCGCTTGACGCGGCAATCGGCGCCGACATGCCTGATAGCAGGCAGTTGTGCAAGAGCGCGCTCAACTTCAGCGGTGCGAAGCGCGAACAATGTCACGGGGCCGGGCTTCAGCAACTTCGCCGCAAGCACGATAAGAAGTCTCAGGCTGCCACGAAAAGCCGCCATGGCATCGAGGCAGGCATCCCCAAGACACCACACCGAGCCCAAGGGCCTCCCGTGAGCTCAACCCGTTTTCCATGGTCATGACCCTTGCGACGGCGCCGGTCGAACTCGACAGCGCCCAGCGACACGTGGCAACGGTTCTGGAGCGCATCAGCGATGCCTTCTTCGCCGTCGATGCCGCGTGGCGATTCACGTACGTCAATCAACAGGCAGCTTCCATGCTGCAGCATCCGGTCCAGCGGTTGCTGGGGCAGGTGCTGTGGTCGATCTTCCCCAACGCCCTGGGGACGGTGTTCGAGCAGGAATACCACGCTGCGATGAGGTTGCAGCAGGCGCGCCGTTTCGAAACCTACTACGGGCCCCTGGATCTCTGGGTGGAAGTCGACGCCTATCCGGGACTGGATGGCCTGTCGGTGTACTTCCGCGACATCTCCGCCCGCAAGCGCGAAGAGGAGCGACAGTGGGAGCGTACGCAGGCCTTCACGGCCCTGGCCGAGAACTCGCCGGACATCATCAGCCGGTTCGATCGGGAAGTGAGATTCGTCTACACCAACGGCGCGATGCTGCGGGAAACCGGCCTGGCTCCCGAGGTCATCCTGGGCCGGCGGCCCGACGAGGTGGACATGGGCATGTGCCCGCCCTGCACGCGCAGGTGGGTACAAGCGCTGGAGCGGGTCGTGGCGACAGGTTGCAGCGCCGACATCGTCGTGCAGTGCCGCGGGCCCCGCGGTGAGCGCTGGTACGAGATTCGTTGCGTGCCCGAATTCAGCGAGTGCCGCGCCGTGGCGTCGGTGCTGGCCATCGCACGCGACGTCACGGCGCAGCGCAAGGCCGAAGAGACCTTGCGGGAAAGCGAGGAGCGCTTCCGCCTGTTCGTCGAGAACGCCTCGGACACCCTGCTGGTCCTCGAACAGGATGCAACGCTGCAGTTCGTCAGCCCCACCATGGCGCGGGACTTCGGACATGCCTCGCAGGCGCTGTTGAGGACGTCTGCCCAGGCACTGATGCATCCCGAGGACTGGCCCGGAGCCCAGGCTGCGATCCAGGCCGCCTTTGCGCAACCCGGCATGACGCACATCGCCGAGGTCCGGATACGCGACAGCCGCGGCCACTGGCGCCCTTGTGAAGCCGTCGGCCGGGTGGCCCGCACGGTGGCCGACAGCCAGGGCCTCATCGTCAGCCTGCGCGACATGACCCGCTGGCACGAGCTCGAGGCCAGCCGCCGTGCCGAGGAAGCGCGCTTCAAGGCCTTCATCGAGCATGCCCAGGACATCATCTCCGTCATCTCGCCCAGCGGCCATCTGGGCTATGTCAGCCCGGCGGCCGAGCGCGTCCTGGGCCTGGCACCGCACGAGATCGTCGGGCGCCACATTTCCGCACTGGTGCACCCGGAAGACGTCGGTATTGCCCTCCAAGCGCTGGCCGACGTCACCACGGCGCCGGGCCGGCAGGTGGAGTTCACGGTCCGCTGCCGCAGCAGCAACGGCACCTGGCGCACCGTGGAGACCCGCGGCTGGAACCTCGTGCACGAGGCGCAGATCGGCGGGATCGTCCTCAACACGCGCGACATCACGGAACGCGCGCAAAGCGAGGCGGCATTGCGCGTGAGCGAGGAACGCTTCCGGGCGCTGAGCGTCTCGTCGCCGGTGGGCGTCTTCATGGCCGACGCGCATGGCCGGCTGCTCTACGTGAACCCTCGCCTGAAGCAGACATGGGACCGCCCGGAGGGCGAGGTGCTCGACGACGGCTGGATCCGGCATGTCCATGCCGATGACGTGCCCCGCCTCCTGCGAGCCTGGCAGGAGGCGCTGCACTCGGGCAAGGAATGCGAAGCCGACTTCCGTCTGCAGCGCCCTGACGGGTCCGTCCGCCACATCCGCGGACGCTCGGCGTCGCTGCGCGATGCCCGGGGCGCCGTCATCGGCGCCGTCGGGACGGTGTGGGACGTGACGGAGCGCAAGGCGCTCGAGCGCGAGCTGACGTTCCGCGCCCATCACGATGCGCTCACCGGGCTGGAGAACCGCTCCCGCTTCCGGGAGCAGGTCGAGCAGGCCCTGGTGCCGCGGCCTGACGGGCTGGGTCCCCGTGTCCAGCCCGCCGTGCTGTTCATCGACCTCGACGACTTCAAGACCGTGAACGACTCCCTTGGGCACGAGTTCGGTGACCGGCTGCTCAAGCACATCGCGGTCCGCCTGCGCGAGGCCACCCGCCCAGCCCACACCGTGGCGCGGCTCGGAGGCGACGAGTTCGCCGTGCTGGTCGAGGACATGGCGCACGAGGCCGACTGCGTGTCCCTGGCCCACAGGGTCGTCGAGTCATTGAGCGAGCCCTTCGAGCTGGATGGGCATGCGTTGCGCGTGGGCGCCAGCGTCGGCATCGCCCGGGCGTGCGCCCAGGACTCGGCCGACGAGCTGCTGCGCAACGCCGACTTGGCGATGTACCGGGCGAAGCAGGGCGGCAAGCGCCGGCACGAGCTGTTCCGCCCGGAGATGCACCAGGCCGTGCTGGAGCGCCGCCGCATGGAGGATGACCTGCACCGGGCCCTGGCCCGCGGCGAGCTCCTGCTGCACTTCCAGCCCATCGTCGAACTCTCAACCGGACAAGCCCGCGGGGTGGAGGCCCTGGTGCGATGGCGGCATGCCGCCAACGGGCTCGTGCCGCCCGGCAAGTTCATCCCGGTGGCGGAGGAGACGGGCCTGATCGTCCCGCTGGGGCAGTGGGTGCTGGACGAAGCCTGCCGGCGCGCCGTGCACTGGCCCTGCGTGGCGGGCAAGCCGCTCACCGTGACCGTGAACGTGTCGGCGCGCCAGCTGGCGGAGACCGATTTCGTCGAGCATGTCCGCGATGCCCTGCGGGCATCCGGACTGGCGGCCGATCGCCTGGTGCTGGAGATCACGGAAGGCGTGCTGATGCACGACCGGGACGCCATGCTGGTGAGGCTGCAGCAGCTCAAGGCGATCGGCGTGAGGGTGGCCGTGGACGACTTCGGAACCGGGTTCTCGTCGCTGGCCTACCTGCAGCGCTACCCGGTGGACGTGCTCAAGATCGACAAGTCCTTCGTCGACGTCCTGGAGCAGGGCGGCAAGCACATGGCCATCACCGGCACCGTGGTCGGACTGGCACGGGCACTGCACCTGCGATGCGTCGCGGAGGGTGTCGAGAACGAAGCCCAGCGCGCAGCATTGCTTGCGCTGGGATGCGCCTACGCACAGGGCTACCTGTTCGCGCGGCCGATGGAAGACGAATCCCTGCGTACCTGGCTGGCCGCGCCCGAGCGCGGCGTGGCGACGACCTACCTGCGCCGCGAGCGTGTGTAAGCCACCAGGCCAGCCACGCACAGGCCGGCGATGGCAGCGCCCTTGACGAACCCGGCACGGTTGTACCGCCATTGCGCGGACAGGCCGAGTTCCTTGGGCAGGTTCGGCACGCGCAGGCGTGCCAGGTCTGCGGCGAGGTCTTCGACCACGTTGACGCGGTCGGCGAGCAGCAGCGCCAGCCAATGAGGCAGCTGGCCTTCGCTGAACCGATAGGCGAAGTCGCGGATCGCCCCGCTCAAACCCTGCGGCGGGCATGAAGTTCCGAACACCGGCGTCAGTTTCCCGTGCTCGATCGACTTGTGGATCTTGATCCTGGCCACCTGCTGCTCGATCGGCGGGTAGAGCGACTCGACGCCGATGTCGGGCGCCTTGTCGCGCGGCACGCCGGGTCGCGTTGCCGGGTCGAGGTCCGAGCCCCAGCCCCGGATGTCGGCAGCCAGGTCCACCGACCGGCGCTGCTCCGTGTTCAGTGAATAGCCGCCCGGGATCGGCTCCGCAAGGATGTCTTGGGAGGAAGAACGAACTCCTTGGTCCATGGCGGGCTCCTCAGTGTCCGGTGGAAGGAATCACCATCGGCTTGATGCAGCCGTCAAGCTTGTTGGCGAAGACGTTGTACCCCTCGCTGATGTCCTCCAGCGCGAAGCGGTGGGTGATCACGTCCTTCGGGTTGATGTGCCCGGCTTCGATGTGCTCGATGCAACGCGGCAGGTTGCGCTTGACGCTTGCCTGGTTCGTGCGGATCGTCAGGCCCTTGTTCATCGCGTCGCCGATCGCGACCAGGTTGAACGGCGGCCCGTAGGCGCCGATGATCGAAACGACACCGCCCTTTCTCACCGAGTCGATGGCCCAGTTGAGCGCGTTCGCGGCCCCGGCTTGCAGCTTGAACGGCCGGATGCCGACGAAACGGTGCAGCATGTCCCCGGTCGCATCGCAGCCGACCGCGTCGATGGCCGCGTCCCAGCCCAGCCAGTCGGTCGCCTTCTTGAGGTGCCAGACGGGATCTCGGACGTCGCGGAAGTTGAGCGTCTCGCATTGCGCGAACCTCTTCGCGAACTCAAGCCGATAGTCGTAGTGATCGACGATCATGACCCGGCCGGCCCCCATGAACCATGCCGACTTTGCCGCGAACAGCCCGACCGGTCCGGCACCGAACACGACGACGGAGTCGCCGCGCTTGATTTCCGCCATCTCGGCGGCCTGGTAGCCCGTCGGGTAGGCATCGGTGCACAGCGCCGCGTTGTCGTCGTCGATGGTGTCCGGGATCTTCATCGGCCCGGCGTCGGCGAACGGGACGCGCACATACTCGGCCTGGCCGCCATCGTAGCCACCCGTGGTGTGCGAGTACCCGTAGATGCCGCCGACGGCGGTCGCGTTCGGATTGACGTTGTGGCAGTTGCTGAACAGCTGCTTCTGGCAGAAGTAGCACTCGCCACAGAAGATGTTGAATGGAACCAGGACACGGTCGCCCGTCTTCAGCGTGTGCACATCGGCGCCCACGTCCTCGACGACGCCGACGAACTCGTGACCGAACGTCTGGCCGACGCGGGTGTCGGGCATCATCCCGTGGTACAGGTGCAGGTCCGAACCGCAGATGCAGGCGCGGGTGACGCGGACGATCGCGTCGCGCGGGTGCTCGATCTCGGGAATGGGCTTGTCGATCACGCGGATCCGGTACGGTCCGCGGTAGGTCATGGCACGCATGGTGGGCTCCGGTTGACGCTGAAGGTGCGACCGGCAAGCTGAGCGAAGCGCGCCACCGGACCTGGGCCATCGACGATTGCGTCAGCGGCCTGCGCTTGCCGAACTGCAGCGCACCGTGCGCTGAACCTGATTCCATCATCGGTCAGAAGGCAGGCGTTTCCAAGCCGTCGTTCGTCTGGAGTGCCCCGGGCTGATGGCACACGGTTCCCGGGCATTGCCCGGCTCAGGGGACCAAGACCCGGCCCGGTGGGACGCCATGGATCGAAGACCGGCCCCAGCCAGCGGGGAGTATCTGCACCAAGTTGCAGCGGCTGGGCAAGGCACAAACCAGCTACATCATCAGTGATGTGTCCTTGTGCCGCAAGGAAGTTGTGTGCTCACATGACTGCCTTACCTTCACAAGGAGTCCAGGTGAGCGCCACCCTTTATTACGAAGACGCGGTCGACCTGCTGGACGCAGACCACAAGCTGGTCCAGAAGCTCTTCCTCGACTACCAGGGCCTGTGTGACGACGGCGGGTCGTCCAAGGCCAAGCAGAAGCTGGCCCTGAAGATCTGCCAGGACCTTACCGTGCACACGCAGATCGAGGAGGAAATCTTCTATCCGCGCGTGCGCGCCGCCATCGAGGACGATGCGCTGATGGACGAGGCGTTGCAGGAGCACGCCGAGGCCAAGGAGGCGATCGCCAGGCTCCAAGGCATGGCGCCCACGGACGACGGCTACGACGACACGGTCAAGCAGCTGTTCGCCACCGTGATGGACCACGTGATGGACGAGCGCGAGCAGGTCTTCCTGAAGGCGCGCTACTCCACGGCCGACCTGCGCGGCATGGTGCCCGAGCTCCATGCGCGCAAGAAGGAGCTTCAGGCCGCAGCACCGGCGCCCGCGCCGGCGGGAAGGAAGAAGGGGTCATCATGAAGGCACTGGTCTACAACGGGCCGCGCGATGTCCAGGTCCAGGACATGCCCGACGCCCGCATCGAACGTCCGACCGATGCGCTGGTGCGCATCACCCGCACCAACATCTGCGGCTCGGATCTCCACATGTACGAAGGGCGCACCGACATGCGGCCGGGCCGCATCCTCGGCCACGAGAACGTGGGCGAGGTGATCGAGGTCGGGCCCGCCGTGGACCGGGTGAAGGTCGGGGACATGGTGTCCATGCCCTTCAACATCGGCTGCGGCTTCTGCGAGAACTGCGAGCGCGGGCTGAGCAACTATTGCCTGACCGCCAACCCGGGGCTCGCCGGCGCCGCCTACGGCTTCGCCGACATGGGGCCCTACCACGGCGGGCAGGCGGAACTGCTGCGCGTGCCCTATGCCGACTACAACTGCCTGATCCTGCCGCGCGACGCCCAGGAGAAGCAGAACGACTACGTGATGCTCTCCGACATCTTCCCCACGGGCTACCACGCCACCGAGCTGGCGCAGCTGCGTCCCGGCGAGTCGGTGGTGATCTACGGCGCCGGCCCCGTGGGGCTGATGGCGGCCCTGGCAGCCACCGTCAAGGGCGCGAGCCTGGTGATGGTGGTCGATACCCACAAGGACAGGCTGGCGCTGGCCGAGAAGATCGGCGCGGTGGCGATCGACGACACCGAGGGCGGCGGCATCGAGCGCGTCATGGAGCTGACCGGCGGGCGCGGCGCGGACTGCGGCTGCGAATGCGTGGGCTACCAGTGCTGCAACATGCATCAGCACGAAGTGCCCAACCTCACCATGAACAACCTCGTGAACGCGGTCAAGTTCACCGGCCACATCGGGGTGGTGGGCGTGTTCGTGCCGATGGATCCGAACGCGCAGGACAAGCTGCAGCGGCGCGGGCAGATGGCCTTCGACTTCGGCATGTTCTGGTTCAAGGGCCAGAAGATGGGCACGGGCCAGTGCCCGGTGAAGGCCTACAACCGCTTCCTCAGCCGCCTCATCGAGCAGGAGAAGGTCAAGCCTTCGTGGATCGTCTCGCACGAGCTGCCGCTGGAGCAGGCGCCCGAGGCCTACAGGAACTTCGATGAACGCCAGGACGGCTGGACCAAGGTGACGCTGAAGCCCAACGGCTGAACGGTCCGTCTGCACCTCGAACGGGAACACGCATGAGCGCAAGTCAAGCACCGCAATCTTCCTCGCTCCAGGGTAGCGCGCACGAGGTGCGCTGCGCACTGCCTATCGGGCTGCCGCCCGAGGAGCTGCACCGGCTCTGGCTTGACGCGCGCGCGCAGCGCGTGGTCATGGCGCAGCTTGCCGAGGTCTCCGCCTCGGGCGACCTTTGGCATTGGAAAGCACACGCGAAATGGATTGGCGATGTCGAGTGGGACTCGCGCATCGTCGTGGACGATCCCGGCAGGCGGATCGCCTGGCAGTCCACGGAGGGCGCCGAGCTGCCCAACGAAGGCGAGCTGGTGTTCGGCCCGGGCCGCCCCGGCTGGGGCACCGAGGTGCGGCTTACCTGGCGCTTCGATCCGCCCGGCGGCAAGCTGGGCGACTTCGTGGCCCGGCTCACCCACGCGCCGCACGCGATGGGCGCACTCGTCCTTCGCCGCTTCAAGAGCCTGGCCGAAACCGGCGAGGTGCCCACGCTGGAGCACAACCCGACCACGCGCGACGACCCCGATCCCTATGGAGCATTCGAATGAGAGCCATCTGCTGGAACGGCGTGAACAAGCTCGCGGTCGAGACCGTTCCCGACCCCATCATCGTCAATCCCGGAGACGCGATCCTCAAGGTGCGCCTGAGCACCACCTGCGGCTCGGACCTGCACTTCATCGACGGGTACATACCGACGATGAAGGAAGGCGACGTGATCGGTCACGAGTTCATGGGCGAGATCGTCGACGTCGGCCCGGGGGTGCGCAAGGTGCGCAAGGGTGAGCGGGTGGTCGTGCCCTCCTTCATCGGCTGCGGCCAATGCTGGTACTGCGGCAAGCAGCTCTGGTCGCTGTGCGACAACACGAACCCGCATCCGTACCTGCAGGAACCGCTGCTCGGGTATCCCACGGGCGGCATCTACGGCTACACCCACGCGTTCGGCGGCTACGCGGGCTCGCATGCGCAGTACATGCGCCTGGCGCACGCGGACACCAACTGCTTCCCGGTGCCCGACGGCGTCTCGGACGTGCAGGCCTTGTTCCTCTCCGATGCGGCGCCCACGGGCTACATGGGTGCCGATTTCTGCGCCATCGAGCCGGGCGACACCGTCGCCGTGTGGGGATGCGGCGGTGTCGGGTTGATGGCGCAGAAGAGCGCATTCCTGCTCGGTGCCGAGCGCGTGATCGGCATCGACCGCTTTCCGGAACGGCTGCGCATGGCGCGCGAGCAGGTCGGCTCCGAAACCATCGACTACACCGCCACCGACGTGGTCTACGCGCTGAAGGACATGACCGGTGGCCGGGGCCCCGACGCCTGCATCGACGCGGTGGGCATGGAAGCGCATGGCGAGGGACTGGAGTACGCCTACGACCGGATCAAGCAGGTGCTGCACCTGCATACCGACCGCGGGGAGGCGATGCGCCAGGCGATCCTGTGCTGCCGCAAGGGCGGCACGCTGTCGGTCCTGGGCGTGTACGGGATGATGGACAAGTTCCCGATCGGGACGATCATGAACAAGGGCCTGACCCTGCGCACCGCGCAGCAGCACGGGCAACGCTACCTGCCGCGACTGCTCGAACACGCGCAGCGCGGCGAGCTGGACCCGTCATTCATGGCCACGCACCGCTTCTCGCTGGAGGATGGGCCGCGCGCCTACGAAATGTTCAAGAAGAAGCAGGACGGGCTGGTGCGCGCGGTGTTCGAGCCCTGAGCGCCGGCACTCGCGGAAAGCGGTGGCCGGCCGGCTGCGGCCGGGCACGGAAGGCGCGGCGCACGGCGCGCGGGACAACTGAACGGAGGACCCCATGGCGGTTGGGCATCAATTGAAGGGCAGGCGCATCGCGGTGCTCGCCGCGGACGGGTTCGAGAAGGTCGAGCTGACCGTGCCCGTCGCGGCGCTGCGCGCAGCGGGCGCCGGCGTGGACATCATCTCCCTGCGCCCGGGACGCATCCGCGGCGTGAACCTCCACGAGCCGGCGAGCCGGGTGAAGGTGGACCGCACGCTCTCCGATGCCTCGGTGGACGACTATGACGCCCTGCTCATTCCCGGCGGCTTCATCAATCCCGACCTCCTGCGCCAGTCGGCACCGGCGCGCGAGTTCGTGCGCGGGTTCGATGCCGGCGGCAAGCCCATCGCGACGCTGTGCCACGGCCCCTGGCTGCTGACCTCCGCCGGGCTGGCCTCG
The DNA here is from genome assembly GCF_009760915.1 of Azohydromonas aeria. Classification (GTDB taxonomy): domain Bacteria; phylum Pseudomonadota; class Gammaproteobacteria; order Burkholderiales; family Burkholderiaceae_C; genus Azohydromonas; species Azohydromonas aeria. Next base: position 160,127 of record NZ_VIDQ01000003.1, read on the forward strand.
GGCCGCCGCATGACGTCGTGGCCGGGCGTGCGCGACGACATGGTCAACGCGGGCGCGACCTGGCTGGACCAGGCGGTGGTGAGGGACCGCAACTGGCTCACCAGCCGCGGGCCACAGGACATGGTGCCGTTCGTGAGCGCGCTGCTGCCCTTTTTCGCCGGGCAGCCGCCAACGGCGGAGACTGCGGCGGCTCCCGCCACCGCCGCGGACTCGTCGCCGCAGCGCGATGCACCGCCGCAGGTGGTGCTCGGTGCGATGAAATGGCTGCCTCGCCCGTCGTTCCGGGCGGTGGCGCTGGTCGGCGCGCTCGCTGCCTTCTATGTCGCGCGCAACCACCACAAGGCAGCGCGCGGCCTCACGGGCTGAGCCACCTTTGCTCGGCCTCCATCGAGCCGGTGCAGTCACCAGGAACGGCGGCGGATGCCGCCGCGGGAGGCGAGGCGGTGTCCAGGGCTCCCTTGCACGCCTCGAGGGCGGCTTCCTCGCCGGCATGTGCCTGGATGAACGAATGGGCCATGGTGCCGAGCACCGGGATGCCGAAGCGCCACCCCGCCACGGCCGTGGCCGTACCGTCGAAGCCGGCTGGGTACGCTGCACGCGCGCCTGGCAACTGCCTGGGCCGGGCTTCATGCCACGCCCGTCCGGTGGCGACGGAACTCCCGATCGTGGTGCCCGAAGACAAGGTCAGGAGCGGTTGGGCGCGCGCCATTGACGAGGCGCAATCCAGGCCCGTGCTTCGGTCGCCGCCTTGTAACCTGGTGCCATCAGCGGCTACAGCTCCACCACCCGGCCCAGCAACGGCACGGTGGCCGACCAGCCGAGCTCCCTGCCGATGCGCTGGCGCAGCGCATCGGCGGCGGCAGGCTCGCCGTGGGTCACGAACACGCGCTGCGGCGGCTGCGGCGCGGTGGACAGCCACTGCACCAGCTGTGCCGCGTCGGCATGGGCCGACAGGCCCTCCAGCGCAACGACCTCGGCCTTCACCGGCACGTCCTCGCCGAAGATGCGAAGCATCCTTTCACCGGCGAGCAGCCGTGCACCGCGCGTGCCACCGGCCTGGAATCCCACCAGCACGACGCTGTTGCGATGGTCGGGCAGGCGCTGGCGCAGGTGGTGCAGCACGCGTCCGCCCGTGGCCATGCCGCTGGCCGAGACGATGACTGCGGGAAAGCGCAGCTGCCCCAGCGCGCGCGACTGCTGCGGCGTGCGCACCATCTCGGCCACGCCGCACATGCCCGCGCATTCCTGCGCCGACAGCCGGTGCTCGGCGCGGTAGTGGTGGTAGATGGCCGTCATGTCGATCGCCATCGGGCTGTCGAGGAACACGGGCAGATCGGGGATCGCGCCGCGCGCCTTGAGCCGGTGCAGCATGAACAGCAGCGCCTGGGCCCGGCCGACCGCGAAGGCGGGCACGACCACGCTGCCGCCGCGCGCGGCCGTGCGCGTGATCACGTCGCCCAGCGCGGCTTCGGCGTCCAGCGCGGGGTGCAGCCGGTCGCCGTAAGTGGACTCCACGACCATCGAGTGCGCCGCTGGCACGGGCGCGGGACCGGGCATGACCAGGTCGTCGGGCCGGCCGACATCGCCGGAGAAGAACAGCCGGTGCCCTTCGACGTCGAGCAGCACGGACGCCGCGCCCAGGATGTGCCCGGCACGCTGGAAGGTGGCGGTCACGCCCGGTACGACGGGCGTCGGCGCGTCGAAGGGCACCGGGTCCAGGCGGCGCAGGGCCGTCCTGGCGTCTTCCTCGGTGTAGAGCGGCTGCGCCGGCTCGTGGCGCGAGGTGTGGTGGCGGTTGGCGAAGGCGGCGTCTTCCTCCTGGATGCGGCCGCTGTCGGGCAACAGCAGCCGGCACAGCTCGACGGTGGGCGGCGTGGCCAGCACCGGCCCCCGGTAACCCTGCCGCACCAGCAGGGGCAGCGAGCCCGAGTGGTCCAGGTGCGCGTGCGTGAGCAGCACCGCATCGACCGCGCTCGCCTCGAAGGGCAGCGGCTCCCAGTTCATCTCGCGCAGCGCCTTCCAGCCCTGGAACAGGCCGCAGTCGACGAGCATCCTTCGGCCGCGGTGTTCGAGCAGGTACTTCGAGCCGGTGACGGTACCCGCAGCGCCAAGAAAGCCGAGCTTCATCGGTCACCTCGTGACGGTGCTGCCCATGGTCGCCATGGAGGCTGGCCCGGCGCTTGAGCCATCTCAAGGATGCAAGCGGCCGCGGGGGCCACAGTGGGCCGGGAAGCCGATACGCTGGCCTGTGCCGGCGTGCCCGGTGTGGCACTGCCCTGGAATTGCGTGTGCTGGCCGATGCGCGCGGATGGATCGCAAGGTGCGACGGCCGGTTCACGACGCAGCAGAGGTCCTGAGTCATGACGGAAGCCGCCTGCACATCTCCTCCAGCGCTGTCGATCGGAACACTGGGGTCGCAGCTGGAGCACTGCACGGGGAAACCGGTAGTGCTCAAGGAGACGCATGTCTCCTGGGTGCTGCTCACGGATCGCCTGGCCTTCAAGCTCAAGAAGCCGGTGCGCTTGCCCTTCCTGGACTTCGGCGACGCGGCCAAGCGCGAGGCGGCATGCCGGGAGGAACTGCGCGTCAACCGCCGCCTCGCGCCCGCGCTGTACCTGGGCGTGATCCCGGTGCGCGGCACGCCGTCGGCGCCGCGCTGGGGCGGGTCCGGACCGGTGCTCGACCATGCCGTGGTCATGCGCCGCTTCGCCGACGATGCGCTGATGAGCGCGCGGGCGCGACAGGGCACGCTCGACGGGCGGCACATCGAGTTGCTGGCGCAGCGCATCGCCTTCTTTCACCAGCGCGCCGCCATGGCCGCGCCGCATGAGACCTTCGGAAACCCGGCGCAAGTGCGGCGCCAGGCGTTGAACGTGCTCGACCAGCTCGACGCCGGAACCGGCAACGACGCGCGCCTGGCCGCGCTGCGCGGCTGGGTCGACATCCAGGCGCAGGCGCTGGCTCCGGTGCTTGCACAGCGGCGCGAGGTCGGTGCGGTACGGGAGTGTCACGGCGACCTGCACCTGGGCAACCTCGTCGTGCTGGGCCCGGACGATGCCACCGCGTTCGATGCGATCGAGTTCGACGCGGCGCTGCGCTGGAGCGACGTCATGAGCGACGTGGCCTTCGCCACCATGGACCTGCAGGCGCACGGCCGCGCCGATCTGGCCTTCTGCTTCCTCGACGTCTACCTGCAGCAGTGCGGCGACTACGCCGGCACGCGCGTGCTGCGCTTCTTCCAGGTCTACCGGGCCCTGGTGCGCGCCCTGGTGCACTCGCTGTCGCCGGCCGGGGACGCCGGCGCCCCGGACTACCTGGCATGCGCGCAAGACCTGGTGGCCGCCGGCGCGGCGCCACGCCTGCTGATCACCTGCGGCCCCGCGGGCAGCGGCAAGTCCACGCTGGCGCAGGCGCTGGTGATGCGCGCCGGGGCCATACGCATCCGCTCCGACGTGGAGCGCAAGCGCCTGTTCGGCCTGCAGCCCCTGCAGCGCTCGGCCGAGCAAGGCCTGGCCCTGTACTCCCACGAGATCGGACAGCGTACGTATGAGCGAATGGCGGCCTGCGCCCGGGAGGCGCTGCTGGGCGGCTTTCCCGTGATCGTGGACGCCGCATTCCTGCGCCGGGCGCAGCGCCGCGGTTTCGCGGAGCTGGCCGGCAGCCTGGGCGTGCCCTTCGCGATCCTGGCCTGCAGTGCCCGCACCGACACGCTGCGCCGGCGCGTGGCCGAGCGCGATGCCGCGGGCCATGACGCTTCCGAAGCCGGCGTGGAAGTGCTTCAGGCCCAGCTCGACACTGCCGAGCCGCTGGACGCGGGCGAGCGTGCTTTCGCCCTCGAGGTGGAAACTGACGCGGCGCTGGATACCGGTGCCTTGGCGGCCCGCTGGTTGCAGGCAACCGCGGCAGCGGCATGCGCTCCCTGACCGTGCGGAGCGGGCAGGGGGAACTGCGCCGGTCCGGCGCCCGCATGAGGCGTGCGCGAGCCCATGTCCGGGCAGCTGCTGGGCGCGGGCGGCGAGCGGCAAGGCGCCCCGGCGTGGACCGCTCCGGGTCGAGGAATCGACTTCCAGGGTTCGGTTTTACTGGAAGGTGCTGCTCGGCCAGGCTGCTTCATGCCCTGGCGGGTGGGCGCTAGATTCGACTCACCGCTGCATCGGCGCACCGATGCGTTCTGGAGGCATTGCCATGGCCAATCTTCTGTTGCCCTGCGACGGCTCGCCCAACGCGCTGCGGGCCGTGCGCCACGTGATCGCCGAGCACCGGCGCGAGCCGGGCCTGCGGGTGCACCTGCTCAATGTCCAGCCGGCATTCTCGGCCTACGTGGCGCGCCACGTCAGCCGCGAGGTACGGGCCGACTTCCACCGCGAGCGCTCCAGCGTCGCTCTTGAGCCCGCGCGCCGGCTGCTGGCCGAGGCGGGCGTGGAGCACCACGTCCATGCCGAGGTCGGCGACCGGGTGGGCTGCATCCTGGCTGCCGCGCGCAGGTTGCGTTGTGACCGCATCGTCATGGGCACGGCGCGCAGGAGCCCGCTGGTGCGTGCCATCGGCCAGTCGCTGACCGGCGCCCTGATCGAGCGGGCCGACGTGCCCGTCGAGGTGATCGTCGGCGACCAGGCCAGCGCACTGGAGCGCATCGGCATTCCCGCCAGCGTCGGCGCCGGCGCCGCGCTGCTGTGGGCAGCCAACTGAGCAAGCCATAAGGACGCGCATGCCTGCGGCCGGCAGGCTGGCGAGGGCGCCGGCAGCAAGACCGCTGGGCGCGGAGCTCATGGCGGCGCCGCGGTCGGGAGGCGCGGCTTCTGCTCCGGATCGGACTCGGCACTCATGGGCCGCTCCAGTCATTGCCGGCCCGGTGGTGAGGCGCGCGCTCCCCGAGCAACGCAGCCGTCGGGCTCAGGCATGCGGCTGCAGGCTGATCGGCATCTCGCTGTGCGCCAGCATCTGGTCGGCGTAGTACCAGCGCCAGGCGAAGTACCGGTACTGCTCGCGCCGCGCGTGGGCCTGGCTTCTCTGGTCGGACCAGGTCTTGACCGCGGCGTTGTGGTCCACCTCCGGCCCGCGCTCCGGCAGCGAAGGCAGGAGCGGCTCGACCAGGGCCGGCTGGAACCAGCTCGGGATGTCGGCGGGCGCTTGCGCCGCGAAGCGGGCGCGCAGGTCGTCACGGGACGGGGTGTCGGAAGGCATGGGCTGCGAAGGGCGGGTGTGGGTGGATGGAGCCGCAACGTGCGCCGGCCGCTTCGCGGCCCGCGCGCTTCGGGCAAATGGACCGGATGCACTGTGCATTGAATGCCGAGGGGCCATCCCCATCACGCATTTGGATTTCCTTCACCAGCAGGGCTGGCAACCCGCCCCGCAGCCATCCGTCGGCGGGAATTCACTTCCGGCAGGACGGCCAGGTCAATGCGCCTTGCGCCGGGAGCGCGCGGGCTGCTCTTCCAGCACTGCCGCGGCGGGCGCGCCGTTGACGGCTGCCTGCTGCAGGTTTTCCATCATCTGTACCGGCATGCGGCCCAGCGCAGCCATCTGCGCCTGGGCCAGGTCGGTCAGGAACTGCAGGTGGCTTTGCATCAGGCCCTGCAAAAGGCCGGCAAACGCCCTGGACTGTCCCACTTCCGACATGTTGGCTTGCACCTGCTCGATCGCTTCATGAGGCTGGCGCGAACCTTTCCCGGAGGCGGTCTCCTGGACGGCCTGGCTGAACATTCTTTGCCCGTTCTTCAGCCACAGGCCCACCATTTCCGGCGAGGCCGAGAAGCTGGTGAACAACTGCATGTTGCGCTGTGTCAGGTGGACGAAGGGCTGCATGAAAGGCTGCAGCATTTCCTGGCCGGGCATGGATATCGAAGGGTTTGTCATGGGTTTCCTGTTGAGTCATGGATCAAGGCAAGCGGGGCGCCTGCCGAACCCGAAGGCGAAAACATGCCCGGGTTTCTGGATTGCAGCCCCCGCCGATGGAGCGGCGGGCAGGCGCGTCCTCGGGCCCTGCCTGCGGGAGGGCCAAGCCGACGTGTTAGCGTGAGTCACGGGTGCCTGAGCCGGTCGCCCGGCAGGCGGCAGGCAGCAGGGGCGTCCAGTCGCCTGGCGCAACCTGGTTGCGCGTGAAACGAGCCAGGTCTTGAGAAGGGAACCCCGACATGAAGCCCGGCGAGCATGCGGAGCTGGAGAGGCAGGGCGCCAAGGCGGCGGCCCGGGGTGAAGCCTGGGGTTCGAATCCGATGCTGCGTGCCTTGAACATGCCGCCCTTGACGGGCGAGTCGCAGCAGGAATGGCAGCGCCGGTACGACGCCTGGCGCGTGGGCTATGAGCGGCAGGCTTCGAGACCCGTGACGGGCGTCTGGATACGCCCCAGCCGCTGAAGCGCTGTGGCGGCCCGCCTCGTCGTGGACAGGGCCGGCGCAGCGCGGCCGTGCCGCGGTTACAGCACGCGGATGTTGGACGCCTGCGGGCCCTTGCGGCCCTGCGCGACCTCGAACTCCACGCGCTGGTCCTGGGCCAGCGTCCTGGACTCGCCGCTCCTGATCTCGCTGAAGTGGGCGAACATGTCCTTGCCGCCGCCGTCAGGCGTGATGAAGCCGAAGCCCTTGGGTTCGTCGAACCATTTCACGGTGCCGGTCTGGGTGGTCATGTCATCAGTCCTTGGGGGTAACGAAATACTGGGAGCGGGGCCGCGCCGGCCTCGGGAAGCGGCCCGAAGGCCGTGCCCTCCGCGGTGGTTACAGCGTGCGGATGCTCGAAGCCTGCGGGCCCTTCTGGCCCTGCGTGACCTCGAACTCCACGCGCTGGTTCTCGGCCAGCGTCTTGAAGCCGCTGCCCCTGATTTCCTTGAAGTGGGCGAACAGGTCCTTGCCGCCGCTGTCAGGCGTGATGAAGCCGAAGCCCTTGCTTTCGTTGAACCATTTCACGGTGCCGGTTTCAGTCGTCATGTCGTCAATCCTTGTGAGGATGGTGGGGAAAAGGGGAGAAAGGCCCCAGCTCAGGCTGGTGCAGTCAAGCAGCCGCCTGGCCAGGCAGCCGAAGTCGTGGTGCGGTGTCGTCGCGGCGGACAGCAGCATCAGCGCCTGCGCTGGTGCGCCGACGAGGGCGGCCCGCGGCGCTCGAGGTGCCGGAACGTGATGCGGCCCTTGCTCAGGTCGTAGGGCGAGAGCTCCAGCGAAACGTTGTCGCCGGCGAGGATGCGGATGTGGTGCTTCTTCATGCGGCCGGCGGTATAGGCCACCAGCACGTGCCCGTTCTCGAGCTTCACGCGAAAGCGCGAGTCCGGCAGGACCTCGCCCACGACGCCCTGCATTTCGATCAGTTCTTCCTTGGCCATGGGTTCACTCCTGGGTGTGTGAAGGGTGCGAAGCGGCGGCGGTGCGGCCGATCCAGTCCAGCCCTTGCGCGGTGGCGTAGCGCAGGGCGGCTTCGCCGGAGTCGAACTCCGGCACGAAGCGCATGACACGGTCGTGGGTGGCGCTGCCGTACCCGCTGCGAATGGAGACGGAAGCCGCGTAGCGGCTCGACCCGAGATGCCGGGTCAAAGGGGAGACAAGGTACTTGCCTACCCGGATGGATGTGTCGATGAACGGCTTTCGATGGCGCGGTCCCTGGATGGGGCCGTGCCGGGCTTGACGGGAAAGGCGTGCGGCAAGGCGCACGTGAGGCGGCGGATGGATGAGCTCGGTCCGCGCGCGAAGCTGGCAGGGGTGTTCGCTGCGAGCTTGGGGCTACCAGGACGCCGGGATTGCAAGGGCAACCAAAAGTCCTGGAAAGGGAAGGGGATCGACTCGTGATCCAGGCGCCGGCTCGGGAAAAGGCCCCATGCGGGGCTGCTTGCTGCAAGCGCCAGGAGCCCAATGTACCACCGCGCGGCGCGGCGCGGGCACAAAGGTCTTTGTACGCGGCCAGGATCGGCCAAAAAGTTGAGGAAGCATCCAGCCGCCGGGGCGGGGCGGGGCGGGGCGGGGCGGTGGCGATGGGGCCCTGGGTCGCGCCGGCGGATGGGCGCGCCGGTCGCCGCCGGTCGCAGCGCAGGCCGCCGTCCCTGCCCTCGAGCCTGTTCCGCGACCTGCCCACCGCCGGGCCGCCTTCCTTGCCGGACGGATGCAGCCGCCGGGTGACGGCAGGCCCATCGTGTGCTACGTCCCTCGGGTTACCGTGCCGAGCCGCTGCCCATGGAACACGACAACACCCTTCAACGCTCCTGCACCGGCGTGCCCGGCCTCGACGACGTGCTGCACGGGGGGTTGATCGCGCACCGCCTCTACCTGGTTGACGGCAACCCGGGCGCGGGCAAGACCACCCTGGCGCTGCAGTTCCTGCGCGAAGGCGTGCGCCTGGGCGAGCGCTGCCTCTACATCACGCTGTCCGAGAACCGCGAGGAGCTGGCCGCGGGTGCCGCATCGCACGGGCTCTCGCTCGACGGCGTCGAGATCGAGGAGATCCTCGGCCGCGAGGGCGACCTCGAAGGCGATGCCGAGCTCACGATGTACCACCCCTCGGAGGTGGAGCTCACCGACACCACGCGCCAGGTCCTGGGCGCCGTGCAGCGCGTCGATCCCAGCCGCATGGTGTTCGACTCCCTGTCGGAGCTGCGGCTGCTGGCGCAGAGCTCGCTGCGCTACCGGCGCCAGATCCTGGCGCTCAAGCAGTTCTTTGCCGCGCGCCACTGCACGGTGCTGCTGCTCGACGACCGCACGGCCGAGGGGCCCGACCTGCAGCTGCAAAGCATCGCGCACGGCGTGATCTCGCTGAACCAGCGCGCCCCGGCCTACGGCCAGATGCAGCGGCAGCTGCAGGTGGTGAAGTTCCGCGGCAGCGACTTCCGCAGCGGCTTCCACGACATGAGCATCCGCCGCGGCGGCATCCGGGTGTTTCCGCGCCTGGTGGCGGCCCACCACGGCAATGACTTCGCGCCGGAGCGCGTGCCCAGCGGCGTGGCGGCGCTGGACACGCTGCTGGGCGGCGGCATCGACCGCGGCACGACCACGCTGCTGCTCGGGCCGCCGGGCAGCGGCAAGTCCACCGTGGCGGTGCAGTACGCGCAGGCCGCGGCCGCGCGCGGCGCGCACGCGGCGGTCTTCGCCTTCGACGAGTCGCGCGCGCTGCTGCTGACCCGCTGCCAGGGCCTGGGCATGCCGCTGGTGGAGGGGCTGGGCGCGGGCCAGGTCCACGTCCGCCAGATCGATCCCGCCGAGATCGCGCCCGGGGAGTTCGCAGCGCTGATCCGGGACGCCGTGGAGCAGCGCGACGCCCGGGTGGTCGTCATCGACAGCCTCAACGGCTACCTCAATGCCATGCCCGACGGCCGCTTCCTCACGGCGCAGCTGCACGAGCTGCTGGCCTACCTCAACAACCACGGCGTGGCCACTTTCCTGGTCGCGGCCCAGAGCGGCCTGCTGGGCCCGAGCATGCAGTCGCCCGTGGACGCCAGCTACCTGGCCGACAGCGTCGTGGTGCTGCGCCTGTTCGAGCACGAGGGCCGGGTCAAGAAGGCGATCTCGGTGCTCAAGAAGCGCAGCGGCCGCCACGAGGAGACGATCCGCCAGCTCTGGTTCGACGCCGACGGCGTGCACCTGAGCGCACCGCTGGTGCAGCTGCGCGGCGTGCTCGCCGGGGTGCCCGTGGACAGTGGCCTGCGGCCCGCCACCGATGCGCCGGACCTCGGGGAAGGGCCTGCGCCCGCGCTGCCATGAGCGCGTCCGCGGAGCGCGTGCTGGTGCTGCCGCCGACGCGCCGCGACGGCGAGGTGACGCTGTCGCTGCTGGCGCGCTCGGGGCTGGAAGGCGTGGTCTGCACCGCGCTGGCCGCGCTGGGCGAGCAGCTGGCGCAGGGCGCGGGCGTCGTGCTGCTCACCGAGGACGCGCTGTTCGACCCGGCGCTGGAGTCGGTGCTGGCGTGGCTGGAGCAGCAGCCGCCGTGGTCGGACGTGCCGGTCGTGGTGCTGGCACGCGGCCGCCAGGCGACGCCGGCGATGGATCGGGTGCTGGGCCGGCTGCGCAACGTGACGTTGCTGGACCGGCCGGTGTCCGCCCGCTCCATGCTCAGCGCCGTGCAGGCGGCGCTGCGCGCGCGCCGGCGGCAGTACCAGATCCGCGACCAGCTGCTGCTGCAGGAGCGCACCCAGGCCGAGCTGCGCGACGGCGACCGCCGCAAGGACGAGTTCCTGGCCACCCTCGCGCACGAGCTGCGCAACCCGCTGGCGCCGCTGCGCACGGGGCTGGCAGTGCTCCAGGCGATGCCGGCGCCGGATGCGCGCTTTGCCGGCGTGCTGGCGATGATGGAGCGGCAGATGGGCCAGATCGTGCGGCTCATCGACGACCTGCTCGACGTGGCGCGCATCTCGCGCGGCAAGATCGAGCTGGTGCGCCAGCCGCTGGAGCTGCACGAGGTGGTGGATGCGGCCCTGGAGAGCTGCGCGCCCATGGTCGCCGCGGCACGTCACGAGGTGCGGCTGAAGCTGGCGCCGCAACCCGTCTGGGTCGATGCGGACCGTGCCCGGCTCGTGCAGGTGCTAGGCAATCTCATCGGCAACGCGGCGAAGTACACGCCCGATGGCGGCCGCATCACGGTGGAGCTGGGCTCGCGCGGCGGCTGCGCCGAGCTGGCCGTGGCCGACAACGGCGTGGGCCTGGCGCCCGAGATGCTCACGCGGGTGTTCGACATGTTCGTGCAGGTGCAAGGCTGCGTCTCGCGCTCGCAGGGCGGCCTGGGCCTGGGCCTGTCACTGGTGCGCCGGCTCGTCGAGATGCACGGCGGCACGGTGGACGCGCGCAGCGCCGGCCCGGGCCTGGGCAGCACGTTCACGGTGGCCTTGCCGCAGCGGGCGCCGCCCGTGGCGGCATCAGCGCCGCACACGTACCGTGTCGCCGGCGCACCGGCGCCGGCGTCCGTGAACGCGCTGCGCGTGCTCGTCATCGACGACAACGCCGACGCGGCTGACGCGCTGTGCCTGTGGCTGCAGTCCATGGGCCATGCCGCCTGTGCCCGGTACAGCGGCAGCGCCGGCCTGCAGGCGGCGCGGGCGCTGCGGCCCGACGTCGTGTTCTGCGACATCGGGCTGCCCGACCTCGACGGCCGCGAGGTCGCGGCCCGGCTGCGCCGCGATCCGGCGCAGCACGGGGTCACGCTGGTGGCGCTCACCGGCTGGGGCAACCTGAACGACCGCCAGCTCTCCAGCCGAGCCGGCTTCGACGCGCACCTGACCAAGCCGGTGTCGCTGGAAGAGATCGGCCGCGTGCTGGCCGCGCGGCCTTGAGGCCCGCCCTTCCCCAAAGCCCGTGCGGCCCGGTGATGCCCTGCACGGTTGGGGTCGCGCTCGGGTTGCCGCACGACAGCCTCAACGAGCACACCCGCTCGCGTCCGGACCGGATTGGTGCGCCGGATGCCGGATCGCGGGCCACAACTGAAGGCAGCGATGGTTCGCCCGTTGCTGCACCCGGCTCGCACGGCCATCCCGGCCACGCTTCACGAAAGGATGGACGCCATGTCCGCGAACCTCTCCACTTTCCTGGGCATGTTGAGGGCACGCGACCCGCAACAGTCCGAGTTCCTGCAGGCGGTCGAAGAGGTGATGGGCAGCCTGTGGCCGTTCATCGAGCGCCATCCCTACTACGCCGAGCACGCCCTGCTGGAGCGGCTGGTGGAAGCTGACCGTGTCGTCCAGTTCCGCGTCTCGTGGGTGGATGATGCCGGCCAGGTGCGCGTGAACCGGGCCTGGCGCGTGCAGCACAGCAACGCCATCGGCCCGTACAAGGGCGGCATGCGCTTCCACCCCTCGGTGAACCTGTCGATCCTGAAGTTCCTGGCCTTCGAGCAGACCTTCAAGAACGCGCTCACGACGCTGCCCATGGGCGGCGGCAAGGGCGGTGCCGACTTCGATCCCAAGGGCCGGAGCGAAGGCGAGGTCATGCGCTTTTGCCAGGCGCTGATGCTGGAGCTGCACCGCCATCTCGGCGCCGACACTGACGTGCCCGCGGGCGACATCGGCGTGGGCGCGCGCGAGGTGGGCTACATGGCCGGGATGATGAAGCGGCTGCGCAACGACACCTCGTGCGTGTTCACCGGCAAGGGGCTGTCCTTCGGCGGCAGCGCCATGCGTCCCGAAGCCACGGGCTACGGCACGGTCTACTTCGCCCAGGAGATGCTGCACCGCCAGGGGCTGGGCTTCGACGGGCTGCGCGTGTCCATCTCGGGAGCAGGCAACGTGGCGCAGTACGCAGCGGAGAAGTCCATCGAGCTGGGCGCGCGCGTGCTGACGCTGTCGGATTCCGAGGGCACGCTCGTGGTGGAGCAGGGGCTCGATGCCGACCAGCTGCGCGAGATCATGGACTGGAAGAACGTGCAACGCGGGCGGCTGTCGGCGTTTGCCGAGCGCCATGGGCTGCATTTCGAGGCCGGCCGCCGGCCCTGGCACGTGCGTGTGGACGTGGCGCTGCCCTGCGCCACGCAGAACGAGCTCGACGGCGACGATGCGCGGCTGCTGGTGCGGCAGGGTGTGCGCTGCGTGGCCGAAGGCGCCAACATGCCCTCCACGCTGGAGGCGGTCAACGTGTTCCTGGACGCGGGCACGCTGTACGCGCCCGGCAAGGCCAGCAACGCCGGCGGCGTGGCCACTTCGGGGCTGGAAATGACGCAGAACGCCATGCGGCTGTCCTGGCCGCATGCCGAGGTGGACGAGCGGCTGCACGCCATCATGAAGGACATCCACATGCACTGCGTGCGCCACGGCCGCCGCGCCGACGGCTCGGTCAACTACGTGGACGGCGCCAACATCGCCGCCTTCGTCAAGGTCGCCGACGCGATGCTGCGGCAGGGCGTGGCGTAGCCGGCCACGGCACGCGCCCTCGAGCAGCAGCGAACCCGTTGCAACGTTGGCCGGCGCGCACCGTGATGCGCGTGCGCTGGAGCAGTGATCTCGGCCGGCGCGGTGCCGTCGGGTTCCAGCGGCTTGACCTTGTCGAACACAACGACGCAGCGGTCGGCAGTCACGGTCGCCGAGGCGTCGCCCCTTGCGTCGTGATCAGCATTGAGCAGGGCAGGGCCCGCCGGGCCGCAGCGTGACCAGGTGACGCAGCAGTTCCGCCACGCTCCAGGCCTGGGCGATGCAGCCGCGCGGGGTGTAGGGGGCCTCCGCGTCGAAGATCTCGGCCACCGAGCCGACGCCGAACTCGCCCAGGTGCGCGATCAGGCCCTCCAGCTGCGCCCGCGCGCCGGCCGTGTCGCCGGGATGGCGCTTGCGCCAGGCGTCCATCCACGGCCCGATCAGCCAGCCCCAGACCGTGCCCTGGTGGTAGGCCGCGTCGCGCTCGCGCAGCGTGCCGAAATAGGTGGGCGCGTAGTGCGCGCTGCCCGGGGCCAGCGAGCGCAGGCCCACGGGCGTGAGCAGCCGCTCCTGCACCACCTGCAGCACCGCGTCCCAGCGCGACGGGTCCAGCACCGGGTGCGGCAGCGACACCGCGAAGATCTGGTTCGGCCGGCACTCGGCGCTGTCGCCCTCGGGGCCGTCCACCACGTCGTGGAGGTAGCCGCCGGCTTCGAACCAGAAGCGGCGGTTGAAGGATTCGCGCGCGCGCTGCGCGTGCCCGGCCCAGCTGTGCGCCGCCGTCTCATCGCCCAGGTGGCGCAGCCAGCGGCACAGGACGCTGAGCGCGTTGAACCACAGCGCGTTGATCTCCACCGCCTTGCCACGCCGGGGCGTGACGACCCAGCCGTCGCACTTGGCGTCCATCCAGGTCAGCTGGTGCCCCGGTGCGCCCTGGCGCAGCAGGCCGTCGGCCTGATCGACGCCGATGCCGAACCGGGTGCCCCGCAGGTGGTGATGCGCGATGTCCACCATCGTCGGCAGCAGCCGCGCCAGCAGCGCGTCGTCGCCGGTGGCCTGGTGGTAGCGGTCCAGGGCGTGGAAGAACCACAGCGTGGCGTCGGCCGTGTGGTAGAGGCCGTCGTTGCTGCCGTCTGGAAACATGTTGGGCAGCAGCCCGTCGCGCACGTACTGCGCGAAGGTGCGCAGGATGCTCGCGGCCTCGTGCGTGCGCCCGGTGGCCAGCGTCAGCCCTTCCAGGCTGATCATGGTGTCGCGCCCCCAGTCGGTGAACCAGTGGTAGCCGGCGATGACGCTGCGGATCTCGTCGCCTTCGGCCAGGGCGCGCGCGGCGTCGCGCCGGCGCCCGGCCGGGACGATCACGAACTGGTCCGCCGCCAGCACGAGCTCCGCCGCGGCGCCCTCGCGTGCCGCGGGCGGCGCCATGCGCAGCAGCCGCGCGCGGCGCTCCAGCTCCGCGGCCCAGGCCTCGTCAGGCGAGAGCGCGTCCATCACCAGCGCCTCCTCGGTGGAGGCGACGAGCGCTGCCGTTGCCCCCGGCAGCAGCGCAACGCCCAGGACGCCTGGGCTCCACAGCCGCCCCTCGTGCCGGTAGCCGCGGTCGGCCTCGACGCGGTAGTGCAGCTCGGCCAGCTCCTGCGGCTGCGGCATGAAGTCGCCTTCGGGCCCGTGCAGGCGCAGCCGCAGCACGGCCGGGGCGCCGTCGCAGCGGACCTCGTGCACCTCGCCCGGCGTGAAGCGGTACTGGGGCTGCAGCTCGTCGCTGAGCTCGCTTTCGTGGTGCCGGAAGTGCAGGGCGGGGCGCAGCGCCAGCCGCCACCCCGGCGGGCCCTGCAGCAGCCGGTACAGCAGCACCGTGGTGTTCTGGCGATGCGGCATTAGCACGCGCTTTTCCAGCACGGCGCCCTCGACCTCGAAGCGCCACACCGGCAGCCCTGCCTCCAGCCGGAACGCGCGCAGGTGCGCCATGCCGGGCAGCGACAGGCGCCGGCCCGTGCGCTCCTCGCCGCTGAGCTGCACCTGCCGGCCGTCGGGCAGGACCAGGTCCTCCACCAGGTGGTTGAGCATGACGGTGCGCCCGATCGGGTTGGGCAGTGCCGCCACCAGCAGCCCGTGGTACTTGCGCGTGGCCAGCCCGGCCACGCTGGCCGAGGCGTAGCCGCCCAGCCCGTTGGTGACGAGCCACTCCCGGGACAGGGCGGCATCGGCGTCCTGCGCATCGACGGGGACTTCGCGCACGACGGAGGTGGGCGGCATGCTCATCGCACTTCTCTCGCGGTTGGGTGTCCGTGCTGCGTGGCGCGCAAGGCCGGCGTCATCCGGGCGTCATCCGCAGCGCAGCCAGCGGTAGCCCCAGGGCTCCAGCGTCAGCCGGCATCCGCCCGTGCCGTCCGACGGGGGCGGCGCCAGCGGGCGGCCGGCCAGCAGGTCGTGGATCTCCCCGGCGGGCCCTTCCAGCGGCAGAGATACCTCCAGGGGCTGCGGCCCCAGGTTGTGCAGGGCGAACAGCACGCAGCCGCGGCCCTCGCAGCGCTGCGCCAGCAGCGCGGGCGGTCCCAGCTCCAGGAAGCTGCAGGCGCCGTCGCCGAAGGCGTCGCATTCGCGCCGGATGCGCAGCATGCGCTCGACCCGGTTGAGCAGCGAGTCCGGGTCGCCGCGCTGCGCCTCGACGTTGACGCGCTCGAAACCGAACTCGCCGCCGCTGATCACGGGCAGCGGCAGCTGCTGCGGCGCCGCGCTGGAGAAGCCGCCGTTGGGCGCGTCGCTCCACTGCATCGGCGTGCGCACGCTGGCGCGCTCGGCCAGCGACAGGTCTTCGCCCATGCCGATCTCGTCGCCGTAGCGCAGCACCGGCGCGCCGGGCAGCGTCAGCAGCAGGCTGTGCGCCAGCAGCAGGCGGCGCCGGTCGTTGCCCAGCATGGGCGCCAGGCGCCGGCGCAGCCCGCGGTCGTAGAGCTGCATCGACGGCTCGGGGCCGAAGGCCTCGAACACCTCGCGGCGCTCGTCGTCCGTCAGCCGGCCCAGGTCCAGCTCGTCGTGGCTGCGCAGCAGGTTGGCCCACTGGCACCAGGGCGGCAAGGCCGGCAGCTCGGTCCACGCCTTGCGCAGCGGCCGCGCGTCGCCGCGCGCCAGCGCCAGGAACAGGTGCTGGTTGACCCAGAAGTTGAAGGACATGTGGATGCGGTCGCCGTCGCCGAAGTACGCTGGCACCTCGTCCGGGGTGATATTGGCCTCGGCCAGCAGGCAGGCATCGCCGCGCAGCAGCTGCACGTGCTGGCGCAGCTCGCTCAGGTACTGATAGGCCTTCTCCTGCCCGGCCTCGGGCAGTCCCTGGAGCTCCAGCAGGAAGGGCAGCGCATCGACGCGGAAGCCGCTCACGCCCAGCTGCAGCCAGAAGCCGGTGATCTTCTCGATCTCGCGGCGCACCGCGGGGTTGGCGATGTTGAGCTCGGCCTGGTGGTCGTAGAAGCGGTGGAAGTAGAAGGCCTGCGCGGCCTCGTCCCAGGTCCAGGTCGTGCGCTGTGCGCCGGGGAAGACCACGCCCTCCTCGGCGTCCGCGGGCTTCTCGTCGCGCCAGACGTACCAGTCGCGAAAGGGCGAGCCGCGGTCGCTGCGCGCCGCCTGGAACCACGGGTGGTCGATGGAGGTGTGGTTGACCACCAGGTCCACCAGCACCCGGATGCCGCGCTCCCGCGCCAGCCGGGCGAACTCGACGAAGTCGCCCAGCGTGCCCAGCCGGGGGTCGATGCCGTAGTGGTCGGTGATGTCGTAGCCGTTGTCGCGCATCGGCGAGGGGAAGAACGGCTGCAGCCACACGCAGCTGGCATTGAGCCCGGCCAGGTGGTCCAGCCGCGTGCACAGCCCGGCGAAATCGCCCATGCCGTCACCGTTGCCGTCGGCAAAGGTACGCACGTCCAGGCAGTAGATGACGGCGTTCTTGTACCAGTGGTGGGCCATGGGCGGCGGCGGTGGGAGCGAAGCTGCGCGGAGCAGGCAAGCAAGGTTCCCGCCGCGCGCGGTGGCCAGGGGCCTGCCGGCTTTGGGCGTGGTTCTTGCCGCCGCGCCGGAAACACTTCGGGCTGCGCCCGGGAGGCTTGCGCCATGGCTGCTGAACGCGACACCGATGACGGCGGCACGCCGTTGCCACGCGCCGTCGAGGGCTCGTCACGCCGGCGCGTGGTGGTCGTCACCGGCGCGTCGGCCGGCATCGGGCGGGCGATTGCCCGGGAGTTCGGCCGGCGGGGCTGGCGCGTGGCGCTGCTGGCACGCGGCGAGGAGGGCCTGGCCGCGGCCCGCGCCGAGGTCGAGCGGCTGGGCGGCGAGGCGCTGTGCATCCCGACCGACGTGAGCGACGAGTCCCAGGTGGAGGCGGCCGCCAGTGGCGTGGAGGCGCAATGGGGACCCATCGACGTCTGGGTCAACAACGCGATGGCGACCATCTTCGCGCCGCTGCTGGAGGTGTCGGGCGAGGACTTCCGCCGCGCCACGGACGTGACCTATCTCGGCGCGGTGTGGGGCACCCGGGCGGCGCTGCGGCGCATGCAGCCGCGCGACGCCGGCACCATCGTGCAGGTCGGCTCGGCGCTGGCCTACCGCTCCATCCCGTTGCAGTCGCCCTACTGCGGCGCCAAGGCGGCGCTGCGCGGCTTCACGGATTCGCTGCGATGCGAGCTGGCGCACGACGGCAGCCGGGTTCACGTGACCATGGTGCAGCTCTCGGCCTTCAACACGCCGCAGTTCGACTGGGGCCGCACCACCATGCCGCGCAGCCCGCGGCCCATGGGCAAGATCTTCCAGCCCGAGATCGCGGCGCGCGCGGTGTACTGGGCCGCGACGCACCGCCGCCGCGAGCTGTGGGTGTGCTGGCCGGCGGTGCAGGCCATCCTGGGCACGCGGGTGGTGCCCGGCCTGCTGGACCGCCTGCTGGGCAGGCGCGCCGTCGAGGGGCAAATGAGCGATGAGCCGTTGCCGCCCGGGCGGCGCGACAACCTGTGGCAGCCGGTGCCCGGCGACCATGGCGCGCATGGCCGCTTCGACGCCCAGGCCACGAATCGCGGCGCCCAGCTGTGGATGAACACGCACCGCGGCCTGCTCGCGGGCGTGGCCTTCGGCCTGCTGGCGGCGTTCTCCCTGTCGACGCGGCGCAGGCGCTGAGCGCGGCCGGCAGGTGCCCGTGCAACCTCGGCACTCCAGTCCAGCGCGGCGAACGAACTCCGACAGCGCTGGAGCAGCAGCGCGAATCCGGCGCCTCCCCGCCGCGCGGACGGGCCGGTTTAACAACTCCGCCACGAAGCCGCCTGTAAAGAAACGAAACTGCCCTCCGATACAGGCAATGTTCGACAGCAGTTGGTTGGAAGCATGGACACGCAGGCATGGGGCGAGGGATTCAGGGCTGGACAGCGGCTGCGCGGCCATGAGCCGCCCTACGACAGCGACACCTGGGAAGCCTGGAGCTGGCACCGCGGCTTCATCGAGGGCGCCGCGCAGCGCCTGGGACGCCGCTACAGCGACCAGCCGGCTGCGCCGGTGGAATGGCCCAGCCTGCCGCGACACGCCCAGCGCCATGGCGCTCCCGCAGGGCCGCATCCCATTCCCGCCGCTTCCTCCTGAACCTCATGCTTGCAAGCACCGCAGCTCCCGCGGCCAGCCTTCGGGCCCACCACGCCGGGGCCGCCGCCGCGATGGCTTGGCCGGCTGCCGGTGCACCGGCAGCCGGGATCGCGCTTCGGCGCCCCCTGGGCAATGACGGCCTTCCGGCCACGGGCGAGCTCGCCGCCCGCAGCGGCCAGGACCTGCTGCTCATGCCGGGCCAGCTGCACTTCGGCCGCGACGCGGCAAGCCTGCGCACGCTGCTGGGCTCGTGCGTGGCGATCACGCTCTGGCACCCGGTGCGGCGCCTGGGCGGCATGTGCCACTTCGTGCTGCCTTCGCGCAAGCGCCCCGCGGCTGCGCCGCTGGACGGACGCTACGGCGACGAGGCCGTGCAGCGGCTGCTGGCACTGCTGGCGCGCCACGGCACGCGCCCCCAGGAGTACGTGGCGCATCTCTATGGCGGCGCCGACACGTTGCCCGACACCGGCGGCGTGAAGCCCAACATCGGCGAGCGCAACATCGAGCTGGGCTGGACGCTGATCGACCGTCACGGCTTCCAGCTCGAAGGCGTGGACGTGGGCGACCAGGTGCCGCGCATCGTCACGCTCACGCTCGCCAGCGGCGAGGTGCAGATGCGCCGCGGCAGCGGTCTGCGCTGACGCGTGATGCCGCGTGGATCGGGCCGTTGACGGACGAAGCATCGCTTCGCTGTCGCACCCTCGGCGTACTGACGCGGTTGCATCCTGTCGAGAAAAGCTCCAGGCCCGGGCTCCTGGCCGCCTTCATCATCCGCACGCCACCCGGCCCTGGGCCGGGGGCAGCTTGGAGGAACCAGCATGCGCAGCACGACGTTCGAGTTCCAGGGCGCGCAGGGCCAGCGGCTGTCGGGCCGGCTGGACCTGCCCGAGCCGCCGGTGAGGGCGCATGCCCTCTTCGCCCATTGCTTCAGCTGCAGCAAGCAGTCGCTGGCCGCCGTGCGCATCGCGCGCGCGCTGACGGCCCAGGGCATCGGGGTGCTGCGCTTCGACTTCACCGGCCTGGGCGAGAGCGAGGGCGATTTCGCGGACAGCACCTTCGGCGGCAGCGTGGAGGACGTGCGCGCCGCCGCGCGGGCCATGCACGCGGCCGGCATCGCGCCCGGGCTGCTCATCGGCCACAGCCTGGGCGGCGCCGCGGCGCTGGCCGCCGCCGACGGCCTGCCGGGCCTGAAGGCCGTGGCGGTGATCGC
Organism: Azohydromonas aeria; assembly: GCF_009760915.1. Classification (GTDB taxonomy): domain Bacteria; phylum Pseudomonadota; class Gammaproteobacteria; order Burkholderiales; family Burkholderiaceae_C; genus Azohydromonas; species Azohydromonas aeria. The sequence continues at coordinate 179,749 of NZ_VIDQ01000003.1, forward strand.
CGCGCCCTTTGACGTGCAGCACGTCACCCGGCTGTTCGGCGCGCAGCTGCAGACGCTGCTCGACCAGGGTGAGGCCGAGGTGCAGCTCGGCGGGCGGCCTTTCCGGATGCGGCGCGCCTTCATCGACGAGTTGCGCGAGCACGACCAGGGCCGGCGCATCGCCGCCCTGCGCCAGGCGCTGCTGGTGCTGCACGCGCCGGGCGACACGACGGTCGAGATCGCCAATGCCGGCTCCATCTTCCAGGCGGCGCACCATCCCAAGAGCTTCGTCTCGCTGGACGATGCCGACCACCTGCTGATCCGGGCGGCGGACGCCGCCTATGCCGCGCAGGTGATCGCCGCCTGGTCCGCCCGTTACCTGGGCCCGGCGGCGCCGCGCAGCGCCGGCGAGCCCGGGGAGGTCGTGGTCCAGGACACCGGCGAGGGCGACTTCCAGGTGGAGGTGGCGGCCGGCGGCGCGACCTTCCTGGCCGACGAGCCCGTGGACGCCGGCGGCCTGGGCTCGGGCCCGACGCCCTACGACCTGCTCTGCGCCGGGCTGGGCGCGTGCACCGTGATGACCTTGCGGATGTATGCGCGCCGCAAGGGCTGGCCCCTGCGGCGCGTGCGCGTGCGGGTGGGCCATGCCCGCCACGCCGGCGAGTCGCCGCCCGACGTGTTCATGCGCCACGTCGAGGTCCAGGGCGAGCTGGCCGACGACCAGCGCCAGCGGCTGCTGGAGATCGCCGGCCAGTGCCCGGTGCATCGCTCGCTGGAGCGCGGCGCCCAGGTCCGCACCCAGGCCGTGCTTGCATCCCAGGCCTTGCAGGGCGTGGAGGAGGCCGGTCAGCACGCACTGGACATGGAGGCGGACTCCTGACCGCCCTCACGCGCAGCGAGGACACGGGCTTCGTGCCCTGCGACGGCTTCCAGGGGTGGTGCTCCCGTTGCGCAACGGCTCCAGCGGCTCCATCGGCGGCTTTTCAGCTCAGGTCGTCGAGCCGCAGCCGCCGAAATGGGCGTGGAAATCGAGGTGCACGATGCGCCGCGGCGCGCCGGGTGCCGCCAGCGCTGCGGCCCATCCCGGCGCAGGCCGCAGATCGTGCAGCCACCAGCCCGCAGGCGGCGCCGGGCTGGCGCCGCAACCCACGTGCACCTGCACGGGCGGCAGCGACAGTCCCGTGCCCAGCGCCTTGAGATAGGCCTCCTTGCGCGTCCAGCAGCGCAGAAAGCCCGCCAGCTGCTGTGCCGGCGCCAGCGCCAGCAGCTCGCGGTGCTCGGCGGCCGAGCACACCTGCCGCGCCAGGCCGTCGAGGTCCTGAAGCGGCCGCAGGGCTTCGAGGTCCACGCCCAGTGCCGGGCCGTCCGCCACGGCGATGAGCATGAGGTCCTGCGTGTGCGAGGCATTGAAGGCCGGCGCCTGCGCCGCGGCCCGGGCGCCCGGCACGAGCGCCGGCTTGCCGTACGCACCGTAGGCAAAGCGCAGCCGGGCGGCATCGTCGTTGACGTAGCACGCCAGCACCCGGCGCAGCGCAGCGCGCCCAAGCATGTAGCGGCGCCGGTCGCGCTCGAAGTGGAAGCGCGCCGCGCGCTCGTGCTCGTCGCCCGACAGGCTTTCGGCCGCCGCCGCCGTTCCGCCGCTCGCGCCGTCGAGCAGGCTCACGGTCCAGACATGGACTTCGTCGCCGGCCAGCGCCGGCGCGGGCGGCATGGCCATGGCGCCAGGGACCGGGCTGCCCATCAGCGCGGCGGCGGCGGTGGCGGCGCGTCGGCCGTCCTCGCGCCGCTGGCTGCCGACGCCAGGAGCTGGTGAGCGGTGAGCGAGGACGCGGCGTGCGGCGGGCCGGACTCCGGGTCGCGCTCGAGAGCCGGCCGGCCTGCGGCGTGCACGTGCGCGGATATCAACTGCCGGATCGGAGCCCAGTGCTGCTCGATGAAGAAGTGGTTGCCGGGGAAACGGTGCAGCTGCAGCGGCAGCGTGGTTTCCTGCTGCCAGGCACGGGCGTCGTCCTCGCTGACCTCGTCGTCGGCGCCGACGAGCACCGTGACGGGGAAGTCGAACGGCGCGGCAACCTCGTGGCGGTAGTGGGCCAGCGCCGCGAAATCGGCGCGTATCACGGGTTCGTAGAGGTCCATCAGCTCCGGCTCGGCCAGGATGGCCGGCGGGCAGCCGCCGAGGTCGCGCAGCACGCGGTGCAGCTCGGGCCGCGGCAGCCGGTGCCAGCCGCGGTCGATGACGCGCGTCGGTGCCCGCCCGCCGGAGACGACCAGCGCCCGCGGCGCCGGCAGCCCCTGGCTGCGCGCCAGCCGCGCCACGAGGTAGGCCAGCAGCGACCCCAGGCTGTGGCCGAACAGCACGCAGGGCCCGTGCAGGTGCGGCCGCATCTGTCGCAGCAGCTCCGCGGCCATCGCGTGGCAGTCGTTGAGCAGCGGCTCGTGGAACCGGCGCCCCCGCCCGGGCAGCTCGAAGGTCAGGACCTCGATCGAGTCGAAAGCCGCCCCCAGTCCGCGATAGGACAGGGCGCTGCCACCGGAGAAGGGAATGCAGAGCAGGCGCGTCATGGCGTGGGACTCGTCTCCATCAGGGTTGGCGGCGGCGCTGGCGGCGGCGCACGATCATGGGAAGTGGAACAGGCAACAGAGGCGTCGGTTCATCCGGTGGCGCGCGCTCAGGGCAGGCCGAAGCCCAGGCGCCTGAACACGGCCCTGGCCGGCTCGCCGCGCAGCCAGGCGACGAACTCGCCGGCCAGCGCGGCGTTGCCGCTGCCGGCCGTGACGGCGGCCAGGTGCACGATGGGCGTGGCCGTGGCCAGCGTCTGCGCCACCCGCACGCGGCCCGTCGCCGCGGCCGCGGCAGCGTCCGAGCCCAGCACGATGCCGGCCTGCGCATCGGCGCGCGCCACCAGCTCCACCACCTCGCGCGCATCGTCCACGCTCACGACCTTGCGCTGCAGCGTCGGCCACAGCCGCTGGGCGTTGATGGCCTCGCGCGCATAGCGCCCGGCCGGCACGCCGGGCTGGCGGCCCAGCGCGATGCGCATCACTTCCGGCTGGCCCAGGTCGAGCAGCCGCTGCACCGGCACGGTCAGGGATGGGGGGACGATCAGCACCAGCGTGTTGGTGGCGAAGACGCCGCGCGCATCGGGCCGCAGCAGGCGGCGCTGCTCGCCCAGATCCACGGTGGCCGCGTCGGCCCCGGCCAGCACGTCGGCTGCCAGGCCGCGCCCGATCTGCTCCAGCAGCGCGCCCGACGCGCCGGCCTGCAGCCTGACGCGCACGCCCGGACGCCCGGCTTCGAACTGCCGCGCCACGGCGGCCAGGGCCTCGGCGAGGCTGCCGTCGGCGGCCACCACGAGCTCCTGCTGCGCCTGCGCCTGCGCAGCCGGCAGGGCCGGGGCCAGTCCGATGAGGACGCCGGCCCGGCACGCGGCCCGCCTTGTGAAGGTTTGTGTCATGCCGGCAGCCTAAAGCAGCCGCTGCGCCCCTGGCGCGGAAGCGCCCGGGATCACCGGCGCCAGGAGGCAAGGCAAGCAACCTGCTCCGCACCGCCCATGTCCCGGACATCGCCCGGCCGCATTCGCCGGCCGCGTCCGTCACGGGTCCGCTGGAGTACCGCGCATGTCCCCATCCCTCACGAGCAACACCGCCCCCAGAGCGGTGGCACCGGGCTGGCCCGCCGACGACGGGCCGATGGCCGCCCTCATCCGCGCCCACGACTGGGCCGCCACGCCGCTGGGCCCGCCCGCGTCCTGGCCCGCGAGCCTGCGCCTGGCGGTGGACACCTGCCTGGGCTGCGGCTTTGCCAGCCTGGTGTGCTGGGGGCCGGAGCTGGTGCAGCTCTACAACGACGCTGCCCAGCGCATTCTCGGCGCCGGGCTCGCCCCGGCGCTGGGCCGGCCCGCGCGGCAGGCCTGGGGCCCGGCCTGGGCACGCGTCGGCCCCCTGGCCGAGCAGGTGCTGCGCAGCGGCAAGCCCGTGCTGGGCGAGGACGTGCCGCTGCTGCTGCAGCGCGGCAGTGCCCTGGAAACGGCGTATCTCACCTTCTCGCTGGGGGCGCTGCGCGACGAGTCCGGCGCGGTCGCGGGCGTCTGCGCCACGGTGCTGGAGACCACCGTGAAGGTCCGCGCCGTGGCGGCCCGGCGCGAGAGCGAGGCGCGCATCCATGCCATCGCCGACCTCGTGCCCGACCTGCTGTGGAGCGACGACGCTGGCGGCCACAGCGACTGGGTCAACCGGCGCTGGCTCGACTACACCGGCTGCAGTGAAGGCGACAGCCTGGGCCAGGGTTGGCACGCCAGCATCCACCCCGAGGACCTGCCGGCGCTGCTCGCGCGCCGCCGCGGCGCGCTCCAGCAGGGAGCCGCCTGGGAGAGCGAGCACCGCATCCGGCGCTTCGATGGCGACTTCCGCTGGCACCTGCTGCGCGCGGAGCCGCTGCGCGACGCGGCCGGGCACATCGTGCAGTGGCTGGGCTCGGCCACCGACATCCACGAGCAGCGCCTGTCGCGCGAGCTGCTGGAGCAGCGCGTGGCCGAGCGCACGCAGGCGCTGCGCCAGCTGCTGCTGCGCGTGGAGAGCGTGCAGGACGAGGAGCGCCGGCGCATCGCGCGCGAGCTGCACGACTCGCTGGGCCAGTACCTGGCCTCGCTGCTGCTGGCCGTGGGCGTGCTCAAGGCGGAGCTGGCCGACGCCGAGGCGCGCCGGCGCCTGGAGGCGCTGGAAGCGCAACTGCAGCGGGTGGACCGCGAGCTCGACCGCCTGGTGTTCGTGCTGCGGCCCACGGCGCTGGAGGACTGCGGCCTGGGCGAGGGCGTGGAGGCCTACGTGCAGACCTGGTCGGACCTCACCGGCGTGGCGGTGGACCTGGAGCTGCAGGGGCTCGACCGGATGCGGCTGCCGGTGCAGATGCAGGCCGCGGCTTTCCGCGTGGTGCAGGAGTCGCTGACCAACGTGGCCAAGTACGCCCAGGCCTCGCAGGTGAGCGTGAGCCTGGCGCGGCGCGGGCGGCAGCTGGTGGGCAGCGTCGAGGACGACGGCGTCGGCTTCGACGCCACAGACGCCACGGTGCCGGCGCCCAACCGCGTCAACTGGGGGCTGCTGGGCATGCAGGAGCGCATCGAGGCGCTGGGCGGCAGCTTTGCCGTCGAGTCGCAGCCCGGCACCGGCACCACGGTGCTGTGGCGCGTGCCGCTGCGCCCGGCCGCCGCGGGCGCGCCGCCACCCGTCACCAGCCCGCCCGCCGGCGACGGCGGCGCCGCACCCCGGGACATCCGGCCCGGCGCGGAGCACGGGCAGCACGGGCTCGATGCGCACCACGGGGATTGGGGCCAGTCGGCCCGGCCGCTGGCGCAGATGCTGCTGGGCCGGCTGGCCGAGGCGGAAGAGGCCGTGCGCGCGCGCGACGACTTCCTGGCCATCGTCGGCCACCAGCTGCGCAGCCCGATGAACGCGCTGTCGCTGCAGCTGCATGCCGCCGAGCGCTGGCTGGGGCAGGGCGACGGCGCGCGCGCCACCGACGGCCTGCAGCGCGCCCGGCGCATCCTGCGGCGCTTCGTGCAGCGCGCCACCGTGCTGCTCGACGTGAGCCGGCTCAACACCGGGCAGTTCCGGCTCGACATCGCCCCGGTGGATGTGTCGGCGCTGGTGGCGCGCGTGCTCGACGGCTGCGCGCAGGACGCGGCCTTCCTCGGCGCGCCGGTGCGGGCCGACATCGAGCCGGGCCTGGCGGCGCACTGGGATGCGCAGGCCGTCGAGGAGGTGCTGTGCAACCTGGTCGGCAACGCCATCAAGCACGGCGCGGGCGGCGCCGTCGAGGTGACGGCCGCACGCGAAGGCGCCGCCCACGTCCTGCTGTCGGTGGCGGACCGGGGGCCGGGCATCGACCCTGCTCAGCAGTTGCGGCTGTCGGAGCGCTTCGAGCGCGTGGTGGGGGTGCCGACCATGACCAGCGGCTTCGGCATCGGGCTGTGGCTGGTGGGCCAGATCGTGCGGGCCCACGGCGGCACGGTCGATGTCGCGGTCGGCCCGCGGGGCGGCAGCTCCTTTCGCGTCAAATTACCCGTTTCGGCAATTCCCGCCCGTTCCTGACCGGCAGCTTCCACATGACTTTCCACTCCCCTTCCGGCGCTCCCGGCCTGCCCCGCGTGCCCACCGGCATTGCCGGGCTGGACGAGGTGACCGGCGGCGGTTTCCTGCAGTCCGGCGTCTACATGGTCCAGGGCACGCCGGGCGCGGGCAAGACGATCCTGGCCAACCAGATCGGCTTCATCCGCGCCGCGGCGGGCGACGCGGTGGTGTACGTGACGATGCTGGCCGAGTCGCACGCGCGGCTGATGCAGCACATGCGCGCGTTCTCGTTCTTCGACGAGGCCCTGGTACCGCAGCGGCTCTACTACGTCAGCGCCTTCAATGCCCTGCGCGAGGGCGGCCTGCCCGCCGTGGTGAACCTGCTGCGCAGCGAGATGCGCGCGCACCATGCGCGGCTGCTGGTGCTCGACGGCCTGGTGGTCGCGGCCCATGCCGCGCCGACGGACGAATCGCTCAAGCTCTTCATCAGCGAGGTGCAGGCGCATTCCACGCTCACGGGCTGCACCACGCTGCTGCTGGCCAGCGACGACGCGGACCGGCCCGTGTCGCCCGAGCAGACCATGGTGGACGGCATCGTGGCGCTGCGCGAATGCGCGCTGGACCGCCGCCGCGAGCGCACGCTGGAGGTGGTGAAGTTCCGCGGCAGCCCCACGCTGCGCGGCTCGCATGTCTTTCGCATCGGGGTGGACGGCATCACGCTGTACCCGCGGCTGGAGGCGGCGCGGCGCGAGTCGCCACGCGACGCCATCAAGCCCCGCGCCGTGTCCACCGGCATCGACGGGCTGGACGCGATGTTCGCCATCGGCGGCCTGCCCGAAGGCAGCGTCACGGCGGTGTCGGGCTACTCGGGCAACGGCAAGACCACGCTGGGCCTGCATTTCCTGGCGCGCGCCAGTGCCGCGGAGCCGGGGCTGTTCTTCGGCTTCTACGAATCGCCGGAATTCCTGCTGCAAATCTCGCAGTCGCTGGGCCGCGACCTGCAGCCGCTGGTGGATGCGGGCGTGCTGCACTTCGAGTGGCAGCCCTTCGGCGAGAACCTGCTCGACGAGCTGGCGGCGCGGCTGCTGGAAGCCATCCGGCGCACCGGCGCGCGGCGCGTCGTGGTCGATGGCCTGGGCGGCTTCGTCGCGGCCACCGGCTACGAGGCGCGCGACGGCAGCTTCCTGGCCGCCCTGGCCAACGAGCTGCGCCGCTCGGGCGCGACGACGCTGATCACGGTGGAGGAGACCGACGCCGAGCGCTCGTCCTTTCCCGTGGGCACGCACACGATGTCGGCCCTGTCCGACAACATCATCCGGCTGGCCGTGCAGGTCGATCACCGCGTGCGGCACCGCGTGTGGATCGGCAAGGTGCGCAACAGCCGCTGCGACCAGCGCGTGCGCGAGCTGGTGCTCGGCCCGGGAGGGCTGGAAATCGCGGAATCGGCCACCGCGGCCGAGGCCGCGCTCGTGACGGGCGGGACCGACGCTTGAGCCCGCAACGCATCCTGGTCGTGGACGACGAGCTCTCCAACGCGGAGGTGCTCGGCCTGATCCTGCGCGAGGAGGGCTTTCACGTCGTGGTGGCGGGCGACGCCCGCCAGGCGCTGGCGCGCATCGCCGAGGCCGCGCCCGACCTGCTGATCACCGACTACATGATGCCGGGCATGAGCGGCGTGGAGCTGGCGCGCGCCGTGCGGCAGCTGCCGCAGCACCAGGGTCTGCCGGTGCTGCTGATGAGCGGCGCCGCGGCCTCGGCACTGGCCGTGCAGGCCCAGGACTTCAACGCCTTCCTGCGCAAGCCCTTCGACATCGACGAGCTGCTGCGGGCGGTGCGGGCGCTGCTGGCGGGCACGCCCTGAAGCGGCCGCGGCCCGGGGCACGGCCCGGGGCGCAGCCAGGGGCGCGCGCCGGCGCGGGAAAGCCGCTGCTGTCGCAATCGGCCAATCAGGTGTCGGCATCCAACAAGTGGCCCTCCCAGGCCTTGGACACATTGGCGTCAGGCGGACCGTCGCCGGTCCACGTTCACCTGCGAGGTACACCGATGTCTTCAACTTCGACTCATCCGAGCCGCTTCGCGCTCACGGCGGTCTGCCGCAGCGCGTCGGGGCAAGTGGCCGCCGTGGCGGCGTTCCTGGAACGCCATGGCGCCTACGTCGAGCAGTTCAGCGTCTTCGACGACAAGCCCACGTCGCGCTTCTTCCTGCGCACCGTGTTCCGCCGCGAAGGCGCCGAGGCGGCCGGCCTGGAGCGCCTGCGCGAAGGCTTCGGCGAGATCGCGTCGGGCATCGGCGTGGTCGGGTGGCAGCTGCACGACCTGGCGCGGCCGCTGCGCGTGCTGCTCATGGTCTCGAAGCTCGACCACTGCCTGCACGACCTGCTCGACAGCTGGAAGCACGGCGAGATGCCGATGCAGCCGGTGGCCGTGGTCTCCAACCACCCGGACCTGGCCCCGCTGGCGCAAGCCCACGGCCTGCCGTTCCACCACCTGCCCGTGACCGCGGCCACCAAGGCGGCGCAGGAGGCGGAGCTGCTGGGCCTGGTGCGGCACTACGAGGCCGACCTGGTGGTGCTGGCGCGCTACATGCAGGTGCTCTCGGACGGGCTGTGCGAGAAGCTCGCCGGCCGGGTCATCAACATCCATCACAGCTTCCTGCCGGGCTTCAAGGGCGCGAAGCCCTACCACCAGGCCTTCGAGCGCGGCGTCAAGCTCATCGGCGCCACGGCCCACTTCGCGACGGCCGACCTGGACGAGGGCCCCATCATCGAGCAGGCCACGGAGCGCGTGGACCACGCCCACAGCCCGGAGGACCTGCTCAACGTCGGCCGGCGCATGGAGTGCACCGCCCTGTCGCGCGCGCTGCGCAGCGTGCTGGAGCACCGCGTGTTCATCAACGGCCAGCGCACGGTGGTGCTGCGATGACGGGCTCGGCGATGAACCGCATCGTGCTGCGCCGCCTGGCGATGGACGCGCGCATCGGCGTGTATGCCTGGGAGAAGGCCGCACCGCAACCCATCGTGGTGGACCTGGAGTTCGACCTGCCGCACGGCGACGCCTGCTTCAGCGACGACCTGCAGGACACCGTGGACTACGCGGCGGTCGTGGAGCGGCTGCGCACGATCGCCCTGACCCAGCCGCACCGGCTGGTCGAGGCCATGGCCCAGACGATGTGCACCGTGCTGCAGCAGGAGTTCGACCTGCAGCGCATCCGGCTGACGCTGATGAAGCTGGCGCCGTTCCCCGGCGCCGAGGTCGGCATCGTCGTCGAGCGGGAACGGGCGCCGGCGTATTTCAACGAGTCCAGACAGCTTTCAATCGCCCGGGAGACGGCATGACCATCAGCGCCTTTGACATCTTCAAGATCGGCATCGGGCCTTCGAGCTCGCACACGGTGGGCCCGATGCGCGCGGCGCGCCTGTTCGCGCTGCGGCTGCGCGACGCGGGCGCGCTGGAGCGCTGCGCCCGCGTGGAGGTGCAGCTCTTCGGCTCGCTGGGCTCCACCGGGCGCGGCCACGGCAGCGACAAGGCGGTGCTGCTGGGACTGCTCGGCCACGAGCCCGAATCGGTGGACGTCGATGCCATCCCCGGCCTGCTGGAGGGGATACGCCGCGACGGCCAGCTGTCCCTGCTCGGCGAGCAGGCCGTGGCCTTCGACGAGCGCCGGGACCTGGTGTTCCACCGCCGCAAGACGCTGCCCTTCCATGCCAACGCGATGCAGTGCACGGCCTTCAACGCCGCCGGCGTCGAGCTCGACCGGCGCGAGTACTACTCGGTGGGCGGCGGCTTCGTCGTGGGCCAGGAGGCCGCCGAGGGCGGCGGGCAGCGCCCGGCGCTGGTCAAGGACGTGCCCCCGCTGCCGTGCCCCTTCAGCAGCGGCGCGCAGCTGCTGGAGCTGACCGATGCCCATGGCTGCAGCATCGCGCAGGTCATGCGCCGCAACGAGCGCCACTGGCGCAGCGACGCGGAGATCGACGCCGGGCTGCTGCGCATCTGGCGCGTGATGCAGGACTGCGTCACGCGCGGCTGCGCCACGGAAGGCATCCTGCCCGGCGGCTTCAAGGTCAAGCGCCGCGCGGCCTCGTTGCACGCGCACCTGAAGGCACGCGCCGAGGCCGCCATCGGCGACCCGCTGCTGGTCATGGACTGGGTCAACCTCTACGCGCTGGCGGTCAACGAGGAGAACGCGGCCGGTGGCCGCGTGGTCACGGCGCCGACCAACGGCGCGGCCGGCATCGTTCCCGCCGTGCTGCACTACTACACCCGCTTCGTGCCCGGCGCCAACGACGCCGGCGTGGTGGACTTCCTGCTCACCGCCGCCGCCATCGGCATCCTCTACAAGGAGAACGCCAGCATCTCTGGGGCCGAAGTCGGCTGCCAGGGCGAGGTCGGCGTGGCCTGCTCGATGGCCGCCGGCGCGCTGTGCGCGGTGATGGGCGGCACGCCCGCGCAGGTCGAGAACGCCGCGGAGATCGGCATGGAGCACCACCTGGGGCTGACCTGCGACCCGGTCGGCGGGCTGGTGCAGATCCCGTGCATCGAGCGCAACGCCATCGCCTCGGTCAAGGCGCTCAATGCCGCGCGCATGGCGCTGCGCGGCGACGGCACGCACCACGTCAGCCTCGACAAGGTCATCAAGACCATGCGCGAGACCGGCGCCGACATGCTCACCAAGTACAAGGAAACGGCCCGCGGCGGTCTCGCGGTCAACATCGTCGAGTGCTGAGGCAGCGCCGACTTGCCGGGGCCGGCCGCGCGAGCGGCCGGCCCCGGCTCGTTGGGAGGCTGCACGGCGCGTGCGCCCCGGCACGATGTCGCATACCGTCAAGCGCAGGTCGCGAATCGCCAAAACGTGAAGCCCGATCGCCACAAGAATTCCGCCATCGGAATCGTTCGTGGAGACAGCGGTGCAAGGCCAAAAATACTCGGTGTGGAGCCTGCTCAAGCATGGCCTGAAGCACCACAAGACCTGGGAGCCGGCCTGGCGCCGGGCCCAGCTGCAAGACAGCTATGACGTGGTGATCATCGGCGGCGGCGGCCACGGCCTGGCCACGGCCTACTACCTCGCCAAGAACCACAAGGTCGGCCGCATCGCCGTGCTGGAGAAGGGCTACCTGGGCGGCGGCAACACG
>NZ_VIDQ01000030.1 GCF_009760915.1 Azohydromonas aeria
GGCGGCACCGGCCGATCCACCGGCGGCACCAGCACCAGCACGGCGGGCGCCGGCGGCGCGGGCGGCGGCACCGGCGCGGCCTCCGGCGCCAACGGCGGCGCGGCCACGGCCACCGGCGGCAGCGCCACACAGACCACCTCCGCGCGCGGCGGCGACGCCGGGCTGACGAGCACCGCCAGCGGCGGTGGCTCCGGCGCGACGCAGACCAGCAGCGGCGGCGCGGCCACCTCCACCGGCAGCGGCAGCGGCGGCGCGGGCACGGCCACCAACACCGCCACGGGTGGCGGCTCGACCGGCACCGGCACGGGCGGCGGCAGCACCTCGACCGCCAGCCAGGGCAGCACGGGCGGCGCAGCCACCGGCACCGGCACCGGCGGCCGCACGAGCTCGACGGCCAGCGCCACGCCCGCGGGCGGCAGCTCCACCGTCACGGGCACGGGCGGCGCCGGCACCGCGTCGGCCTCCAACAGCGCCACGGCGGGCGGCGGTGGCGGCAGCGGCGCTGGCCGCGGCATCGGCGACAGCACGTCCGGCTCCACCAACACCGCCGGCGCGGGCAGCGGCACGGGCAGCGGCGGCAACGCCTCGGGCAGCGGCACGGCTTCCGGCACGGCCGGCGCGGGCACCGGCACCGCCACCGCGGGCAATGCCAACGGCACCGGGCATGCGTCGAGCACGGGCGGCGCGGGCAGCGGCACCAGCACCGCCGGCAGTGCCACGGGCACGGGCACGGGCAGCGGCGGCGCCGGCTCGGGCACCTCCACCGCGAGTTCGGGCAACACCACCGGCTCCTCCACGAGCGCGGGCGGCGCGGGCACCACCGGCTCCGGCACGGCCACCGCCGGCGCGGGCAGCTCCACCGGCACGGCCACCTCGGGCAGCACCACGTCCACGGCCGGTAACGGCGGCGCGGCCACCAACACCGCCGGCAGCGGCGCTTCCGGTGGCGCGGCCACCAGCGGCAACTCCGGCGGCGGCGCGGTGACTTCCACCGCGTCGAGCGGCAGCAGCTCCGGCGGCAGCGGCGCTTCCGGCGGCGCGGCCACCAGCGGCAACTCCGGCGGCGGCGCGGTGACCACCACCGCTTCGAGCGGCAGCACCTCCGGCGGCGGCGGCGCGGCCGGCGGCGCGGCCACCAGCGGCGACTCCAGCAGCGGCTCGGCCACCACCACCGCGTCCTCCGGCAGCAGCACCGCCGGCAACGGCGCGGCCGGCGGCGCCGGCGGCAGCGGCGCGGCCGGTGGCAGCGGCGGCAACGGGGGCAATGGCGAACGCGGTGGCGACGGCACCGGCGGCGCGGGCAGCGGCGGCACCGCCACCGCGGCCGCGGGCAACGGCGCCGCCGGCGGCACGGGCGGTGCGGCCTCGGGCGGCACCGTCAATGCCGGCGTGTTCAACCTGTCCAACACCATGAGCGGCACCGCCCAGAACGCTGCCGGGATCATGGTGCTGAGCCAGAACTCCGGCATCGGCGCCCTGGTGCAGCAAAGCGTGAACGTGCAGGCCAACATGCGCCTGGGTCGCTGACCCGGGCGCGGGCCACCGCCGCCGCAAGCCGCGGCGGCGGCGGCCCACTGCACCCCTTCACGGCACACCTCACGCCAACTTCGGAGGAGACCCCATGCCCATCCGTCAACGACGCGGCTGCGCCGCGGTCCTGGCGGCCCTCGCGGCGCTGTCGGCGCTGCCCTGGAACGCAGCGGCGCAGGCCGCCGAGGGCACGGCACCGGCCGCGCCGACACCGGCGGCGGCGGCGACGTCACCGCCCGCGGCCAGCGCCGCTCCCACGGGCCTGCTGGGCCTCAAGCCCGTCGCGGCGTCCCTGCTCGACACCCAGCGCGGCGGCACGCAGGTGCTCAACGACATGAAGCTCAACGGCGTCGTGGCCGACAACCAGGCCGTCAACGTTGTCACCGGCAGCAACACCATCAGCGACGGCGCCTTCGCCAACGCCTCGGGCCTGCCGCTGGTCGTGCAGAACACCGGCAACAACGTGCTCATCCAGAACGCCACGATCGTCAACGTGCAGCTGAAATGAGAAGTTGCAACCGCATCTTCACCCGGCATGGCGGCGGCGCCGCGGCGCTGTCGGCGCTGCTGGCGCTGGCCGCCGCGGCGCTGGGAGGCCCGCTGTCCGCGCGGGCCGGCTCGGTGGATCTGCCCACGCAGGTCGGCGGCGCCTTTTCGGTGCCGGCGCAAAGCCTGCACGAGGCCCGCTTCAGCGCCACCGTGCGCCAGCAGTACGACTTCAGCTGCGGCTCGGCCGCGCTGTCCACGCTGCTGAGCTACCACTACGGCATGCGCGTCACCGAGCAGAAGGTGTTCGAGGAGATGTTCGTCCAGGGCGACCAGGCCAAGATCCGCCAGCAGGGCTTCTCGCTGCTGGACATGAAGCGCTACCTGGCCAACCACGGCTTCACCGCCGACGGCTACCAGGCCCCGCTGGAGGCGCTGCGCCAGTCGGGCATCCCGGGCATCGTGCTGATCAACGAGAACGGCTACAACCACTTCGTCGTGGTCAAGGGCCTCAGGGACGACCGCGTGCTGCTGGGCGACCCGTCGGGCGGCACGCGCGCCATGCCGCGCAAGGCCTTCGAGGCGGTGTGGGCCAACCGCATCCTCTTCATCATCAGCAACCGCCAGGAGCTTGCGCGCTTCAACCATCCCGACGACTGGCGCGTCGCGCCCACGGCGGCGCTGGGCCAGGGCGTGCAGCGCGACGGCCTCGCCGGCATCGTGCTGCCGCGCCGCGGCCCGTCCGACTTCTGAACACCCGGCCCCGAAGTTCCCCATGAAATGCCGTCCCTCCCGATCCGTGCTGTTGAGCGGTTCACTGGTCCTGGCCGCGATCGGCCTGGGCAGCCAGGCCCAGCAGGCCGACCTGGTGGCGATGGAGCAGCTGCGCAGGGAAATGACCGACGCCGTGCTGCGCGCGTTCGGACTGGACCAGCCGCCCTCGCTCGACCTGCCGCGTCCGCGTCACGAACCCGCGCCGGCCATCTCCACCGCGGCCGCCGCGACGGGCGTCATGTCCAAGCTGGAGCTGCAGGTGCGCCGCATCCTGGGCTTCGCACCGGCCGCCGCCGACGACGAAGCGGCCCGGCTCGCCGCCATCCCTGCGGCCGATGCCGATGCCGGGGCCGCCCCGGCCGCCACCGCGGCGGCGGCGGACACGCCCGCGCCGCAGGCCGCCGCGGCCCCCCCCGTGCCGGCCACCGGAGCCGAGGCGGCTCCCGTCGCCGCGGCGGCGCCCGCACCCGCGCCCGGCACGAGCGCCGTGGACACGGCCGCCGCCACAACGGGCGCATCCGCCCAGCAGCCGTTGCAGCAGCCACCGCAGCAGCCACCGCAGCAGCCCATCGCGGTAGCCGTCAGCGACAGCCTGCTCGACACGATGCGCGGCGGCTTCATCGGCGAGAACGGGCTGCAGATCTCCTTCGGCATCGAGCGCGCCGTCTACGTCAACGGCAACCTCGTGACCACCACCAGCCTGAACCTCTCGGCGCTGGGCGCGCTGTCCGCCGGCAAGGGCGCCGCGCTGTCGCCGGCCGAGCTGGGCAAGAGCATCGCGCTGATCCAGAACGGCGCGGGCAGCACCGTGCTGAGCAACCTCGGCCCGGCCGCCATCGGCACCGTGATCCAGAACACGCTCAACGGCCAGAAGATCCAGACGCTGACCACCATCAACGCCACCGTCAACAGCCTGGGCGTGCTGCGCTCCATCGAGGCGCAGCGCAACCTGCGCAGCGCCATCACCGACTCGCTGCGGCGCTGAGGCGGGCCGGACCTCCCGCACGCTTCGCACAAGCAAGAACGCCGCGGCCCCGTGCGGGCCGCGGCGTTCAGGTTCCCGAGCGTCAGAACGTGATGGGCATGCGCACCGTGAGCGTGATGTCGGGCGTGTCGCGCGTGGCGCCCACGCCCAGCGAGACGTTGAGGCTGCGCTCCGGGCTCAGGCGGTAGGAGTAGCCCAGCACCAGCGTACCGAGCTGCACCCGCACCGACTGGCTGCCGTCACCATTGATCTTGGTGCGGCCCACCGAGCTGTGGTCGTAGCCGAGGCTGAACGAGGACTTCTCGTTGAGCGCCAGGCCCATGCCGAAATTGAAGCCGAACACGCCGCCAGGCTTCACGTCGAAGGGCTCCTGTGGTGCCGACGTGGCGGCGTTGTATGTCAGGCCGCTCCTGCCGAAGTTGTGCAGGTAACTGATCGTGCCGAAGAACACGGCCGGGTCGGAGGGATAGAGCACGGTCAGCGCCGGCTGCAGGCCCTGGAAGCCCGACCCCGTGGGGAGCTCGTCCTGGAAGCCGCCGAAGCGCGCGTTGGCAAGGGTCGAGCGCACTTCGAAGGGGTCGCGGCCGGTGCGCGACTTGTAGCGCAAGCTGCCGATGTAGTAGGGCTTGTCCAGGCCGCCTTCGTTGAACTGGTAGCGCGCGGTGAGCTCGATGTCGCCGATGCCGCGGCCGCTGACGCCCTTGAAGGCGGGCGGCTCGTTGGGGTTGCCGCCCGAGACGTCGGTGTTGATGCTGTCGTCCGAGCGGTACGAGTACGGGATGCGCGCCTCCAGCTCCAGCCGGTTGGTCAGCCCGTAGCGCCCGGTCAGCGCCGCGGTGAAGGTGTTGCGCTTGACCTCGCGCACGTCGATGACGCCGATGGTGATGGCCGGGATGATGGTGTAGCCCACCAGCGCCACGCGGTTGTTGGAGGAGTAGGCGTACTGCAACGAAGGCTCCAGCACGAACTTGCCGCGCGGCGTGAGCACGCCCGGCTGCTCGAAGATCTGCGCCACCTGGGCCGCGGGCCGCGCCTCGCCGCTGGGCGCCTGGCCCACGGGCTGGGGCGCCGCGCCGGCATCGGACTGGGCCACCTGCGCCGGCTGCTGCGCTCCGGCCCCCTGCCCGCTGCCGCCGCGCTGCGCGCCCAGCACCTCCAGGCCCAGCGCCTGGCGCACCTCGTCGAGCCGGCGCTGCTCCTGCGCCATGGCCTGCCGCAGGCTCTCCAGCCGCTGCGCCTGCAACGTGATCTCGCGCTGCAGGCTCTCCAGCCTCGAGGCGGCCTGCTCCACCGACTCCGCCGTGGGTTCGGCCGCCCAGGCCGTGCCCGCCAGCAGGCACATCGCCAAGGCACCGCCCGGACTGCGGACGCTTCGGGTTGGGAACATCGATCCTCCCTTTCATCGATACGACTTGATCCCCCATTGGAGCGATAAAGATTGACCACCGCAACCACCGTTCCCCCCGTCCGGGCCAGGCGCCGCCCGCGCCGGCACCGGCGCGCCGGCCCACCGGCTGGAACGGCATCCGCTCCTTGCGGGCGCCGTCCGGAAGTGCCGGTGCGCCCGCCGATGCCGCGGCTCCGAAAGGCACTGCCGCCGCTGTACCAGCGCACCGGCGCAACTGCTCCAGGATTGAGCAGCGCCGGTACTGCGGCCGCGGGTGTCCATCCGCACAAACCTGCATGCCCCCCGGGCCGGCACCGGGCAGCGCCACGGTGGCACGAGCCTTGCGGAAAGCTGACGAATTCCAACCGAGCCGGGAGACGAACATGCTTGAGGTGTCATTCGATGTGAGCAGCGGGCCACCGGCCCCGGCCTTCGCGGTGGTCGGCCATGCCTGGAAGCAGGGCTTCAAAGCCGGCAAGGCGCTGCGCAAGAACTGCCCTTACGCCAGGGAAACGCCCGAGGGCAGCAGCTGGTTCGACGGCTGGAACGAGGGCGCGGCCAAGACGCTGGGCTTTCCGTACCGCACCTTCACTCGCAAGTTCAGCCGGGTTGCGGGCGCATCGTCCTGAACGCACCCCGGCGGCTGCCGCCGCGGCCCTGCCCCGTCACTCAGGCCACGGCCTGGTAGTACAGGTTCTGCGGATGCCGCACCTGCGCGAAGAAGTGCCAGCGCTCGGCCAGCAGCCCCGCGCCCTGCAATGCCAGCGCCGCCAGCCACGCCGGCGCCGCGCCGGCCTCGCCCGCGCCCGGTGACAGCAGCAGCGCCGGCAGCACGAAGGCCGCCAGCACGAACAGCAGCGGCAGCCGATGCACCACGCGCGCCGGGGCGAGGTGGAAGAACTCGCGCGTGTTGTGGCTGCTGCCCGTGAACCCCATGGACAGCTGCGCCACCCGGGCGCCGCGCAGCCCCGTGGCCGACTGCGCCGTGGAGCGCGGCACCAGCCGCGCGCCGCGCCACAGCGCCAGTACGCGGCCGGCGCCGGCCAGCAGCGTCAGCGCCAGCGCCCACGGCTTCAGCAGCCCTGCGAACGCCGCCTCGCCCGCGGCGGCCGCCAGCGCGCCGGCCAGCACCAGGCCCGAGGCCGCGCCCATGAGCGCGAAGTTCAGCACCGTCAGCGGGTGCGCCCACTCCTGCACCGCGCGCAGGCAGGCGTAGATCATCCCCGTGCACAGCCACAGCAGCGCGCATAGCAGCACGCAGGCGACGGCGAGACCCTGCTGCAGCGGCACGGGCGCCTGCAGGCGCAGCGCCAGCGACCAGCCCGCCAGCGCCGCCATCAGCGCCGGCAGCACGATGACCTCGCGTGACATCCAGCTCGTGCGCCACATCGCCGCGGCGCGCCAGGCGCGCGCGGGCCGGCCCAGGTGCAGGAAAGCCGCGCCCAGCGCCAGCGCCAGCAGCGCCTGCGCGATCAGCAGGGTCCAGAAGGCGAAGCCGGCGCCCGGCGCCATGCCGGCCAGCGCCGCCAGCGCCAGCGCGAAAGCGGCACCCTGCGCCGCGCCGGCCAGCACGGTGAAGGCGATCAGCGACCACGACGGGTTCATGCCTCTCCCCCTTCATTGCCGGAGGCCGGGCCCATGCCGGCACCGCGCCGCGGCAGGTAGCGGTTGGCCGGCCGCGTGCCCTGCTCCGGCATCAGCGCGAAGCCACCGCGCTCGGCGATGGCGCGCGACACCGCGGAGTCCGGGTCCTTCACGTCGCCGAACAGCCGCGCCCCGGTCGGGCAGGCTTTCACGCAGGCGGGCTGCCGGTCCTGCAGCGGCAGCGCCGCGTCGTGCACGCGGTCCACGCACAGCGTGCACTTGGTCATCACGCCGCGCTCCTCGTCGTACTCGCGCGCCCCGTACGGGCAGGCCCAGCTGCAGTACTTGCAGCCGATGCATTTGTCCGCGTCCACCAGCACGATGCCGTCCTCGGCGCGCTTGGTGCTCGCGCCGGTGGGGCACACCGGCACGCAGGGCGGGTCCTCGCAATGCAGGCAGCTCTTGGGCAGGTGCAGCGTCTGCGTGTCGGGAAAGGTGCCGGACTCCCAGGTCTGCACGCGGTTGAAGAAGGTGCCGTGCGGCGCGGCCTCCCAGGCGCCGGGGTCGGGCGGCAGGCCGCCGGCGCCGGCGCTGTTCCACTGCTTGCACGACACCACGCAGGCCTGACAGCCCACGCACACGTCCAGGTCGATGACCAGCGCCAGCTGCCTGGCCAGCGTGGCCTCGCGCGCCGCGGCAGCCGGGGCAGGCGCGACGGAAGACGCCGGCGGCGCGGCCGGCCGCGCCGCCCCGCCACCGGCACGGCACAGCCACGACCACCAGCCCTCCAGGGCCAGGCCGAGCCTCATGGCCGCCTCCCGGCCGTGAAGCGCCCGGTGAACAGCCGCAGCGCCGCGTGCAGGCCCAGCACGCCCGGCGGCGCCGGCACGGCCGCGGGCTGCGGACTGCAGCCAGGCACGTCGGCATCCGCGCAGGGGCGCAGCCGCACGCGCACGTCGTACCAGCCGGCCTGGCCCGTGACCGGGTCGGCGTTGGCGATGCGGTGCTCCCCCTCGGACAGCCAGGCGCCCAGCAGGTGGTTGAGGAGAAAACCTTCCCGGCTCTCGTGCGCGCCTTCGGGCAGCTGCCACGCGCCGGGCGCCTTGCCGATGGCGTTCCAGGTCCACACCGTGCCGGGCTCCACCGCCTCGCTGCAGCGCAGCCGGCAGCGCACGCGGCCCCAGCGGCTCTCGACCCAGCACCAGTCGCCGTCGGCAATGCCCGCGGCACGCGCCGTGGCCGGGTGCGCATGCAGCGCGTTGCGGCTGTGCAGCTGGCGCAGCCAGGCGTTCTGCGAGTCCCAGGAGTGGTACATCGCCATCGGCCGCTGCGTCACGGCATGCAGCGGGAAGTCGCCCGCGTCGCTTAAACCCTCCTCCAGCGGCGGCGCCCAGAAGGGCAGCGGGTCGAACCACGTTGCCACGCGCGCGCGCAGGTGGTCGGGTGGCTGGCGCCCGGGCCGCTTGCCCTGCGCGGCAAGGCGGAAGGTCTGCAGCGTGTCGGCGTACAGGCACAGCTGGATCGGGCAGTTGCGCTGGCGCCAGCCCATGGCCTTGGCGAAGTCCAGGTAGGCGCGGTTCCAGTTGCGCCGGTAGAGCATCTCGTCGGGCATGCGGTGGTGGAACACGCAGTCATTGCCGGCATAGGCTTCCCACTGCGCCGGGTTCGGTGCGCCGCGCAGCGCGTCGCCGCGCTCGCCGCGCCAGCCCATGAGGAAGCCGACGCCCGGCTGGTGCTCGTAGCGCGTGATGAAGTCGGCGTAGCCGGCGAACCTGCGCGTGCCGTCGGCCTGCGTGAAGGCCGGGAATTGCAATCGCGAGGCCAGCTCCACCAGCACGTCCTGGAACGGCCGGCAGTCCCCCAGCGGCGGCAGCACCGGCACGCGCACCGAGTCCATGGGCCCGTCGAACTCGGAGATGGGCCTGTCCAGCAGGCTCATCGCGTCATGCCGCTCCAGGTACGTGGTGTCGGGCAGCACCAGGTCGGCATAGGCGACGGTCTCGCTCTGGAACGCGTCGCAGACCACGACGAAGGGGATGCGGTGCTCGCCGTGCTCGTCCTTCGCATTGAGCGCGTCGCGCACCGACTGCGGGTCCATGCTGGAGTTCCAGGCCATGTTGGCCATGTAAATCAGCAGCGTGTCGATGCGGTACGGGTCGCCGCGCGCGGCGTTGGCGATGACGTTGTGCATGAGCCCGTGCACGGCCAGCGGATAGGTCCAGGAGAAGGCATGGTCGATGCGCAGCGGCGTGCCGTCGGCCTGCAGCGCCAGCTCCTCCGGCGCGGCCGGAAAGCCCAGCGGCTGCGCGTCCAGCGGCGTGTCGGGCCTGAGCTTGTCCGGATCGTTGAAGGCGCGGTAGTTGGGCACGATGTGGCGCGGGTACGGCGCCTTGTGGCGGAAGCCGCCGGGCGCATCGATGGTGCCCAGCACGCTCATCAGCACCGACAGCGCCCGCACCGTCTGGAAGCCGTTGGAATGCGCCGCCAGCCCGCGCATGGCGTGAAAGGCCACCGGCCGCAGCGGCACGCGCTCGTGGCGCGTGCCCCAGGCGTCGGTCCAGGGAATGTCCAGCGCGTCGTCGTGATGCAGCGCGGTCTCGCCCAGCTCGCGCGCCAGGCGCCGGATGCGCGCGGCCGGTATGCCGGTGATGCCCTCGGCCCACTCGGCCGTCGTGTCGGCCACGCGCTCGCGCAGCAGCTGGAACGAGGGCGCCACGCGCGTGCCGTCGGGCAAGGTGAAATGCCCTTCCAGCGCCAGCTCGCGCCCGTGCCCGATGCCCTGCGCGGCATCCTGCGGATACGCGGCCACGGCGGACTGCGAGGCCAGGTCCCAGGCCAGCTTGTTGTGCGGGTTGCGCCCATCGGGCGCCGGCCCGGCGGCGGGGTCGAAGGCGAACAGGCCCTCGCGCTCGCCGGCGTCGAGCAGCACCAGCTGCGGCGCGTTGGTGCAGCGCTGCAGGAAGAGCCGGTCGATGAGCTCCGCGCGCAGCAGCTCGTGCAGCAGCGCCATGAACAGCGCGCCGTCGCTGCCCGGGCGGATCGGGATCCACTCGTCGGCAATCGCGGCGTAGCCGCTGCGCACCGGGTTGATGGCGATGAAGCGGCCGCCGCGCTGCTTGAACTTCGCGAGCGCGATCTTCATCGGGTTGCTGTGGTGGTCCTCGGCGGTGCCGATCATCACGAACAGCTTCGCGCGCTCCAGGTCCGGCCCGCCGAATTCCCAGAAGCTGCCGCCGATGCTGTAGATCATCCCCGCGGCCATGTTCACCGAGCACAGCCCGCCGTGCGCGGCGTAGTTAGGCGTGCCGAACTGGCGCGCGAACAGCCCGGTCAGCGCCTGCATCTGGTCGCGCCCGGTGAAGAAGGCGAACTGCTTGGGGTCGGTAGAGCGGATGCGCCGCAGCCGCGTCTCCAGCAGCGCCAGCGCCTCGTCCCACGAGATCGTCTCGAAGGCGCCGTCGCCGCGCTCGGCACCGGGCTTGCGCCGCAGCGGCTGCGTCAGCCGCGCGGGCGAGTGCTGCTTCATCAGCCCGGCGCTTCCCTTGGCGCAGATCACGCCCCGGTTGAGGGGCTGGTTCGGATTGCCGTCGATGTAGAGGGGCTGCCCGTCGCGCAGGTGCACGCGGATGCCGCAGCGGCAGGCGCACATGCAGCAGGTGGTGGTCTTGATCTCGGTGTCGGACAGCGGGCCGGCCGCGCCGGGCGGCACGGCGGTGAGGGTGGGATCGGTCAACCGGTACTCCTGTGGGGACCGCCTCGATGCGGCCCGCTCATGGCAGGCGGCCGGGCTGGCGCAGCCATCGTAGGAAAGCCGGACTCCGCACGCCAAATCCACGCCGCGCATGAGCAAGCGCGAAAAAGGCTGCTGTAGCCGTTGTTTCAAAACGGCGGTGGCAATTTCGGCTCCATGCGCGTATCGGCGCCAGGGCTGAAGAAGCGCCGGCGCCGGATATGAGGATCGCGGATGAACTTAGCCGCACTCCTTCGTTCCGCGGTGCGCGGGCGCTGCCTATCGTGCAGCGCATGCAACCGGTCCATCCCTGACCCAGAACTCCTCGAAGGAATCCCCATGCTGCCCGACCTCACCTCCCCGCACCGCCGCCGCATCCTGTGGCGCGGCGCCGTGGCCGCCGCCGTGCTGGCCTACAACCCGCAATGGCTGCGCGCGCAACCGGCCACGACGCTGCGCGTGGGCTACCAGAAGTCGGCCAGCCTGTTCGTGCTGCAGAAGGCGCAGGGCACGCTGGAGAAGCGCCTGGCGCCGCTGGGCGCGACCGTGCAGTGGGTGGAGTTCCCGGCCGGGCCGCAGCTGCTCGAAGGGCTCAACGTCGGCTCGGTGGACGTGGGCTTCGTCGGCGAGGCGCCGCCCATCTTCGCCCAGGCCGCGGGCGCGAACTTCGTCTATGTCGGCTACGACCCGGCGGCGCCCACGGCCGAGGCGCTGGTGGTGCCCAAGGACTCCGCCATCCGGAGCGTGGCGGACCTGCGCGGGCGCAAGGTGGCGCTCAACAAGGGCTCCAACGTGCATTACCTGCTGGTGAAGCTGCTGGAGAAGCACGGGCTGAAGTACGCCGACATCCAGCCCGTGTTCCTGGCGCCGGCCGATGCGCGCGCCGCCTTCGAGCGCGGCGCGGTGGACGCCTGGGCGATCTGGGACCCGTTCCTGGCCGCCGTCGAGAAGCAGCTCGGCGCGCGGGTGCTCGCCGACGGCACCGGCGTGGTGGACAACTTCGCCTACTACCTGGCCGAGCGCGGCTTCACCGAGCGCAACCCGCGCCTGATCCAGGCACTCTTCGACGACCTGGTCGAGCGCGGGCGCTGGCTCAAGGGCCACGTGGACGAGGCCGCCGCGATCATCGCGCCGCTGCAGGGGCTCGACCGCGAGGTGGTTGCGCGCAGCATCCAGCGCTACGAGTACGGCGTGGCCCCGCTCACGCCCGACGTCGCCGCGCGCCAGCAGCGCATCGCCGACACCTTCCACGCCCTGAAGCTGATCCCGAAGCCCATCCGCATCGCCGACGCGCTGCCCGCGCGCGCCACGCCTTGATGCAACCCGCAATTGATCGGCGGGCACCCCCTCCCGTTCGCCCTGAGCCTGTCGAAGGGCAGGCGCCGACATGCGGGCCGCACGGAGGCTTCGACAAGCTCAGCCCGAACAGGATTCGTGGTCCGCGAACGACATGCAGGGCATATGACCTTCTCTACCCAGCCATGAACGACATGAGACTCTTCTGGTTCATCCCCACCCACGGCGACTCGCGCTACCTGGGCACCAGCGCCGGCGCGCGCCAGGCCGATTTCGCCTATTTCAAGCAGGTGGCGATCGCCGCCGACAGCCTGGGCTACGAGGGCGTGCTGCTGCCCACCGGGCGTTCCTGCGAAGACTCCTGGATCGTCGCGGCCAGCCTGATCGATGCCACGCGGCAGCTGAAGTTCCTGGTCGCGCTGCGGCCCGGACTGGTGGCGCCGGCGCAGTCGGCGCGCATGGCCGCGACGCTGGACCGCCTCTCCGGCGGCCGCGTGCTGGTCAACCTCGTCACCGGCGGCGACGCCGAGGAGCTGGCCGGCGACGGGCAGTTCCTCGACCACGCGGCGCGCTACGAGGAGTCGGCCGAGTTCATCCGCATCTGGCGCGAGATCATCGCCCGCTCGCACGACGGGCAGTCCTTCGACTTCGAGGGCCGGCGGCTGCGCGTGCAGGGCGCCAAGCTGCTGTACCCGCCGCTGTCGCGGCCCCATCCGCCGGTGTTCTTCGGCGGGTCCTCGGAAGCGGCGCACGACCTCGCGGCAGAGCAGGTCGATACCTACCTGACCTGGGGCGAGCCGCCGGCAGCGGTGGCGGCCAAGGTGGCGGACGTGGGAGCCCGTGCCGCCCGGCATGGACGCACGTTGAAATTCGGCATCCGGCTGCACGTGATCGTGAGGGAGACGGAGGAGGAGGCGTGGCGCGCCGCCGCCGAGCTGGTGTCGCATCTGGACGAGGCGACGGTGGCGGCGGCGCAGCAACGTTTCGCGCGCATGGATTCCGTGGGCCAGCGCCGCATGGCCGAGCTGCACGGCGGGCATTTCGACAAGCGCGACGTGCGCCGGGGCCTGGAGATCGCGCCCAATCTCTGGGCCGGCGTGGGCCTGGTGCGCGGGGGCGCCGGCACCGCGCTGGTGGGCAGCCCGCGGCAGGTGGCCGAGCGCCTGCAGGAGTACGCGGCGCTGGGGCTGGAGTTCTTCATCCTTTCCGGCTATCCGCACCTGGAGGAGGCGCACCGCTTCGCCGAGCTGGTGTTCCCGCTGCTGCCGCTGTCGCTGCGCGAGAAGCTCGCGGCCCCCACGCTCACCGGGCCGTTTGGCGAGATCGTGGCCAACGGCATCGTGCCGCGCCAGGCGGCCGCGAGCTGAGGGAGGCGCTGGCCATGACCCGCCCCCTGCTCGATCACGTGCAACTGCCCATGCCGCCCGGTGGCAGTGACGCGGCGCGCCGCTTCTACCGCGACGCGCTGGGGCTGCACGAAGTCGCCGGGCTTTCCTCGCCCGGGCAGCCGTGCGTGCTGCGCTTCGTGCTCGAAGGTTTCATGCTGGACCTGCGCGAGGGCCGCTACACCGGCGTGGCGCCGCAGGCGCACCTGGCGCTGCGGTTCGCCGAGCTGGCGCCGGTGCTGCAGCGGCTGCGCGCCGGCGGGCACCCGGTGGATGCCTGGGCGCTGGCCGACGCGGGCCGCGCCAGCACCGAGGACCCTTTCGGCAACCGGCTGGAGCTCGTCGAGCTCGCGCCGCTGCCGCCGCTTCACGTCAAGGACCACCATGTCACGCAAATCCGCCTCTCCAGCTGAGGCCTGGCGCGCGTTGCTGCCCTGGCTGCTGCCCGCGCTGATCGTGCTGGCCTGGGAGCTGGCCGCGCGCACGGGCTGGCTCTCCAGCCGGGTGCTGCCCGAGCCCTGGGCCGTGCTCACCGCCTTCTTCTCGCTCACGGCGTCGGGCGAGCTGGCGCGCCACGTCGCGGTCAGCACCGGGCGCGCCTTCGCCGGGCTGGCCATCGGCGGCAGCCTGGGCCTTGCGTTCGGGCTGCTCACGGGCAGCTTCCGGCGCGCCGAGACGCTGCTCGACACCACGTTCCAGATGCTGCGCAACATCCCGCCGCTGGCGCTCATCCCGCTGGTGATCCTGTGGTTCGGCATCGGCGAGGGCGCCAAGCTGTTCCTGGTGGCGGTGGCGGTGTTCTTCCCGATCTACCTCAACACCTTCCACGGCATCCGCGCCGTGGACCGCGGGCTCATCGAGATGGCGCGCAGCTACGGGCTGACGGGCTGGGCGCTGTACCGCCACGTCATCCTCCCCGGCGCGCTGCCGTCGATCCTGGTGGGTCTGCGCTTCTCGCTGGGGCTGATGTGGGTGCTGCTGATCGTGGCCGAGACGCTGTCAGCGCAGGCCGGCATCGGCTACATGACCATGAACGCGCGCGAGTTCCTGCAGACCGACGTGGTGCTGGTGGGCATCCTGCTCTACGCCCTGCTGGGCAAGGGCGCCGACCTGGCCGCGCGTGCCCTGGAGCGCTGGTGGTTGCGCTGGCATCCGGCGCACCAGGCGCAGCCGCGGTGAGTGGGCAATGAATCATTTCCGAACCGAACGGGGGAGCCGCGTGATGGCCTTCGAGAGCTTCAAGCTGGGCGGCGTCGCGGCGCGCGCCGATTTCCTGCCGCCGCAAGAAGGCGGCGGCGGGCCGCGGCCGGTGCCGCCGCGCGGCGCCGAAGTCGGCGTCGAGCACCTGAGCAAGGCCTATGGCGGGCAGGCCGTGCTGCGCGACGTGTCGCTGCGGCTGGCGCCAGGCGAGTTCGTCGCCATCGTCGGGCGCAGCGGCTGCGGCAAGAGCACGCTGCTGCGCCAGGTGGCCGGCCTGGAGCAGCCTGACGCCGGGCTGCTGCGCATCCGCGGCGACGACGGCGGCCGGGGCACGCGCATCATGTTCCAGGACGCGCGGTTGCTGCCCTGGAAGAGCGTGCTCGACAACGTGGCGCTGGGCCTGCCGCTGCCCGAAGGTCGCAAGCGCGCGCGGCGCGCGCTGGAGCAGGTCGGCCTGGCGAAGCGGGCCATGGAGTGGCCGGCCGTGCTCTCGGGCGGGCAGCGCCAGCGCGTGGCGCTGGCGCGCGCGCTGGTGCACGAGCCGCGGCTGCTGCTGCTCGACGAGCCGCTGGGGGCGCTGGACGCGCTCACGCGCATCGAGATGCAGCAGCTCATCCACGCGCTGTGGCGCGAGCACGGCTTCACCGCGCTGCTGGTGACGCACGACGTGTCGGAAGCCGTGGCGCTGGCCGACCGCGTGGTGCTGATCGAGCAGCACCGCATCGCCTTCGACGAGGCCGTGCCGCTGCCGCACCCGCGCTCGCGCGCCGACCCCGGCTTCGCCGCCTTCGAGGACCGCGTGCTGCAGCGGCTGCTGCAACCCGCGCCGTCCGCGCTGCGCGCCCACCCTGCTCCAGGAGCCTTCGCCGCATGACCATCACCGCCATCAACGTGCGCAACCAGTTCCGCGGCCGGGTGCGCGAGATCATCGCCGGGCCGGTCGTGTCCGAGGTGGACATCGAGACGGCCGGCGGCTTCATCGTCACCTCCGTCGTCACCAGCCGCTCGGTGCAGGAGCTCGGCCTCGTGCCGGGCAAGGAAGTCATCGCCCTGGTGAAATCGACCGACGTGGCGATCGCGGCGCTGTGACGGACGCACCGCGCCTGCTGATCGTTCCGGGCCTGCGCGACAGCGGCCCGGCCCACTGGCAACCCTGGCTGCGGGTGGCCAGCGACACGGACCGGAGGATGAGCGCGGCCAACGCCCTGGCCTGGGCCATGCGCTGGGGCCTGGAGGCGCACGACCTGGGCGACGCCGGGCATGTCAACGCCGAAGCCGGCTCGGGGCCCTGGCCGCTGGCGCAGCGCTGGGTCGACGGCGCAGCACGGCGCCTGGCCCGGCACGAACGTGCCGGCCGCGCGGCACTGCAGGAGTGGCGCCTCGCCCTTTGACGGCCGTGCCGGAGCGCAGCGCGCGCGGCCGACCCGGGTGCCCGCTGCCCGGCACTTCCCGCCATCCGCGCGTCCCCAGGCACACCCGCCCGCAGGGGGTGGTTGCTTCTGCGAACCGCTTTCACACCCGGTTCACGGCGTGGCCCCAGTGGAGATGCGATGACGCTCCCTCTTGCACAGGCAATGAGTCGAGAAGGAGATGCAATGAGGTTCCTGGGTCGGTCATGGCGAAGCGTGGGGTTTGGGGCGGCATGGGCGCTGGCCTGGGTGGTGGGCCTGGCCGCGCCGGGCCTGGCGGCGGCGCAGCCGCAGGCGCCTCGCGCCAACATCCTGTTCATCCTGGTCGATGACATGGACCTGGCGCTGCTCAAGAACATGCCGCGGCTCAAGAACCTGCTCACCGACCGGGGCGTGGAGTTCCAGAACAACCTCGTCAGCACGCCGCTGTGCTGTCCCTCGCGCGCGGCCACGCTGCGCGGGCAGTTCGCGCACAACACCGGCATGTTCACCAGCCACTGGCCCGACGGCGGCTACCTGAAGTTCAACCGCGACGGGCTGGAGAACTCGACCGTGGCGACCTGGCTGCAGGGCGCGGGCTACCGCACCGCGCTGATCGGCAAGTACATCAACGGCTACCCAAGCACCGAGACCGGGCCGAGCTACATCCCGCCGGGCTGGAACCACTGGTTCGTGCCCAACGGCGGCACGCCCTACGACTCGTACCGCTACCGCGTCAACTTCAACGGCCGCACCCTGAGCTACGGCAGCGACCCGGCCAGCCACATCAACGACGTGCTGCTCGGCCAGGCCAACAGCTTCCTGCGCTCGGCCGCGGCCGACGCGCCGGATAAGCCGTTCTTCCTGTACCTGGCGCCGTACCTGCCGCACGGGCCGGCGATCGCGCCGCCGCGCTACCTCGACCGGCTGCCCGGCATCCGGGCGCCGCGCCCGCCCTCGTTCAACGAGGCCGACATGAGCGACAAGCCGCACTGGGCACAGTTCGTCAAGCCGCTGACGGCCGCCGACATCGCCGACATCGACACCTTCTACCGCAAGCGCCGCCAGTCGATCATGGCCGTGGACGACTTCGTCGCCAGCCTGGTGCGCACGCTGCAGGACACGGGCGAGCTGGCCAACACCTACATCTTCTTCACCTCGGACAACGGCTTCCACCAGGGCCAGCACCGGCTCAAGGCCGGCAAGGGCTGGCCCTACGAGGAGGACATCCGCGTGCCGCTGATCGTGCGCGGTCCGGGCATCCCGGCCGGGCGCAAGGTGGCGCAGCTCAGCGGCAACGTCGATTACGCGCCCACCTTCGCCGCCATTGCCGGCATCCAGCCGCCCGACTTCGTGGACGGGCGCTCGCTGCTGCCCCTCTTCAGCGGCGCGGCGCCGGCGCGCTGGCGCCAGGTCTTCCTGCTGGAGGGCCCGACCAGCAGCGAGGGCTCCGGCGCCGAGATGGTGACCGAGGCCAGCCTGCTGGAGCCCAAGGACGCGCAAGCCGCCGCGGCCGAAGCCGCGCCCAAGGTGTGGAAGAACCACATCTACCGCGGCCTGCGCATCCAGTCGAACCACACCTTCACGCGCTACGAGAACGGCGACGGCGAGTTCTACGACATGAACCTGGACCCGTTCCAGCTCACCAACCGCTACAGGACGATGCCCGCCGGCCTCAAGGCCGCGCTCAATGCCCAGCTCACCACGCTGCGCGGCGCCGCGGGCCAGGCGCTGCGCAACGCCGAGGAGACGCTGCCGGCGGCGCTGCGCTGAGGCCGGCCTGCGCCCGCTCCCCCACCAGGTCCGTCACCACGGATCGCCCGATGCTATCTTTGATGCAGTTTTGCATCACGCCAGATGCGCAGGAGGCGGCCCATGCGGACCACGGTGACGATCGATGACGAGCTCTACGCCCGGGCGCTGGAGCTGGCGGACCCGGCCATGGACAAGGCCGACCTGTTCCGCGAAGCGGTCAAGACCTTCGTGCGGGTCCAGGCGGCCAAGCGCCTGGCCGCCCTGGGCGGCAGCGCGCTCGACATGGAAGACGTGCCGCGCCGCCGCGAGCCGAGTCCCGCGCCGTGAACGTGCTGGTGGACACGTCGGTGTGGGTGCACCACTTCCGGCACGGCGAGCCGGCACTGGCGCAATTGCTTCAGGCGGACCGAGTCCTGGTCCATCCGCTGGTCCTGGGCGAGATCGCCTGCGGCACGCCGCCGGCGCGTGAACGCACGCTGCAGTGGCTGGCCCAGCAGCAGGCCCCGGCCCAGGCCAGCCTGCAGGAAGTCCTGTTGCTGATCGAGCGCGAGCAGCTGTTCGGGCGGGGCTGCGGCCTGGTGGACCTGACGCTGCTGGCATCGGCGCTGCTGACGCCAGGCGCCTCCTTGTGGACCCGCGACGCAGGCCTGCAAAGGCTGGCCCAGCGCCTGGATGTCGCCTGGCCGACGGCGGCGCACTGACGCGGCGCCCTCGGTCCTACAGCCCCGCATCCTCCCCCGGCAGCGCCGCCATGGCGCGCTGCACCTGCTCGCGAGAGAGCGGCGGGGCGAAGGTCTGGATGAAGTCGAAGACGAAGCCGCGCAGGAAGCTGCCGCGGCGCACGGCCAGCCGCGTCATGTTGGCGGCGAACAGGTGCCGCGCATCGACCACCTTCAGCGCCGTGTCGCGCGCCTCGTCGCAGGCAATGGCCGCGATGATGCCCACGCCCATGCCCAGCTCGACGTAGGTCTTGATCACGTCGGCGTCCATGGCCGAGAGCACCACGTCGAAGTTGAGCTGCCGGCGCGCGAAGGCCTCGTCGATGTGGCTGCGCCCGGTGTAGCCGGGCTCGTAGGTGACGATCGGGAAAGCCGCCAGCCGCTCCAGCGTCAGCGCCGCGCCGGCTTCGGCATCGTGCGCCAGCGGGTGGTCCGGCGGCACGATCACGGCGTGGGTCCAGGAGTAGCACGGCAGCGCCACCAGGTCGGCATAGCCGGCCAGCGCCTCGGTGGCCACGCCGATGTCGGCCTCGCCCGACAGCAGCAGCTCCGCCACCTGCTGCGGCGTGCCCTGCTTCAGCCGCAGCGCCACCTGGGGGTAGCGCCGGCTGAAGTCGCGCACCGCGTCGGGCAGCGCGTAGCGCGCCTGCGAGTGCGTGGCGGCGATGGTCAGCGTGCCCTTGCCCTGCGCCGCGAACTCCTGGCCGGCGCAGCGGATGTTGTGCGCCTCCTGCAGCAGCCGCTCGATCATCGGCAGCACCGTCTCGCCCGGTGGCGTCAGCCCGGTCAGGCGCTTGCCGGCGCGCACGAACAGCTCGATGCCGATCTCCTCCTCCAGCTCGCGGATCTGCCGGCTCACGCCCGGCTGCGAGGTATGCAGCACCTCGGCCACGGTGGTCAGGTTGAAGCCCTGGCGCACGGCTTCGCGCACGGAGCGCAACTGCTGCAGGTTCACGTCTATCGACTCATTCGTTGTGATCGGAAAGCGCCATTTTCAAAGCTGCTTATGCGCTTCCAAGGATTGATTCGGGTTATGCAAATTCAGTTTGCGCATATGTCAGGACGGTTGGTTGGGCACCTGAGTACCGGCGCCCTGGCGCATGGCCCCATCACTGCCCGGCGTTCCGGGTGTTTTCCCGCATCATGGAGCCTTGTTTCAGGGGGGGAACGTCATGCGGGAACCGAAGGGCGTGGTCGCGCTGCTGGGCGGCGCGGTGGTGGCGCTGGCCGGCTTGGCCGGGCACACCGCTGCCCGGGCCGACGAGGTGCTGGTGGCCGTGGCGGCCAACTTCAACGCGCCGCTGGCGCGCATTGCCGAGGGTTTCACGCGCAGCACCGGCCACAAGCTCAAGGCGGCGGCGGCCAGCACCGGCAAGCTCTACGCGCAGATCGGCGCGGGCGCGCCTTTCGAGGTGCTGCTCTCGGCCGACGACGAGACGCCGGCCAGGCTGGAGGCCGAAGGCCATGCCGTGCCGGGCAGCCGTTTCACCTATGCCATCGGCGAGCTGGTCCTTTGGAGCGCGCGGCCCGGGCTGGTGGATGCCGAGGGGGCCGTGCTGGCGTCGGACCGCTTCAGGCACCTGGCCATCGCCAATCCCAAGACCGCCCCTTATGGCCGCGCCGCGATGGAAGTGCTGCGCGCGCGCGGGCTGGAGGCCGGCGTGGCGCCGCGGCTGGTGACGGCCGAGTCCATCGCCCAGGCGCACCAGTTCGTGGCCTCGGGCAACGCCGAATTGGGTTTCGTCGCCTGGTCGCAGCTGTCGGTGCCGGGACAGGCGCCGACGGGCTCGTGGTGGAAGGTGCCGGGAAACCTGCACGCGGAGATCCGCCAGGACGCGGTGCTGCTCAAGCCCGGGCAGGGCCGCCCGGCCGCCGCGGCGCTGCTGGCCTACCTCAAGACCGAGCCGGCGAAAGCCGAGATCCGCGCCTGGGGCTACCGCCTGCCCGGCGACGCGGCCACGCCCGTGAAGGCGCCTGTAAAGCCGTGACGGAGGCCGACTGGAGCGCCGTGCGGCTGACGGCGGCGCTGGCGGCCACGAGCACGCTGCTGCTGCTGCTGGTGGGCACCCCGATGGCCTGGGCGCTGGCGCGCACCCGCTCGCCGCTGAAGCCGTTCTGGGCGGCGCTGGTGGCCATGCCGCTGGTGCTGCCGCCCACCGTGCTGGGCTTCTACCTGCTGCTGTTCATGGGGCCCGGCGGGCCGCTGGGGCAGCTCATGGACGCTCTGGGCTGGCGGCGCCTGCCCTTCACCTTTGGCGGGCTGGTGGTCGCGTCCGTCATCTACTCGCTGCCCTTCGTGGTGCAGCCGCTGCAGCAGGCCTTCGAGGCGATTTCCGAGCGCACGCTGGAGGCGGCGGCCACGCTGCGCGCCGGGCCGCTAGACCGCTTCTTCACGGTGGCGCTGCCGCTGGCACGGCCCGGGCTGCTCACGGCCAGCGTGCTGGGCTTCGCGCACACGGTGGGCGAGTTCGGCGTGGTGCTGATGATCGGCGGCAACATCCCCGGGCAGACGCGGGTGCTGTCGATGGCGGTGTACGACCACGTCGAGGCCGGCGAGCTGGCCGACGCGCACCGCCTGGCCGCCGGCATGGTGGTCTTCGCGCTGGTGGTGCTGGTGGCGCTGTACCTGCTCAACCGCGCGCCGCGCGACGGGAGCCGGGCGTGATCGAGGCGCGGCTGCAACTCGCCCGCCGCGATTTCACGCTGGACGTGGCGTTGACGCTGCCCGGGCGCGGCGTCACGGCGCTGTTCGGGCCGTCGGGCTGCGGCAAGACGACCTGCCTGCGCGCCATCGCCGGGCTGGAGCGCGCCACCGGGCGCGTGGCGCTGGGCGACGCGGTCTGGCAGGACGACGACCGGCGCGTGTTCGTGCCCACGCACCGGCGGCCGCTGGGCTACGTGATCCAGGAGTCGGCGTTGTTCGCGCACCTGGACGTGCAAGGGAACCTGGCCTACGGGCGCAAGCGTGCAGGCGCCGTGGCGCAGCGCCTCGCGCTGGAGCCGGTGATCGAGCTTCTGGGCATCGGCGCGCTGATGAAGCGGCGCGTGGGCACGCTCTCCGGCGGCGAGCGCCAGCGCGTGGCCATCGCGCGGGCGCTGGCCACCGCGCCCGAGATGCTGCTGATGGACGAGCCGCTGGCCGCGCTGGACGCGCCGCGCAAGGCCGAGATCCTGCCGTACCTGGAGCGGCTGCAGCGCGAGCTGGCGCTGCCGATCCTGTACGTCACGCACGCGCTCGACGAGGTGGCGCGGCTGGCCGACCACCTGGTGCTGCTCGAATCCGGCCGGGTGCGCGCCGCCGGGCCGCTGGCCGAGCTGATGGCGCGCACGGACCTGCCGGCGCTCTCCGGCCGCGCCGGCGGCGGCGCGCCGGACGAGGCCGGCGTGGTGATCGACGCCCGGGTGCTGGAGCGCGACGAGGCCTACGGCCTCGTGCGCATCGGCTTCACGGGCGGCGAGCTGTGGGTGGGCGAAGGGCCGAACACCGCCCTCGGCGCCCGGGTGCGCGCGCGGGTGCTGGCGCGCGACGTGAGCCTGGCGCGGGTGCGGCCGCAGGAGAGCAGCATCGTCAACGTGCTGCCCGCGGTGGTGGAGCAGGTGCAGGCCGACCGCAGCACGGCGCTGCTGCAGCTGGGGCTGGCGCACCTGGGCGGCACGCGGCTGCTGGCGCGCATCACGCGGCGCAGCTGCGAGGCGCTGGCGCTGAAGCCCGGCGACGAGGTGTTCGCGCAGGTGAAGGGGGTGGCGTTGATGTAGCGCGCAGCCGCCCGGGCATGCGCCTCGACATCCAGCCTCTTCCCGCCAGAAACAACCCGGAAACCGACATGACCGACCGCTCCGATACCGGCGCCGCACGGCCTCACCCGACCGACGGCATGACGCCGGGCTTTCGCACCCGCTGGATGCGCGCCGTGCTGCTGGGCCTGCCCGGCGTGCTGGTACTGCCGCTGCAATGGACCCGCCTGCCCGTGGAGGCCCTGCCCCCGCCGCTGCAGGAGATGGCGCCGGTCACGCGGGCGCTGCTGTCCATGCTGAACCCGCTGCTGATGCTGCTGCTGATGGCAGCCCTCGGCGCCGCGCTGGCGCACCGTGCCGGGCTGCGCAGCGTGTGGCTGCAGCGCGCGGGCGGCGCGGACGCCGACCCGGCGGCCTCGGCCCGGCTGCGCACGCAACTGCTGTACGCCGCGCTGGCCGGCCTGGCGCTGGCCGTGCTGCTCTACGGCGCCGACCGGGTGCTGCTGCCGCGCCTGGGCGCGCCCGGGGCAGCGCTGCTCGCGCAGCAGGTCGCCGCCGGCGAGGCGGCCGCGCTGACCGCCCTGGCGCTGGGCCTGCTGTACGGGGGCCTCACCGAGGAGGTGATGCTGCGCTGGGGCGTGATGAGCCTGGCGGTGTGGCTCGTGGCCGCGCTGCTGGCGCGGTGGCGGCGCGCGCCGGCGCACGGCGGCGCCGTGGCCTCTCCCGCGCCGCTGGCGGCCTGGACCGGCATCGTGGCCGCGGCCCTGCTGTTCGCCGCCGGCCACCTGCCCGCGCTGGCGCTGGTCACCGATCTCACCCCGGCGCTGCTGGTCCGCACGCTGGGCCTGAACCTGCTTGCCGGCATGCTCTACGGCTGGCTGTTCTGGCGCCACCACCTCGAAAGCGCCATCGTGGCGCATGCATCGACGCACCTGGGATTCGCGGTGCTGCGGCTGGTGGTCTAGGAGCCCATGCGCGGTCTTGCGGGCCCCGCCGCAAGCCCCAGGCGCCGGCTGGCCCGCGCCGCTTGCCTACACTCCCGCCTCCGCGCCCGCCGTACCCACTCCAAAGCAGTTCTCTCCCCATGCGCCTCGACCCCCTGCGCCAGCGCCTGCGCGCCCTGGGCGCGCGCCCCGTCCACGAGCAGCACCTGCTGCGCTGCTGGACGCGCGCGCTGCCGCTGGCCACCACCACCGCTCGCCGCCCCGGGCACTGGCTGCCCGCCGAAGTCCGCGCCGCGCTGCCCGAAGTGCAGGCCGAGCTTGACGGCCTGGCCACGCTGCGCTCCGCCCATCCCGGCGCCGACGGCTCCGTACGGCTGCTGGTCGGCCTCAACGACGGCCAGGCCGTGGAGAGCGTGCTGCTGCCGCGCGGCGGGGTGTGCGTGTCCACGCAGGTCGGCTGCGCCGTGGGCTGCGTGTTCTGCATGACGGGCAAGTCCGGGCTGCTGCGCCAGGTCGGCAGCGCCGAGATCGTGGCGCAGGTGGCCCTGGCACGGTTGCAGCGCGAGGTGAAGCGGGTGGTGTTCATGGGCATGGGCGAGCCCTCGCACAACCTCGACAACGTGCTCGAAGCCATCGAGCTGCTCGGCACCGTAGGCGGCATCGGGCACAAGGAGCTGGTCTTCTCCACCGTCGGCGACGAGCGCGCCTTCGAGCGGCTGCCCACGATGCACGTGAAGCCGGCGCTGGCGCTGTCGCTGCACAGCACCGACGCGGCGCTGCGGGCGAAACTGCTGCCGCGCGCGCCGCGGCTCACGCCCGACGAGCTGGTGGAAGCGGCCGAACGCTACGCGCGCCTGTCGGGCTACCCGATCCAGTTCCAGTGGACGCTGATCGAGGGCGTCAACGACACCGACGCCGAGCTTGCCGGCATCGAGCGGCTGCTCAAGGGCAAGCGCGCGATGATGAATTTGATTCCCTACAACAGCGTGCCCGAGCTGCCGTACCGGCGCCCTGCGGCCGAGCGCGCCGCGGAGATGGCGCGCTGGCTGAACCGGCGCGGCATCTACACCCGGCTGCGCAACTCGGCCGGGCAGGACGTGGACGGCGGCTGCGGCCAGCTGCGCGCCCGCGCCCTGGGCACCGAGGCGGCCGTGGTGCTGCAGCCGCGCCGCGCGCCGGCGCCTTCGCCAGCGCTTTCAAACACACAGGAGTCCGCATGCTGAAGATCGATTTCGTCTCCGACGTCGCCTGCCCCTGGTGCGCCGTCGGCCTGCACGCGCTGGAGCAGGCGCTCGCGAAGCTGCCGGACGTGCCGGCGCAGATTCGCCTGCAGCCCTTCGAGCTGAACCCGGCCATGGGCCCCGAGGGCGAGGACAGCACCGAGCACCTGTCGCGCAAGTACGGCCGCACGGCGGCGCAGCTCGAAGAGACCCGCGCCTACCTGCGCGAGCGCGGCGCCGAGGTGGGCTTCGCCTTCGGCCCGCGCACGCGCATCTGGAACACCTTCGACGCGCACCGCCTGCTGCACTGGGCCGGGCTGGAAGGGCGGCAGCTGGAGCTCAAGCGCGCGCTGCTGCAGGCCTACCAGGGCGACGACCGCAACCCCTCCGACCCGGCCGTGCTGGTGGCCGCCGCGAAGGAGGCCGGGCTGGACGAGGCCGGCGCGCGCAGGGTCATCGAGGACGCCGGCGCCTACGCCGACGAGGTGCGCGCCGCCGAGCGGCACTGGCAGGAGGAAGGCATCCACTCGGTGCCCTCGCTGATCGTCAACGGGCAGTACCTGATCCAGGGCGCGCAGCCGCCCGACGTGCTGGAGCAGGCGCTGCGGCAGATCGCGGCCGAGGAAGAAGACGGTGAAGCGGGTGCGTAAGAGCGCTGGCCGCATGTAAATCTGCGTTTTGCTCCGTTGCGCCGCCCGTGCCGGCGGCGCTAGCTTTCCCGTCCCCGCCACACTTGCCGGGCCCGTTGCGCGCCGCAACCGCCGCGCCGCGCCGCGCGCCCGGCCTCATCCAGGAGGAGAGCCATGAGCCTGCGCATCAACGACATCGCCCCGGACTTCAGCGCCCAGACCACGCACGGGCCGATCCGCTTCCACGAGTGGATCGGCGACGACTGGGCCATCCTGTTCTCGCACCCGAAGGACTTCACGCCGGTGTGCACCACGGAGCTGGGCTACATGGCCCGGATCGAGCCGGAGTTCCGCAAGCGCGGCGCCAAGCTCATCGGGCTGTCCATCGACCCGGTCGATGCCCACGAGCGCTGGGCCGCCGACATCGAGGAGACCCAGGGCTTCAAGCCCAACTACCCCATGATCGGCGACACCGACCTCAACGTCGCCAAGCTCTACAACATGCTGCCCGCGGAGGAGCCCGGCACGTCCGAAGGCCGCACGGCGGCCACCAACGCCACGGTGCGCTCGGTGTTCGTCATCGGCCCGGACAAGAAGATCAAGATGACGATGACCTACCCGATGACGAGCGGGCGCAACTTCGACGAGATCCTGCGCGTGCTCGACTCGATCCAGCTGACCGCGAAGCACAAGGTCGCCACGCCGGCGAACTGGCAGCCGGGGCAGGACGTGATCATTGCCGCCTCGGTCAGCGACGCCGACGCCAAGGCGCTGTTCCCCGAGGGCTGGAAGGCGCCCAAGCCCTACCTGCGCATCGTGCCGCAGCCGAAGTGAGGCGCTGACACGCCGTGCGGGCCCGGCCCCTCAGCGCAGCAGCTCCAGCGTGCGCGCGTCGGGCCCGTCGAAGAACCGCTCCAGCGCCTGCCCGAACATTGGCTCTTCCGGCGCCACCGCCGCGAACAGCGTCATGCAGGAGCGGAATTTCAGGTCGTCGGGCGAATGGAAGATGGCGTGCGCGCCGCGCGGCGGCGGCACGCCCAGCACGAGCGCCGTGCACTCGCGCAGGCGCGGCCCCAGCAGCGCATGCCGCCAGTACGCCAGCGCCTCGTCGCGCCCCGACAGGCCGTAGTGCAGCGCGGTGGCGCTGCGTCCCAGCGCCTTGAGCTGCGGGAACACGAACCACATCCAGTGCGTGCGCTTGTCGCCGGCCGAGAGCTCGGCGCGCACCTGCTCCAGCACGGGGTCTTGCGCGGCGACGAAGCGGTCCAGGTCGAAGGGGTCATTCATGGCGGATCTCCGGGCAAGTGCGGGCCCCGGCCGGCATCGGTCAGGAACCGGCGGGTGACGGTTCTGTCCGGGAGCTTGCCGCATCGCCCCGGCGCCGCCCACCGGCCGAGAGCTCGCCGCGCACGACGGCCAGCACACCCCCCACCACCAGCGCCAGCCCCAGGACAGCCCAGGCCGACGGCCGCTCGCCCACCACGGTCACCGCCAGCCCGAACGCGACCACCGGCTCGGCCAGCGCCAGCGTCACCGCCGAGGCCGCGGCGACGTGGCGCAGCGCATGGCTGAACAGCAGGTAGGCCACGCCGGAGGTCACCACGCCGACGTACAGCACCGCCAGCAGGTCCGCCGCCTGCACGCCGGAGACGCCGCCCGGCGCGCCTGACCCCCACCACGCCGCCGGCAGCGCCAGCGCCGCCGCCACGGCAAAGGCGTGGAAGTTCAGCCCCGCCGGCGTGGTGGCGCGCAGCACGCGCTGGCTCAGCAGCGTGTAGGACGCATAGGACAGGCCCGCGAGCAGGCACAGCGCGATGCCGGCCGGCGCCACGCCGGCGCCGGCATCCGCGCCGCCGGCCAGCGTCATGAGCGCGCCGCCGCCCACGGCCAGCACGGTGCCCAGCCACCACGGCACCGGCGGCACGCGCCGCGCCAGCAGCGACTGCAGCACGCCCGCCCACACCGGCCCGCTGCCCAGCGCGATGGCCGTGCCCACCGCCACGCCGCACAGCCGCACGCCGGCGAAGAAGGCCAGGTTGTAGGCCGCCATGGCCAGCCCCGCGCCCAGCAGCGCCGGCCAGGGCATGGGCTCGCCGGCAGCGGCGTGGCGGCCGGGCCGCTGCGCGGCGAAGCAGGCGCCGAAGAAGGCGGCCGCCACCAGCAGCCGCAGTGCGCCGAACCACAGCGGGCTCAGGGCCCCGGTGGCGAAGGATTGGGCGGTGCCGGTGGTGCCCCACAGGGCGGCGGCGCACAGCACCAGGGCGACGCCGAGCTTGGGTTGCGTGTTCATGGCGCGCAGGATGCGGCGCCGGCGGCGCTGCAAATGTCGAGAAACTCGCGTCCTGCGCGCCGGCGCTGGCGTCGGCGTTGCCCTCAGCGGCCGGCGCGCAGCGTGCGCGCGCCGACGCCGCGCTCGCGCCGCAGCGCGAACGCCAGCGCGCTGGCCGTGGCGTAGCCCACCTGCAGCGCCGCCGCCTCCAGCGACAGCCCCGCGCGCAGCAGCCGCTCGGCGGCGTCGAGCCGGCGCGCGCGCACCCACGCCGCGGGCGCCAGCCCGGTGAGCTCGGCAAAGCGCGCGTGGAAGCGCTGCGGGCTCAGGCAGCACAGCGCGGCCAGGCGCGGCGTGGACCAGTCGCCGGCCGGCGCCGCCGCCACGGCTGCCTCCAGTGCCGCCAGGTCGATGCGTCGGCGCGCCAGCAGCGTGGCGGTGCCGGCCAGCGCGGCGATCACGGCCCCGGCATCGAGCGCTTCGGGCGGCAGGGCCTTCCACTGCGGCGGCGGCACGAAGCGGCGCACGCGCGCCAGGGCGGCCGCCGCCGGCGCGTCGATCACCAGCATCTGCGCCGGCGCCTCGGCCAGGAAGGCATGCGTCACGCCGGCCGGCACGATCAGCGCGCTGGCGGCATCGACGAAGGCGGCATGGCCGTCGAGCTCCAGCTGCAGGCAGCCCCGCAGGCCCACGAGCACCTGCGCGTGGCCGTGCGCATGCGCCGGGTACTCGCCGGCATAGCGGCGCAGCGAGGCCTCGGCGTGGTTCAGGAGGGATGCGGAAGGTTCCATGGGCAAGGCGTTGGCCCCGGATTGTTTCCCAGCCGCCAAGCCGACACGCCGGTGCAGCCTGCCCTTGCGGGCACCCGGCGGGCCGGATGGGCGGCACCGGCGCCGGCACATCCGCGCAAGCCGGTGGTCCTGCGCGCGATGGCATGTCCGATACCCTTGCCAGGGCTGCGCCAGGTCAAGGGGCACGAGCCGGTGAACATGTGTCATTGCCCACTGCGGCATGCACGGTCCGGGCCTCGCGAGCGGTTGCAGCCGGGCACTCGGCGATCCCCCGGGAAACGCCTCCCAGACAACACATCGAGGGAACCATGAAAAAACGTCTTGCAGCACGGCTGCTTTCAGCCGCCGCGCTGGCCACCGTCCTGGCCGCACCGTCCCAGGCAGCCTTCCTGACCATCGACGACAGCGATCCGGACCGGGTCACGATCACGGCCGGCGATTTCGATCTGGACCTGTTCGTCTACGGTGTCTCGCTCAACGCCGGCCCGGGCCGTGTCGGCACCGTTACGCTGCCCGACGACGTCTACGAAATCTCCGGCTACTGGATCGCGCCGAGCGTGGACGCAGACCGCAGCGACACCATGCTGTTCGCATACCCGTCCGACCCTGGCGCCATCTCCAGCTTTGCGGCGTACACCCTGACCGGCCAGCTTGCCGGCCCCGATCCCACGGCCAGCTACAACGCGATCAGCCTGATCGCCGTCGCCGACCAGGGCGTCCTCTTGGGCAGCCCGGGCCTGCAGCCCACCTGGCCTTCCGATGGCAGCGCCCAGGGCTTCACCTGGAACGGCCTCACGTTCACGTTCATCGGCGAGCCGGCAACGGTCGCAGCCGTGCCGGAACCCGGCTCGCTGGCCCTGGTCGCGCTGGGCCTGGGCGCGCTGCCGCTGGCACGCCGCCGCCGCGCCCACCCCGGCTGAGCGGCGGGCGCGCGGACCGAGCCGCGCGAGATGGGCGGTACCACACCCGCTTATCGGCGCTTTGATCCGGCGCAACCCGTGGCATTTTTCCGGGCTTTTGCAGCAGGGATTCAGAGCGATGTACGGACTGGTCAATCGGGCCATCGAGCAGCTGGTGGTGTCCACCGGCGGCGAGGCGGCCTGGCAGCGCGTGTGCCAGCGCGCGGGCATCGGCGCGGAGGGCTTCGTCGCCATGTGTCCGTACGACGACGGCGTGACCTACCGGCTCGTCGGCGCCGTCAGCCAGGAGCTGGGCCAGTCGGCCGAGCAGGTGCTCGAAGCCTTCGGCAACTACTGGGTGCTCTACACCGCCGAGGAAGGCTACGGCGAGCTCATGCACGCCTGCGGCGACGACCTGCGCCAGTTCCTGGACAACCTCAACGAGTTGCACGGCCGCATCGAGACCATCTTTCCCGGGCTGCGTCCGCCGCATTTCGAGGTGCATGACGTGGCGCCCGGCGAGTACCGGGTGCACTACGTGTCCGGGCGCGAGGGCCTGGCGCCGATGGTGGTGGGCCTGCTCAAGGGCCTGGCCCGGCGCTTCGGCCAGTCGGTCGCCATCGAGCAGCTGCCCACCGGCCAGGGCCTGGCCGGGTGCTTCCAGGTGCGCCACCTCGACGCGACGTCCACCGCATGAGCGCGCGGCCGGCGCGGGCTCCGGTGCTCGATGGCGACCGCTTCGGGCGCGCCTTCCCTTTTCACCTGTGGGTGGACTCGTCGCTGTGCCTGCGCAGCGTGGGCAGCGCGCTGGCCAAGGCGCGGCCCGACCTGCTCGCGGGCGACGCGCTCGGCAAGCATTTCGAGGTGCTGCGCCCGCGCAGCGCCGCCGGCGTGGACGACTGGCGCCGCCACGGCAGCGCGCTGTGCACGCTGCGCGCGCACGCGGGCGGCCTGACCCTGCGCGGCAACGCCGAGGTGCTGGACAACGGCAGCGTGCTGCTGCTGGTGTCGCCGGTGCTGGGGTCGCTGGAGCAGATGCGCGAGCACGGCCTGTCCTTCGGCGACTTCGCCAAGCACGACGCCGCCGGCGAGCTGCTGCTGGCGGCGCGCGCCACGCGCCTGTCGGCCGTGGACAGCGAGCGCCTGGCGCAGCGGCTGCAGCTGCGCACGCAGCAGCTGGACTCGATCCTGGAGCTCAGCCGCAACGGCGTGCTCTCCTTCGACGACGCGGGCCGGCTGCTGCACGTCAACGCCGCGGCGCTGGCGCTGCTGGGGCTCGCGCGCGAGGACACGCCGCAGATGACGCTGGAGCGCTTCGACGCGCACCTCGACGCGCTGCTGGAGCCGCCGCAGCGCGGCCAGGCCTGGCTGCGCCGCGCCTCGGCGGCCGCCGAGCTGCCGCGGCTGACGCTTGGGCGCCCGCGCCACACCGTCATCGAGCTTGGCTGCCGCGACGGCGGCCGCGGCGGGCGCAACTTCTACCTGCGCGACGTGACGCGCGAAACCGAGCTCGACCGCATGAAGAGCGAATTCCTGGCCACGGCCGCGCACGAGCTGCGCACGCCGCTGGCCAGCGTCTTCGGCTTCGCCGAGCTGCTGCTGCACCGCAGCACCTTCGGCGAGCGCGAGCGCGAGATGCTGCGCACCATCCACCGCCAGGGCGCGCTCTTGATCGACATCGTCGACGAGCTGCTGGACCTGGCCCGCATCGAGGCCCGCGGCGCCAAGGAGATCGAGCGCGAGCGCTGCCGCGTCGACGACGTGGTGCAGCCGGTCGTCGGGCTGTTCGCCGAGCGCGAGGGCCCGCACCGGCTGAAGGCCCATCCGGCGCACGGCGCGGCCGAGCTGTTCGTGGACCTGCCCAAGAGCCGCCGCGCGCTGACCAACGTGCTGTCCAACGCCTACAAGTACTCGCCGCAGGGCGGCGAGGTCGAGGTGGACACCCTGGCCGGCGAGGTGCGCGGCCGGCCCTGCATCGGGCTGCGCGTGTGCGACCAGGGCCTGGGCATGTCGCCGGACCAGCTGGCGCAGGTCTTCGACCGCTTCTACCGCGCC
Organism: Azohydromonas aeria; assembly: GCF_009760915.1. Classification (GTDB taxonomy): domain Bacteria; phylum Pseudomonadota; class Gammaproteobacteria; order Burkholderiales; family Burkholderiaceae_C; genus Azohydromonas; species Azohydromonas aeria. The sequence continues at coordinate 30,762 of NZ_VIDQ01000030.1, forward strand.
GACCGCTCCGGCAGCATCCCGGGCTCCGGCCTGGGCATGAGCCTGGTCAAGGACATCGTCGAGCTGCAGGACGGACGGGTGGATGTCGCGAGCGAGCTGGGACAGGGCACCTGCGTGACCCTCTGGCTGCCCTGCGCCGCCTGAACGCCCCGCCCTGCGGCGCGGCGCCGCCGTACCGGGCGACAATCCCGGCTGTATGTCCGAACAGTCCCCGCCCACGCCCGCCTACACCGTCGCCGTGCGCGCGCTGTGCGAGTTCGGGCTGCGCCGCGGCGACCTCGACCAGCGCTTGAGCGGCGGGCCGACCGCGCAGGAAGGCATCGAGGGCCACGCGCTGGTGGCCTCGCGCCGCGGCGCCGGCTACCGGCGCGAGCTGCCGCTGCAGGCCGACGTCGGCCAGCTGCGCGTGCGCGGCCGCGCCGACGGCTGGGACCCGGCCGCGCAGCGGCTGGAGGAAGTGAAAACCTACCGCGGCCGGCTGGAGCGCCAGCCGCCCTCGGTGCGCGCGCTGCACTGGGCGCAGCTCATGGTCTACGGCGCGCTGCTGTGCCGGGAGCAGGGGCTCGCGGAAGTCGAGCTGGCGCTGGTCTACCTGGAGCTCGCCAGCGGCCGGGAGACCGTGTTCACGCGCCGCTGCAGCGCGCAGGCGCTGGAGCGCGAGCTGCTCGCGGCCTGCGCCGCCTTCGAGCACTGGGCGCGGCTGGAGGCGTCGCACCGCGCCGCGCGCGACGCGGCGCTGCAGGCGCTGGCCTTCCCGCACGCCGGCTTCCGCCCCGGGCAGCGCACGCTGGCCGAGGCCGTGTACCGCGCCGCGCGCGACGGCCGCTGCCTGCTGGCGCAGGCGCCCACGGGCATCGGCAAGACGCTGGGCACGCTGTTCCCGCTGCTCAAGGCCCTGCCCGGACAGCGCATCGACCGCGTCGCCTTCCTGACCGCCAAGACCTCGGGCCGCGCCCTGGCGCTGGAGGTGCTGGCGCTGCTGCGCGACCGCACGCAGCCGCCGGCCGAGGCCCCGGCCCCGGCCCCGGCCCCGGCCGACGCCGATGCGTCCGTCACCGAAGCCGGCACCGGCAGCGCCACGCCGCGCTTTCCCCTGCGCGTGCTGGAGCTCGTCGCCCGCGACAAGAGCTGCGAGCACCCGGACAAGGCCTGCCACGGCGGCTCCTGCCCACTGGCGGCGGGCTTCTTCGACCGGCTGCCCGCGGCGCGGCTGGCGGCCACGGCGTTGCCGTCCTGGGAGCGCGAGCCGCTGCGCGCGCTGGCGGCGCAGCATCAACTCTGTCCGTACCACCTCGGCCTGGAGCTCGCGCCCTGGGCCGACGTCTTCGTCGGCGACTACAACCACTGGTTCGACAGCCATGCCCTGCTGCACGGCCTGAGCACCGCGCAGGGCTGGAAGACCGCGCTGCTGGTGGACGAGGCGCACAACCTCGTGGAGCGGGCCCGGCGCATGTATTCCGCCGAGCTCGACCCGGCCGCCTGGCGCGCGCTGCGGCGCGGCGCCACGGGCGAGGTCAAGCGGGCACTGGAGCGGCTGCAGCGGCGCTGGCGCGAGGCGGTGCGGCTGCCCGACGACGCCCAGGACACGCCGCCGCCCTACCGCGTGCTCGGCGGCCTGCCGCCTCGCCTGGTGGAAGCGCTGCAGCTGGCGTCCTCGGCGGTGCTGGAGCAGCTGGCCGACGACCCGGGCCGCCCGGACCCGGCGCTGCTGGACTTCGCCTTCGACGCGCTGCATTTCGTGCGGCTGGCGGCGGACTTCGGCCCCCACGCGCTGCTGGACCTGCACACGCAAGGGCGGCACCAGCGCCTGTGCCTGCGCAACGTGGTGCCGGCCCCGCACCTGCGGCCGCGGCTGGCCGCGGCGCACGCGCTCACGCTGTTCTCGGCCACGCTGCAGCCGCCGCACCACCACCAGCAGCTGCTGGGACTGCCCGAAGGCACCGTGCGGCTCGAAGTGCAGGCGCCCTTCGCCGCGGAGCAGCTGCGCGTGTGGGTGGCGCCCGGGCTGTCCACGCGCTGGCAGCACCGCGAGGCGTCGCTGGCGCGCATCGTGGAGATCATCGGCGCGCAGTACGACGCGCAGCCCGGCCATTACCTGGCCTTCTTCAGCAGCTACGGCTACCTGCAGCAGGCGGCGCAGCGCTTCGCCGCCGAGCGCCCGGACGTGCCGGCGTGGCAGCAGTCACGCGGCATGAGCGAGGACGAGCAGGCGGCCTTCGTCGCGCGCTTCGTGCCGGGCGGGCGCGGCATCGGCTTCGCGGTGCTGGGCGGCGCCTTCGGCGAGGGCATCGACCTGCCCGGCGACCGCCTGGTCGGCGCCTTCATCGCCACGCTGGGCCTGCCGCAGGTCAACCCGGTCAACGAACAGTTCCGGCGCCTGCTGCAGCAGCGCTTCAACGCGGGCTTCGAGCACGCATACCTGTACCCAGGAATCCAAAAAGTGGTTCAAGCAGCGGGAAGGGTGATCCGTGGTCCCGACGACCGGGGCGTGCTGCACCTGCTCGACGACCGCTTCGCACGAGCGGATGTGAAAGCGTTGCTGCCCGCATGGTGGGCGCTGGCCGACTGATCCGTTGTGCCCAGGCCCGGCGCCGCGCCCGGCGCAGCCGGTGCCGCGCCGCCCGGCCGGTGTTGAACATCGAGATCAACGCGGCAGCCGCCAGGAAGGACAGCGTCAGGCTGTCGACCGGGTCCGGGGCCGAGCCGGCGGCCACGGCCGGCGCCTCCGCCGCCACGCCCAGGTGCCAGAAGTCCTGCAAGGCACGACGGGGCAGCCGCAGTTCGCGCTCCACCGCCAGGCTGTCCGGCCGCGCGATGACCTCCACCACATCCGGGCCCGGGTAGCGGTGCGCGTCCGGTGCCGCGCCCATACCGTCCAGCCCGGGCCAATCCCGCGGCGCAGCGCCCGCGGCGAGGCTTTCCTCCGTCATGAGGCCGGCAAGGCCGGCGGACAGCGGCAGGCCGGAAACAATCCCCGCGGGCAGCGCCTCGGGCATCTCCTGGCTGTTGTGATGCCACAACAGCGCATCATCGCCGCTGCCCTCGCCGGGGGCACCGGGCCCGCTCCAGCCCTGGCCGAACGGCCGTTCCGCCACGTCCGCGTCCGCGCCCTGCGCAGGCGCGCAGGCGGCCGCCGCCGGCTGCAGGGCGGCAGCGGCAAGCCAGATCAGCACGGACAGCGGACGCCTCATGGTGGCCACCTTTTAGTAACGCCATGCAAGCCTAGAGAGCCTTTCCCTCCAAGTCCAAAAACATTTTGTGACCAAGAGTGAGGGATTGACTCCCCTCATTCAAGTGCCCATGGCGCTCTCCGGGCCGACCCGGCGACCGCTGTAGAGCAAAGGCACCCAGCCGTGGCCGGCACGCCGCCGGGGCGCCGCCGCCTGATGACGGACGGCCACACGCGCCGGCGCCGGCGGTGCCGCCCCGGGGACCCGGCACCCGCACGCAGCAACACCATGAACAGCACGGTCGCGACCCCGAGCGGAACGTGGTCGGTCCAGCGGTGCGCGGGCGCCGGTGCGTCGGCGGCGATGGTGAGCTCCCCGGATTGCCACGCCCCCACGGCGCCCGTCCAGACGCAGGCCGGCAGCGCCGCCGGGCTCACCACGGCCTGCCGGCAGGCCTCGTCGAGCGTGCGGGCCAAGCCCGGGAGCACGGCGTCCGGTGCGCAGGCCGCGGTGGCCTCCGCTGCGGCAGAAGGGGAGCAGGTGCCCGCCTCGTCCCCTTCCGGCTCCAGGTGCCAGGGCGCCTGCAGCGACGACGCGGGCTCCGCGCCGGACGGCGCCGGCCACGCCGCCAGCGCCACGCCGGGCGCCCAGGCGACCAGCATCGACAGCGCGAGCAGCAGGGCCTTCATGGCGCATTCCACCTTGCGGCGCCCCGATCCGGCGCCTGATGCCAAGGATCGCGCCGGCGACGCGGGGCGGGCTTGCGCCGCGTCAAGCATGGCGCGGCACGCGGGCACCGCGCAGCGGTTGCGCGGGCAACCCAGGGGCGCGAATACGCCGGCCCAGGGCCGGTTTGCCGTGGCCGCCGCCGATGCCCCGGCCGCGCGCGGCGAGTCGAAAAAAGGCTCTTGAAGCCGCCGCGGGGCGCCCTATCTGGTGCTCATCCCGGCCCGGCGCGACGGATTCGACAGGCGATGCGCGGGGCCGCTGACACAGGAGGACAAGCACATGTTCGGATCCCTTTTGAACTTCCCCGGCGGCGTGTTCGGCGATTTCGAGCGTCTGCGCCGCGAGCTCGACGACGTGTTCGGCCCGGTGGGCCAGCCTTCGAGCATCCGCTCCGTGGCGCCGGGCGCGTTCCCGGCCGTCAACGTCGGCCGCACCCCCAGCAGCGTCGAGATCTATGCCTTCGCGCCCGGGCTCGACCCGGCCCGGATCGAGGTCAACCTCGACCGCGGCGTGCTGACCATCGCCGGCGAGCGCGCCTCGGCGCTGCCGCAGGGCGACGACGGCGCCGGCGCCAGGCAGCGCGTCTACAGCCGCGAGCGCGGCAGTGGCCGCTTCATGCGCGCCATCAGCCTGCCCGACGACATCGACCCGGCCCGTGTGCAGGCGCGCTACCGCGACGGCGTGCTCAACGTCAGCATCGCGCGCCGCGCCGAGGCGCAGCCGCAGCGCATCCAGGTCCAGTAATCCGGCAGCCCGGCCACGCACCGGCCGGTTGCCCCCTCAATCATTGATCACGGGAGACAGCGTCATGACCGACACCCGCGACCTCCAGGCCCAGAACGGAAGCAACGTGCAACAGCAGCCCCAGCAAGCCCAACCGCAACAGAGTGCGCGCCGCGCGGCGCAGGACGAGCGCGCCATGGTGCCGCGCGTGGACGTGCTCGAAGACGAGTCCGGCATCACGCTGCTGGCCGACCTGCCCGGCGTGCCGCGCGAGCAGCTCGAACTGAAGGTGGAAGGCGACACGCTGCTGATCGAAGGCGCCGTCGCGGCCTTCGCGCCCGAAGGGCTCGAAGCGCTGCATGCCGAAGTGCGGCTGCCGCGCTACCGCCGCGCCTTCACGCTCAGCCGCGAACTCGACGCCGGCGCCATCCAGGCGCAGCTGCGCGACGGCGTGCTCAACCTGCGCATCCCCAAGCAGGCCCACGCCCAGCCGCGGCGCATCGAGGTGCAGGTGGGCTGAGGCCGGCGCCGCGCCCGCCCCACGGAAAGCCCCTTTTCCTCCTCGATGCCGGGCGACGCCGCCGCCCGGGCTGCCCGCCGTCGCGTCTTCCGGTACGCGGCGGCGGGTTTTTTTTCATGGCGCGGGACGGGGCACGGCCATTGCCACGCCCCGGGGCATGAAGCTGCGTCCCGCCATCGGCCGCTGGGTGGAGCGTGCCGACCGCCTCAACGACTGGCGCCTGGTGCGCCTGCACCGCTGGCGCCCGCCCGGGCCGCTGGAGATCGTGCCCTACCTCGGCTTCGGCACGCCGCGGCGGCTGCATTTCGGCGGCCGGGTGCTGCGCCGGGTGGAGCACCGCGCGCCGCAGGCGGCCGATCCGGCCTGGCGCAACCTGCTCGCCGTCTACCGGCGCATGGCCTCCGACGAGGTGCCGCGGGCGCGCGTGCGCGCCGAGCTGGGGGCGCTGGCGACGCAGACGCAGGCGAACGACGAGGGCCATTTCCAGTTCACCGTCGAGACCGCCGCGCCGCTGGCGCCGGGCTGGCACGAGGTGGCGCTGGAGCTGCTGGCGCCGCTGGCGCGCGACGCCGAAGCGGCCACCGCCACGGCGCGCGTGCTGGTGCCGCCGGCCACGGCCCGCTTCGGCGTGGTCAGCGACCTCGACGACACCGTGATCTGGTCCAACGTGCGCAACCGGCTGCGCATGCTCACGCTGCTGCTGCGCTCCAACGCCTACACGAGGAAGCCCTTCGAAGGCGTGTCGGCGCTGTACCGCGCGCTGCACCAGGGCGCCACGGGCGGCGAGGGCAATCCCGTCTTCTACGTCTCCAGCAGCCCCTGGAACCTGTACACGCCGCTGCTGGACTTCCTGCGCCTGCAGGGCATTCCCGAGGGGCCGCTGCTGCTCAAGGACTTCGGCAGCGAGTTGCTGTTCGCGCCCACCAACCACGCGGCGCACAAGCTGCGCCACATCGAGCAGGTGCTCGATGCCTACCCGGCCCTGCCCTTCCTGCTGGTGGGCGACAGCGGCGAGCAGGACCCGGAGATCTACGCCGAGGCGGCGCGCACGCACCCGGGCCGCGTGCGCGCCATCTACATCCGCAGCGTGGACCCCGACCCGGCGCGCCACGCCGCCGTGCAGCGCATCGCCGACGACCTGCAACGCGCCGGCGTCGCCATGCGGCTGGTGGACGACAGCGCCGCCGCCGCGCTGCACGCGGCGCAGTCCGGCTGGATCAGCGCCCAGGCGCTGGAGGAAGTGCGCGCCGACAAGCGGCTGGAGGACATGGCGCCGCGGGCCTGAGCGGCGGCGCCTCCACGCCGGCGATCCCGGTCCCGTCGATCCGCCTTCCCGCGGCGCACCAGCGCGGCGCGCGCCGGCGCGGTGAAGTGCCCCGCCACGGTGCCGAACTGCACACGTTGAAGGCGCCGGATCGTATGCAACCTTGCACCCAGGGCGAATACAGCCTGGCACAGGCGTTGCGTACGACGGGTGCATGAGCACCGAATCCGCGCATCTCGAACTGGTGGCCCTGTGCAAGCGCTACGGCGCCGGCGCCCCGGCCGTGGACGCCATCGACCTGGCGGTGGCCGCCGGCAGCTACTGCTGCCTGCTGGGGCCGTCGGGCTGCGGCAAGACCACCACGCTGCGCATGATCGCCGGCCACGAGGTGGCCACCGAGGGCGACATCCTGCTGGGCGCGCGCAACATCACCGACCTCGACGCCACGCAGCGCGGCACGGCGATGATGTTCCAGAGCTACGCCCTGTTTCCGCACCTGAGCGCGCTGGACAACGTGGCCTTCGGGCTGAAGATGCGCGGCGTCGATGCGGCCACGCGCCGAGCCCGTGCCGCCGAGCTGCTGGAGCTGGTGTCGATGGGCGCCTATGCGCAGCGCAAGCCCGGCGAGCTCTCCGGCGGCCAGCAGCAGCGCGTGGCGCTGGCGCGGGCGCTCATCACGAATCCCAAGGTGCTGCTCCTGGACGAGCCGCTGTCGGCGCTGGACCCGTTCCTGCGCGTGAAGATGCGCGCGGAACTCAAGCGCTGGCAGAAGGAGCTGGGCTTCAGCTTCGTGCACGTCACGCACTCGCAGGAAGAGGCCATGGCGCTGGCCGACCAGGTGGTGGTGATGAATGCCGGGCGCATCGAGCAGCAGGGCACGCCGCACGAGGTCTTCAACGCGCCGCGCACCGAATTCGTGGCGCGCTTCATGGGCGGCCACAACGTGCTGCCCGCCGGCGACGCCCGGGTGGCCGTGCGCAGCGACCGCATGCTGCTGTCGCGCGGCGCGGCCGCCGCGGGCGACGGCCTGGCCGCCACGGTGCAGGCCGTCGAGTACCAGGGCACCTACGTGCTGCTCACGCTGGCCAGCGCCGCCGGCGAGATCGCCGCGATGCTGCCCGAGGCCGCCTTCGACGCCGCGCCCTGGGCGCCGGGCGAGGCCGCGACCGTCTCGTGGCGCGCCGAGCACGCGCACGCGCTGCAGGCCTGAGCGCCGCGCAAGTCCGGCCCGCTTGCTTCCCTTTCGTTTCCCGTCCCCCCTCGACACACCACAAAGCCCCAGGAAGGAGCTCTCCCATGTCCGACAGCAAGTCCAAGCACATCCTCGTCCCTGAAGCCACGCTGGGCCGCCGCAACCTGCTGCAGGGCATGGCCGGCATCCTGGCCACCGGCATGGCGCCGGCCGTGTTCGCGCAGGAGAAGGTCGTGCTGCGCTACCTGGGCACCGCGGTGAACCAGGACAGGAAGATCGCCGAGAAGTTCAAGGCCGACACGGGCATCGACATCCAGTACGTGGCCGTGACCACCGACGACGTGACCAAGCGCGCCGTCACCGCCCCGAACTCCTTCGACCTGATCGACACCGAGTACTTCTCGCTCAAGAAAATCATCCCCACGGGCAACCTCAAGGGCATCGATGCCAGGCGCATCAAGAACGCCGACAAGATCACGCCGCTGTTCACCAGGGGCGAGGTCGCCGGCAAGAAGGTGGGCGACCAGGGCACCGCGCCCAAGAAGGTGATGTACCTGCCGGGCGAGAAGGCCAAGACCTTCGCCACCGCGCCCACGCAGTTCATGACGCTGATCCCCACGGTCTACAACGCCGACACGCTGGGCATCCGCCCCGACCTGATCAAGCGCCCGATCAACTCCTGGGCCGAGCTGCTCAATCCGGAGTTCAAGGGCAAGGCCGCGATCCTGAACATCCCCTCCATCGGCATCATGGACGCGGCGATGGTGGTGGAGGCCATGGGCCTCTACAAGTACCCCGACAAGGGCAACATGACCAAGGCCGAGATCGACCTGACCATCAAGACGCTGATCGAGGCCAAGCGCGCCGGCCAGTTCCGCTCGCTGTGGAAGGACTTCAACGAGAGCGTGAACCTGATGGCCTCGGGCGAGGTCGTGATCCAGTCGATGTGGAGCCCCGCCGTCACCGCCGTGCGCACCAAGGGCATCGAGTGCACCTTCCAGCCGCTCAAGGAAGGGTATCGCGCCTGGGCCGCGGGCTTCGGGCTGCCAGCCACGCTGTCGGGCCGCAAGCTCGACGCGGCCTACGAGTTCATCAACTGGTTCCTCGACGGCTGGGCCGGCGCCTACCTCAACCGCCAGGGCTACTACAGCGCCGTGCTGGAGACCGCCAAGGCCCAGATGCAGCCCTACGAGTGGACCTACTGGATGGAAGGCAAGCCCGCCGCGCAGGACATCAAGGCCCCCAACGGCGAGGTGCTGGCCAAGGCCGGCAGCGTGCGCGACGGCGGCAGCTATGAGCAGCGCATGGGCGGCATCGCCTGCTGGAACGCCGTGATGGACGAGAACACCTACATGGTCCAGAAGTGGAACGAGTTCGTGGCGGCCTGAGCTGACACCTTCGCTCGTTCATCCATGAGGTATTCCGTTCGCCCTGAGGTATCGAAGGGTGGACGGCCCGCACCGTGGTGCGGGCATCCGAGCCTGCCGGGTTCGGCCTTCGATGCGCGTAGCGCACCCTGTGCTGAGGTATCGAAGCATCAGTCCGAACGGTTCATGGAGCCTGCAGTTTCTGGCCTCCATGCCAGCCTTCCGGCTTCGCCCTTCGATACCTCAGGGCGAACGGATCCTTTGCCGACCTGCGCGGCACCGAAACGAATCCATGAACGTCCCGGACACCCTCCTCCCCGTTCGCCCTGAGGTATCGAAGGGCAGGCGCTCGCCCGGGGCCGCGCCAGCGCAGCACGGGCAGAAGCAACGTGCGCTTGGGAGAACCAAGGTGCGCGCCCTGCGCGCCGGCCCGCCGGCGTGGCTGCAGGCCGCGCCGTTCTCTCTCGTGTTCCTGCTCTTCTTCATCGTGCCGCTGGCGCTGGTGGCGATGGTGAGCTTCTGGAACTTCAACGAGTACGAGCTGCTGCCCGGCTTCACCTTCGACAACTACCTCAAGATCTTCGAAGGTTGCCCCGTCAACCCGGACGGCAACCTGTGCGTGACCTTCGCCACGTACCTGTCCACGCTGAAGTTCTGCCTGCTGACCTGGGGCATCACGCTGCTGCTGGGCTTTGCCATCGCGTACTTCCTGGCCTTCCACGTGCGCAGCACCGGCATGCAGACGGTGCTGTTCCTGCTGTGCACCATCCCGTTCTGGACCTCCAACGTCATCCGCATGATCTCGTGGGTGCCGCTGCTGGGCCGCCACGGGCTGGTCAACGACACGCTCATGGGCGCGGGCCTGATCTCGCAGCCGCTGGAGTGGCTGCTGTTCTCCGACTTCTCGGTCGTGCTGGCCTTCGTGCACCTCTACACGATGTTCATGCTGGTGCCGATCTTCAACTCCATGATGCGCATCGACCGCTCGCTGCTGGAGGCCGCGCGCGACTGCGGCGCCTCGGCCTGGCAGACGCTGTGGAGCGTGATCGTGCCGCTGTGCCGCAGCGGCATCGTCATCGGCTCGATCTTCGTCGTCACCATCGTCATGGGCGACTTCGTGACCGTGGGCGTGATGGGCGGACAGCAGATCGCCTCGGTCGGCAAGGTGATCCAGGTGCAGACCTCCTACCTGCAGTTCCCGCTGGCCGCGGCCAATGCCGTGATCCTGCTGGCCACGGTGCTGATGATCGTGTGGGGCCTCACCCGCGTCGTCGACATCCGCAAGGAGCTGTGAGCATGGCGAGCCTGAAACTCCGATCCGCCCGCCCCGCCCGCCGCGACGAGAGGCGCCCGCCCGGCTTCTGGCCGCTGGCGATCCTGTTCACGCTGTTCGTGGCCTTCCTCTACGGGCCCACGCTGACCATCTTCGTGCTGAGCTTCCAGGGCCCGCAGGGCGGCCTGACCTTCCCGATGCGCGGCTGGTCGCTGCACTGGTTCGCGCAGCTGGCCGAAGGCCTGGGCACGGTGGACGTGTGGGCCGCGCTGCGCCGCTCGCTGGCGCTGGGCGCGGTGGTGATGGCGCTGACCGTGGTGCTGTCGGTGCTCGCCGGCCTGGCCTTCCGCAAGCGGCTGCGCGGCGGCTCGGCCCTGTTCTTCGTGACGGTGGCCAGCCTGATCATGCCGTCCATCGTGGTGTCGCTGGGCATCGGGCTGCAGTTCCGGCTGCTCGACGACGGCGTGCGCGCGCTGCTCGCGGCCTGGGGGCTGGAAGCGGCGCTGGAGGGCTACACCACGCTGATGGGCCTCTACACCTCGGCGCTGGGCGCGCACCTGACCTGGACCCTGCCCTTCGGCCTGCTGATCATGTTCGCGGTGTTCAACCGCTTCAACCCGGCCTACGAGGAGGCCGCGCGCGACCTGGGCGCCACGCCCTGGCAAAGTTTCAAACACGTGCTGCTGCCCTTGATCGGGCCTTCCGTGGTGGGGGTCGGGCTGTTCGGCTTCACCTTGAGCTGGGACGAGATCGCGCGCACCTCGCAGGCCATCGGCGACGTCAACACCCTGCCGCTGGAACTGCAGGGGCTGACCACCACCGTCACCACCCCGGCCATCTACGCGCTGGGCACGCTCACCACGCTGCTGTCGCTGGCCGTGATCGCGCTGGCGCTGGGCGCCCTGGCGCTGCTGCGCCGCCAGCGCGCCGCCGCGGGACGCCGCCATGGCTGACCCGGGCATGGCCGGCGCCGCCACGCACGCGCCGCTGAGCGACGCGCAGATCCACGACCGCATCGTCGATGCCATCCTCGACCACCAGCTGCTGCCCGGCACGCGGCTGGCCGAGGACAAGCTGGGCCAGGCCTTCGGCGTGTCGCGCACGCGCATCCGCCAGGTGCTGATCCGGCTGGCGCACGAGCAGATCGTCACGCTCGCGCCGCACCGCGGCGCCTCGGTGGCGACGCCCGACCCGGCCGAAGCGCGCGAGGTGTTCGAGGTGCGCCGCATGGTCGAGCCGCTGCTGGTGCAGCGCTTCATGCGCCATGCCTCGGCCGGGCACCTCGGGGCGCTGGCGAGCTGCCTGGCGCAGGAGGAGGCCGCGCGCGCCGCCGGCGAGCGCCGCCGCGCCATCCGGCTCTCGGGCGAGTTCCACCTGCGCATCGCCGACGGCGCCGCGCACCGCACCCTGGGCCGCGTGCTGCGCGAGCTGGTGTCGCGGACCTCGCTGGTGCTGATGACCTACGGCGCCGGCGACGGCCCCACCACCGGCTGCGGCTGCGCCGACCACCGCGCGCTGCTGGCCGCGATCCGGCTGCGCGACGAAGGGGCGGCCGCGGCGCTGATGACGCGGCACCTGGAGGAGGTCGAGCAGCAGCTGCGCATCGAGCCCCCGGCCACGCAGGCGCCGGATTTCACGCGCATCTTCGGCGCCGCGGCCGCGAGCCCGGCAGGCTGATTGCCGGCCCCTTCGAGCCACCGACTTCGCTTGTCCATGACGCTTTCCGCCCCGCCCCGCCTGCTCGTCCTCAATCCCAACACCTCGGCCCCGGTCACGGACCTGGTCGTGTCGCACGCGCGCGCCACGCTCGGCGAACGGGCCCGGGTCGAAGGCGCCACCGCGCGCCTGGGCGCGGCCTACATCGCGACGGAGGCGGCCTGCGCCGTGGCCGGCCACGCGGCGCTGGACGCCTGGGCGGCGTGGCGCGCCGCCGGCCACGCCCGGCCGGACGCGCTGCTGCTGGGCTGCTTCGGCGACCCCGGCCTGTTCGCGCTGCGCGAGCTGTGCGACTGCCCCGTGACCGGGCTGGCCGAGGCCGCCTTCGTGCAGGCCGCGCGGGCCTCGGCCCGCGGGCGCTTCGCCGTCGTCACCGGCGGCACGGCCTGGGGCCCGATGCTGCGCCGCCTGGCGCAGGGCCTGGGCTTCGGCGAGGCGCTGGCCGGCGTGACCACCGTGGCGCCCAGCGGCGCGCAGCTCGCCGCCGATCCGGCCGCGGCGCTGCCGCTGCTGGCGCGGGCCTGCCGCGAGGCCGCGCGCGACAGCGGCGCGGACTGCGTGATCCTGGGCGGCGCCGGGCTCGCCGGCATGGCCGCGCGCATCCAGGCCGAGGTGCCGGTGGCGCTGATCGACAGCGTCGAGGCCGGCGCGCAGGAGGCGCTGCGGCTGGCGCTGCAGGCCGCCGCGCCCGGGATGGCCGCCACGGACGCCGCGGACGCCGCCCCGCCCGCCGGCCCGGCCTGGCAAGGGCTCACCGCCGAGCTGAAGGCCGCGCTGGCCGGACGCTGATGAGGCCCTGACGCCCTGACACCCGGGCGCGCGCGCCGCGCCCCGACCCCTGACCGCCTGCGCCGGCGCCTGCCCCTGCGCCGACACACCCCGCGCGCCGCGCGCGCCCACCGCGCCGTTCGGGCTGTACCGGAGAATCAATTTGACTGTTGAGCAAGCCCCCGCTTCTTCTCATGCGCCTCACGGCGAGGAAGGCGACGTTGCCGCGCCGCGGCGCGGTGCCGACGTGGTGGGCACCAAGGAGGCCGCCGAGATGCTGCGGGTGTCCGTGGCCACGGTGCAGAAGATGGTCGAGCGCGGCGAGCTGCAGGCCTGGCGCACGGAGGGCGGCCACCGGCGCATCCCGGTGGAGTCGATCCTGCGGCTCACGCGCGGGCGCTCGGGCCGGGCCGCGCCGGCACGCCGGCCGCTGTCGGTGCTGCTGGTCGAGCCCAACGCCAGCACCGCTCGGGCGATGGAGAAGTTCCTGGGTGACTGGGGCACGGCGCTGGAGCTGACCGTGGTGGACAACGCCATGGATGCGCTGGTGGCCATGGCACGGCACCTGCCGGATCTGCTGATCACGGACCTGGCGATGCAGCCGCTCGACGGCTTCGAGCTGATCAAGGCCGTGCGGCGCAGCTTCGACACGCCGCGGCTGCGCATCCTGGTGACCACCGCCATGGCCGAGGATGAGATCCAGGCCCGCGGCGGACTCGACCCGCGCACGCTGTGCTACCGCAAGCCCCTGCCGATGCAGCGGCTGGCCGGCTTCATCGATGCGCAGGTGCTGGCGCTGGCCGAGGCCGAGGCCGACCTCCTGTCCGGCGCCCCGGTGCGCCCCGTGCCCGACGCCTGACCCGGGCAGGTGGCCCGGGCCTCAGGCCAGCAGGCAGCGCGGGCAGTGCTGCTGCACCACGGCCTCGACACCATCGAAAGCCTGCTCGACGATGGCCTGGACCTCGGCCAGCAGTCCCAGGGGCACGGCCGCATCGGCGCGGCGCAGCCCCTCCTCCCGGCTGCGTACGGCCAGGGCCGCCTGGCGGCACCAGCCGGCATCGAGCGTGTTGGCCACGTCGTGCAGCGCCGCCACGACCCGCCGCGTGGCGGCTTCTTCAAGGCCGAGGAGGCGGCCCGAACAGGCACGCCGATCCCCCAGGAAATCGCGCAGGAGACCGGAAACGCTGGCATGGTTGCCGTCGAAGTCCTCCAGCGCCTGCACCATGTCCACGGCCTCCAGGTCGCGTGAGGGGTCGGTGGACATGGCCGCGCACGGCTGCCCGACCAGCAGGGCGCAGGCACGCTCGGTGCGAGGGTGGGATTCGTCGTCGGGCGGCTGCGACACGGTAGCGGGAGGAAAGTGACGGGCAAGAGGCACAAGGCGCCTCGTCCCGATGCTATCCGCCGCCCGGGCCGGCGCTCGGCGCCGCGCCGCGCCGCGCCGCGTGTGCAGTAATGCCGCCATGTCGTGGCCGGCGTGCCGCCCGGCGCCTGCCCGGCATGCCTCGTGCCGGGGAGCCGGGCAGCCGGGCCGCCGATCGGGGCGGCGCGGGCGCTACTCCAGCAGCCGCAGGTCCACGATCAGCGCGAAGGCCGGCGCGATGCGCAGCGGGCGGCCGTGGTCGTCGAGGTCCACGTGCCCGGCCAGGCCCACGGCGCAGCCCGAGACCTCCAGCCGGATCGCCAGCATCTGCAGCAGCGGCGCGTCGGGCCCGCGCGGGCGCCAGGTGCCGTGCTCCAGCGACACGAAGACGAGCTCCGTGCCCGGCGGCACCAGCGCCAGCGCCTCGCGCTGGAAGCGCTTGAAGCCCGTGAGCCGGTTGTCCGAGGGCTCCTCGTCCATCACCGGCAGCACCCGCGCGTCCAGCGCCCGCGCGCGGTGCAGCGCCAGCCAGCGCCCGGCGTAGTGCCGCAGCCGCACGCCCGGCGCGCACAGCCGCGCGGCGTAGAGGGCATACACCGCGCGCAGCCCCGCGGGCACGTCGGGCGTCGGGAAGGAGTCGGAACGGTCGCTCATGTCACCTCGGCAGCGGGCCGCGACGGGGCTCGCCGGCACAGGGTGATGGTGAGCGCTGCCGCGCCGCAAGCCACCAACAAGGGCATCCGCCCCCGCCCGGGGCGGGTGGGTCCGGGCCCGGCGTTCAGGGCGCAACCAGCACGAAGCGCGCCTCGCGCCGCGCGATGCGCCAGCCCTCGGCCGTGAGCGCGAACTCGTCCTCGAACTCGCCCAGCGCCTGGCGCTGCGCCGGGCGGCCGAAGGGCCCCTCGGCGTCGGCCGCGTCGCCGCTCCACAGCAGCACCACGCTCAGGCCGCGCGCCCGCGTGGGCGACTCCAGCTCGATGACGCCGCCCGTCACCAGGTGGCGCGTGATGCGCGCGGCCGGGCGCATGCGGTAGGAGGCCACGATCGCCTCGCGCCCGCGCAGCGGCTCGCCGCCGGGGCGCGTGAGCACGCCGTCCGGCGTGAACAGCGCGGCGAAGTCCTCGTGGCGCTGGCTGTCGGTGGCCTGCGCGGCGCGCGCCACCAGGTCGCGGCAGGCCTGCTCGGCCAGCAGCCGCTCGACGGGCGAAGGCGGCCAGGCGGGCAGCGGAGTGGCGGCGGATGGCGGGGCGTCGTGGCTCATGGTTTGTTCACCGGAATTACAGGCAGGGGGCTCGATTGGAACGCGCCGTGCAGGCCTGATGCGCGGCAGGGCCGGGGCGACCGCTTTGCCTGGACGCAGCGCGCCGCCGGCCCGCAGCCAGGAGCCCACCATGAACCGTACCGCCCTGCGCGCCGCCGCCACGGCCGCGCTGCTGCCGCTGGCCTGCGCCGGCGCCCATGCCGCCGCCACGGCCTACACCAGCCGGGCCGCCTTCGCCGCCGACGCCGGGCCGCTGCGCGTCGAGACCTTCGAGGGCTTCGCCACCGGCGCCACGCCGGGCGGGTTGCCCGCGCTGGGCATCACGCGCATCGAGGCCCTCACCGGCATCGGCGACGCGACGCAGGCCACGGTGGGGTCCTCGCAGAGCCTGCCCTTCCCCCTGTTCCGCGCCGCGCTGCCTTCGGGCACGCAGTTCCTGAGCAACCCGCTGGACGAGTCCGGGCGCTTCGCCACCGGCGCGCTGGTGTTCACGCTGGAGCGGCGCGTGCGCGCGGTGGGCGCCTTCATCGCCGACGACGCGCCGCTGGGCGGCTTCGAGATCGACGCCTACAAGAACGGCGAGCGCGTGGCCAGCGTGCGGCTGGCGCCGCGCACGCTGCCCGACTCCTTCGCCGGGCTGCGCGCCGACTGGGGCTTCGACGCCTTCGTGCTGCGCGCCGCCCACCCCGACGACTCCTGGGGCCTGGACGACCTGCAGCTGGCCGCGCCGGTGCCCGAGCCGGGCGGCTGGGCGATGCTGGCGGCGGGTCTGGGCGCGGTGAGCATGGCGGCGCGGCGGCGCGGCAGGGGCGCCGCCGGCGCCAGCTGCCGCCGGCCGCCTCAGCGCACCGCCACGTAGTACCGGGCCAGGCTGCTCAGCGGCACGTTCGAACCCGTCTGCACCACCATGACGTGGGCGCCGCCGGCGCTGTGGAAGATCCGCAGGCCGTAGCTCTGCTGCTCGTTGATCAGCGGCAGCGCCAGGTCGGCGTCCTGGAACAGCAGCGGGCCCGTGAAGCGCATGTAGGCGGCGGGATAGCTGGGCGTGTAGGGATAGACGTCCGAGCCGGGCGTGAACTGCAGCACCAACGCCTCCTCCGCGGCCGACGAATGGCTGAAGCCCAGCATCGACGTCACGCCGGTCAGCCGGCCCGCGTAGCGCAGCGTCGCGGCGTCGAAGTAGGTGCCGGCAGAGGTGAACACCAGGCTCTGGTCGCCGGCGAGGTACAGCGGCGTCTGCATGTCGTAGTCGCCGTGGTAGGGCGAGTCGCCGGTGGTGGTGACGAGGTGGGTGGCCGGGACGAAGCTGAAGTAGTTGATGTCGCTGGGCGACGACCCCTGCGGCATGAAGAACACCTTGTCGAGCCGATCGGCCAGCACGCCGTACTGGGTGCCGTAGAAGCCTGCGCCGCCGTAGGGCACCTTTTGCACGATGCGCGCGCCGGTGCGGGCATTGAAGGTTGCGACCGGGTCCTCGACCCACTGGCCGCCGGTCTGACCGATCAGGTGCACGATGCCGGCGTTGGTGACGAAGGCATCGGTCTGCGCGCCGCCGGTGGCGAAGGTCTTGATCACGGCGGCGGTGCCCACGTCCACGAGGCTGAAGCGGCCCTCGTAGAGCACGCCGGCGAGCAACCCGTCCGGGCTCAGGCTCAGCGCCTTGACGGCGGCGGGCAGCGCGACCGAGCGAACGGAGCCCGCGAAGGGATCGACGATGCGCAGCACGTTCGCACCCCACGCGGGCGCCATCACCAGCCGGTCCAGGCCGACGCTGTAGCGCGCCAGCCCCGGCACGAAGTTCAGCGCCACCGCATTGCGGAACTGCGCCAGCGCGCGCACGGTGACCCTGGCCCGGCTCGATGAGCGGCCGTCGCTGACCCGCACGGACAGCACGTAGGTGCCGGCCAGGTCGGGCTGGAAGGACGCGTCCGCCGCCGCCGCGCTGGCCACGGTGGCGGTGCTGCCGGCGGGCTGGGCATCCAGCGTCCAGGCGTAGGTGAGCGCATCGTCGTCGTCATCGAAGCTGGAGGCGGCCGACAGGGCCACCGCCGTGCCCGCGAGCACCGTGAGATTGGAGCGCTCGACCACGGCCACGGGCGCATGCGTGCCGAAGTCCAGCGCCACGGTCTGCTCGGCGAAGGCGCCCAGGCGGTCGGTCACGCGCAGCCGGAACTGGTAGCGGCCCTCCACGTCGGGCGTGAAGGTGGGCGACACGGCGCTGGTGGAGGACAGCGCCGCCTTGCTGCCGGCCGGGCGCGACACGATGCTCCAGGCATGGGTGAGCGCGTCGCCGTCCGCATCCGAGCTGGCGTCGCCGCGCAGCGTGACGGTGGTGCCCACGGGCAGCAGCCTGTCCGGCGCGCCCGGCACGGACTGCGGCGTGGCGTTGGTGCCGACGCTGACCGTGGGGCGGCGGTTGTTCACGCGCACCGTCGTGGTGTGGACGCTGCGCGCGCCCTTGGCGTCGGCGGCGGTGAAGGTGACGACGTAATCACCCAGGCGGTCGGGGCGCAGCAGCGTGGAGTTGCCCGCGGAGCTGCCCAGCGTGGCGGTACTGCCGCCCGGGCGGCTGGTCAGCGTCCAGGTCTTGGTGAGGGCGTCGCCGTCGGCGTCGGACGCGGTGGCATTGAGCATCACGTCATAGCCCACCGAGGCCGCCACGGTTGCCTTGCCGGCCTCGGCCGTCACGTTGCCCACGGAGCTGACCACCACGGCGGTGGGCGCGCGGTTGGCGACGTTGAAGGGATAGACCGTCTCGAAGGCCGCGCCGACGGGGTCCACGCCGCGGACCTTGACCTGGTAGGTCCCCACGGCATCGGCCGTGAAGCGGGCGGTCTTGCCCGTGACGGTCAGGGCGGCGGTGCTGGCGGCGGGCTTGCTCAGCAGGGTGAAGCTGACCGTGACGGCCTGGCCGTCCGGGTCCTTGCTGCCGCCGGCATCCAGCACGACGGCGGCGCCCACCGTGGCGCTGGTGGCGACGGCCGTGACCGCCGAGGCGGTGAAGGCGGCGGACACGGACACGCTGGGCACGGGCGCGCGGTTGGTGACCTGCACCGCCACCGTCTGGGTCGCGCTGGCGCGGCCGTCGCTGACCTGCAGCGCGTATTCGTAGGTGCCGGCCACGTCCGGCGTCCACTCCAACTGCGCCTGCGTGGAAGAGGCCGGGGCCTTGCCGCCCGCGGGCTGCTTGCGCAACGTCCAGCGGTACGTCAGCGCGTTGCCGTCCGGATCCCTGCTGGCCGAGCCGTCCAAGCGCACCGTGCCGTTGAGGGAAGCCACCAGGGCCGAGCTGGTCGCGGTCACGTCGCCGCTGACCATCGCGGCGACTTCGGGCGCCTGGTTCGCGTGGGTACCTTCGCTGCCATCGCCGCCACCGCACGCCGCCAGCAATGCCGCGAGCAAGCCGGCGGCCAAGCCGCTCCTGAGCCGTTTCTGCATGACCTCCCCCTTCTCCGAATGGCGTCGTCGCCCGGTCCATCGGCGAGACGTTATGTTTCAGATTGTAAAGGAGAGGATCCACGCCGGGACGCGGCGGCAGGCGCGCACGCGTGCCGGCGCCGGCGCTGGCGCCGGACACGCCACGAGCCGGGCCTTCGCTGCCCGGGCAGCGAAGGCCGTGCGGCCGTCAGCCGTTGCGGCTCAGCCGCGCCACCAGCGCCCGCGTGTACTCCTGGGTGCCGGCCTGGCCGCCGAGGTCGCCGGTGCGCACCTGGTCGAGGTTAAGCGTGTCGTCGATGGCCTCGCGCAGCCGCGTGGCCTTGTCGCCCAGCTTGACGTGGTCGAGCATCTGCGCCGCGGCCAGCAGCAGCGCCGTCGGGTTGGCCAGGCCCTTGCCCGCGATGTCGGGCGCGCTGCCGTGCACGGCCTCGAAGATGGCTGCGTCCGCACCGATGTTGGCGCCCGGCGCCATGCCCAGCCCGCCCACCAGCCCGGCGGTGAGGTCGGAGAGGATGTCGCCGAACAGGTTGGTGGTGACGAGCACGTCGAACTGCCAGGGGTTGAGCACCAGCTTCATGGCGCAGGCGTCCACGATCATGGTGTCCATCTCGACGCGCCCGGCGTAGCGCTCGGCGTGCATCTGCTGCGCCGTCTCCAGGAAGATGCCCGTGAGCGCCTTCATGATGTTGGCCTTGTGCACCACGGTGACCTTCTTGCGGCCCAGCGCGATGGCGTGCTCGAAGGCGTATTCGAGGATGTGGCGGCAGCCCTGGCGGGTGTTGATGCCGGTGGCCATGGCCACGGCGTGCGGGTCGTCGTCGATCTGCACGTAGTGCTCGTGGCCGATGTAGAGGCCCTCGAGGTTCTCGCGCACGAGCAGGATGTCGATGTTGTCGTAACGGCCGCCGGGGATGATGGTGCGCGCCGGGCGCACGTTGGCGAAGAGCCGGAACTCCTCGCGCAGCCGCACGTTGGAAGAGCGCCAGCCGCCACCCGAGGGCGTCTCCAGCGGCCCTTTCAGCGCCAGCCGCGTGCGCCGGATGCTGTCGAGCGTGGCCTGCGGCAGCGGGTCGCCCGCGGCCTGCACGCCGGCGGCCCCGGCCACCTGGCGGTCCCACTCGAAGGGCGAGCCCAGCGCATCGAGCACCGCCACGGCGGACTCGACGATCTCGGGGCCGATGCCGTCGCCGGCGATCAGGGTGGCGGGAATGCGCGTGCTCATGGGGCTTGTTCCTTCCTCGACGGTTCTTGATCCGGGGCGTCCTTGTCGGGCGGGCTGTCGATGGCGGCCGTCCAGGCCGCGATCTCCGCCTCGCTCATCGTACCGGCGGGCTGGAGCCGCGCGTCGCCGGCGCCGTGCTGCAGGTCGGGCAGGTACTGCTCGCGCGACAGCAGGGTGCCCTGGCAACGGCCCGAGGCCGGCGGCGGCGTCAGCAGCTCGGCCTGCAGCCGCTGCAGCAGCTCGTGCATCACCCACGCCGGGACGCGGTCGCGCTCGTCGGGATAGATGAAGCCGAAGAGCACCAGGTGCGCCAGCAGCACGCGCCAGTGCGCCTCGGCGCGCTGCATCAGGTGCGGCCAGTCCAGCGTGGGCGCGCAGGCGCGCAGCACGTGCGCCACGTCGGCGCCGTCGTAGCGCTCGCGCTCCATGATGTAGGCCTTGGACCAGACCATGTCCTCGGCCGACATGGTGCGCACCGTGCGGCCCAGGATGGTGTCGCTGCCCGCGCGCTCGAACCAGCCGTCGTCCACCGCGTTGAGCCCGTTGGCCGAGGCGAAGATGAGGTCGATGAAGAAGGGCCCGCTGTAGACCTTGCCCAGCCAGTGCGGGAAGGTCAGCTCGGTGTGCAGCCCGCTGCCGGCGAGCACCTGGCCGAGCCGGTCGAAGTCGGCGCGGCGCAGGAACAGGTCCAGGTCCTTCGTGGGCCGCTCCACGCCCGTGAGCCCGGCCAGCGCGAAGGCGCCGCCCACCAGGAACGGGATGCCGGCGTCGTCCAGGGCCTGCAGCACCTGCACGTAGAAGGGCTCGGCCCGCGGGTCGAGCGCGGTGGCGCTGGCCGCCGGCGGCAGCGGCGAATGGGCGGTCGATGTCATGGGCGCACCGGGCAAGGCCCGTGCCTTGCTCCGGGCCGGCACCGGGCTGCGGCCGCGCGCGGCCGCAGCCCCCGCATGCATTCCGTCATCGAAGGAGGACACCGGCATGTCCCTGCCATCCGAGCCCGGCCATTCCGCGGCATCCCAGCCACCACAACACCAGCAGCAGCAGCCATCCCAGGCGTCCGCGCAGCCCGCGGGTCCGTCCCATCAACCCGCGCCGCAGGGTGCCGCGGCCACCGGCGGCAACGGCCACGCCGGCGTGCTGCGCTTCGCCGCCGTGGGCGACCTGCACGTCACCAAGGACTCCGCCGGCCAGTTGCGCCCGTTCTTCGCCCAGGCCTGCGAGGCCGCCGACGTGCTGCTGCTGTGCGGCGACCTCACCGACTACGGCACCAGCGAGGAGGCGAAGGTGCTGGCCGAGGAGCTGGCGCACGTGTCGGTGCCGGTGGTGGCGGTGCTGGGCAACCACGACTACGAGTCCGGCCAGCCCGAGGAGGTGGCGCGCATCCTCAAGGGCGCCGGCGTGCGCGTGCTCGACGGCGAGGCCGTGGAGATCATGGGCGTGGGCATCGCCGGCACCAAGGGCTTCTGCGGCGGCTACGGCCGCGGCGCGCTCGGGCCCTGGGGCGAGCAGGCGATCAAGAGCTTCGTGCAGGAGGCGCTGCACGAGACGCTGAAGCTGGAGTCGGCGCTGGCCAAGCTGCGCACGCCCGACAGGATCGCGCTGCTGCACTACGCGCCCATCGTGGGCACGGTGCAGGGCGAGCCGGTGGAGATCTTCCCGTTCCTGGGCACGAGCCGGCTGGAGGAGCCGCTGATCCGCTATCCCGTGAGCGCCGTCTTCCACGGCCACGCGCACCGCGGCTCGCCGGAGGGCAAGACCGTCAACGGCACGCCGGTGTTCAACGTGGCCATGCCGCTGCTGCGCCACCACTATCCGCAGCAGCCGGCCTTCCGGCTGCTGGAGCTGCCGCGGCCGGCGGCGCCGGCGCAGCCGGGCGCGGGCGCGCACTGACGCCCGGCCCCGGGACGGCGCGTCAGGCCCAGTCCCGGTCCGGCCTGGGCTTCATGGCCCGCGCCGCGCGCACCACGTCGTCGAGGTCCACCGGGTCGCTGAAGGGGTCCGCGTCGAGCACCGTGACGCGGTTGAGCAGCCGCTGCCAGCGGTGCAGCTCCTCGACGCAGGCGGCATCGGGCACGCGGTGCAGGCTGCCGTCGGCCTGCGGCTGCAGGTCGCACAGCCCGTTGTGCAGCCACTCGCCGGTGTGCCAGTCGGGCATGTCCACGCCGGGGAAGAGGCACACGCCGTGCAGGTCGATGCCCCGGTCCACGGCCGCCAGCGACTCCTGCATCACGTCGCGCAGCCAGTCCTCGCGCCCGTGGCCCAGGCCGCTGGTTTCCGAGATGACCATGGGCCGGCCGTAGCGGCGCCAGATGCCGTGCAGCAGCTCGCACAGCGGCCGGATGCGGTCGTCGTCGGGCGCCAGCGCCTGGTGCGGGCCCTGCTCGCGGTACTCCATCTGCCCGAAGGCGTAGCAGTTGCAGCCCACCACGTCGAGCACTTCCGGGGCGCCGCCGAGCTCCGGGCGCAGGCGCCCGGCGAGCACGTCCCAGGCGTGGCAGGCGTCGTCCTCGCACTCGCGCCGCGCCGCCTCGGCCAGGTCGGGCCGGTCCCGCGGCGGCACCACGTGGATCAGCGGCTCGACGTGCAGCATGCGCGCTTCGGGCAGCACCTCGCGGATCGCCCTGACGCCGGCGACGGCCGCCGCGCACAGCGCGTCGCGCAGCGCGTACCGGCCCTCGCGGCTACGCCCGAAGGGACCCATCCAGCCCCACTCGCCGCCGGCGAAGCCCCAGAACGTGATCTCGTTGATGGGCGTGAAGAAGTGCGGGCCGCGCACGCGCGCCGCCACGTGCTCGGCCGCGGCGCGGCAGTAGGCGGCGAAGCGCGGCACGAACTGCGGCATGAACGGGTCCAGCCCGTCCGGATAGCCGTAGTGGCACAGGTCCCACACCGGCAGGATCTGCGCGGCGTTCATGGCCTCGATCACCGGCGCCAGGCCGGAGAAGTCGAAGCCCTCGGCGCCGCGGTCCACCAGCGGCCAGGGGATGCCCTCGCGCGCCACGGCGATGCCCACGCTGCGCAGGAAGGCGTAGTCCTGCATCGCGAAGCGGTCGTGCTGCGTCTCGGCCACGAGGTTGCGCCGGCCCTGGTCCTTCCACAGGAAGGTCGAGCATTCGAAGCCGGAAAGGAAGAAGGTGGGGAACAGGCCGGCGTGGGTGCTGCTCATGGCTGGGCTTTCGCGACGGGCGGGAATGGCGCCGCGGCGGCAAGCGGGGCGCCCGGCGGCGCCTCCCGGCTCAGCCCCCCAGCCGCCGCGGCCCGTACAGCAGCGCCTGCGCTTGCGGCACGACCTGGCTCCACAGCGCGCGCTCTCCGATGTCGAGTGCCCGCAGCGCGTCGGCCAGCGGTCCCCGGCCCAGCACCAGCCGCGCGCCGCCGCCCGGGTGCTCGCGCCAGCGTTCCTGGCGCAGGCGCAGCTCGCTGACCACGGGCACGCCCTCCAGCAGCGTGTGCGCCAGCAGCGACAGCTCGCGCGCCGGCCCGTGCCCTTCGGCATCGCGGCATTCCAGCGCCAGCGCCGGCGTGTCCGACCCGTCCTCGTGCAGCGCGCAGCGCAGCCGGCCCGCGCCGTCGTCGCGGCGCAGGTCGGCGACCCACTTCGGAAAGCCCGCCAGCCGCACGCCGCCGTCGCGGGCGCGCGCGGTGGTCACGGGCATCTGCCAGATGAAGGCTTCGAAGCGCTTCCTCAACAGGTTGCGCAGCGCCTGCCATTGCGGCACCGCGCCGTGCCCGACCGGCAGCACCACGGCCAGCTCGTCGTAGGCGCCCAGGTCGCCTTCGAGGTAGCGCACCGCGATCACGCCCAGCAGGCAGCGCCCCGGGCGCCAGGACAGCGGCTGCAGCACGCCAGCCATGGCGGCGGGCAGCAGCGCGCGCGCCGCGCCGGCGTCGGCGCTGAAGACGGCGGCCATGGCCGAGAGCGCGCGCAGCTGCAGCGGCAGCGGCTGCCCGCCGAGCGCCGCGCAGGGGTGACGGGAAACGTCGAGGAATGCCATGGCCGATGCTGCAGCAGCGGCCATGCCCTCAAGCCGCCATGGGAACACCGCTTGCCTTTGCCGCACCGGCACCGCGCGCGTGCCGGTGCCTGCCTGTGCCATGAGAAGTCCCCCGTTGAACCTGCCCGCCTGCCTGTCTCCCCACCAGGGAACCTCCCTTTGAGCGCCGCCGCCTATGACGCCGACGTGCTGATTGCCGGCGCCGGCGTGGCGGGCCTGGCTTGCGGCGCGGCGCTGGCCGATGCCGGCTTCAAGGTCGTGGTGCTGGAGCGCGACGCGCTGCCCGGCGGGCGCGCGGCGAGCTGGCCCGATCTCGTCACCGGCGACGTGGTGGACATCGGCCCGCACGTGCTCACCAGCGAGCACCGCAACTTCCTGGCGCTGCTGCGCCGCTGCGGCACCGAGGGCGAGGTCTGCTGGCAATCGCAGCCGCTGATCACGCTGCTCGACGCCGGGCGGCGCATCCCCGTGCCCGGCTCGCGGCTGCCGCCGCCGCTGCACGGGCTGCCGGCGCTGCCGAAGGTGCTGCGCTGCCTGGGCGTGCGCGACCTGCTGTCCAACGCGCGCGTGGCCTGGCACGCGGCGCGGCTCGACGAGGAGCGGCTGCAGGCGCTCGACGAGCTCGACGCCATGCGCTACCTGCGCGGCCTGGGCGTGAGCGACCGCAGCATCGAGTGGTTCTGGACCTCGGCCACCATGGCGCTGCTCAACGTGCCGCTGCAGCAGTGCTCGGCCGCGGCGCTGATGCGCGTGTTCCGGCTGATGCAGGGGCGCAGCGGCTACTGCTTCGGCTTTCCCCGCATCCCGCTGGCGTCGCTGTACGCGCCGGGCTGCCGCGCCCGCATCGAGGCCGCCGGCGGGCGCGTGATGCTGCGCTCGCCAGTGGCTCGGGTGCACGTGCGGGAGCGGCGCTTCCAGGCCTTCGAGCTGGAGGACGGCAGCCTGCTGCACGCGCCGGCGGCCGTGCTGGCGCTGCCGCCGCAGCTGCTGCGCAACGGCTTCGTCACCGCGCCCTGGCCGGCGGCCTCGCGCGCGGCGCACGCCTTCGAGCCCTCGCGCTACGTCAGCGTCTACCTGTGGCTGGACCGCCCGGTGGCGCGCGAGAACTTCTGGGCCCGCGCCTGGGCCACGCGCGACCTGCACACCGACTTCTACGTGCTCTCCAATTTCCGCCACGAGGCGCGCGGCACGCTGCTGGCATGCAACTCCATCCACGTGCGCCTGGCCTGGGAGTGGAGCGACGACGAGATCGTGCAGCGCACGCTGCAGGAGGTGGCGGACTTCGCGCCCGAAGCGGCTCAGGCGCGCCTGGTGCATGCCCGCGTGCACCGCATCCCGATGGCGGTGCCCTGCCCGCTGCCCGGCACCGAGTCCGCGCGGCTGCCCGCCGAGACGCCGTTTGCCGGGCTGTGGCTGGCCGGCGACTGGACCCGCACCGCGCTGCCGGCGTCCATGGAAAGCGCGGCGCGCTCCGCCGCCCTGGCGGCCGAGGGCGTGGCCGCCGCGCTGGGCCGGCCGCTGCAGCTGGCGCTGCCGGTGCCGGAAACCACCGGCGTGATGGCGCTGCTGCGCCGCCTGCCGGCGTCCCACCGGCGCCTGGTCTGAGCGCGCAGCCGCCGCGGCGCGGGCGGCGCCGCGGCAAGTTGCGCTGTGTCATGCCGGCGACAGGGCATATCGCCGGATCGGGGGATTGTGTTACACAATCGTGTCGTTGCAGTCAGTTACGACGGCAGCGCCAAAGACAAGAAGAGGGGGGACCCATGAGCATTGGAGGTCTCGGCATCAGCGCCCGGAGCGGCATGCAGCGCCTGCAGCCGCCGTTGCGCGAGGAATTGCTGCGCCAGGCCAGCGAGCGCCAGCGCGAGGGCACCGCCGCCGGCGAGTTGCAGCGGATGCGGCCCAGCTCGCCGTCGGCGGTCGCCGACACCGGCACCAACCTGCCCGGCTACCGGCTCACGGACGCCGACGGCAACGAGGACAACGACGCCACCGAGCTGCGCGCCGGCATCCAGGCGTCACTGCAGCAGCTCGAATCCACGCTGGCATTCGCGCGCCAGCGGGCCGGCGCCGCGGTGGATGCGGCGGAGAACCGCGACGCCGTCGCCGCCGCGCGTGCGACCGCGGCCGGCCGCCCGGGCGCCACGGATGCCGCGGCCATCGAGCGCGATGCCGCCGGCATGGCCGGGACTGCCGGCGCAGGTGCCGGCACCGCGGTGCGGAACGACGCGGACCAGGCCGCGGCGGGACGGGTCGTTCGCAACTTTCCCTGGCTGCCCAACGCCGCCAGCAACGCCGGGCCGAGCGGCGGACCGCCCGGCGCCGGCACCGGCACCCCCTTTGTCTCCGCCTCCGCCTCCGCTCCCGCCCCTAGAACCGAGCCCGCGCCGGCCGACGCGGCCCCGGCTCCGGCCACGACCGACACCGAAGCCGACGCCGTCGCAACGCCGGCACCGTCCCTGGCGCAGGACGCCGGCGCCACGGCGCGCGACGACGCGCTGCAGGGCCTGGCCACGGCCGACGCCGACGCCGACGGCGACCAGCGCCTGGACGCCGCCGAGGCCGCCACGCCGCGGGGCGCGCTGGGCAAGGCGCTGAACCCGGCGCTGACCGCGGCCGCCCCGGCGGCACCGGGCACGGCCGCCGCGGACGCCGCCTCGGCGTCGCCCTCGTCCGCGCTGCCGCTGCGCGAAGGCGGCCTGGACGCGCAGGCCGAGCGGCTGGCGGCCTGGATGGTGCAGCAGTACGCCGCCGCGGGCGGCCAGGCCGTGCCGGGCGTGGGCCAGCAGGTGAACACCAGCGCCTGAGCGGCGCGCCAGGCCAGACAGCGCGGCGCCGCGCCCGCCGCGCCCCGGTTCCCAGCCCGCGTGCGGCGGAAGGGGCTTCTCCTTCCTCCCCCGACCCTCGTCCCCTTCGACAGCGCCGGCACGCAGGGCTTTTTTATTCGTGAGGCGCGCGGCGCTGCCGGCGCTCAGCCTGCGGGCTGCGCCAGCGCCGCGTCCAGGTCCGTCAGCGGCAGCGGGCCTGCGTCCTCCAGCCGCTCCTGCGCGTGGCGCATGGTGCCGGTCCACACCAGCGAGCCGTCGGGCTGGGGCACCGGCGCGGCGCAGCGCACCAGGCACGGAAAGGTGGTCGAGCCGTCGGCGTGGCGGGCCGTCCAGTGCGCGGTCCACGCGCTGCGCTCGGCCGCGGAGCGCTCCAGGGAAACCAGCAGCGGCGCCAGCGCGGCCGGGTCGATGCTGGAGAACCACAGGTTGACGTTGCCGCGCAGCGCCTGCTCGTCCAGGCCCAGCAGCTGGGCCGACTTCGGGCTCATGTACGGGAAGTCGTAGCGCCCGTTCGGGCCGCGGCGCAGCTGGAACACCACGAAGGGCAGCTGCGCCGCGAGCTGCTCCAGGACATGCCCCTGGCGCACCGAGCGCTCGTCCTGCAGCCGCCGCTCCTCGCCGTGGCGCAGCAGCAGCGTCACGTCGCGCACGAAGGTGACGGTGCAGGGCCGGCCTTCGTAGACCAGGCTGCTGAGGCTGATGGTGGCGCTGAAGACGCTGCCGTCGCGGCGCAGGCAGCTCAGCGGCTGCGCCGAGGCGCTCATCGGGCGCGTCACCGGCGAGGCCTGGTGCAGCTGGCGCGAGCGCTGGTGCCGCACGCGCAGGCCCTCGGGCATGAGCCGCTCGACCTGCAGCCCGTCGAGCTCGCCCGCCCCGTAGCCGAACAGGACCTCGGCGCTGCGGTTGGCCTTGAGCACCAGCCCCGGCGCATCGACCACGAAGATGGCGTCGGGCGAGAGCTCGAAGAAGGCCGCGAACTGCGCCCGCGACGCCTCCAGTGCCCGCACCTGCGCGGCCTGGGCGCGGTTGACCTGCTCCAGCCGCTCCATGGTTTCGCGCAGCCGCGCGTTGGCCTGGAACTGCGCCCGCGACGCCTCCAGTGCCCGCACCTGCGCGGCCTGGGCGCGGTTGACCTGCTCCAGCCGCTCCATGGTTTCGCGCAGCCGCGCGTTGGCCTGGGTCAGGTCCTCGGTCAGTGCCTCCAGGCTGAAGGCGTGCTCGAAGGACTGCGTGGCCAGGAACACGCGCAGGATGCCGTAGCCCAGCACCGAGCAGCCCGCGGCGAAGATGGCATGCGCCAGCCACCACTGGTGGTTCCAGGGCCGCGCCAGGATGAAGGCCAGCGACGCGAAGGCGAACCAGGCGAAGGCCAGCGCCGCGTACTTCATCAGCGGCGAGTGCAGCCCGCGCCGCGCCTGCACGCCCAGCGCCACCACGTACAGCGCGATGGCGCCGCCCTCCATGCCCAGCCGCAGCGCCGGCATGCGCGCCAGCGGCGAGTACGCCAGCACGCCCACGGCCACGTTGAGCGCCAGGAACAGGCCGAACCAGCGCAGCCACCAGCGCGTGTCCTCGCGCCGCGCCGGCGGGTCGGGCGGGACGCCGAAGCGCAGCAGCCCGGCGAGCAGGCACGCGCCCATGACCACGCGCGAGGCCGGGCCGTAGAGGATGAACAGCCACAGGTTGTGGTGCGCCAGCGGGGTGAAGAAGCCGTGCAGCGAGTACACCAGCGTGAAGCCGGCGAAGGCCAGCGTCACCCAGCGCAGCAGCGCCTCGCCCGAGCGGTGCCAGCAGCGCCAGGCCACCCAGCCGATGAAGCCGCCTTCGAGCGTGGCCACGCCGATGGCCACCTGGTGGAAGAGGTGGTCCTCGAAGCGCAGCGCCGGGTCCTGGAACCACTGCAGGTAGGCAATGGGCAGCAGCGGCAGCAGCGCCAGCGCGGCCTCCAGGGCGCGGCGCAGGCCCTGCGCCCAGTGCAGGGCGGCGCGGCGCGGCGTCGGCGTCGGCGTCGGCTCGCATGTCAGCTCGTCTCCAGCGGGTCGAAGGCGGCCGGCGCAGCGGGCGCGGCCGCATCCGCACCGTCCAGCCCGGCGCGGGCCTCGGCCAGCAGCGCCTCCACCGCCGCGGCCAGCGCCTCCACCCGCGCCGCGTCGGGCGCGGCGGCAGCGCGCGACTGCTGCTCCAGCCTTTCGGCGGCCTCGCGCGCCGGCGCCGCGCACAGGGTGGCGCAGACGCCGCGCAGCGTGTGCGCCAGCGCCGCGGCACCCGGCGCGTCGGCCGCGGCCACGCAGTCGCGCAGCCGCCGCGGCGTGGCGCCGTGCTCGGCCAGCAGCGCCTGCAGCATGCGCTGCACCGAGGCCGGCCGGCGCAGCCGTGCCTGGAGCGCCGCCCAGTCCAGCACCGGCGCGCCCGCCGCCGCGGCGGCGGGCCGCGGCGGCACGGGCATCGGTGCCGGCAGCGCCGCGCCGCCGTCCGCGGCGCCGTCCGTGCCGGCGCCCCGGCCCAGCCGCGCCAGGATGGCCGCGCACAGCGCGTCGGCGTCCACGGGCTTGGTGACGTGGTCGTCCATGCCCGCGTCCAGGCAGCGCTGGCGCTCCTGCGGCAGGGCGTGGGCGGTCAGCCCGATGATGGGCAGCGCCGGGCGCAGCACGCGGCAGCGGCGCGCGGTGTCGTAGCCGTTGAGGCCGGGCATCTGCACGTCGGTCAGCAGCAGGTCGAAGGGCTCGCCCGACTCCAGCAGCGCCAGCGCCTCCAGCCCGTTGGCGGCGATGCGGCAATGCGCGCCCTCCTGCTCCAGCAGCTCGCCGATGACCCACTGGTTCACGGCGTCGTCCTCGGCGGCCAGGATGCGCAGGCCTTGCAGCCGCGGCGCCGCGGGCGGGGCGTTGGGCGCGCGCACCGGCGCGTCCTCGGCGGCCGGGGGCGGCGCCACTTCCTCGACCGGAATGCGCACCGTGAAGCACGAGCCGCGGCCGATCTGGCTGGAGACCTCGATGCTGCCGTGCATCAGCTCGACGATGCGCCGGGCGATGGACAGCCCCAGCCCCGAGCCGCCGAAGCGCCGCGTGGTCGAGGCGTCGGCCTGCGTGAAGGGCTCGAACAGGCTGCCCAGCTGCGCCACGCTCATGCCGATGCCGGTGTCGTGCACCGCGAACAGCAGCCACGCGCGCCCGGGCCCGTCGCCGGGCAGCCGCGACACCTGCAGCCGCACGCCGCCGCGCTCGGTGAACTTGATGGCGTTGCCCAGCAGGTTGACCAGCACCTGCGTCAGCCGCGTGTCGTCGGCCAGGATGCCTTCGGGCAGGTCCGGCGCGCAGTCCACGCCGAAGTGCAGCTGCTGCGCCTGCGCGCGGTGCGCGGTCAGCCGCATGGCGCGCTGCACCACGGCGGCCAGGCGCACCGGGCGCGCCTCGAGCTCCAGGCGGCCGGCCTCGACCTTGGCCATGTCCAGGATGTCGTTGACCAGCGCCAGCAGCAGCGCGCCCGACTCCCGGATCTGGCGCAGCCAGGGCCGCGCCGGCGCCGCGCGCGCGTCGCGCAGCGCGATCTGCGACACGCCCAGGATGGCGTTGAGCGGGGTGCGGATCTCGTGGCTCATGTTGGAGAGGAACTCGCTGCGCGCGCGCGCCGCGGCCTCGGTCTGCAGCAGCGCCTGCTGCAGCGCGTCGGTGCGCTCGCGCACCAGCGCGGCGAGGTGGTCGCGGTGGCGCGCCAGCTCCAGCGCCACCTGCCGCTCCTGCGTCACGTCGCGCACGTGGCCCACCCACACGCAGCCGCCGTCGGGCTCGGCCACGGGGATCGAGGACTCGCCGCTGTGCCAGCGCCGCCCCTGGCGCGGCAGCACCGCCTGCCACTCCAGCTGCCAGGGCGTGAGCGTGGTGCTGGAGCGCTCCAGCGCCGCCAGCAGCCGCGCCCGGTCCGCGGGCACGATGCGCGCCAGGCCCAGGCCGGCGTCGGCCACCAGCTCCGCCGGCGTGAGCTCGAAGATGTCGGCCGCGCCGGTGCTGGCGAAGGTGAAGCGCAGCGCGCCGTCGGCGTCGCGGCGCAACTGCCAGGCCAGCCCGGGCACCTGCGAGGTCACGGCCTCCATCAGCCGGGCCTGCGCCTGCTGCTGCCGCCGCGGCTGCAGCAGCAGCTGCCGCTGCACGGTCCACCACAGCAGCCAGCAACCCCACAGCTTGAGCACGTGGGCGGCGGCGAAGAACGCGCCGGGCGCGCCGGCCTGCAGCGAGAAGCAGGCCTGCGCCGCCGCCAGCAGCCCGGCAACCACCAGCAGGGCGCCAGCCGCGCCGGCGCCGACGGCCTCGCGGTGCCGGACCAGCCGCCACGCCGCGCCGGCCAGCAGCACCAGGGCGAACCATTCCCAGGCGATCCAGAACGGCGATATGGCCGCGCCCGCGCTGCCGCCGCCGGGCAGCGCCAGCGCCGGGAACGTGCCGCTCCAGGCCAGGCCGGCGCACAGCAACGCCAGCGCCAGCGCCACCGGCGCGGCCAGTCCGTGCCGCGCCGCGGACGTGCCCGCGACGCAGCCCGGCGCCGCCAGCAGCGCCGCGCCCTGCAGCGTGCGCGCACCGAGCCACAGCAGCAGCGCCACCGCGTCGGCATCGGCCCCGGCGGCCGCGAAGGCCGGCATGCGGTGCTGCAGCGCCAGGCGCAGCACGTCGAGCAGCGCGGCGGCGAAGGTGCCCGCGGCCACGCACAGCAGCGGGCCCTGGCGCGGCAGCCCGGCCGCCTGGCGCCGCCACCAGGAACAGCGCCGTGGCCAGGCCCAGTGGCACCAGCTCCAGCAGCGCATGGCCGGCGTCCGGGTGCATCGCGAACAGCGCCGCGGGCGGCAACCCCAGCAGCAGCGGCGCCGCGAGCCGGCGCGCCGACGGCAGCACGGCCTCGTCGGCGGGCGCGGCAGGGGCGGCGGCGAGGAAGGTCATGGCGGACGGCCGAGGCGGCGCTCGTGCGGCATCGGCAGCAGGGAGGGAAGCTCGAACCCGGCGCGGACCCGGGCCGGGTTCGGTTCATCCTAGCGTCGCGCCCCTCGCCGGCCCGCGGCAGCGGCGCGGCGCTTTCGTGAAAAAGGTGGCAATTCGCCCCGGCCCGCGACGGCGCCGCGCGGCGCATGCGGCACGGCGCGGCGCGTGGCGCTCAGCGGCCCGGGCCGCCCTCCTCGCGCCCCTCGCCCCCCGGCTGCGCCACCGGGCCCAAGCCCCTGCCCTGGCCCCCGCCCTGGCCCCCGGTTTCGCGCCCGTTCTCGTCATCGTCGCCGTCGGCGCGCACGCCGGCGGCGCGGCGGTACTCGCTGGGCGTCATGCCGAAACGGGCGCGGAAGGCATTGGTGAAGGCCGCGGCGGACTGGTAGCCGATGTGCTGGCCGATCTGGTTGAGCTGCTGCCGGGTGTGCAGCAGCCGCGTGCAGGCCTCGCGATGGCGCTCCTCGCGCAGCCAGGCGTAGACCGCGCTGCCGACCTGGCGCCGGAATTCATGGCTCAAATGCCGCTGCGTGGTGCCCACGCGCTGCGCCAGCGCCGCCAGCGAAGGCGGATCGGCCATTTCGCGCAGCAATATGGCCTGGGCCTGGCCGACCATTTTCTCCTCCCATCCCTGGGCCAGGCCGTCTGCGAGCGGCAATTCCGGCGCGGGGGCGGGCGGCAGCGCGGCATGCTGGCCGGCGGCCTGGTGCAGGCGCAGGTGCACGCGCACCCGGGCAATGACTTCCTCGGGATCGAAGGGTTTGGTGATGTAGTCGACGGCACCCGCCTCGAAGGCGCTGAGTTTGTCGTCGATATGATTCGACACCGTCAGGCAAATCAGCGGGATGTGCTGCAGCGTCGGGTGGGCCTTGAACAGCCGGATCGTCGCCCGGCCGTCCACTTCGGGCATGTACAGGTCGACGAGGATCAGGTCGGGCGGCCGGGCCGCGGCCTTGACCAGCGCGTCGCGCCCATCCAGCGCGGCGAAAACCCGATAATCCTGGCGTCGCAGGATGCCGGCAAGAAACTGAATTTGCTTGGGATCGTCGTCAATAAGCAGGATGGACGGACTGCTGACCATATTCTTGGATTTTACTTGTTGAACCGGCAATCTAAAAAATCTTGCCGGCGAGCGCAACTATAATTCTTGTCCATTCTTTATTATTTGCCGGACAGTATAACCTCGAAACGGTATCGATTGAATTCAGTCCACCGAGTTTCGTCCCCCGGGATTCGTCCGGGGAAAGGCGACGCGGCGTGAGCAGGTCCGGCCGGGCCGGCGCGCGCCGGCGGCGCCTTGGCGCGCTGTCGCTGGCGGCGCTGGCCCTGGCGCTGCTGCTGCTGGCGGCGTGGATCTTTGCCGGCAGCGTCGGCGGGCTGGCGCTGGCCGCCTTCGGGCTGCCCACGCTGCTGGCCGTGGCGACGCTGCTGTGGCGCGAGAAGACGCTGCGGCACCGCGCCGATGTCTCGCCCGCACCGCAGCAGCCGGTGCCCGTCCCGCCTTCGGCGCTGCCCGAAGCACCGAGCCAGGCCGGGCCGGCCGCTGCTGCCGGCGCGCAGCCCGCGCGCGACGACGCCGGGACCGCGCTGCTGGCCGGCATGGAGCGCGAGCTGCGCAAGCCGCTGCAGGCCCTGCTCGACGCGGCGCAGGCGCTGCAGGCGACGCGGCTCGATGCCGACCAGCGCCACCTGCTGCAGTCGCTGCGCGGCAGCGCCGACGCGCTGCAGGCGCTGCTGGCCGGGATGCTGGACTTCGCCCGCAGCGAGTCCGGCACCCTGGCACTGGCGCGCGAGCCCTTCGTGCTGGCACAGCTGCTGCAGCGGCTGGTGCAGGCCCACGCGCCGGGCGCGGCCGACAAGGGCGTGGTGCTGGACCTGGCGCCGCTGCCCGAAGGAGTGCCGCCGCTGCTGGGCGACGCGCCGCGCCTGGAGCAGCTGCTGTCGGCCCTGGTGGACAACGCCATCCGCCACGCCGCGGCCGGCCGCGTGGGCGTGGCGGTGCGCATGTCCGGCCGCGATGCCGGGCAGGTGCGGCTGCACTTCACCGTCACCGACACGGGCAGCGGCATCGCGCCGCAGCGGCTGGAAGGGCTGTTCCAGCCAGGCATTTGGGCCGACGCCGCGCCGGGCCGCCACGGCGACGTGCGCCTCGGCCTGGCCCTGGCGCGGGCGCTGGCGACGCTGATGGGCGGCGACATCGGCGTCCGCAGCCAGCCGGGCATGGGCAGCGAGTTCTGGTTCACCGTGGCGCTGGACGTGGCGGCCGAGCCGGCCGCGGCGTCAGCGGCGGGGTCCGGCGACTCCCCCGGCGCGGCGGCCGGGGCCGTGGGCGCCACGCCGGCGGTGCCCGCGCCGCGGCCGCAGCGCCTGGCGGGGCTGCGGCTGCTGGTGGTGGACGACGGGCTGGTCAACCGCGAGGTGGCGTGCCGGCTGCTGGCCGCGGAGGGCGCGCAGTGCGACGCGGCGGAGCACGGCCTGCAGGCGCTGGAGATGCTGCTCGCCGAGGCCGGCGGGCCGCGGCCCTTCGACGCCATGTTCCTGGACGTGCAGATGCCGGTGCTCGACGGCCTGGAGACGGCGCGGCGGCTGCGTGCCGACCCGGCGCTGGCGGGGCTGCCCGTGATCGCCCTGAGCGCCGGCGTCCTGCCGCACCAGCAGCAGGCGGCGCTGGACGCGGGCATGGACGAGTTCATGGCCAAGCCGATCCAGCTCGAGGCCATGGTCGCGGCGCTGCGGCGCCATCTCGGCACGCGCATGCCGGCCGTGCCCGCCTTGCCGCCCGGCGCGCCGGCCGCCGCGGCGGCCGCGGCCCATGGCGAGGCCCTGCCGGCCGTGCCCGGCGTGGACCACGCGGACGCCGCGCGGCGGCTGCTGGGCAACCGCCAGCTGTTCCTGGGCATGCTGCGCACGCTGCGCGACGAGTTTGGCGCCACGCCGGCACGCTCGCGCGCCGATGTGGCGCGCGGCGACATGGCCAGCGCGGCCGGGCGGCTGCACCGGCTGCACGGGCTCGCCGGCAACCTCTCGGCCCATGCCGTGGCCGCCGCGGCGGGGCGGGCCGAGGCGGCGCTGCGCGACGGCGAGGACGGCGCCGTGGAGCCGGCACTGCGCGCGCTGGAGCAGGCGCTGGACGAGATGTTGGCCGGGCTGCCGCCGGAAGTGGAGCGCCCCTGGGACGACGCCGCCACGGTGCCGCGCGATGCCGCGGCGCAGGACGACGCCGCCACCATCGGCGCGCTGCTGGCGGCGCTGGCCGAGGGCGACATGGGCGTGTTCCAGCAGTACCACGCGCTGCGCGCCACGCTGGCCGAGCGCCATGGCCACGAGGCCGTGGACCGGCTCGACGAGGCCATGGACCAGCTGCGCTTCGCCGAGGCCATCGCGCTGCTGCGCACCTGGTATCCGCGCTCCTGAGCCGGCGGCGCGGGGCTTCCGGCTCAGGACGTGCCCAGGTCCGGCCCGGCGGCCGGCGCCGCCGCCACGGCCGGGGCATCGGCACGCACGCTGGTGTCGTGGCGCTCGTAGGTGCCGATGAGGCAGCCGCTGGCCAGGGCATGCTGCTGCAGCGTCTCCAGCACCGCCTCGCGCCCGGGCGTGCCGCTGAGCTGGGCGCCGGGGCCCAGCGCGAAGAGCTGGAACGCGTAGCGGTGCACGCCGTGGGCCGGCGGCGGGTCGGGCGGGATCCAGGCGCTGCGCAGGTAGGAGTTGCGGCCCAGCTTCAGGTCCGGGTTGGGCAGCTCCTCGGCGTTGAGCGCGCCTTCAGGCAGGTACACCTCCTGCGGCGGGATGTCGTAGGCAATGGCGTGCACGAGCGGGTGCGGCGTGGGCGAGTCGGCGTCCTCCACGAGCAGCAGCAGCGACGCGGTGCCCGGCGGCACGCCGCTCCACTGCAGCGGCGGCGAGAGGCCCTCACCGTCGGCGGTGAAGCGCGGCGGCAGCGGCGCGTGGTCCATGAAGGCCAGGCTCGTGATCTGGATCGCGCCCTGGCCCGCGCGCAACTGCACGCGCACGAAGGCGGTCTGGTCGAGCCCGGCGCGCTGGCCGCGCAGCGCGGCGCCAACCATGTCGGGGAGTTTTTCAAGCATCGGCAGCGTCTCCGGGGAAGACGCGGGAAGGGCAAGCGGCGGGCCGGGATGAGCCAAACCGTCGCACGGGACCTGGAATTGAATTGATGGAAAACCAATGAACCTCAGGTTGACGGCACCGGACCCGCCAAACTGGCCCCACGATCATCATTTCAGCTGCAACATGTTCGCCGGCACCATTCATTTTCCGGGACCAATCCCACTTCCCGCTGCTTTCATCGCATTCCCGGACATGAATAATCCAAGTCGATCATCGGCATGAATCATTCAAAATCCAGGCTTCTTGATTTCCATTCTTCCATTCCCTGATTTTCTCGTTGCCGGCTCGGCGACGCCCACAGTTTCTCCCGCCACGGCAGCCTTGGCCGTCACCAGGGCGCGAACCGGCTGCTGCCCAGCTTCGCCAGCGCGCAGTACACCGGCACGCCGCTCCCGCGGTGCGCGGCTGACGGCCTGTCAGCGGTGGCTCGCCCTTCCTTGTCCGATGCCCAGGACGCCAGGCAGAGCGGCTGCCCGGCTGGCACGGGCGCTCATGCCGGAACCGGTCGGCCGTCGCATTGATCAGCGCGTGGCAAATACTCCAGAAAAAGGTACCGGATCGGATTTTCAAACCTGCTGCGCGGTTTCAAGGCGATTGACTCCGACGCGCGGAAACCCGCTCCCTCAGTTCCGGAAGCGGCTTGATGGCCAGCCTGCCGTCAGCGGGGACGGCGCGTTGATCAGCAGGACGGAAGATTTCGGGACAGCGTCCCCAAAATCCGCGGAGGGCACCTGTAAACGCCCCGGTGGTGATGGATCGCCCGATTGCTGCAGCCTGAAACGCCGAGCGTTTGCAGTCGCCGTGCCAAGCGCAACAGCAAGCGGTCGCCGTATTGAGCCCGATCGCTGCCCGCGAGCCCGTACCCGGCAACGTGGCGCCCGATGGGGGCCAGCTACTCCCCCACCACCCCCGCCCGCCGCACCACCTCCCCCCAGCGCCGCTGCTCCGCGGCGATGAACTCGCCGAAGGCCGCCTCGCGCATCTCCAGCAGCGGGATCTCGCCGGTGGCGAGGAAGGGGCTCACCACCTCCGGGTCGCGCAGCACCGCGTGCACCGCCTCGGCCAGCCGGCGCACCACCGCCGCCGGGGTGCCCGCGCGCACGGCGATGCCCGACCAGCTCGCGGCCTCCGCCCCCTTGAATCCCGCCTCGGCCACCGTTGGCACCTCGGGCAGCAGCGCCAGGCGCCGGCGCGACAGCACCGCCAGCGCGCGCAGCCGCCCGCTCTCCAGGTGCGCCCGCAACGGCAGCACGTAGTCGAAGACCGCGTCCAGCCGCCCACCCAGCAGGCCCTGCAGCGCCGCGGCGCCGCCCTTGTGGGTCACCTGCCGAAACCCGGTTTGCGCCTCGCGCGCCAGCAGCGCGCCGGCCAGCCAGGTGCTGGTGCCCGGCGCGGAGGAGCCGACGTTGAGCGCCCCCGGCCGCTGCCGCGCCGCGGCCACGAAGTCGGCCACCGTGCGCCACGGCGCCGCGCCGTCCACCGCCAGCAGCGCCGAGGACTGCAGCAGTCCGTGCACGGGCGTGAAGTCGCGCAGCGGGTCGTAGCGCAGCCGCGGGTACAGCCAGGGACTCACCGCCATCGGGCCGGTGGAGACGTAGAGCAGCGTGTGGCCGTCGGCCGGCAGCCGCGCGGCCAGCTCGGTGCCCAGCGCGCCGGCGCCGCCGGGCTGGTTCTGCACCACCACCGGCACCCCGAGCTCCCGGCCCAGCGCCACGGCGACCGCGCGCGCCACCAGGTCCGTGACGCCGCCGGCCGGGAACGGGACGATCCAGGTGATCGGCTGCGCCGGCCAGTCGGCAGCGGGCAGGGATGTGGGCAGGGCTTGAAGCATGGGCATCGGCAGCACCGTGGCAAGAGTGTTCAGGCGTCCCCGCATGGGCAACCATCGTCCGCCTTGGCGGCGCCGGCTTGCGGCGCGTCAAGGGCGGCGCGCTGGGCAGGGCGCGCATCTCCGGCGGGAACGCCTCGCTCACCGTCAGGCAGGCCGGGCTTGCCGCCGCCGAGGCCAGGAAGAACGCGGCGACCAGGGCAGGCGGTCGAGGCGGGCGGGCAGGTCGGAGGGGGTGTCGGGCATGCGCGCTCGCCGGGGCGAGCGGCGTACGGGCGGCACCGCTCGCCCCGTCCCACCGTAACCCCTGGCTACACTCCCCCGATGCCCTCCCCCAAAGACAAGGACAAGGCCCCCGCGGGCATCGACCAGAGCTGCCTGCAGCACCTGCTGGGCTACCAGATCGCCCGGGCCGACATCCCCACGCGGCGCGCCTTCGCCGAGCACGTGGGCCGGCCGCTGGCGCTCAGCGCCGTGGAGTTCAGCGCCCTGGTGCTGCTGGCCTTCAATCCCGGCGCCACGCCGAAGCAGCTGTCCGAGGCGCTGGCCATGGTGGCGCCGGCCGTCACGGTGCTGCTCGACCGGCTCGAGAACCGCGGCCTCATCGAGCGCAACCGCAGCGACAGCGACCGCCGCGCCCTGCGCGTCACGCTCACCCCCGCCGGCACCGAGCTCGCCCGCAAGGCGCACGCGCTGTCGCTGGAGATGGAGCGCGAGGTGCTGCAGGCGCTCTCCGCCGCCGAGCGCGCCATCCTCATCGAGCTGCTGCAGAAGGTGGCGCGCGCGGCCGGGCCCTGACAGCCGCCGCAGGCTCGCCGGCTTGAGCCGGATCAAGCCGGGAAAACCCTGAGCCGGCTACCATGCGCGCCCTTTGCGGCGCCTGCGAAGCGCCGCGCTGCCTTCGAGCCATGTCACGCACCGTCCAGCACTCCCCTTCCCGCCTGCAGCTCATGCACCGCCATCGCGACGACCTGATGGCGCTGCTCACCGGCGCGCTGTTCCTGTCGCTGGGCCTGGTGCTCTACCGCAAGGTGGGGCTACTCACCGGCGGCACGGCCGGGCTGGCCTTCCTGGGCCACTACGCCACGGCGCTGCCCTTCGGCGCGTGGTTCTTCCTCATCAACGTGCCCTTCTACTGGCTGGCCTGGAAGCGCAAGGGCGCGGAGTTCACGCTCAAGACGCT
This sequence comes from Azohydromonas aeria, assembly GCF_009760915.1. GTDB lineage: Bacteria > Pseudomonadota > Gammaproteobacteria > Burkholderiales > Burkholderiaceae_C > Azohydromonas > Azohydromonas aeria. Next base: position 69,688 of record NZ_VIDQ01000030.1, read on the forward strand.
GGTGTCGGTGACGACGATCTCGGTGCTCAGCGAGTGGCTGCCGGGCTGGATCGACATCGCGCGCATCGACCCGCTCTACGCCGCCGTCATGGGCGGCACGCTCATGGGCTGCGGCATGCTGATCCTGTTCCGCCACCAGTCCAGCGTGGGCGGCCTGGGCGTGCTGGCGCTGCTGCTGCAGGAGCGCGGCACCATCAGCGCGGGGAAATTCCAGATGCTGGTGGACGCGGCCATCGTGCTGGCGGCACTGACCGTGGCCGACGCGGCGCACGTGGCGCTCTCCGTGGTGGGCGCGGTGGTGCTCAACCTCGTGCTGGCGCTGAACCACAAGCCCGGGCGCTACATGGCGGCCTGACACGGCCCCCCGGCGCGGTGCTTGCCGCATGTCGGCCATGCGCTACCCGGTCACGCCCGACGGGCGCTATTTCGTGGTGCGCGGCCGCCTCTGGCGCTGCACCGACCCGCGGCTGGACGAGCCCACGCGCACACGCCTGTCGCGCGAGCTCGGACAGGCGCGCAGCGCCGTGAAGCGCGCGCTGCAGTCGGGCGACGCCGCCGCGCTGGCGCAGGCGCGCGCGCGGGTCGATGCCGCCAAGGTGGCGCTGGGCGAGCGCGGCCCGGCGTGGTGGAGCGACGGCGCGCCGGACTTCAACCGCCGCCTGGCGCGCAACACGCCCTACCGCGACTGGTACGCGGCGCTGGAGCGCGCGGGCGCCGCCGTGTCATGAAGCCGCTGCGGCTGCGCTTCCCGGCAAGCGACGTGGCGTGGGCCTATGTCATGGCGTCGGTCTTCAGCGGCGCGCCCTCGACGCTGCACGCGCTGCTCACCGGCGGCGACCCGCTGGAGGCCACGCGCGCCGCGGGCGCGATGCTGCTGCCGGCGGACTCCGGCTTCCGGGCGCTGTTCGCGGCCGCGGCCGTGGTGCACGGCGGCGTGTCGCTGTTCTGGACCCTGGTCTTCGCCGCGCTGCTGCCGCCGCGGCACGCGCTGGCCGGCGCGGTCGTGGGTGTGGCGGCGGTGGCGCTGCTGGACCTGCGCGTCATCGCGCCGCTGGCCTTCCCCTCGGTGGCGGCACTGGCCTTCTGGCCGCAGTTCGCCGACCACCTGGCCTGGGGCGCGTTGCTGGGCGGGACGCTGTGGTGGCGCCGGCGGCGGCGCGGCGCCGGGCGCTGACGGGCCCAACCTCCGGTGGCTCAAGTGCCGGTGCTGGCCGCCAGCTGGTCGTCCCCCCGGCTGGGCACCAGCGAGGGCCGGCCGACGATGAGCGGGTCCACGGGGCCGATCGCCTCCAGCGACTTTTGCGCATAGGGCAGCCGGTGCAGCAGGTAGCGCATGGCGTTCAGGCGCGCGCGCTTCTTGCAGTCCGACTTGACCACCGTCCACGGCGCGTCCGAGGTGTCGCAGTGCAGGAACATGGCTTCCTTGGCGCGGGTGTAGTCGTCCCACTTGTCGAGCGAGGCCATGTCGATGGGGCTGAGCTTCCACTGCTTGAGCGGGTGCGCCTGGCGCTCCTTGAAGCGCCGCCGCTGCTCGGCGCGGCTCACCGAGAACCAGAACTTCACCAAGTGCACGCCGGAGCGCACGAGGTGGCGCTCGAACTCCGGCGCCTGGCGCATGAACTCGTCGTACTCGGCATCGGAGCAGAAGCCCATGACGCGCTCGACGCCGGCGCGGTTGTACCAGCTGCGGTCGAACAGCACGATCTCGCCGCGCGTGGGCAGGTGCTGGATGTAGCGCTGGAAGTACCACTGGCCGCGCTCGGTCTCGCTGGGCTTCTCCAGCGCCACCACGCGCGCGCCGCGCGGATTCAGGTGCTCCATGAAGCGCTTGATGGTGCCGCCCTTGCCCGCGGCGTCGCGGCCCTCGAACAGCACCACCACGCGCTGGCCCGTGTCCTTGACCCAGGCCTGCAGCTTGAGCAGCTCGACCTGCAACCGGTATTTCTGCTTCTCGTAGCGCCGGCGCGACAGCAGGTTCTTGTACGGGTACTGGCCTTCGCGCCAGCCGGGGGCGAGCTCGGTGTCGGGGTCGGTCTCGTCCTGCGGCACGGGGTCGCGCCGGAACAGCGCCTGGCGCAGCACGCGCACCTCGTCGGGCGAGGCGCCGTCGATGAGCGCGCGCAGCTGCTCGTGGATCACCGGGGCGCTCTCGCCGCGGGCGCCGCGCGCGAGCACGTCCTGCAGCGCCAGCGCCTGCACCGTGGCGGCCTCGGAGCGGCCGCGCTCGACCCTCTCCTGCTCGATGCCGCGCGCGCTGGCGACCGTCACCGTGTCGCCGGCCTCGACCGGGCGCACCTTCGGCGCCGCGCGGCGCCGGCGCGCGGCGCCATTGGCCGGCACCTTGGCGGAGGTGGAGAGGGTGTCTTGTTCGGCCATGCGGGGCTCCTGGTCGTTGTCATGTCCATGACATCTTCGGAGCGCCGCGGCGGGCGGGGTTTGAGGGGAGTCAAGGCGGCGCGGCGCCGTCCCGCGCCGCCGCCCTGCGCGGCCGCCACCTGGTCGGGACGGCCGCCACCGCGGCTCAGCCGCGCCGTGCCGACTTGCGCCGCACCCAGCCCAGCGCCACCAGGCCCAGGCTGGCCAGGGCCAGCGAGCCGGGCTCGGGCACGGGCATGGCGCCCGCGCCGCCACCCAGGCCGCCGGACAGTCCGCCGCCCGGCTGCGACATGCCGCCGCCGCTGCCGGGACGCACGTAGACGCTCATGTGCGACAGGTCCTGGAAGACGTGCCGGTCGTTGAGGCTCGGCGAGAGCCAGGTGCCGCCGCCGCTGCCGTCGAAGGCGACGTTCTGGAAGTAGTACAGGCTGAATACCGTGCTCGACTTCAGCACGGCCACCATGTCCATCAGGATCGGGCCGCTGCTGAGCACGTCGCCCGAACCCGTCAGCGTCCAGTGGCCGCTGGCAGCCTTGGCGCCGGCATCCACGTGGAAGAACACGCCGTCCACGACGTTGGCGACGTCGTCGCCGCTGTCGATGTTGTCCTTGGCGGCCAGCATCCAGCCGGTGCCCAGCTCCTGCTCCAGGCCCAGGTTGTTGATGCCCTTGCTGTCGTTGCCCGTGAACTGGCGATAGAAGTTGTAGCTCGACGCCGCGATCGTCATCGGGTCCACGCTGTAGCTGACGCCCGAGGCCACATCGACCGGCGCGCTCGCCGGCGTGGAGCCCGTGCTGCCGCTGCCCGCATGGGCCGAGGCCGATGCGCCTTGGCCGCTGGACGACGAGTTGCCGTGGTCGCCGGAAGCAGCGCTGTTCGACGACGCGTTGCCGTTGGACGACGCGTTGCCGTTGGACGACGCGTTGCCGTTGGAAGCGGCCCCGTTCGAGGATGCGCTGGCGCTGGACGACGCGTTGCCGTTCGAAGCGGCCCCGTTCGAGGATGCGCTGGCGCTGGACGACGCGTTGCCGTTGGAAGCGGCCCCGTTCGAGGACGCGCTGGCGCTGGACGACGCGTTGCCGTTCGAAGTGGCACCGTTCGGCGACGCGCTGCTGCCGTTGCCGGCAGCGGCAGCGGTGTTCGAAGCGGCGCTGCTGCTGCCCGGCGTGGCGCCGGCCGAGCCGTTGCCTTTGCCGTTGCTGTTGCTGTTCGACGACCCGCCGCCGGCGAGCACCGAGTTGGCGTTGGCGTGGGCGATGCCCGTGGCCGAGGCGTTGACCCAGCCCTGTGACTTGACCGGCGCCGCCTGCGCCGACGCCGTGGCTCCCGCCACCAGCGCCAGGCTGATCATCCGCCCCAACTTGTACTGCCTGCCCACCACGATTCGCCTCACTTCCCTGCGTTGCCGCCCGCGCCGGCGAAGGTGCCGGCCGGGCTCGCGCGCATGGTGCGGCGTCAGGTCAGGGTAAGTATGTAGAGACTGTGAATCCTGGTTTGCAGGGGGCTGCACGGCCGAGCCGGCGCGCGGCTTTCAGCGCCGGCGCCCGGCCTGCGCCACGCCGGCACCGCCGTGGGCGGGACGCTGGCGGGCCGCGTCGGCGGGCGGCGCAGTGGCGGGCAGCCGGCGCTCGAGCACCCGGCGCAGCTCGTGCACGGAGCGACCGACGCGCCCATGCCCAGTGTCGAGCACCAGGTGCGCGCTGGCGCGGTACAGGCCGTCGCGCTGGCCGAAGAGCTCGTGCAGCCGCTGCAGCGGGTCGGCCACCTGCAGCAGCGGCCGGCTCAGGTCCAGGCGCAGCCGCTCGTGCAGCGACTGCGGCGTGGCGTGCAGGTACACCACCGTGCCGGCGGCGCGCAGCGCCGCCCGGTTGCCCTCGCGCAGCACCGAGCCGCCGCCCGTGGCCAGCACGCCCGACGCCGCCCGGGCCAGCTCCGTGATGACGGCATGCTCCACGTCGCGAAAGGCGGCCTCGCCGTGGCGGGTGAAGAACTCCCGGATCGGCACGCCCAGACGACGCTCGATCTCGTGGTCGCTGTCGTGGAAGGACACGCCGAGCTCGCGCGCCAGGCGCCGGCCGATGGTGGTCTTGCCGGCGCCGGGCATGCCGACCAGGCTGAGAAGGAACGAAGTCATGCAAAAGGCGGCTTCCCGGCACGCCGCGCGCAGCCACAGCACTGCGGCGCCGCGCGCACCGGCCGGCAGGGACGGACGAGGCGCGATTTTGCCCGCCCCTGCGGCCCTGCCGGCCCGCGAGGCAGCCCCACCGGCACTGCGGCGACGCGGCTTTCCTGCAAGACTTGACGCATGGCAGATGCGATGAAGCTCGATGCGCTGGATCGGCGCATCCTGGATGCCCTCCAGTCCGACGGGCGCATGACCTACGACGAGCTCGCCGCGCGCGTGGGCCTGTCGGCCTCGGCCACGCTGCGGCGCGTGAAGCGGCTCGAAGAGGCCGGCGTGATCACCGGCTACGCCGCGCTGGTCGATGCTGCCCGCGTCGGCCTGGGACTCACCGCCTACATCAACGTGCACATGGAAAAGCAGAGCGAGACGGCCAAGCGCAGTCCCATGGACGACTTCGCCGCCGCGGTGCAGAGCTGGCCCGAAGTGGCCGAATGCGTGTCGCTCACCGGCGAGATGGACTACCTGCTGCGCGTGGTGGTGCGCGACATGGCGCACTACAGCCGCTTCGTCATGGACACGCTGCTGCGTCACCCCAGCGTCAAGGACGTGCGCACCAGCTTCGTGCTCGACCGCGTCAAGGCCACGACCGTGGTGCCGGTGTAGGCGCCGAAGCCGGCCACGAGACGGGCCGCGCCGCGCCCTCAGGCGCCGAACTGGCCAGGCAAACGGCCCCAGTTCTGCGGTTCCACCCGGCCCGGCACGGGCCGTCGTGTTGCAAGACGTGAAGCGCGTATCCGCTTCAGTATTTATGCCTGCTGCCGGACACATCGGCCGCCGTCGCGGCGCCGCCACGGCAGCCGGTTTCGCGGGCGATTTTCGGAAATATTGCCGCGCCATCGTCCCTGCAATTCGAGCATGTTTTCACGAACGACCCGGATACGCCGCCAAGTGCAAGGTTGGCGCAACCGTTTCCATGGCAGGAAAAATCTCGGCAGCGCCGCGGACGCCGCCGCCGACATCCCGAAACAAGTGCCGTTTCACGCCCCGCGGGGCTTGCCGAAAGAGCAGGCAACTCGATTGAAAACTCAGCAGAACAAATTCTGCGAGATTTGTCGAAATTAGTGTTGACGCGAAGCTCCACGCCTCCAACGTCGTCGCACCGATAATCGTCGGTCCGCTCGCCAAGCACTGAACGCACGCACCGTTGCCGGTATTTTGAAAATACCGGTGCGGAAAAGATTTGTCTGCCTTTTTATTTGACACCATGCGCTCCACCGTTCAGCCCCAACGACTCGCCCTCCTCGCCGCCACCATGGCGTCGGTTTTCCTGGCCGCCTGCGGCGGTGGTGAAGCCGACCTGGCCAGCCAGGCCGCGAAAATCGGTACCGAAAGCGCCACGGAAGCGGCCATGGAGGTTTCTCCCACCTCCGCCGGCACCTGGACCAAGATTTCCAGCGAGTGGGCCTATTTCTCGGTGAGCGGCACCCGGTACGTGCGCTACGGCGCCGGCACGCGCTGGGTGGGCAAGTACATCAGCGGCTCGGCGCAGTGCGTCAACGACACCTTCGGCATGGATCCGGCCCCGGGCGTGACCAAGCAGTGCGACGTCTACACCGCCCCCGCCCCCGCGCCGGCTCCGGCACCGGCGCCCGCCCCGGCTCCGGCGCCGGCTCCCGCCCCGGCCCCCGCGCCGGCTCCGGCGCCCGCGCCTGCCCCGGCCACCACCGGCACGGCGCTGCTGAACTGGAGCGCCCCGGCCGGCAGCGTTGCCGGCTACCGCGTGTACTTCGGCACCACCTCGCGCAGCTACAACCAGGTCAAGGGCAGCGGGCTGTACGTGACCAACACCACCTACACCGTGCCGTCGCTGCCCAGCGGCAAGACCTACTACTTCGCCGTCACGGCCGTCGATGCCTCCGGCAAGGAAAGCGCGTACTC
>NZ_VIDQ01000031.1 GCF_009760915.1 Azohydromonas aeria
CGTGTTGCCGCCGCCCAGGTAGCCCTTCTCCAGCACGGCGATGCGGCCGACCTTGTGGTTCTTGGCGAGGTAGTAGGCCGTGGCCAGGCCGTGGCCGCCGCCGCCGATGATCACCACGTCATAGCTGGACTGCAGCGGGTTGCGCTTCCAAGCCGGTTCCCACGTCTTGTGGTGCTTCAGGCCGTGCTTGAGAAGGCTCCACCACGAGTAGGACTGGCCTTGCATTTGATGACTCCTGGAGAGGTCCGAATGGGAGTCATTCTTCGGGGGCGGGGCCCGTGGCGATTGTTGACGAGCGACTTGTACTTGTCGGGTTGCGACAAGGGCGGCGTGTCGCTTTCAGGCAAGAAGGCAGGTCTTGCCGATGGCGCTCGTTAAGGGCCGCGAAGGGTGGCGGCGTCGTGGGAAGGCGCGAGCATTGCGGGGATGGCGCCGCACGCGATGCGACGCGCGTCAAGGCGTGGACACCTCATGTTGATTGCTTCCGCCGGTGAAACAACGGACGGCCGGCCGCAGCCGGTAGGACGCCCGCTTGCGGGCCGAACCACGCCACGGCGGCAAATAATTCAGCCCACAAGTGGGCCGCCTGCCAACGCGCTTGGCGATTTTCCCTTGGTCCTGGAATGAATCCGGAATCAAACCGCCGAAATCAGCAGCGAAGCGATGACCCGGGCCTCCGCGTTCATCTGCGCCTGGAATTTCCCGTAATTCGAGAAGTGAAGATGCAGATAAACCGATCTGCCGTTTCGGAAATGCAGTACCGGAAGGGTACCCGCGGGTTTGGGCCGCAAAGTCAACCACGGAAACCGGCCGCTGGCCTGCATGAGGCGAACCACGCCCGCAGAGAGGAAGGTGTGCCGCGCCTGGCCGTCCAGAATGGCCCGGTTGATCCGCTCCAGATGGGCCGGGTTCAGATCATCGACGGTCAACTGGCTCCGGCCCACGGTCGGCACGTGCAGCAGTTCGATGAACGAAACCCTGTGGGCTTGCTCCGGGCCGAACCCGATGCGCGAAAAATTCTGGTGGTAGCGTCTGCCGTCACCGCCATACCCCGGCAGCAGGAACGGGTGGTGCACGCCATGCTGGCGCCAGAACGCCACGCCGTCGCGGTGATACTCGACCACGCTGTCAAAAATCGGGCTCCGCTCGATGTCGGGTGCGTAGTTGGCGTCCAGCCCGACGAACAGAAAATCGGCTGCTTCCGGTGCGGCACCCTGGAAGGGATGGTGCGAGAACAGGGTTTGGAGCTGGGGGCTGGGGTGGGAAACATACATATACTCAAATTCAATCCGGCAGACTTGCTGCAATCCAGGCTCGCTTTTCCTTGGCTGCGACCGTATACCTTTCAAAACAAGAAGGGCGTGATGTAAATCACGCCCTTGGGCCACGCCGCTGCGGCGTCCGGGGATTTTCTCCGTCTGATCAGCCGGCCTCGGCAGCCTCCAGCCCCGCCAGCGCCTCCTCCGCTTCGGCCACGACCTTCCCCCGCCGCAAGGAGCTCGCCGGATACCCGAACACCTCCTTGAAGCGCCGCGAAAAGCTCGCGCAGTCCCCGAACCCGCATTCCAGCGCGATCTGCGACAGCTGCAGCCGCGTGTGCTGCGTGAGCCAGTGCGCATGCCGCAGCCGCAGCCGCACCGAGAACTCGTGCGGCCCCATGCCGATGGCCGCCCGGAAGCGCCGCTCCAGGTGGCGCAGGCTCATGTTGACGCTGCGCGCCACCTCCGGCAGTGGCACCGGGCTGGAGAGGCTCTGCTCCATCAGCCAGATCGCCTGGCGCACGCGCGGGTCGTCGGTGCGCTCCGCGAAGCTGGGCTGCGGCTGGGGCGTGCGCGCCGGCAGCGCGCCCTCCTCCAGCAGGATGCGCAGCGCCTTGGACGCCGCCGCCCGGCCGCAATGCCGCTCGATCAGCCACGCCGCCAGGTGCACGACGCTGGTGCCGCCGGCGCAGGTCAGCCGGTCGCGGTCCACCACGAACATCTCGTGCGACTCGGCCTGCAGCCCGGGAAAGTCGCGCACGAAATCCTGGTGGTGGAACCAGCTGACGCACACGCGCCGGTCCTGCAGCAGCCCGGCGCGCGCCAGTACGAAGGAGCCCGTGCACAAGCCCACCAGCGGCACCGCGCGCGAGGCCGCCAGCCGCAGGAACTCCACGGTGGCGCGCGACGGCCGGCGCGTGCCCTGCAGCAGCCCGCCCACGACCACGACGTAGTCGAACTCCGCCGGGTCGCCGAAGCGCGCCGTGGGCATCAGCTCCACGCCGTTGCTGGCCGCCACCGGCCGCAGCTCCTCGGCCAGCACGCGCCAGCGGCAGTGGATCGGCCGGCTGCGGTCGCCCTCGTCGGCCGCCAGCCGCAGCGCGTCCACGAAGCCGGAGAAGGCCACCATGGTGAAGCCGGGCATGAGCACGAAGCCCACGCTCAAGGCCGACCGTGCGGCCGTGCCGGGCGCGGAGGCCGCACTGGACGCGGCGCCGGCGCCCGCAGCCTCAGCACTCGACGATGTTGACCGCCAGTCCTCCACGGGCCGTTTCCTTGTACTTGGTGAGCATGTCGGCACCGGTCTCGCGCATGGTCTTGATGACCTTGTCGAGGCTGACGTGGTGCGTGCCGTCGCCGCGCAGCGCCATGCGCGCGGCGTTGATGGCCTTGACCGAGGCAATCGCGTTGCGCTCGATGCACGGGATCTGCACCAGCCCGCCGACCGGGTCGCAGGTCAGCCCCAGGTGGTGCTCCATGCCGATCTCCGCGGCGTTCTCGACCTGCGCAGGCGTGCCGCCCATCACCGCGCACAGCGCGCCGGCGGCCATCGAGCAGGCCACGCCGACCTCGCCCTGGCAGCCGACTTCCGCCCCGGAGATGCTGGCGTTTTCCTTGTAGAGGATGCCGATGGCGCCGGCCGTGAGCAGGAAGTCCACCACGCCGGCGTCGCTGGCGCCGGGCACGAAGCGCGCGTAGTAGTGCAGCACCGCCGGCACGATGCCGGCCGCGCCGTTGGTCGGCGCCGTGACCACGCGGCCGCCCGCCGCGTTCTCCTCGTTGACCGCCAGCGCGTAGAGGTTGACCCAGTCCATGACCAGCAGCGGATCGCCCACAGCGGCCTCGGCGCGCGCCAGCAGGTGCTGGTGCAGCGCCCGCGCGCGGCGCCTGACCTTGAAGCCGCCGGGCAGGATGCCCTCGGTGGCGCAGCCGCGCGTGACGCAGGCCTGCATCACGGACCAGATGCGCAGCAGCCCGGCGTCGATCTCCGCGTCGCTGCGCCAGTGGCGCTCGTTGCGGCGCACCAGCTCGGCGATGCTGCAGCGCAGGTCGCGCGTAAGCATCAGCACGTCCGCGCCGGTGCGGAAGGGATAAGGCAACGCCGGCGCGTCGGGGCGCAGCACGGGCGCGAGGCTGCCGTCCCCGGCCGCTTCCTGGCCCACCACGAAACCGCCGCCCACCGAGTAGTACTCGCGCCGGTCCAGCTCCACGCCGGCGGCGTTGAAGGCGGTGCACTGCATGGCGTTGGCGTGGAAGGGCAGCGTCTTGCGGCGGTGGAACAGCAGGTCGCGCCGCTCGTCGAAGGCCACCTCGTGGCGGCCGTCCAGGCACAGCCGGCCGCTGGTGCGCACCTGCTCCAGCAGCGCCGGCACGGCATCGACGTCCACCGTGTCGGGCTCGTGCCCCTGCAGCCCCAGCAGCACGGCCTTGTCGCTCCCGTGGCCGCGGCCGGTGGCGCCCAGCGAGCCGAAGAGCTGCACCTCCACGCGCGCGCAGCGCTCCAGCACGCCCAGGGTGTCCAGCCGCTGCACGAACAGCCGGGCCGCCTTCATGGGCCCGACGGTGTGCGAGCTCGACGGCCCGATGCCGATCTTGAACAGGTCGAAGACGCTGATGCTCATCGGGACACCTTCGCGCCGACGGCACTGCGGCAGGCCACGGCGGGCGCGTGGCGCCACCGTTGCGGGGAATCAGAGGTCATGGGCCACCTTGGTGAGAACGGGAGGACCGGGCCGCGGCGGCACCGGTCCTTCGGCTCTCCACTGTCGGCAACGCGGGCCGGCGCGACTTGTCCGGTTTCGACATGCGCTTGCCTGTCCGCGCCCGCGGGCCCTGGGCCAGGCATCTTGCGCCGCGCCGGCCGGCCGGCCAGTCCACGGCAAGGGTCGTGGGTGCGGTGTCAACGGCCGACACGGCAGCTCACCTCATCACCTTCACCCTACAACAACATACGCGATTCATCGAAACACCTCACGTCGCCACATCGCGGCACGCTGCGCCAACGGCAACGCTGGAAGCGCCCTTCTTCCTCTCTAAAACGTACCCTTGACCACGCTTGACCAGAGCCGTGCCACCAAGAGAACGCAAGCGGGGACGCCGCAGAGGCCGGCATCGTTCCACGGTGCCTCGCGTATGTTGTCGCGGAACTCTTCCGCGCGAAGCGCGGCGGCGGCCTCGATGACGCCGGGCGTCAGCCTGGCTCCGCGGCGCAGTTCCTGCCCTGGGACAGCATGCGCTCGGCGGCATACAGCAGCTCCGCGCGAGGCGTGTCGCGGCTGCCGCACAAGCCGATGCCCAAGCCCACCTGCATGCCCAGCACGGCGCAGGTCTGCGTGAACACGCTGCGGATGCGCGCGGCGGTCCGCGACGGGTCCGGCTCGCGCGGGCGAGTCAGCACCAGGGCGAAGCTGTCGCCCTCCAGCCGCGCCGCCACGTCCTCCACGCGCGCCACCGCGCCCAGCGTGGACGCCAGCGCCTGCAGCACCCGGTCACCCGCTTCCCGCCCGTGCACGTCCCGGAGGGCGGCGATGCCGTCCACTTCCAGCACCAGCACGGCCAGCTCCTCGCCATGGCGCTCGGCGCGCGCAAGCTCTTGCTGGTAGCGGGCCAGGAAGGCGCCGCGGTTGAGCAGCCCGGTCAACGCGTCCGTGGTGACGGCCTCGCGCAGCAGGGCCATGGCGCGGGCGTCCTGCGCATGCCGCGCCTCGGCCTCGGTCACGCGCGCCACCAGGCTCAGCTGCGACGCCATGGCCTGCCCGATCAGCTCCACCATCCGCAGCACGCCGGCGCCGACGGGCCGGCGGTGGCGGCTGGCGCCGCACAGCGAGCCCACGAGGCGGCCCTGCAGCGTCACGGGCACGGCGAAGAAGGTCTGCATCTCCAGCTGCGCCGCGCCCAGGCTGCCGGGAAAGTCGGCGGCCACGTCGGCGCTGCATGGCTTGCCGCTGAGGAAGGCCAGGCGGCACATCGAGTCCTGCCATGGCACGCGCGCGCCTTCGGCCACTTCGAGCTCGGCGGTGTTGAGCGCGAAGACGACGTCCTGCTGCTGGCCGTCCAGGTCGATGAGCGTGAGAAAGGTCGTCTCCGCGCCGGTGAGCTCCTGCATCAATTGCAGCAGCGGCCGGACGACGCGGTCGGCCCGGGGGTCGAGTTGCGTGACCTGGTGCGTATTCATGCTCGGCCCGATTGTCCCAGGCCGGCACTTGATCCACGTCATGAACGCTTCGCGATGGCGTGTAGGGAAATCTTGATTTCCGCCGTGGTACCGGCCGTTCCGTGAGATTCGTGGCAGTCCCGGGCCTCACGCGGGCAGCAGGCCGGCGAGCGGGTGGTCGTGGCCTGGCATGGCCACCGGCGTGCGGCGCTGGGCCTGGTGCAGCGAGCGCCTCACCGCGTCCAGCGCTTGCGCGGCATCGACCTGCTCGACGTTGACCAGCACGCCCAGGCTGAGCGTGACCGTGCCCGCGGCACGGCACGGCGTGGCCGACGTCGCCAGCAGCAGCTTGCGCGCCACGACCGCCGCGCCAGCCGGGAGCGTGTCCGGCAGCAGCACCATGAACTCATCGCCATCGTGGCGGCTGACGTGGTCGGTGCAGCGGCAGGCGTTGGCCAGCCGCGCCGCCACGGCCTGCACCACCGCGTCGCCCTCGGCCGGGCCGAGCGTGTCGTGCAGGTGCCGGAAGCGGTCGATGCTGGCCAGGATCAGCGAAAAGGTCGCGCCGGTGCGGCGGTGGCGCAGGATCTCGGCCTGCAGCCGCTCCTCGGCACTGCGCCGGTTGGGCAGCCCAGTGAGGCTGTCCCGGGTTTCCAGCGCCTCGATGCGCACCTGCGCCTGCGCCAGCGCCGCCGTCTGCAGCGCCAGCCGCTGCTGCAGCAGGGCATGTGCGTCGAACCGGGCATGCGCCGCGCGCTGCAGCGCCTCGTCGATCTCGCGCAACCCCGGCGCGGCCTGCGCGGGCACCACGCGCTGCGGCAGGTCGCCCTGCTCCACGCGCCGGACCTGCTCGGCCAGGGCGTGCAGCAGCCGCCCCGTGCGCCGGGACGCGGCCCGGGCCCATGCGGCCAGCGCCAGCACCGCCAGCAGCGCCACACCCGAGATGACGAGGCTGCCGCTCATGCGATGGCCTGCGCCAGGGCATCGGTGCGCACCCGCGCCAGCCAGCCGCAGGCGGCCAGGGCCCGCAGCGTCGGGTGCGCGAGGTCGTCAGCATGCACCACCAGCCGCGTGTCCGGCGCGCAGCGCCGCACGGTGATGAGCATCTGGTCCGGCTGCTGCATGGCGCGCTCGCCGTCCACGACCACCATCTCGTAGTGGCCGCTGCACAGGTCGAAGGCGGCCTGCGACAGCTCGGCGCGCACTTCCCAGCGCAGGTCCGGACGGTGCCTCTCCAGCAAGGGCAGCACCTGCGCGACCGAGGCCGGGCCGGCGACCAGCATGGCGGGAAACGAGGACGGGGACGAGGGCATGGCGGCAGCTTTCGCAGGCGGCTTGGAACCGTGCCGCCCATGGCTGCGCAGTGTGGAGTTGCACCGTGTCGCGGTCTGTCCGGCCGTCACCCGACGCTTGTAGGGGGCGTCTTGCGCGGTGCTGTGGGGAAATCTTGATCCCCGGGGCCCGCGGGGCCGATCCGTGAAATCGTTGGCAGGCGCGCCGCTCCCGATCCCGCTCCTGCTGCCGTGCCGGCGCTCCCCTACTCGTCGGCGTGGACGTCGAGCAGCCCGGTGCGCACGGCCAGACGCACCAGCGCCGTCACGTCGCCCACGCCCAGCTTGGCCATGAGGCGGCTGCGGTAGGTGTCCACCGTCTTGGACGACAGGTTGAGCTCGATGCCGATCTCGACACTGGTGCGGCCCCGCACCACCAGGCGCATGACCTTGAGCTCGCGCGGCGAGAGCTGGGACAGCGGGTCGTCACCCTTGGGCACCTCCATGGCCTGCAGCATGAGCTCGCCCACGCCCGGGCCGACGTGGCGCTGCCCGCGGGCCACGGCGCGCACCGCCTGCAGCAGCTCCGTGGCCGGCGAGCCCTTGAGCACGTAGCCCATGGCGCCCAGCTGCAGCGCCTCGGTGGCGTTGTGCGGCAGCGAGGACATGGTCAGCACCAGCGTGCGCACGCTTGAGCGCGCCTGTTTGAGTTGCTTGAGCAACTCCATGCCCGACTGTCCCTGCAGGTTCAGGTCCAGCAGCAGCACGTCGGGCCGCAGCTGCGCGATCTCGCGCAGCGCCTGCTGCGGGTCGTCGCTCTCGCCCACGACCTCGAAACCGGCGGTTTCCAGCAGAGCGCGCACGCCGTCGCGCAGGATGGCGTGGTCCTCAACCAGGTAGATGCGCGTCATCGACCTCGCTCTCCCATTCCAGTGTCACGGCGGTTCCCCCCGCGGGTTGCCGCCTGATCGAAAAGGCGGCGCCGATGGCCAGCGCCCGCTCGCGCATGCCCACCACGCCCAGGTGCCCCGGGCAGTGCAGGTCGTCCGGCACGCCGCGGCCGTTGTCGCGCAGGCGCAGTCGCAGCCAGTGCGCGTCGCCCTCGACCACGCAGTCGATGCGGCTGGCGCCGGCATGCAGCACCGCGTTGGCCAGCGCCTCGCGCGCCACCATGAAGAAGGCGTACTCCACCGCGTCCGGCCAGCGCAGCTGCAGCAGCCCGGGTGCGGCCGCCATCGTGAAGGTGATGGCGTGGCCCTCCTCGCGCCGCAGCTGCAGCTTGTGGTTGAGCGCGGCCACCAGGCCCTGCTCGCGCAGCATGGGCGGGCGCAGCTCCACCAGCGCGGTGCGCACCTCGGCCACCGCCTGGTGGCTGAGCTTGCGCAGCACCAGCACGTGGCGCTGCTGCTCCTCGCTCAGCGTCTGCATCGCGTTGGAGCCTTCCAGGATGTCCAGGCGCAGCCGCAGCGCCCCCAGCGTCTGCCCCAGCCCGTCGTGCAGCAGCTGCGCCAGGCGCTGCGTCGTCTCGCGCTCCTGCTCCATGAGCCGCTGCGTGAGGCGACCCAGCTCCTGTTGCGACTGCAGCAGCGCCATCTCGGCAAGCTTGCGCTGCGTGACGTCGCGCGCCACGCCCAGCAACCCGGTGATGCGCCCTTGCGCGTCGCGCATGGGCAGCTTGATGCTGTCGAAGTGGCGCGGTTGCCCGGTGCTGGCATCGGTCAGCGTCTCGTCGACCGCGATGCGCTCGCCGCCTCCCAGGATGCGGCGGTCCTGCGCCTTGACGACCTGCGCGAAGGCGGCCGGCAGCAGGTCGTGGTCGTACATGCCCGGCAGCGCCTCGCGTGGACGCCCAAGCACCCGGGCCGCGGCCGAATTGACCAGCGTGAAACGCCCTTCCAGGTCCTTGGTCCAGATCGGGTCGGGAATGCTCTCGATGATGTCTTCGAGCACGCCCGCGGTGTGCCGGGCCTGGGCCTCGCTTTGCGCCAGGGCCGCTTCCGCGCGCGCGCGCTCCACCGCCGACCACAGCCGCTCGCAGGTGTGCTGCAACACCGTCACGTCCTCGTCGCTCCAGGCGCGCGGCCTGGGGTGGTGGACGAAGATCATCGCCACCATGCGCCCGCCGCGGATGAGCGCCATGTCGAGGATGCTGCGCGTGTGGATGCCCGCGTAGGCGGCCAGCACTTCGGGCGCGTTGGTGCGCGCGTCGAGCTCGACGTCGGGGATGACGATGGTCTTGCCGGCCTTCATGTCGCGGACGAAGGCGGGGCCGAAGTCGTCCATGCGCCAGGTGCCCACCACCGACGGGATCGAGCCGTCGTTCCAGTCGCGGTGCACCGTCACGTGGGTCTGCGCCTCGTTGATCTCGCCGAAGCCGACCTGCGCCACGTCCAGGTGCCGGCCCAGCGCCATGGTGGCGGCGTTCATCATCGCCACCGGGTCGGACAGGTTGTGCACCCACTCGCTCAGGCGCAGCTGGAACTGCGTGAGCCGCTGCTGCGCCGCCAGCGCGGCCTCCGCGGCCTTGCGCTGCGAGATGTCGTTGATGACTGAAACGAAATGGTCCGGCGTGCCGTCCGCGCGCCGCACCAGGCCCACGGTGAGATGCGCCCACACGGTGGCGCCATCGGCGCGCACGTAGCGCTTCTCGGCGGCGTAGTGCGCGATGCGCCCATCGAGCAGCGCCGACACGTTGGCCACGTCCGTGCCCAGGTCCTCGGGATGCGTGATGCGCTGGAAGCCGCCTTGCCGCAGCGCGGCGCGGCCATGGCCGACGATGGCGCAGAAGCGCTCGTTGGCGTCCAGGAAGCTGCCGTCCAGCGCGACGTGCGCGATGCCCACGGCGGCCTGCTCGAAGCTGTCCCGGAACCAGCCCGGGCTGCCGGCATCGCCGGCGCCGGCCGCGGGCGCGGGCGCGGGCGCGGGCGCGGGCGCGGGCGCCTGGCCCAGGAGGATCCAGCGCACGACGGCGCCGTCCTGCCGCACGGGCACGGCCTGCCAGGCGGTCGCGGCCTGCCCGGCACCATCGCCCGGCAGGGCGGCCTCCAGCGTGAACGCGCTCTCCCGGGCCACGCCCGTGATCCAGGCGGCAATGGCCCGCGGCTGCCCGTCGGCGCACACGCACGCCAGCCAGTTCGAGCCCTCCAGCGCAGGCGCCTGCGTGCCGGCCGCCCGCGCGAAGCGCGGGTTGGCATGCAGCACGCGGCCGCGCGCGTCCACCACGCACAGCGGCACGGCAAGCGCCTGGGACAGCGCCAGGACATCGGGCCCGGGCCCCGGGTACGGAACCGGCCCGGCGTCGGAAAAGAGCTTGGGAAACGAAGTCATCGACGGGCATGCCGCACGAAGCGGCATCAACAGTGACACACCGGCCAGGCCACGCTTGCGCGGACCGACGCAGGCGGTACCCCGCCAGCATGCATGACGAGCGGCACCGGCGAGGTCCGGATCAGGCGGACGGGAACCGCCGTTCTCGCATCAGGCGGCCGTGGCGTGACGGATTTGACGCTCCCCGGTGCGCCGCGCCGCGATGCCCCACGGGACGTTGTGCCCGGTATCGAACGTTGCGCGCCGTGAAGCGCGCCACGATGGTCAATCCAGCCCCGATGCCTGCGCACCCGGTTGAGGCCGAGGCACGTCGAGGGTGATGCCGTAGAGCGCCAGCAGCCCCAGCACGTGCCCGACCGCGACGCCCGGCTCGCCCGACTCGATGCGGCCGATGGTCTGCACGTGCACGCCCAGCCGGGCCGCGGCGGCGGCCTGCCCTTCGCCCGCGGCAAGGCGCGCCTGCCGGGCGGCCGCGCCCATGTCGCGGATGGTTTCAAGCGCCCGCGGGGCGATGTCGGTGGAGGTGCGCTTGCCTTGTGCCATGGGTGCGCATTGTCGCCGCGCGGCTTCAGGGGCCGGCGGGTTGCGCCCGCAGCAGCCCCGCCTCGCGCGCGATGTGGAACAGCCCCTGCTCGGTGCTGTGCTCCAGCACCGGAGCGTCCAGCCCCTGCGCATGGGCCAGCGCCAGCCGGTAGCGGCGGCACAGCGCGGCGTCGCCGATGAGTCCCGGCGTCCAGTCCGACGGCTTGAAGTCCTCGCCGGCCAGCACGGCCGCGAGCCCCATCAGCTCATGCCCGATGAGCAGCCCCGACAGGTAGTCGGCCTGCTGCGCCGGCGCCAGCTGTCCCGTGAGGCCGAGCGTGCGCGTGCTGAAGATCGTGGCCAGCAGCCCGGCCTGCCCATGGCGGCGCGCCGTGTCCACGCCGCGCAGGAAGGCCTCGTCCTGCGGCTGCGCGCCGGTCTGCATGGTGCGGCCCAGGATCGTGTGCTCGCACAGCGCGGCGAAGACCTCGCCGGTCATGAAGGTCAGGAAGCGCTCGACGCGGCCCTCCACCACGAACACCCATTTCGCATGCGTGCCGGGCAGGCCCAGCAGCACCCGCGGCGCGCGCCGCAGGCTTGCGTGCGCAACCAGGGCGCCGAGCACCTGCGTCTCCTCGCCGCGCATCACGTTGGGCAGCGCGCCCTGCTCGATGAGCCCGGGCATGATGTGCACCACGCTGCCGCGCGCGCTGCGCACCGGCACCAGCGCGCGCGCCAGCGGGCCCGGGTCCGCGGGCAGCGCCACGTAGGGCGCTTCCTTCCAGCCCTGCACGCTGCCGACCATGCCGGCGGCGATCACCGGCACCTCGCGCGCGTCGAGCCAGTCGGCGCACAGCTTCTGGAAGGCGTCGTCGCAGCCGCCCAGGTCGGCCGGCCGCGGCAGCCGCATGATGCCCAGCGGGGATGCGCGCGTGTCGAGCACGGCGCCCTGCGCGTCGAACAGCCAGGCGCGCAGCGAGGTGGTGCCCCAGTCCAGGCCGATCAGCGCGGTCCGCGCGGTGGTGGCGGTGTCCATGGCGAGGGCTTCCCGGTTCGGCCGCGCTGCTCAGTTCTTCAGGTTGAGCCTGGCCATGAGCGGCTTGAAGTAGGCGTTGTCGCGCTCGATCGAGCCGCGGAACGACTGGTCGTCGCCGTAGGAGTAGCCCAGGTTGAGCCGGTCCATGGCCTCGCGCAGCTGCGGCTCCTGGGCGATCCGGGCGGTGGCGGCGCGCAGCGTGGCCAGCACGTCGGGCGGCGTGTTCCTCGGCGCCGCGATGCCGCGCCAGGTGCCGATGACGAGGTCGATGCCGCGCTCGCGCAGCGTGGGCACCTTCTCGAAGCCCTTGACGCGCTGCTCGGCCATCACCGCCAGCGTCTTGAGCTTGCCGCCCTGCACGTAGGTGCTGACCTCGGCCGGGCTGACGGCCACGGCCTCGATGTGCCCGCCCATGAGCGCCTGCACCGCCGGGCCCGCGCCCTGGAACGGGATGTGGCTGAACTTCACGCCGGTCTTGTCCTCCAGCGCCGCGGCGGCCAGGTGCCAGATCGAGCCGTTGCCCGAGTTGCCCACGCGCATGCGCTCGGGCTCCTTCTTCGTCGCGGCCAGGAACTCCTCCACCGAGTTCCACGGCGCGTCGGCGCGCACGGTGATGGCGGCCTGGTCGGCGTTGAGCCGCGCAATCGGCTGCAGGTCCTCGTGGCTGAACCTGGCCAGCCCCAGGTGCGGCAGCGTCACCAGCTCGACGGTGATGACGGCCAGCTTGTAGCCGTCGGGCTTGGCATTGATGACCTCGCCCCAGCCGATGGCGCCGCTGGCGCCGGGCCGGTTCACCACCACCATGCTCTGCGGCAGGTGCTTGCGCGACGCGTCGGCAAAGGCGCGCGCCAGCGCGTCGGTGCCGCCGCCGGGCTGGAAGGGCACGACCAGCTCGATGGCGTGCGCGGGATAGGCCTGCGCCAGCGCGGGGCCGGCGGCCGGCGCCAGGGCAGCCGCGGCCAGGACGGGCGCGGCGGCCAGCAGCCGGCGGCGAACGACGTTCATGGGTCTCGTCTCCTGCAAATGAGGCATGGAGACGATTCTGGAACCGGTTTCAGAGCCGGGCAACCGGGTTACTGCGGGGTGCGGGAAACCGGTCGGAAGGGCAACGAAAAGGCGCCGGTGAACGGCGCCTGGAGGCACGACGGAGGGCCGTGCCCGACGTGCGGCCCTGCACCGCACGCCTGCGAAGGGCCCGGCCGGGACTTATTCCAGGCTGGGCAGCGGCGCGTCGCCGCCGGTGCTCAGCAGCCCGGTGCGGCTGTAGATGCCGAGCTTGCCGCGCGTGTCGGTGATGTCGAGGTTGCGCATGGTCAGCTGGCCGATGCGGTCGCGCGGCGAGAACACCGACTCGCCCTTCTCCATGGTCAGGCGCTCGGGGTGGTAGGTCAGGTTCGGCGACTCGGTGTTGAGGATCGAGTAGTCGTTGCCGCGGCGCAGCTCCAGCGTGACCTCGCCCGTGACGGCGCGCGCCACCCAGCGCTGCGCGGTCTCGCGCAGCATGATGGCCTGCGGGTCGAACCAGCGGCCCTGGTACAGCAGCCGCCCCAGGCGGCGGCCGTTGTCGCGGTACTGCTCGATGGTGTCCTCGTTGTGGATGCCGGTGACGAGGCGCTCGTAGGCGATGAACAGCAGCGCCAGGCCCGGGGCCTCGTAGATGCCGCGGCTCTTGGCCTCGATGATGCGGTTCTCGATCTGGTCGCTCATGCCCAGGCCGTGGCGCCCGCCGATGCGGTTGGCTTCCAGGATCAGCTCGACGGGGTTGTCGAAGGTCTGGCCGTTCAGGGCCACCGGCTGGCCTTCCTCGAAGCGCACGCGCACTTCCTCGGCCTTGACGGGGACGTCTTCCTTCCAGAAGGCCACGCCCATGATCGGGTTGACGATGCGGATGCCGGAGTTCAGGTGCTCCAGGTCCTTGGCCTCGTGCGTGGCGCCGAGCATGTTGGAGTCGGTCGAGTAGGCCTTCTCGGCGGACATCTTGTAGCCGAAGCCCGCGGCCGTCATGAACGCCGACATCTCGGCTCGGCCGCCGAGCTCGTCGATGAAGGCCTGGTCGAGCCAGGGCTTGTAGATGCGCAGGCTCGGGTTGGTCAGCAGCCCGTAGCGGTAGAAGCGCTCGATGTCGTTGCCCTTGAAGGTCGAGCCGTCGCCCCAGATGTGGACGTCGTCCTCCTTCATCGCCGCCACCAGCATCGTGCCGGTCACGGCGCGGCCCAGCGGCGTGGTGTTGAAATAGGTCACGCCGGCGGTGGAGATGTGGAAGGCGCCGCACTGCAGGGCGGCGATGCCCTCGTGCGCGAGCTGCAGCCGGCAGTCGATCAGGCGGGCCGCTTCCGCGCCGTACTCCATCGCCTTGCGCGGGATGGCGTCGTAGTCGGGCTCGTCGGGCTGGCCCAGGTTGGCGGTGTAGGCGTAGGGAACGGCGCCCTTCTTGCGCATCCAGTGCAGCGCGGCGCTGGTGTCAAGGCCGCCGGAGAAGGCGATGCCGACCTTCTGGCCCAGGGGCAGGTGTTCGAGGATGGTGCTCATGTCTTGCGTTCTCAGCCGAAGTGGCAGATGTAGTGGTAGGCCTCGGTCACGCGGATCTCGAAGCTGGTGTTGCCCGGCACGCTGAAGCTCTCGCCGGCGCCGCTGCGCTGCCATTCGTCGCTGCCGGCGAGCTTGTATTCGCAGCCGCCCGCGACGCATTCCATGATCTCCGGCGCGCCGGTGTTGAAGGTCAGCGTCGCCGGCAGGATCACCCCCACCGACTTCTTCGTGCCGTCGGCCAGCGTGATGCCGTGGCTCACGCACTTGCCGTCGAAATAGACGTTGGCACGGGTGGTGACGGACACGCCGTCGATCTTTTCGGTGGTCATGGTGGGTTGCGCAGGGCGAAAAGCCCGAATTTTACCGGCCCGCCCCAGGCCCGCCCCGGGCACTGCCGCCACGGTCGCCAGCACCGGGGCGGCACCCTTTCCTTCAGCGCGCCTGCACCTCGCGCTGCTTCATGGCGAGGTATTCGCCCTGCTCGGTCTCGCGCAGCTGCGCCGGGTAGCGCTCCAGCGCGGCATGGAAGCCGCGCAGCCGCGTCTCCAGCGGCGCGCCGGCGGTGGCCAGGAAGGTGTCGATGGCCAGGAAGTAGCGCATGGTGTTGCGCTCGGCCACGCCCTGCATGCCGCGCACGTACTGCGGCCGGCCCTGCTCGTCGCGCCCGGTGATGGTGAAGCCGACCTTGTCCTTGCCGGCGCTGGCGAGGTAGGCGCTGGTGGCCAGCCGCGCCGCCAGCCCGGTCTCGTAGGCATAGGACAGGTGCATGAAGGTGCGCTGCGGCCCCACCGGCACGGCCTGGAAGCGCAGCTGGTAGTTCTGCGTGCCCACCGGCCCCTGGGCAGCCGACAGCGCCACCGACAGCCACCCCGGCTGCGGCGGCGCCGCGCTGAAGTTGAAGGCCAGGGCCTGCGCCTGCTCCACCGGGTCGGTGTAGCGCCGCGCGATGCCCACCTCCAGCTGCTGCCGCTCCCCGCTGCCCGACGGCGCGCAGCGCTTGACGTTGGTCTGCAGCATCAGGATGTCGCACCAGTGCCGCGGCTCGCGCAGCGCCTCGGCCACGGCCTCGAAGGGTTTATCAAGCACCGCCCAGACCTGCCCCAGCGGCGCGCTGGCCGAGTCGTTGGACTCGACCAGCAGCGGCCGCCCGAACGGGCTCTGCGCCAGCCGCGGGCGCAGCTCGGCGTGGCGCGACTGCAGCGCCTCGGCGCCCAGGGTGGCATCGGCCGCGCGGGCCGGCGGCGGGGCCAGCGCGGCCAGGCCGGCCAGCAGCGCGGCGGGAACGACGGTGGAGGATTTGAAAGCTCGCATCCCCGCGCGCCAGCAACCGCCGTTCCGGCCACGCGCCCCGGCGCGGTCAGCGCCGCGTGACTACGATCTCCAGGTACTCGCTGGGCGCCACCAGCGTGCCGTCCTCGGCGCGGTTGAAGCTGCCGGCCAGGTCCAGGATGTCGTTGGCCAGCGCGGTCTGCCCGGCCTCGTCGAGCGCGGCGAAGGCCTTGAGCACCGGGCCGTAGTAGGTGCGGAACACCTGCAGCAGGTGCTCCGGCGAGCGGTAGCGGAACGCGAAATGGCGCGTGGCCACCTCAATGCCGGCGGCCCCGGGGCCGAGCAGCGCGTCGATGCGCTCGCGCGTGCCCCACAGCGCCGGCGAGCTCACGCCGGCCGGGGGCGGCACGTGGCGGCCGATGGTCTTGAACAGCTGCCCGATGAAACCCTGCGGCGTCCAGTTGGCCATGCCGATGCGCCCGCCCGGGCGGCACACGCGCAGCATCTCGGCGGCGACCCGCGGCGCGTCGGGCGCGAACATCGCGCCGAAGGTGGAGAGCACGGCGTCGAAGGCGCCGTCGTCGAAGGGCAGTGCCTCGGCGTCGGCCTCGCGGAAATCCATGTCCAGGCGCTCGGCCTCGGCACGCTCCCGGCCGCGCTCCAGCAGCGCGCCCACGTAGTCGGTGGAGGTCACCGCGCACCAGCGGCGCGCCGCGGCCAGCGAGGCGTTGCCGTTGCCGGCGGCCACGTCGAGCACGCGCTGCCCGGCGCGCAGGTCCATGGCCTCGCACAGGCTCTCGCCGACGATCTGCAGCGTGGTGCCGACCACGCAGTAGTCGCCCGAGGACCAGGCGGCGCGCTGGCGGGCCTTGACCGCGGCGAGGTCCGGGGCGGCGGCAGACGGCGGTGTCATGGGGGCGGACAATGCGTTCATCACGGGTTCTCCTGGGTGAGGCATGACGGGCGGCGAAGCTGTCGCCGTGCAGGCACTGTCCCGCCCCGGCGTGGAAGCCAGCGTGGAGGCGCGCGTGGGAAATGCCGTGGGAATTGATGCAATCGCGGACGCAGGCGCGGACGCCGGCGATGCCGGCGGCGCGGGCCTGGCGCTGCGCCTGCTCGGCGCGCCGGCGCTGCTGCGCGGCGGCGTGCCGGTGGCGCTGCCGCGCTCGCGCAAGGTGCGCGCGCTGCTGGCGTATCTCGCGCTGGCGCCGCGCGCGGTGGCGCGCGAGCACCTGTGCGAGCTGCTCTGGGATCTGCCCAGCGACCCGCGCGGCGAGCTGCGCTGGTGCCTGAGCAAGCTGCGCGCGCTGCTCGACGCACCCGGCTGCGTGCGCGTGAAGGCCGATGCCGGCGCGCTGCGGCTGGACCTCGCCGGCGTGGACGTCGATGCGCTGCGGCTGCAGGCGGCCGTGCAGTCGAGCGCGGGCCTGGCGGCGCTGGACACGGACGCGCTGCGCGCGCTGGCCGCGCTGTCCGAGGGCGAATTCCTGCAGGGCCTGGACATCGAGCGCAGCGCGCCCTGGAGCGCCTGGCTGCTTGGGCGGCGGCGCCACTTCCGCGCCGCGCGCGCGGCGGTGCTGGAGCAGCTGGCGAGCCGGCTGGAACCCGGCGCCGACGAAGGGCTGGCCTGCCTGGAGCAGTGGCTGCGGCTGGCGCCCTTCGACCGCCGCGCGCACGCCGCGCTGCTCGACGCGCTGGCGCGCCGCGGCGCGCTGCGCGAGGGCGACGAGCACCTGGCCGCCACGGCGCGGCTGTTCGAGTCGGAAGGGCAGGACTGGGCGCCGCTGGGCCGCGCCTGGGCGGCGGCCAAGGCCTGTCAGGCGGCGCCGGCCGTCGCCCTCGAAGCCGTGCCGACGCCCGCGCCCGCGCCGGTCCGTGCGGCCCGCCGCGCCTCCATTGCCGTGATGCCCTTTGCCGACGCTTCCCGCGCCGGCGCCGTGCGCGGCGGGCTGGCCGACGCGCTGGCCTACGACCTGACCACGCGGCTGGCACGGCTGCGCAGCATGTTCGTCATCGCCCAGGGCACGGTGTTCGCGCTGGACGGCAAGCGCATCGGCGCCGAGGAGGCCGGGCGCACGCTGGACGTGGACTACGTCGTCAGCGGCACGCTGCGGCGCGAGGCCGCACGGCTGCACCTGGGCGTGCAGCTGGCCGAGACGCGCAGCGCGCGCATCGTCTGGGCCGACACCCTCAGCTGCCGCAACGCCGCGGCGCTGGAGGTGCTGGAGGCCGTGGGCGACCGCATCGTGTCGTCACTGGCCAGCCAGGTCGAGGTGGCCGAGCGCAACCGGGCCCTGCTCAAGCCGCCGGGCTCGCTCGACGCCTGGGAGGCGCTGCACCGCGGGCTGTGGCACATGTACCGCTTCGACCGCGCCCACAACGAGCAGGCGCACCACTTCTTCGACACCGCGACGCGGCTGGACCCGGGCTTCGCGCGGCCCTGGGCCGGGCTGTCGTTCACGCATTTCCAGAACGCCTTCCTGGGCTGGGGCGAGCGCGCGCGCGAGATGGAACGCGCCTACGCCACGGCCACGCAGGCGATGCTGGTGGACGACCTGGACCCGGCCGCGCACTGGGCGCTGGGCCGGGCGCTGTGGCTGCGCGGGCAACTCGACGGCGCGCTGGCCGAATTGCGCGCCTGCACCCAGCTCAGCCCCAACTTCGCGCTGGGCCACTACACGCGCGCCTTCGTGCAGGCGCAGTCCGGCGACGCGCTCGACGCCATCCGCGCCGCCGACCACTCGCGCGAGCTCAGCCCCTTCGACCCGCTGCTGTTCGGCATGCTGGCCTCGCGCGCCCTGGCACTGCTGCGCCTTGGGCGCCATGACGAGGCCGCCGAGTGGGCACTGAAGGCCGCGGCGCGGCCCAACGCGCACGTGCACATCCAGGCCATCGCCGCGTACTGCCTGGCGCTGGCCGGGCGCCTGGAGCCCGCCCGCGCCCTGGCCGCGTCGATCCGGCAGCAGGCGCCGGGCTATGCCGTCGCCGACTTTCTGGCCGCCTTCCGCCTGGCCGAGGACGCGGCCGCGGCCGTGCACGGCGCGGCCAGGACGATCGGGCTGGCCTGACGCGAGAGCCGGCAGCGGCACCCGGCAGCTGGCATAACCTCGGGCCGCCGGTGCGGGCGCACCCGGCCCGGCCGCATCCCACATCCCGACATTTGCAGACATCCCCGAAGGAGACGACGACATGTTCAAGGCCATCCTGGTCGAGAAGGACGACGCGGGCTATCGCGCCTCGGTGCGCGAGCTCGACGACGCGGCGCTGCCCGACGGCGACGTGACCGTGCGCGTCGCGTACTCGACGCTCAACTACAAGGACGGGCTCGCCATCACCGGCAAGTCCCCGGTGGTTCGTAAATTCCCGCTGGTGCCGGGCATCGACCTGGCCGGCACGGTCGAGGCCAGCACGCACCCGGGCTGGAAGCCCGGCGACGCCGTGGTGCTCAACGGCTGGGGCGTGGGCGAGACGCATCCGGGCGGGCTGGCGCAGCGCGCGCGGCTCAAGGGCGACTGGCTGGTGCCGCTGCCCCCGGCCTTCACGCCGGCGCAGGCCATGGCCATCGGCACGGCCGGCTATACGGCGATGCTGTGCGTGCTGGCGCTGGAGCGCCACGGCGTGACGCCGCAGCAGGGCCCGATCGTCGTCACGGGCGCGGCCGGCGGCGTGGGCAGCGTGGCGGTGGCGGTGCTGGCGAAGCTGGGCTACCAGGTCGCCGCCGTCACCGGCCGGCCGCAGGAGGCCGACTACCTGCGCCAGCTGGGCGCCGCCGAGGTGCTGGAGCGCGCCGAGTTCAGCGCGCCGGGCCGGCCGCTGGCCAGGGAGCGCTGGGCCGGCGCGGTGGACAGCGTGGGCAGCCACACGCTGGCCAACGTCTGCGCGCAGATGAAGTACCGCGGCGTCGTGGCCGCCTGCGGCCTGGCCGGCGGCATGGACCTGCCCGCCACGGTGGCGCCCTTCATCCTGCGCGGCGTGACGCTGGCGGGCATCGACAGCGTGATGTGTCCGCTGCCGGAGCGGCTGCTGGCCTGGCAGCGCCTGGGCATCGACCTGGAGCCGCAGCGGCTGGCGCTGATCGGCGCGCGCGAGATCGGGCTGGACGAGGCGCTGGCCACCGCGCCGGCGCTGCTGGACGGCCAGGTGCGCGGCCGCGTGGTGGTGGACGTGAACCGCTGACGGCACACATTGCCACGCCGGGGAAGAACGCTCCGCGGCCCACCGCACCGACGGCGGTGGCGCCCTGCGCGCAACCTGGGGAAAAGAAGCGGCAACACGGACCTGGAACAAAGCGTGCTGCGTACCTTGCAAGCCTGACGTTCACCCCAAAACCTCTTCCCCATGAAACCCGACCTGATCGTGATTGCCCATGCCGGCGCGGCGCGGTTGCTGCGCCGCGACCCGGCCACCGCCGCGCTCGAGGCGCTGGACGAGGTGCGCCGGCCCACCTCCGTGCTGGAGCGCGTGCGCGTGGTGCCCGACGTCGGCCGCCCGCTGGACCCGCGACGGCGGCGGTTGCGCGAGTTCGCCACCGTGCTGGCGCGGCGCATCGAGGCCGAGATGGCCTCGGGCCGCTTCGAGCGCGTGGCGCTGTTCGCCGCCTGCCCGTTCCTGGGCGAGCTCATGCGCCAGCTCGCGCGCCAGACCAAGCAGGCCCTACGCGCCGTGATCGATGCCGACATCTCCGAGCTGCCCTGGGACGACACCGCCCACCGCGTCGAGCGCGACCTGCAGGCCGCCGACGCCGAGGAGGCCGCGCGGCGGCACCGGGCGGCGGCGTGAATTTCCCGGGATGACTGCCTTGATCTGATTTCCTGAGCGCGCCGGAGCCGGAGGCGCTGGCTCCGGGCTTCGCGGTAGCGGCAAGGTCCTTGACCTGTCCGGGGAAACGCCAGCTCTCCGCATCCCGTCAGTCGCAGCGCCTCGCACCCCGATCCGTCATTCCGGCTTTCGCCGGAATGACGAGGCGACAAGACGGCCTGAGGGGGCCCTGCGGGCGCTGGCCCGTGTCGGGGCAGAAAATTCCCGTTTGAAGCTCGGCAGAGAAAAACTTCACGCGTGGCAACGACTTGGCCACGCGGCTGACAGCATCGCGAAAGCCGGCCACGTTCCACTGAAGGCGGGCCCGCTATTTTCCCAGTGAATCACTGGGAATTGAACCGGGCTGTCGTTCGAAGGTATGGCCAATTGCAGGGTTATTCATTGCTGCGGTGCAGCAATGGGCACTACGATTGCCCTGTCCCGTCATCGAAATCATTTCCCGGAGTTTGCCGCTCCGGGCTGAACGGTATTTTGTCATTTTAAATTCGGCATGCAGACCATTCCAGTCCGGTGCTCCTGGAATTGGTCATCCATGCTTCAAAGGAATATGTGGCATGGAATCGATGAAGCCGAAAACCAGATCGAATAACGAACTCGGAAAACCTTTGCGGGCCACCGGGCGGTCGCCCTGGCGCCGGGCCGCGGCGGCGCTGGCGCTGGCCGGCGCAGGGCTGGCGGGCAGCGGCGCGGCGCATGCGGATTTCGACCGGCGCGCGCTGATCGAGCTGGGCCAAAGCGTGCTGCGCGTCGAGGCGCAGGGATCGAAGGGGCCGATGCAGCTGGGCTCGGGCGTGGTCATCGCGCGCGAGCGCGTCGTCACGAACTGCCACGTCACGCGCAACGCCGAGTCGATCACGCTGGTGCAGGCCGGCTCGCGCTGGACGGTGCAGGCGCAGTCGGTGGATGCCGAACACGACCTGTGCCTGCTGCAGGTGCCGGGGCTGCCGCACGCGCCGGTGGCGGTGGGGCGCGCCGCCTCGCTGCGCGAGGGCCACGAGCTGGCGGCGCTGGGCTACACCGGCGGGCCGGCGCTGCGCATCAGCGGCGGCGTCGTGGTGGCGCTGCACCACTGGGACAACCAGCTCGTCATCCAGTGCAGCAACGGCTTCACTTCCGGCGCCAGCGGCGGCGGGCTGTTCGACCGCGAGGGCCGGCTCGTGGGCATCCTGACCTTCCGCTCCGCCGGCGCGGGGGCCAATTACTATGCCGTGCCGGCCGAGTGGCTGCCGGCCAGGCCCGAGGCGCCGCCGCGCGTGGCCGAGGTGCGGCCGCACGAGGGCCAGGGCTTCTGGCAGCGGCCGCTGGGTGCGCTGCCCGCCTTCCTGCAGGCCGCCACGCTGGAGCGCGCCGGGCAGTGGGACGCGCTGCTGCAGCTGGCCGAGCGCTGGGAGCAGCAGGACCGCGCCGATGCCGAGCCGCTGTACCTGGCCGCGCTGGCCCACGAGCGCCTGGGCCGCGACGCGGCCGCGGCGCAGGCCTGGCGGCGCAGCCTTGACCTCAACCCGGGCTACGGCCGCAGCTGGGCCGCGCTGGCGCGGCTCTACCACCGCGGCGGCCAGGAGGCGCAGGCACGGCAGGCCATCGAGGCGCTGGCCGCGCTGAACCCGGCGCTGGCGCAGGACGTGGCCGAGCGGCTGCGCAGCGAGGAGCCGCCCGCGGCCGCGGCCGTCGAGGAACCGGCCCGGCTGGCGCGGCGCCAGTGAGAGGCCGTTGAGCCGGTCGTGAAGGCACCGTAACAGCCCGGCCGGGCTGCGGTGCCGGCTGTTAACGTGCGGAGGTCGTCGCGCGCGAAGTACCCGAAGTACCCCCTCCTTGACCATCCGCACCCGCCTCCTGCTGATCGTGCTGGCCGTCTGGCTGCCCGCCGTCATCAGCTTCGCGCTCTTGGCGCGTTTCACGTACCTGCGCGAGGTGGGCGACGCACGCGAGCACGTGCAGCAGATGGCCGAGAACGTGGCCCTGGCGCTGGAGCAGGCGCTGGAGCGGCGTGCCGAGACGGCGCGGCTGCTGGCGGCCTCGCTGGCGCTGCGCGACGCGGACCTGCACCGCTTCCACGCCGAGGCCAGGGCCGCCGTGCGCGACAGCGGCGACTGGGTGTTCCTGGCGGACCGCGGGCACCAGCTGCTCAACACGCTGCGCGAGGACCCGCTGCCCACGCCGCTGCCGCGCGCCCAGGGCGCGCCCTTCGTCGAGACCGGGCCCGCGCTGTACTACAGCGACCACGGCCCGCTGCTGCGCAAGCCGGTGCTGGCGCTGTTCGCGCCGGAAAGGCATGTCGCGCCACCGCGCTGGAACGTGGGCGTGAGCTTTCCGTTCTCGGTGCTGCAGGAGCTGGTGCAGGCGCGTGCGTACCCGGAAGGCAGCGTGGCCGCGGTGATCAACCGCGACCAGGTGGTGCTCGCGCGCAGCCGCGATCCGGAGAAATGGGTGGGCGTGCGCGCCACGGGCGACCTGCAGCGCCGCGCGGTGGCCAACGACACCGGCTTTGCCGAGTCCGTCACGCTCGACGGCGTGCCCTCGCTGACGTACCTGGGCCCCGCGGACCGCTGGGGCTGCCGCGTCGTCATCGCCCTGCCCCAGGCCACGCTCACGGCCGCGGCCAAGCGGCTGACGCTGCAGGCCTTCGCGGCCGCGGGCGTGCTGCTGGTGCTGGGCCTGCTCGCGGCGCTGGCCGCGGCGCGGCGCATCAGCGCCCCGATGCACGCGCTGCACCGCGCCGCGCTGGGGCTCGGCCGCGACGAGGTGCCGCCGCGGCTGGACACCGGCGTGCGCGAGGCCGACGCGGTGAGCGCCGCGCTGCACGAGGCCGGCACCCGCATCGGGCAAGCCACGCGCACGCTCGAATGCCGCGTCGCGGAGGCGGTGCAGCAGGCCCGCGAGGCGCAGGAGAAGCTGCTGACGGCGCAGAAGCACGAGGCGCTGGGCCGGCTCACGGGCGGGCTGGCGCACGACTTCAACAACCTGCTGCAGACCATCAGCACCGCGCACCACGTGCTCGACCGCGTCATCGGCGACGGCAGCAGTGCGGGTGGCGGGGGCGCACCGCGGCGCGTGCTCGACGGCGCCATGCGCGCCACGGCGCGCGCGGCCGACCTGATCCGGCAGATGCTGGCCTTCGGCCGCGAGCAGCCGCTGGCGGCGCGCGCGGTGTCGCTGGGCGACCTGGTGCTGCACAGCCAGGAGCTCACCGGCCCGGCGCTGGGCCGGCGCATCGGGCTGGCGGCGGACATCGCGCCGGCGCTGCCGCCGCTGTTCGTGGACCCGGCGCAACTGGAGCTGGCGCTGCTGAACCTGGTCTTCAATGCCCGCGACGCGCTGCCCGACGGCGGGCAGGTGCGCATCGAGGGCCGCCTGGCGCGCGGGGACGAGGCGGCGGGCCTGGGGCCGGGCGCGAGTGCCGGCACGGGCGCGGGCATACGCCGCTTCGCCTGCGTGGCAGTGGCCGACGACGGCCCCGGCATGGACGCGGCCACCGTGGCGCGCGCCTTCGAGCCCTACTTCACAACCAAGCCGGTGGGCGCCGGCAGCGGCCTGGGGCTGGCGCAGGTGCTGGCTTTCGCGCGGCAATCCGGCGGCGACGCGCGCATCGACAGCGCCCCCGGCCGGGGCACGCGCGTGACGATGCTCCTGCCGGTCTGCGAGGACGCCGCCGCGGGCACCGGCGCCAGCGGTGGCGCCGGGGCGCCGTCCGCTGCGGGCCCGGCAGCGGACGCCGCGACGCCGCTGCGGGTGCTGATGGTGGAGGACGACGTGCTGGTGGCCTCGGTGGTGAAGCCGGCGCTGGAGGGACTGGGCCACCGCGTGACGCTGTGCGTCTCGGCCGACGCGGCGATGGCGGTGCTGGCGCGGGGCGAGGCCTTCGACGTGCTGTTCACCGACGTGGTCATGCCCGGCACGATGAACGGCATGGACCTGGTGGCCTGGTGCGCGCAACACTGCCCGGCGCTGCCGGCCGTGATCGCCACCGGCTTCATGCCGCACCGCACCGCGCCGGGCGGCGCGCGGCTGCTGCGCAAGCCCTACGCGCTGGGCGATCTGGCGCGGGCGCTGCGCGAGGCGCGGGCGGCGGGCGCGGTGGCTGCCGCCCCCGCGGACGGCGTGGCGCGCGACGCCGCGTCCTGAGCGCCGGCAGTGCCCGGGGCCCCGCCCCTGGCTGGCGTGCATTGATCACGTCGCCCCCGCGGCGGGCTTCACTCCGGCGCGGCAATGCCGAAGAGGGGTGCTGGAACCCTCACCGCGCCTCGACTTGCTCTCCATGACCTTCCCGCCCCGCCGTCCCTGGACTTGCGGAAATCCGCACGCCGCGAGACCCGCCGCCCGGCGCCGTCCGCGGGGCCGGCCGTGATTGGCGCGGCCGCCATGCCGCTGCGGCGGCTGCGCCGCTGGCCGGGCTCGCTGCGCGCGCGGCTGACGCTGGCCGGCGTGGTGCTGATCGCGCTGGTGGTGGGCGCCACCACGCTGCTGCTGGTGCAGCGCGCCGAGCGCGCCACGCTGGCCGAGCAGCGCGAGCGCGAGCTGGGCGAGACGGCACGCACCGCCGCCGCGCTCACCAGCCGGGTGCTGGAGCTGCAGAACGCGCTGCGCGCCGTGGCGCAGCAGATCGAGGAGCCGCTGCTGCGTGACCCGCCGGCGCTGGAGCGCTTCGTGACCGGGCAGGTGGTGCTGCGGCGCATGTTCGGCAACGTCAGCGTCGCCACGCGCGACGGGCAGCTGCGCGTCTACACCGAGCGCGACGGCGTGCGCCCGGCCAACATCAACGTCGGCGACCGCGAGTACTTCCGCGAGGCGATGCAGGAGAACGCGCCCGTGATCTCCGAGGCCATGACCAGCCGCGTCGTGCCCGAGCCGGTGATCGTGCTGGCGCAACCGCTGGCCGGGGCGCACGGCCCGTACGGGGCGCTGCTGGGCGGGCTGCGCCTGGGCAGCGGCGACCTCATGGCGCAGGTGCTGCAGTACCGTGCCGGCGACGAGCCCGACGCGCTGCTGGTGGTCACGGACGAGGGCGGGCGCATCCTGGCGCACCCGGACGCGGCCCGCGCGCTGCAGCCGCTGTCCAGCGAGCCGCGCCTGGCGCAGGCCTGGACCGACTGGGTGCGCGCGGGCCGGCCGCTGGAGCCCGCGGGCCTGCCGGCGCAGCAGGACGGCGAGGTGGTGACGGTGGCCGCCGTCTCCGGCCCGCAGTGGCTGGTGTGGCGCGTCCTGCCCGAAAGCCAGCTGCTGGCGCCGCTGCACGACGCGCGGCGCCAGGCGCTGGGCTGGGCCGCGCTGATGGCGCTGGGCGCCAGCGCCGTGCTGCTGGCGCTGCTGGGCTGGCTGCTGCGCCCGATGCGCGCGCTGGAGCGGCGCGCGCAGCACCTGTTCGACCCGGCCTTCGACCCGCACGCGGACTGGCCCGAGGCCGGCGGCGAGATCGGGCACCTGGCGCAGGTGCTGCGCCATGCGAGCGCCGAGCGCGCGCAGCTGGAGGTGTTCAACACCGAGCTGCTGCAGCGGCTGGAATCGGTGATGGCGGCCGCGCCCGTGGGCATCGCCTTCACGCGGCACGAGCGCTTCGAGCTGGTCAATGCCGAGCTGTGCCGGCTGCTGGGCCGGCGCCACGAGGAGCTGGCGGGGCAGCCGATGGAGCTGCTGGGGCTAGAGGCGCAGGCGCAGAAGACGCTGCTGCGCCAGGCGCGCTACGCCTTCCTGGGCCACCAGCCCTACAGCGGCGAGTGGCCGCTGCAGCGCGCCGACGGCAGCACCTTCTGGGCACAGCTGCGGGTGCAGCCCGCGCGCGCCGGCGACGCGGTGCAGGGCCTGATCTGGAGCGTGCTCGACATCAGCGCGCAGGTGGCCGCGCGCGCGCAGCTGCAGTGGAGCGCGCACCACGACGCACTCACCGGGCTGGCCAACCGCGCCGCCTTCGAGCAGCAGCTGCAGAAGGTGTTCGACGCGCGCCCGCAGTCCATTCCCGCGGTGCTGGTGGCCATCGACCTGGACCATTTCAAGCCCATCAACGACGGCGCCGGCCATGCCGCGGGCGACGCCATGCTCAAGGCCGTGGCCGCGGCCATCCGCGGCTGCGTGCGCAACGGCGACTTGGTGGCGCGGCTGGGCGGCGACGAGTTCGTGCTGCTGCTGGAGCGCTGCTCGGCCGAGCGCGCGCTGCCCATTGCCGACGCGGTGTGCGCAGCCGTGGCCGGCATCGAGCTGGAGTGGGAGGACCGCGTGCTGCGCGTGGGCGCCTCCGCCGGCGTGGCGGCGCTGCAGGCCGACATGACCGAAGTGGCGCACTGGCTCAAGGCGGCGGACCGTGCCTGCTACGACGCCAAGGCCGCCGGGCGCGGCCAGGCACGCGCGGCCCCCGCCGGGCCGGCCGACCCCACCGGGCCGCGGCTGCGGGT
Source organism: Azohydromonas aeria (assembly GCF_009760915.1). Taxonomy (GTDB): domain Bacteria; phylum Pseudomonadota; class Gammaproteobacteria; order Burkholderiales; family Burkholderiaceae_C; genus Azohydromonas; species Azohydromonas aeria. Next base: position 26,568 of record NZ_VIDQ01000031.1, read on the forward strand.
GGTGTAAGCGAAGGCCGGCAGCATGGCGGCATGACGACGAATCGACCCTCTTCCCCGGCCGCCTGCACCGTGGCGGCCCTGTTTGCCGGCGGCATCCGGCACCTGGCGCCCGAAGGGCAGCGCAGCGGCATCTTCAAGCGGCGTCTGGGCGCGCCGGCGCGGGTGGGCGTGGGCGGCATCGAGGGCGACGAGCATGCCGACACGCGGGTGCACGGCGGGCCGCAGAAGGCGCTGCACCAGTACCCGCTGGAAGGCTACGCGCGGCTGGCGCGGCGCTATCCCGGCATCGCGGCGGAACTCGTGCCGGGCAGCCTGGGCGAGAACGTCTCCACCGCGGCGGGCATGACCGAGGAGAGCGTGCACGTCGGCGACGTGTGGCGCCTCGGCGGCGTGGTGGCGCAGGTGTCGCAGCCGCGCAGCCCCTGCTGGAAGATCGACCACCGCTTCGGCATCGAGCGGATGTCGGTGTTCGTGGCGCAGGAGCGCGTCACCGGCTGGTACTACCGCGTGATCGAGGGTGGGCTCATCGCCGAGGGCGACGCCGTGGAGCTGCTGGAGCGGCACACCGAGCGCTTCTCGATTGCCGAGTTCTGGCGCGTGCAGCAGCTGCACCGCCCCGAGGCCGACGACCTGGCCGCGCTGGCCGCCGTGCCGGGGCTGGCGCCGGAGTGGCAGCGGCGCCTCGCGCAGCGGGCGCAGTGGTTGCGGGAGCAGCGGCCGGCGTGACGCACTCTCCGGACAGCTGTCATTCCGACTTGCAAGAGCCAGTTGAGCTATTCCGTTCGCCCTGAGGTATCGAAGGGTGAACGGCCCGCACCGTGTGCGGGCATCCGAGCCTGTCGGATTCGGCCTTCGATACCTCAGTCCAAACGGCTCAATAAGCCAACAGTTCCCGGCCTGCGTACCAGCCTGACGGCTTCACCCTTCGATACCTCAGGGCGAACGGGTCATTTCTCGGGCAACCCGGAGTCGGAATCAGCGCAGGAAGAACCCCGTCGGGAACGGGTCCGACTCTTCCAGCACCCACTGGTTGAAGCCGCTGACGTGGGCCGTGCCGGTGACTTCCGTGACGGCGCCGTCGAGGTCGCCCACGCGCACGGCCTGGGTGACGCGCACGCTGAAGGCGCTGCCGACGATGCTGCCGTTCACCAGCGGCTCGTTCAGCCCCAGGCGCCCGCGCAGGAAGAGCTGCGCGGCGCGCCCGGAGGAGCCGGTGCCGGTGGGCGAGCGGTCCACCTCGCGGTCGGCAAAGATGCAGACGTTCGATTGGTCCACCCCGTCGCGATTGGGTGCGCCGTCGATGATGGTGCCGTAGAGCTGGTCCAGGCCCGGCTCCAGCGGATGCCGAACCTGCACCTTCGCCTTCACGGCGGCCTTGGCCTCGGCGCCGAGCTGGATGAGCTGGCGCACCTGCTCGGGCCGGATCTCCAGCCCGGCCTGGCGGCCATCGACGTAGTAGTAGAACGCGCCGCCGAAGACGACGTCGCCGACCAGGCGCCCGAAGCCGGGCGTGTCCACCTCCAGGTCGCGCAGGAGGATGAAGGACGGGACGTTGCGGAACGTGACCGCGCCGGCGCGGGTGCCGTCCCACTCGACGTGGGCCTCGATGAAGCCGGCCGGGGTGTCAAAGCCGATGCGCGTGACGGGGCTGCTGCGCTCGACGTGGCCCAGCTTCACCAGCACCTTGCCCAGGGCGATGATCCCGTGGCCGCACATGTCGCTGTAGCCCTCGTTGTGGATGAAGACCACGCCGAAGTCGGCTGCGGGCGTGACGGGCGGCAGCAGGTACGCGCCGTACATGTCGGCGTGGCCGCGCGGCTCGTTCATCAGGAAGCGGCGCAGGTCGTCGCGGTGCAACTGCAGCCAGGCGCGCTTGTGCAGGATGGTGGCGCCGGGGACCGCGGGCAACCCGGAAGCCAGGATGCGCAGCGGCTCGCCGCCGGTGTGGGCGTCGATGGTGTGGAGGGTGCGGGAGAGGTTGAGCATGGGGGGTCGGCCTCGGTGCTGGGTGGTCTTGCCCGGGGTTCGGGGCCCGGGTGCGCGGCGATGCGGAGAGGGTGCCAGACCCCGGGCGGGGCAGCCTGCGCTCCTCTTGAGGACGCGGGGGACGGGACGCGGGCCCGCCTGGGCACATCGCTTGCGCTTCGCCAGCGGCCGATGTAAACCCCCCCACGCTGTCTGAAGGAGACCCTCCATGAGCGAAGCTACCGGCGGCATCGTCCGCGAGCAAGGCGAGTTCGATCAACAGCCACGCGACGCAGAGGGGACACGCGCCAGGCGCAAGGTGTGGATGCCGCGCGTGATCGGGCTGGTCGCGGCGCTGCTCGTGTACGCGCTGCTGGGCACCTCGGAGCTGTCGCGCGACGCGCGCGTCGTCGCGGCGGTCGCCACGCTGATGGCCATCTGGTGGATGACCGAGGCCATCCCGCTGTCGGTCACCTCGCTGCTGCCGATCATCCTGTTCCCGCTGCTGACCGCGCGCACGGTGGCCGAGAGCACCGCCCCTTACGCGAACCCGATCGTCTTCCTGTTCCTCGGCGGCTTCCTGATCGCGATCGCGATGCAGAAGGTCAACCTGCACCGGCGCATCGCGCTGCTGACCCTGCACGCCGTGGGCACCCATCCGCGCCAGATCGTGCTGGGCATGATGATCTCCACGGCGTTCCTGTCGATGTGGGTGTCCAACACCGCCACGACGCTGATGATGCTGCCGATCGCGCTGAGCGTGCTGACCCTGGTGGCCGAGAACAGCGACCGCGCCAAGGGCACCGCGATCGACGTGCGCTCCGGCCTGGCGGCCGGGCACAAGGTCAGCGACCTGATCCACGACAAGGAGGTGCGCACCTTCGGCGTCGGCCTGGTGCTGGCGATCGCGTGGTCGGCGTCGATCGGCGGCCTGGGCACGCTGCTGGGCAGCCCGCCCAACGCCATCGTTGCCGGCTACATCAGCAAGGAGCTGGGCAAGCAGGTGGGCTTCGCGCAGTGGATGATGCTGGGCGTGCCGATCGTCGTGGCCTTCATCGCGCTGGCCTGGCTGCTGATCACGCGCGTGCTGTTCCGCTTCAAGCTCGACGACGTGCCGGGCGGCAAGCAGATGATCGAGGACGAGCTCGCGCAGCTCGGCCCGATGAGCCGCGGCGAGAAGAGCGTGCGCCTGGTCTTCATCCTGGCCGCGCTGTGCTGGATCGTGCCGAGCCTGCTGAGCAACGTGGGCGACCTGGCCACGACCCTGCCCTGGCTGCGGCTGTTCAACGACACGGTCGTGGCCTTGACCGCCGGGCTGCTGCTGTTCCTGCTGCCGGGCGGCAAGCCGGGCAGCGCGGTGCTCGACTGGAAGGATGCCGAGGAAGGCCTGCCCTGGGGCGTGCTGCTGCTGTTTGGCGGCGGGCTGTCGCTGGCGGCGTCGGTGGCGGCCAGCGGCCTCGACAAGTGGTTCGGGCAGCAGGTGCTGGGCCTCGGGGTGCTGCCGATCGTGGCGCTCATCGCCGCCGTCACGCTGATCGTGCTGTTCCTCACCGAGATCACGAGCAACACGGCGACCGCTGCCACCTTCATCCCGATCCTGGGCGGCGTGGCGCTGGGCATCGGCACCGACCCGATGACGCTGCTGATCCCGGCAGCGCTGGCCGCGACCTGCGCGTTCATGCTGCCCGTGGGCACGCCGCCGAACGCGATCGTCTTCGGCACGGGGGCGGTGAGCATCGCCGAAATGGCGCGCGACGGTTTCCTGCTCAACGTGTTGGGCGTCGTGCTGATCACGATGTTCACCGTGCTGATCGGGCCCTGGGCGCTGGGACTCGTCATCCGTTGAGCTTGTCCCGCCCGGGGCGCTGCAGCAGCGCCCCGGGTGCGAAGCGCTCGACGGCGACCACCTCTCAAGTCGCATGGGACAGTCGCAGCAGCGTCACGCTGTTCCTCGCCTGGCGCTGCTCCTGAGAAAGCTGAAGCACCAGTACCTCGGTGCGCTGGGCGGTCGGCCTCGCCAGTGCGCACAGGCAGGTCGGCAGCGGGCGCAAGCTGCGCGACGGCGTGGGAAGGGGCAGTTCGTGCGAAATCGGTCTCGGGACTGGCCCCGGCTGTTCGGACAACGGACTGCGCGCCTAGCAATCCACGCGTCCAGCCGCAAGTTTTTTGTGTTGCACCGCACCAAATTACTCGGACTTGGCTGCCATCCACCCTGCTGCACGGTCTATGCTGCACTGCAGCAAAAGCGTTTCGCGCTGTCCCCCTCAGACCATTTCACAGGAGAGATGACATGCAGACCACCGAGCAGTTCGCCGCCGCCCAGAAAGCCCAGGTCGCCACCGCCTTCACGCTGGCCGCGGCCGTGCTGGAGGGCCTGGAGAAGGCCGCCGGCCTGCAGCTGCAGACCGCCAAGTCGGCCCTGAGCCAGGCCGCGGGCCACGCCCAGGCCGTGCTCGACGCCAAGGACCCGCAGGCGCTGTTCTCGCTCAACGCCGCGCTGCTGCAGCCGGGCACTGAGCAGGCCACCGCCTACGCCCGCCAGGCCGGCGACATCGCCACGGCCACCGGCGCGGAAGTCGGCAAGATCGTCGAGGCCCAGGTGGCCGAGCTGCAGAAGAACTTCCTGGCCGCCGTGGACGCCGCGCTGCAGAACGCGCCGGCCGGCAGCGAGGAGGCCGTCGCGCTGATCAAGTCCACCATGGCCGCCGCGGGCAACGCCTACGAGAGCGTGCAGAAGGTGGCCAAGCAGGCCGCCGAGGCCGCCGCGGCCAACTTCGATGCCGTGACCGTGACGCCCAAGGCCGCGCCGGCCGAAGCGGCCTGAGCCGTCTGAAGGGCCTGTAAGAACAGCCCGGGCCGCGCAAGCGGCCCGGGCTTTCCTTTTGGTCAGGCGCAGCGGCAGCCCGCTTCGGGCATGGCGTCCTGCGCCGCGTCGCCGGCCTGCACCTCGTGCGCGGCGGCCAGCGCGGCCAGCCGCGCGGCCACCGCGTAGGGATAGAAGCGGTCTTTGGATGCGGCCGCATCCACAGCGGCTTCGGCCAGCGGCACGAAGCGCGCGCCGGGCGCGTTGAGGTTCTGGTCAGTGCCGCGTTCCGGGTGCACGCGGTGGAAGGCGCCGGCCACCTGGCAGTCGAGCATGTACACCACCGTCTCGGCCGTGCCACCATCCACGCGCTCCAGCGTGGGCACGCCTTCCTGCACGATCACGCCGGTGGTCTGCTGCCCGTCCTTGATGATGTGCATCTTGTTGCGGGCGCGACGGCCCAGCTGCGACAGCTCGGCCGCGTCGCGCACGGTCATGATGCCCATGCCGTAGGTGCCGTTGTCGGCCTTCACCACCACGAACGGCTTGTCCCCGATGCCGTGCTCGGCGTAGTGCTGGCCGATGCGCTTGAGCAGCGCATCCACTTCGTGCTGCAGCCGCTGCAGCCCGATGCCTTCCGCGAAGTCCAGCCCGCCGCAGTGCGTCGAGAGCGGGTGCAGCAGCCACGGGTCGATGCCCAGCAGCCGCGCCAGCCGCGTCGCCACGGCCTCGTGGTGGCGGAAGTGCGTGCTCTTGCGCCGCACGTGCCAGCCCGCGTGCAGCGGCGGCAGCAGCCGCTGGCCCTGCAGCTCCTGCAGGGGCGCGGGCACGCCGGCGCTCAGGTCGTTGTTGAGCAGCACCAGCGCCGGGTCGAAGCCGTCCAAGCCGATGCGCGCGCCGCGCCGGCGCAGCGGCTCCAGCAGCAGCGTCGCGCCGTCGGGCAGCGCCAGCTCGGTGGGCGAGAGCACCTCGGGCAGCAGCGAGCCCACGCGCACCTGCAGCCCCGCGCCCTGCAGCAGCTGCTGCAGCCGCGCGACGTTGGCCAGGTAGAACAGGTTGCGGGTGTGGTTCTCGGGGATCAGCAGCAGCGTGGGCTCGGCAGGCTGCAGCCGCTGCAGCGCCGCGCGCGCGGCCTCGGTGGCGCGTGCCAGCATCGCCGGCGCGAGGTTGTTCCAGCCGCCGGGATACAGGTTGGTGTCCACCGGCGCCAGCTTGAAGCCGGCGTGGCGCACGTCCACCGACGAGTAGAACGGGGCGGGACAGGCGGACCATTCGCGCTCGAACCAGCGCTCGATGGCCGGGGCGGCGTCGAGGATCGTTCGTTCGAGGGCGCCGGTCGGGCCGGGCACGGCGGTGACGAGGGATGGGACCATGGGACTCCTGGGCTGCTGCCGGTTGCGGGCGCGGCCGGCGGGCTGCGCCCCGTCAGGGGGGTGCGACTATAGCCGCGCCCTCAAGTCCCGCGCAGGGCACGCTCATGCGCGGCCACCGCCGCGGCGATGTGGTCGAAGGCCAGGCGCACGCGCGCCGGCACCGGGCCGCGCTGCGGCCGGTACACGAACACGTCCCACGGCGGCGGCGCGGCTTCGGGCAGCAGCTCCACCAGCCGCCCCGCGCGCAGCAGCGGCACGGCCAGGTAGTCTGGCAGCTGCCCGAAGGCGAGGCCCGCGGCGATGGCGCCGACCTCGGCGTCGGGGTCGTCGGTGACGAAGGTGCGGCCTTCGGGCGTGAAGCTGCGCCCGCCGGCGAACTGCCAGGGCCACACCCGCCCGGTGTTGGGGTCGAGCAGCGCCGTCACCGGCAGCGCGGCCAGGTCGTCCACGCGCCGCGGCGCGCCCAGCCGCGCCACCAGCGCGGGCGCCGCCACCAGCGAGAAGGCGACCTGCCCCGCCTTGCGCGCCACCAGCCGGCTGTCGCGCAGGAAACCGATGCGCACGCCCACGTCGATCTGCTCGTCCACCACGTCGGCGAACACGTCGGACAGGCGCAGGTCCAGCGTGATGGCCGGCTGCGCCGCGGCCAGCTGCGTGAGCGCCGGCACCAGGCAGACCCGCCCGAGGATGCGCGGCCCGGTGATGCGCACCCGGCCCGCGAGCTGCGCCCGCGGCTCGGCCGCCGGCGCGCTGAACAGCGATTCGGCCTCGGCCAGCAGCGTGCGCGCGCGCGCCGCCAGCTGCTCGCCGAAAGCGGTGATGCGCACCTGGCGCGTGCTGCGGTGGAACAGCAGCTCGCCGAAGTGCGCCTCCAGCTCCTTGACGGCGCGCGTCACCGTCTGCGGCGAGGCGCCCAGGCGCTGCGCCGCCTCGCGAAAGCTCGCGCATTCCGCCGCGGTCAGGAAGATGCGCAGCAGCTCCAGGTGGTTGAGCACGTTCCTTGTCACCCACGCCATGGTGCGCGGACCATTGTTCCAGTCGATGGAATTCTAAAGTCGCGTTTCTTCCATTTACAGCCACGCCGCGGCTTTCCACAATCGCCTGCCCGGCCCGCCCCGCGCGGCGGGCGCGACCCCGATACCGAAGGAGAACACCCCATGAAGACCCGCGCAGCGGTGGCCTGGAAGGCCGGCGAACCCCTGACCATCGAGACCGTGGACCTGGAAGGGCCCCGCGCCGGCGAGGTGCTGGTCGAGGTCAAGGCCACCGGCATCTGCCACACCGACTGGTACACCCTCTCCGGCGCCGACCCGGAAGGGCTGTTTCCCGCCATCCTCGGCCACGAGGGCGCGGGCGTGGTGCTGGAAGTCGGCGCGGGCGTGAAGGGCCTGCAGGCCGGCGACCACGTCATCCCGCTCTACACGCCCGAATGCCGGCAGTGCAAGTTCTGCCTGTCGCGCAAGACCAACCTGTGCCAGGCCATCCGCGCCACGCAGGGCAAGGGCCTGATGCCCGACGGCAGCAGCCGCTTCAGCCTCGACGGCAAGCCGATCCTGCACTACATGGGCACCTCGACCTTCGCGAATCACATCGTCGTGCCCGAGATCGCGCTGGCCAGGATCCGCCCCGACGCGCCCTTCGACAAGGTCTGCTACATCGGCTGCGGCGTGACCACGGGCATCGGCGCCGTGCTCTTCAACGCCAAGGTCGAGGCCGGTGCCAACGTGGTCGTGTTCGGGCTGGGCGGCATCGGGCTGAACGTGATCCAGGGCGCGCGCATGGTCGGTGCCGACCGGATCATCGGCGTGGACCTGAACCCGGCGCGCGAGGAGATGGCGCGCAAGTTCGGCATGACGCACTTCGTCAATCCGAAGGAGGTGGGCAACGTGGTGGACGCCATCGTCCAGCTCACCGACGGCGGCGCCGACTACAGCTTCGAGTGCATCGGCAACACCACCACGATGCGCCAGGCGCTGGAGTGCACGCACAAGGGCTGGGGCCGCAGCATCATCATCGGCGTGGCGGAAGCCGGGGCGGAGATCTCGACGCGGCCGTTCCAGCTCGTCACCGGACGCAAGTGGGAAGGCTCGGCCTTCGGCGGCGCGCGTGGGCGCACCGACGTGCCGAAGATCGTGGACTGGTACATGGAAGGCAAGATCGACATCGACAGCCTCATCACCCACAAGCTGCCGCTGGAGCGCATCAACGACGGCTTCGACCTGATGAAGCGCGGCGAGTCGATCCGCTCGGTGGTGGAGTTCTGATGAACGCCATGCAGACGCTCTCCGAACACGGCTGCTTCGGCGGCACGCAAGGGTTCTACCAGCACGATTCCGGCGTCATCGGGCTGCCGATGAAGTTTGGCGTGTACGTGCCGCCGCAGGCGAAGGCCGGCCCGGTGCCGGTGCTCTACTACCTGGCGGGCCTGACCTGCACCGAGGAGACCTTTGCCATCAAGGCCGGCGCGCAGCGCGTGGCCGCGGAGCTCGGCCTGATGCTGGTGACGCCCGACACCAGCCCGCGCGGCACCGGCATCGAGGGCGCCGACGCGGCCTGGGACTTCGGCCACGGCGCCGGCTTCTACCTCGACGCCACGCAGGCTCCCTGGTCAGCGCACTTCCGCATGGAGAGCTGGGTGACGCAGGAGCTGCGCGCGCTGGTGGTGGCCAACTTTCCCGCGGACGACGGCCGCACCGGCATCTTCGGCCACTCGATGGGCGGGCACGGCGCGCTGACGCTGGCGCTGCGCCACCCCGGGCGCTACCGCAGCGTCTCGGCCTTCGCGCCGATCGCCGCGCCCTCGCGCTGCCCCTGGGGCGAGAAGGCCTTCACCGGCTACCTGGGCGGCAACCGCAAGGACTGGGCGGCGCACGACGCCACGGAGTTGATTGCGTCGGGTGCCAAGCTGCCGCCGCTGCTCATCGACCAGGGACTGGCCGACAAGTTCCTGGCCGAGCAGTTGCATCCGCACCTGTTCGAGCAGGCCTGCGCCGAGGCCGGGCAGCCGCTGAACATCCGCCGCCACGAGGGTTACGACCACGGCTACTACTTCATCGCCAGCTTCGTGGAGGACCACCTGCGCCACCACGCGGCGACGCTGGGGGCGTAAATGCAACGGTCAGCGTGAGCCGGCAGGAGTCGCTCACGTTCCCGATGCGCCGGCCATGCCGTGCGTGCTGTTCGACGGCGTCGCCATGTCGGGGCTCCCGGGCAATCCTGCTGCCGGGAGAGTATCCGGCGCCCGGCGTCAGGCCAGCGGCAGCCGCCACAGCACGGTCGTGCCGGTGCCGGGCTGGGAGTCGATGGCGAAGCTGCCGCCCAGCGCCTCGATGCGCTCCTGCATGCCCAGCAGTCCCCAGCGGCTGCGCCCGGCCGCGCCGGCCGTGGCCTCGGCGGCGTCGAAGCCCACGCCGTCATCCTCGACGCTGCCGGCCAGCAGGCCGCGGCGGCGCTGCAGGCTGACGCTGACCTGCGAGGCCTGCGCGTACTTGGCCACGTTGTTGAGCGCCTCCTGCACCACGCGGAACACGGCCGCCTCCACCGTCGCGCTCAGCCGCCCCTGCTCCAGCCCGTGCAGCTCCAGGTCCACCGCCACGCCCGTGAGCTGCGACCAGGTCTGCGCGTAGGCGGCCACGCCCTCGCCCAGGCCGCAGTCCTCCAGCGCGGTGGGGCGCAGCGTGAAGACGATGCGGTCGAGCTCGCGGTCAAGGTGCTGCATCAGGCCATGCAGCTGCTCCACGCGCTGCCGCCAGGCCGGCGCGTCCTGGCCCTGGCCGTCGTGCCCGGCCCCGGCCGCGCCGGCCTGGCGCAGCGTGCTCACGGCCAGGGCCACCGACGACAGCACCTGGCCCAGCCCGTCGTGCAGCTCGCGCGCGATGCGCCGGCGCTCCTCGTCCTGCAGCCCTTCGAGGTGCTGCAGCAACTGGCGCAGCGCATGGGTGCGCTCGGCCACGCGCTGCTCCAGCAGCGCGCGCGCCTGGCGCGGCTCGGTGACGTCGCGCATGACGCCGACCATGCGCCGTGCCCGGCCGGCGTCGTCGTGAAAGAAGAAGCCCCGCGCCGAGAGCCAGCGCACCGCGCCATCGGGATGCACGGTGCGGAACTCGTGCTGGTAGGGCGCGTGCCGGTGCCGCGCCGCGTCCAGCGCGGCGGTGGTCGCGGCGCGGTCGTCCGGATGCACCCGCGCCACCCAGGCCGCGTAGCTGGGCTCGACCTCGCCCGGCACGTAGCCCTGCATGCGGTAGTGCTCCTCGGACCACACCACGCGGTCCGTGTCCAGGTCCCAGTCCCAGGAGGCAAGCTCGCCCACGTCCAGCGCCAGGCGCAGCCGCTGCTCGCTCGCGCGCAGCGCGGCCTCGGCGCCGGCGCGCTCCACCGCCGCCCAGGTGCGTTCGGCCGTCTCCTCCACCAGCGCGGTCTCCGAGCCGCTCCAGGCGCGCGGGGCGGCGGCGTGCACCACCAGCACGGCCACCAGCCGCCCCTCCTTGACCAGCGGTACGCCGATCATGGCCAGCACCTGCACGGCCACGTGGGCGTCGCATTCGGCCGCCGAGAAGCGCGCGTCGCCACACGCATCGTCGATCACCACCCGGCACCCGGCACGGTAGTCGCGCATGATCCAGGCGCCGTAGGTGCTCGCGGCGTAGCGCCCTTCCGGCAGCGGCGCCACGCCATGCTCGTAGCCCTTGGTGACGAGCCAGTCGTCGCCATGCACCTCGGCGTAGAGCACGCGGCCCGCGCCCAGGTGCTCGCCCAGCCGGCGCGTGGCTTCGAGCTTGATGGCCTGCGCGTCCTGCAGCGGCCGCAGCGCGTCGCTCAGGCGCAGCAGGAAGGCCTGGCGCGCCTCGCGCTCGCGCAGCGCGGCCTCCGCGCGCAGCCGCCGCGTCGTCTCGATGATGGTGATGAACACGCCCGCGACGCGGCCGCCTTCGTCGCGCACCGGGCTGTAGGACAGCGACAGCCAGACGTCCTCGATCGCGCCGAAGCGTGCCAGCGGGTAGAGCGCGTCCTCGAACTGCACCGACTCGCCGCGCCAGACGCGCTCGTAGATCGGCGCGTTGATGTGCCAGACCTCGGGCCAGCACTCGCGCGTGGGCTGGCCCAGCCCGCCCGGGTGCTTGGCGCCCATGAGGTCGCGGTAGGCATCGTTGTAGACCTGCACCAGCGCCGGCCCCCACAGCACGATGGTGGCGAAGGGATGCGCCAGCACCAGCTGCACCGTGGTGCGCAGCAGCGCCGGCCACTGCGCCACCGGCCCCAGCGGCGTGGCGGCCCAGTCGTGGCTGCGCACGCGCTGCGCCATCTCGCCGGCGGCGAAAGGCCAGCCCGGGGCCGTCGTGTCAGCAGCGCTGCCCTGTTCCATGGCGGCAAGGGTAGTGCCCCCCAGCGGACAGATCGTTTCGCCCGGTGGTTTTCCCGGGCCGGCGAGGGGCATGGGCACCCGCCTTCCGGACCGATGCCCGGCCCGGGGCGACGGCGCTCAGCCGCGCTTCTTGCGTGCCTGGGGCAGCGGCTGCGTGCCCTTGATGAAGTCGGAGAAGGACACGTCGGCCGAGTCCTGGCCCGAGGCCTTGAGCTTGTTGGCGATCTTGGGCGGCTCGGGCTTGGCATCCGGATCGGTCTTGGCCGGCGGCGCCGAGGCACGCGTGGGCAGCGGCTGCTCGCGGTCGAGCTGCTTCCAGCTCTCGAAGCCGCTCTTCTGGGCCAGCTGGTCAAACGCGGCGGCCAGCGAGGACGGCGCCGGGGCGGCCTTGGCGGCCGGCTTGGCCGCGGGCGCGGGCGCCGCGGCGGAGGGAGAGGTCTGCTTCATGAACGGGTGGACATGCGGTCCAGGGGCAAAGGGTGGATTGTCGCCCGTTGTGCCCGCCCGATGCGCGGGCGCGGCTTGCACGGCATGGGCACTGCTGCCCGGTACGCCCGGCCGGGCGCCACGGCGGCCCGGCCGGGCCGGGGCTTCAGGGCCGGCTGCCCGACGACGATCGGCCCGAGCGGCTCCTGCGGTGCAGCGGCAGCACGATGTTCACCAGCGTGCCCTGGCCCTCGGCGGATTCGAAGCTCAGCTGTCCGCCCAGCAGCAGCATGAGCTCGCGCGCCAGCCACAGCCCCAGGCCGGTGCCCTGGCCCGAGGGCGTCAGCGGCGTGTCCTGGTCCAGGCGGCGGCTGAGCACCTGGCGCTGCCGTGCGGCGGGCATGCCCACGCCGCTGTCCTGCACCTGGATGCGCAGGGCGCCCTCGTCGCCCGTGGCGACCACGCGCACGCTGCCGCTGTCGGTGTACTTGATGGCGTTGTGCAGGACCTGGCCGAGCACCTGCAGCACCCGCTTCGCATCGGTCTTCAGGCGCTGGGGCGCTTCGGGCTGGACCTGCAGCGTCAGGCCGATCCCGCGCGCCTGCGCCTGCGGCAAGTGCGTGCGCACCGCCTCGTCGAGCAGCGGCCCGACCGCGGTGGACTCGATGTCCAGGCGCAGGTAGCCGCCCTCGATGCGCGCCAGTTCCAGCAGCGTGGTGACCGTGCTGTCGAGCCGCAGCACGTCGCGCGCCACGCGCTCGGCAAAGGCCGTGGGCCCGCCGCCGGACGCCGGGGTTTCGGCGGACAGCTCCAGCAGGTTCTTGATCGGGGTGCGCAGTTCCTGCGCCGCGCCGGCCAGGAACTGGGTCTTGGTGCGGTTGGCCTCCTCGGCGCGCCGCTCGCTGGCGCGCAGCCGCGAGGCCAGCCGGTGGTGCTGGCGCAGCAGGTTCAGCATCAGGCCCAGCAGCGCCAGCACCAGCCCCGTGCCCGCCGTGGCGATGCCCAGGTGCTTGCTCCACTGCAGGAGCAGACCGCGATCGACCGCCCGGGTGCGCACGCCGGCCAGCGCCAGCAGCCGGTGGTTGTCCAGGGTGCGGAAGGCATACAGCGTTTCCGGACCGTTGTCGGGCGCGCGCGTGATCAGGATGCCCCGGCCGCGGCGCATGGCCTCGGCGAACAGCGGGCTGCTGGAGAGGTCCAGGCCCGCCTCCCGGTTGCCGCCCACGCCGCGCACCCGCGTGATGCCGTCGAAGCCCACCAGCGCCACGTCGGTCTCCGGGCCCAGGCCGCTGTCGCGGCGAAGGTTCAGGAACTGCTCGATGTCCAGCCCCAGCGCCACCACGCCGCCGAAGTGGCCGTTGGCACGGCTGATGCGCCGGCTGACCTGGATGGAGGTCTTGCCCGAGCCCTTGATCGTCACCGGCTTGCCGATGAAGAGCCGGTCGGCGGTGTCCTGCGCATGCACGACGAAGTAATCGTTCCCGCTCAGGTCCACGCGCTTGACGGGCTGCACGGCGGCGTTGAGCTGGCCGTCGGCGCCGATGACGGAGAACTGCGTGAACTCGGGCTGCGCCACGTCGCCGCGCCGCAGCCAGGCCTCGATGTCCAGCGACGCCCCTTCCTGTGCCGTCTCGCGGCGCAGGAAGCGCAAGGCCTGGTCGGCGTTGGCCAGGGTCTGCGTGGCGTGCTCGGCCATTTCGCGCGCCAGGTTCTCCATCGCGGCCTCCTGGCTGCGCGTGGCGTCGGCGGCCTGGCGCCCACCGGCGAGCACGGCCCACGACCACAGCAGCGCCAGGATGACCAGCGCCCCCAGCCACAGCACCATGTACGCGGTGCCGTCGGGCCTGTAGGCCTGCAGGATGCGTCGCCACAGCGGCGCCGAGGCGGCCGGCGGCGTGAACCTGGCGTATCCGCTGTACCGGCTCAGCGCGGGGAACATGGCACTCACGGCTGCCCTCTTGTCCAGCCGCCCTGCCTACGGCTGCCCAACGGCAGCCACGATCCGGCGTGTGGGACGACACGGACCCCGAGCCACCAGTGTTTGCGCATCAACGAACTGGACACTTTTCAGCTTCTTCTTGCTTGGTCAGAACAGGCCCGCACCGGGGCAGCCTGGCATGCCCGGTCCGGCTGCACCCGGAGGAACAACTCACGGTGATGACAGCGTCAGGTGGCGCGGACCGCCGGCGCCGGCGGTGGCACCGCGGGCCACCCGTATCCGGGGCAGGCGCGCCATGGCTGGTCCGGTTCGATGACCGGCATCCAGCCTTCCGAAGGCAGAAATAAAATGTTAGGAGCGCTTAACACTGTTATTACCAAATGTTACCCGCTGTTCACCGCGCCGCATGTGTTTGTGAACCTCGATGGTCTGAAGGCATAACTAATTCACGGATTGCGCAGGATCGCCACCAGATTCCGTGAAATCGACCTGGCGGCTCCCGGCCGTGCCCGCTGAAGGGCACACGACACCTTCCCGGTGTGCCGGCGCCGGCGCACGCCCACCCGGACGTCGCCGTCGACAGCGGGCTCGGCCTGCTCTTCGGCGCCTGGCATCGGCACGCTTGCCCTTGGCCTCGTGGACCTCACTTGCGCTGCGACAAGGCCCGCGGGCCCGCGTGGGACGCCGCCGGTGCCGATCGTGCCGGCGGCCGCCTCACGCGCCGCGGTGCGCGCCTGCCGCCGTGGCCATGGCCCGGCCCGTCGAGGCGGGGCCCGCGGCGCCGGCGTGCGGCAGGCGCAGCCGCGCCCGGGCCCCGACGTTGTGCGCCGCATTGCCCAGGTGGTGCAGGGTGGCCAGCGCGCCGCGGTACAGCGCCCTGCGCTCGCCCAGGGCCGGCGCTGCCGGCTCGCGCAGCCGGCGCGCGATGGCATCGACCTGGAGCCGGTCGGCCAGCTCGTTGAGGCCGCACCGCTGCCACAGCCAGCCCGCCACCAGGCAGGCATCCCGCGGCTGGGCCACCAGTTCCGGCTGCTGCTCGTAGGGGCGCCCCAGCGCGTGGCCCGCATCGCGGTACGCCGCGCGGCCGAGCAGCCGGATCAGGCCGCGACCCCGGTAGCGCCAGCCGTCGCCGCTGGCGGCGTCGCCGTTACCGTAGCGGCCGGCATAGACGGTGTTGGCCAGCAGTTGCGGCGCGCCGATCAGCTGGTCGGCCTCGTCCACGTCCGGCACCTGCTCGGGCCACATCGCGTGGATGCGCTCCGGGCTACGGTAGAGCAGGCCCTGCTCCATGGCGACGAAGCCGCGGCTGTCGCAGGCGCATTGCGCCACGAAGGCAGCCAGGCGGGCCGGGGTGTGGATGCCGAAGCGCTTGCAGGCATGCCTGAGCAGCGGCGCGAAGGTGGTGGCGATGCGGGGCCTGATGCCCGACGCCTTGAGCATGATGTTGAGGATCGAGTGCGAGGCCATGAGACGTGGCAGCCGGGCTGCAAGGTCGTGGGGGTGGGCGGCGGTACGAGGCGAGGGTCGGCCGGCGCGCGGCACGCGTGCCGCGCGGCCGGTTCCCAGCCCGCCGGGTGGCTGAAAAGGCAACCCTTTCCTGCTCCGGCCCGCTGGGGGAACCGGGAGACGGGCGCGTCAATGGCGATGGCGGCTTACGGCCTGGTGACGCCGCCGGGCACGGTGCTGCCCGTGCGCTGCATGCCCGCTGCGGCCACGGCGGCCGGGGCCAGGTCCCGGCCGCCGGGCCGGCGGTAGGTGCGCATGAGCGTGCGGCCGTCGCTGGCACGGCAGCGGCCGTGGCCGGGCACCAGGCCGTAGTCCGACAGCAGCTCGAACACCCTCACGGCTTCGATCAGGCGCGTGGTCTCGACGACGTGCACGAGGTCGCCATAGCCGTCCTCGATGCCGATGAGGATGGGGCGGGCCCCGGGATCAGCCGGCGGCTGGCGTTCCTGCAGCGCCAGCAACCGCCGCCTCAGATCAATGCAGTCCGGCCAGGTGACCGTGCACCGTGACAGCTCGGGGACTCGGGACGAAGACTTGAATTTTTCGATACTGCTCATGCCGGGACCGTTGCAATCCCAGGGCCTGCCACCGCTGCCAGGCTCCCGGGGCGTTCCCATGCGGCCCCCGGGAGCCCTCCAGCACCAGCCCGGGTCCGCGCCTGTGGCTCCTTGCGGCCGTGTCCGGTTCAAGGCGCCGCGGCCCGCGCGGCATGTGGGCCGCGGGCGCGGAGCCGCCAGGGACGCCCGGGCCGGTCCCGGGCGGCGCTGCCGCGCCTCCTTGTTCGCGCAACGGCGTCGAACCCGAACAATCCCACCCGTGAGCATGGCCGGCCGCCGCCCCGGCCGCGGCACGCGCGGCCCATGCCGGGCCGCCGTCAAGGCCGCCTGAGTCCCGCCGTCAAGACTTCATCGATGCCCAAGCTTCCCCTGCCCGATTGCCGCTGGATGCGCCCGTGCGTGCAGGCTGCCGTGAGCTGCATCTCCGACGCGCGGCCGCCCATGCCGGGCCCGTCCTTGCCCGGCAACGAGACCGCGCGCCTGCGCGCGCTGCACGGCCTGGGCGTGCTCGACACGCCGGCCGAGGACCGCTACGACGCGCTGGTGCAGTACACGGCCGATGCCCTGGACATGCCCATGGCGGCGGTGTCGCTGGTCGATGCCGAGCGCCAGTGGTTCAAGGCCCGCGTCGGGCTGGAGCCGCAGCAGACGCCTCGCGACATCTCGTTCTGCGCCCACGCCATCCTGGGCCACGGCGTGCTGGTGGTGGAGGACGCGCTGCGCGATTCGCGCTTCGCGCACAACCCGCTGGTGGCCGGGCCGCCCCACATCCGCTTCTACGCCGGCGCGCCGCTGCGCAGCGCCGACGGCCTGCACCTGGGCGCCCTGTGCGTGATGGCGCCCCGGCCCCGGCGCCTGAGCGCGACGCAGCTCACCACGCTGCGCGCGCTGGCCGACGTGGCCGTGTGGGAACTGGTGCGGTCGCAATGGCGCTCGATGTCGCCGCGCCGCGCCGCTGCCGGCTGCGGCCTGCGCTGACCATTCCAGTGGCGGCCCCGGCCTCGGCCCGCATGTCGACGCTCGCGAGCACCGTAGTGCCCTGGCCCGGCGCGGACTCGATCTCCAGGGTGCCGCCCAGGGCCTCGATGCGCTCGCGCATGCCGACCAGCCCCAGCCGCCCCAACGGCCGGTCCGTAACGGCAAAGCCCACCCCGTCGTCCTCGATGCTCAACATGAGCTGCCGGCCCTGCCGGGACAGCACGATGCCGACGTGGCGGGCCCCGGCATGCTTGGCAATGTTCGTCAGCGACTCCTGGACGATCCGGTAGAGGCTCGCCACCACGGCCGTGGACGGCTCCGTCTTCTTCAGGCCCCTGGCCAGCAAGTCCACGGGAATGCCGAACAGGCCAGACCAGAGCGAGGCGTGCTGCGATACCGCCTCGACCAGCCCCTGCTCCCCCAGCGCCGGCGGATGCAGCGCGAAGACGGCCCGGTCCAGTTCCGCGTCCGCTGCCGCGACCTGGGATTCCAGCATCGCAAGGCGCTTCTTCAAGGTGCCGGGCGCAGAGCCCGACCGCAGTTCGGCGCTCGTCAGCCGCATGGCCGCCAGCTGCTGCCCGATCGTGTCGTGCAGCTCCCGGGCAATGCGCCGCCGCTCCTCCTCGACGAGGGCCCGCGCCTCGGCCGCTTGCCGCGGCTCGCCGACGGGCTGCTGCCCTCCCGGCATCCTTACTGCGCCGTTGGCCGTCTTCACACCTTCCACGAGGAAGGCCATTTCACGCATCTTGGAAGTGAGGCACGCGGCGCGGCGCACCAGCGCCAGGCTCTGCGTCATCGTCTCCAGCAGGCTGCGGGACAGGTCGAGGGCATCGGCCGCACCGCCCTGGCGCCGCAGCACGATGCCTTGCTGCTGGCTCACCAGCATCCGGGCGCGCTGCAACCGGGCTTGCGCTTCTTCGACTGAATCCATGCCGTGCTCTCTCCAGGCATAACGACGGGATCACCCGGGCGCCTCCCGGGCAAGCGGTAGGTGCATTCTCAAGGCTGGCGCGCGCCTCCACGCCGGCCTGGACGTCCATGCCTGGGGCGCCGGAATGAACAAGGCGTCGTACCGGTCTGGCAGAGGCATTCCACTGCCGCAGGGGCCAGGTCCAGGAGGTGGAGCAGTCGCAGGCATCAGGCGGTGGATTCAGCAGGGCCCAGGAATGGTTCCGTGATGCCGCCCCTGGCCCCTGGCCTCAGAATCGATGATTGATAAGCGCAAATATCAACACTACAAGAAATCGCATGTTTTCTCCAGTTCGAACGGCATTTCGCTTGCAAGCTGGGGCCTCCTGAGCGGTACGCATTCCGGGCCTTGCCCAATGCGCCCAGGAACCGGCGAGGCAGCGGTGTTCCCGGCACGGCGGAACAGGCCAGCTTCAAGGACTGCAATGAAGGCGTTGGCTCCGTCAGCATCGCGTCGGCGAAAGCAGCGTGGACGTGGGGGACGGTCCCCCACTGCGGCCGTTCTCCGCCGGGCCATTGCCGGATCGGCTGCCAGGAGGGCGGACCCCTGTCATCAAGCGCCATGTCCGGGCCGGTGTCGCAGCCGGCCCATCAGCGCCGCATGGCTTGTGCAGCCGGTGCATGGCTGCAAACGGCGTGGGCACGTGAGCCGCAATGGCATGCGCGTCGGACGGACAGCCACGCCGGTGCCACGGAGTGCCCGCAACCGATGCCTCGCTCAGCAACGCCCTGGCCTGGAGCGCCGGGAGCACCGCAGGAAGCCGGAGAAGTCCACGCATCCGGACAGGCGCCCCGTCAAGGCAGGTGGGGGACGGTCCCCCACCCCCCTCGTGCTGGCGGGCTTTGGAAGCGGCTTCCAATGCCGTCCGAGCGAGGGGAACTCGTTATCGCAGGAATTTGATCAAGGCGCAGTCTGAGCCGCTGGAGCGTTGCGTGATGCCGGGTGGGGGACCGTCCCCCGCCCAAGAGGCCGGCAGCGCGCCTGTCGGCCCAGACCTGCTCCCGCTATCAACGCAGCAACTTGCGCAGTCCGGCAGCCAGCGCGTCCCACTTTTCCGGCGCAAGTTGCGCGCCGTCGAGTGACAGCGTCATGCGGCCCTCTTCGCTGCGCACCTCCAGCGACCGGCCCTGTCCCAGGTCGAAGCGCCGGGCCAGCGCCGCGCGGGCGCCGGCCGCGGCCTCCCGGCCAGCCGTCGCGGCCGGGGTGGGGGACGGTCCCCCACCCCGGCGCAGCAGGGCTTCAAAGATGCGCTTGGGCGGCAGGTCGCGCAGCAGCGGATCGGCAGCGACGCGCAGCACCGCCGCCCGGTCCTGCTCCAGCGCCTGGGTCAGCAGCGCAGCCCAGCGGAACTGGATGTCGTTGGGCGAGGCAAAGGCATTGACCACTTCACGCGGCAGCGCCGCGATGCGCAGCGCCTTGGAGATGTCGCTGTGGTCGCGGCCGACGTGGGCGGCCAGCTGGCGCAGCGAAGGGAACAGGCCGTCGTCCAGGGCCCGGCGGTACATCGTCCCCTGCTCCCAGGCCGACAGGTTCTGGCGCAGCCGGTTCTCGCGCTCCATGAAGCCGAACAGCGCCTGGTCATCCACTTCCTTGACCACCGCCTGCACCGGCAGGCCCAGTTCCAGGCAGGCGCGGTGGCGGCGGTGGCCGAACACCAGCTCGAAGCGCTCGCCGCCCTCCTTCGGTTGCGGCAGCGGCCGCACCATCACCGGCTGGACGTTGCCGCCGGCATCCCGGATCTCGGCCTTGAGCTCCTGGTAGGCCTTGCCGGCGTAGGACGCTTCGTGCCGGTTCGCCCAGCGGCTGGGCGCGATGCTGCGCGCGTCGAGCTGCACGGCGCCGCGCTGCTCGCCCACGCGCCGCACTTCCTCCTCCAGCTCGGCGATGCGTTCCTGCAGCGCATTGCCGGTGAAGATCTGCAGCGCGTTGTAGCCCGGACCGGTACGGGGCTTGACCGGCGTGGCGCCAGCCGCGGGTGCGGCGGTCGCGGCGGCGTCCGGGGACACCGCCGGCGGCGCAACCACGGTCGGCGCTGCCGGAGCCGGCACGGGGGCCGGCGCCGTGGCAGCCGCCGGCTCGCCCAGCAGCCCGGCCAGCGCCGCGGCCGGCCCGGTCGTGCGGCGCGGGACGTTGCTCCAGTCGATGTCGTGGCCCTTCTTGCGGGTTGCCATCACGCGCCTCCGCCCTGCCCGACCTGCTTGTTCCAGAACATCTGCGTCTGGTCCTCGATCAGCTCGACCAGCCGGTCGTAAGCGTCGGTGGCGCGCTTGAAGGTCCGCGCCGACCCGCTCTCGACCTGGTCGTAGACCGTGCCGAACTCGGCGCTGGACGCGTTGGCCGCCGCCGTCTTCGGGATCTCCACGCTGACCAGCTTGTCGCCGTAGGCCGAGGCCATCCACTTCTTGACCAGCAGGCTGGTCTGGTCGGCGGACTCGACCTTGGTTGGCAACACGTCCACGAACGCGAAGGACTTGTGACCGCCGCGCTGCGTGATGAGCTGGTTGGTGAGGTCGCCGAACAGGTCCCAGAACTGCGCCGAGGATGCGAAGTCCAGGGGGTTCGGCGGCAGCGGCATGATGATGCCGTTGGCCGCCATCAGCGCGTTGATGGTGGTGTAGGACAGGGCCGGCGGCGTGTCGATGATGATGAAGTCGTACTGCTCGCGCACGGCGTCCAGGCCATAGTCCAGCACGCTCCAGAACTCGAAGCCCGGCTCCTGCGTCTGGCGCGCGGGCAGCGCGAATTCGGCGCCGAACAGCACCGGCGCGGCCGCGACCAAGTCGATGCCGTCCCAGTAGGTGCCGCGGATGGCGTAGCCAATGTCGCACTGGCGCCCGGAGAACAGCGGCATCACGGTGTCGTCGAGCTCGACCTCGGAGTCGGGCAGGATGCCCATCAGCGTGGTCAGGCTGCCTTGCGGGTCGCAGTCGATGAGCAGCACGCGGTGGCCCCGCATGCTCAGGCCCTGTGCCAGCGTGGCGGCGGTGGTGGTCTTGCTGACACCCCCCTTGAAGTTGCCGATGGCGATGGTGATGGCCGTGGCGCCCGCGGGACGCAGCTCCTGGCGGCGCATTTCGCGCACCCAGACCCGCGCCTCAGCCAGCGTGAACTCGCGCCGGGCGCCGCTGGGCGTGAGCTTGCCGCTGGGCAGCTCGCCGCGGCGCAGCCGGTAGTCCACCTGCGGTTTCTCCAGCCCGGTGAGCTCCATGAGCTTGGCGGTCGAGAACACCGGCGGCTTCTTGCGCTGGGTCGGCGCCAGCATCGTTTCGCGGGCATAAGCCACCACGTCCTTCACGCGCTCGGCCTGTTCCAGGATGGACGGCAGCGTGATCTCATCGGTGGCCACGATCGAAGCAGCTTCCAAATTTCTTCTCCTTCAGCGCAGTCGCAGCGCGTGTCATGGGATTCTAGAGCGGGATGCAGAATTCGCAGCAGCGCGCGAATTCTGCATCTACGTCGCTGAAAACGCCGGACGCCAGAGCGCTTGACAGTCCTCGATCAGTGCAGCGGTGCTTGTAGAAGTCTTCAACTCCTTCAATACCTTTAGGCCTGTGGACAACGTACGTTTTCCCTTGTCCATCAGGCACTTGGAAACCCCGCTCGTCCGGGGAATCCAGTCCGGGCGTCCGCCCTTTTGCGTCTGACCGTCCGGCGCTTTCAGTCCGCCCGTCCGGACTTTGCAGTCCGGCCTTCCAGTGGCATGGCCCAACTGTGGACAACTGCAAAACGGCCGGATTTCAGCAGCGGCGGGGCATCGATGTCCGGCTTTTTCAGTCTGGGCGATGCCCGAACTGGCTTCACCGTGTCCGCGTTTTTGAGTCCGCAGGCTCTTCGGTTGGCAGCCGGATGTCCGGGTTTTTCAGCCAGCCACGCAGAGGACGCCATGGGCGCGGTTGGCGGCAACGTCAGGCATCCATGTCCAACGGTGGTCGGACATATACTGCCGCCCCATGTCCCGCCGCCCGCCTTCGCCGCCCGCGCAGTACCCGAAAGCCGGCACCAGCACCTTCAACAAGCCGGTGTCGGCGCTGGCCATCGTGCCGGCGAACCGGGCGCTGACCGTGACGGCGCGCAAGGTCTACAACGTGATGGGCCGCCTGGCCCAGGCCACTGGCGACACGCGGGAGGAGGGCTACGCGGCGCCGCTGCACGCCATCCTGCAGCAGGCCGGCACCGACAGCTCCGCCACCGCGTCGGCCAAGCGCTATCTCAAGGAGATGATGACCACCATCATCGAGTGGCGGCAGCTCTCGCCCGGCGACGTCATGCCCGGCGAGGGCGAGGGCGACGGCCAGGGCGAGCGCGAACAGGTCTTCACGCTGCTGTCGCAGGCGGACTTCTACAAGGTGGGCCGCGAGAACTGGGTGCGCTGGTGGTATCCGCCGGCCATCAAGCGCCAGATGCTCGACCCCGAGCGCTGGGCCCAGGTCAACCTGGAGACCGTGGCACGGCTGGGCACCTACTGCGCCGTGGCGCTGTACGAGATCTGCGCGCGCTACCAGGGCGTGGGCCGCACCATGCGCCAGGACTGGACTTGGTGGCTGCCGGTGCTGCGCGGCACCGAGCAGTCCAAGCTGCGCGAGTGGCGCAAGTTCAAGAACGAGTTCCTCGCGCCCGCGGTGCGCAACATCAACGAGCTCTCCGAGATCGAGGTCGAGCTGGTCGAGCACCGCAAGAACGGCAAGTTCAGCGGCGAGGTGCAGTTCCTGGTGCGGCGCAAGGAGCAGCCCGCGCTGCCCGCCGCCGAAACGCAGCCGGTGGACGCCAGCGCCGCCAGCCGCGCGCTGGCACTCGACATCCGCGAGCACGACTTCGACGCGCTGGCCGAGCGCTACGGGCCCGACGCGGTGGCGCGCGCGCTGGAAACGCTGGCGCAGCACCTGGCCTCGGCACGCACGCCGATCGTGAACCGGCTGTCGCACCTGAAATGGATCCTGGGCGGCGTGCCGGAGCGCCGTCCCGCGCCGGTGGCGGCGTTGGCGCCGGCGCCGGCGCCGCAGACGCCGTCCGCTGCGTCGGCCGCGTCGGCCCAGGCCCAGGCCGGTGTCGAAACCGCGCTGTCCCAGGAGCGCCTCGCCGCGGCCGAGCAGGCCTTCGCGGCGCTGCCGCGCGAGGAGCAGTTCCGCTGGCTGCAGCGGCTGCGCGAGGATCTGCATGCGCGCGGCGTGCAGCTCACGCCGCTGCTGCGCTCGCGGCTGGACGCGGGCCAGTGGCAGGCGCCGGCAGTGCGCTCCTGGCTGCTGCGCTTCTACGCCGACCAAGGCCCGCCGGCCTGAGGACGCCGCCGCGCGGCACAAGGGCGTGGCCCGGCGCGGCACACTGCCCGCCATGGACAGCCCTCAAGCCCCCGCAGAAGTCCGGCCGCCCGTGCCGCCATTCACCGCCGAATCCGCCGCGCGCAAGGTGCGCCTGGCCGAGGACGCCTGGAACAGCCGCGACCCCGACCGCGTGGTGCAGGTCTACACGGCCGACACGCGCTGGCGCAACCGCGCCGAGTTCCCGGTCGGGCGCGAGCAGGTGCGCCAGTTCCTGCAGCGCAAGTGGGCGCGCGAGCTGGACTACCGGCTGATCAAGGAGCTGTGGGCCTGCGCGGGCGACCGCATCGCCGTGCGCTTCGCCTACGAGTGGCACGACGACTCGGGCCAGTGGTTCCGCAGCTACGGCAACGAGAACTGGGAATTCACCCCGCAAGGGCTGATGTGCCGGCGCTTTGCCAGCATCAACGACCTGCCCATCCAGGAAGGCGAGCGGCTCTACCACTGGCCGCTGGGCCGCCGTCCCGACGACCATCCGGGCCTGAGCGAGCTGGGGCTGTGACGCCGCGCCGGCCGCCGGTGCCCAGCCCGGCGCGCGCAGCATCTGCTCCGCCCGTTTCGCGCGGAACTGCGCCTGTTGCGCCCACGCCGCGCCGGGCACATTCGGGAGCTGCATGAACCTCACCGCCGCATCGAACCGTCTTCTCGCCGCCGTGCTGGCTGCCGCCGGCCTGGCCCTGGGACTCGCGCCCGGCGCCGTGGCCGAGGCGGCCGCCGCGCCGGTGCCCGACACCATGGCGCAGCGCCTGCAGGCCTGCACCGTCTGCCACGGCAAGGAGGGCCGTGCCACCAACGAGGGCTACTTCCCGCGCATCGCCGGCAAGCCCGCCGGCTACCTCTACAACCAGCTCGTGAACTTTCGCGAGGCGCGGCGCCACAACGCCACGATGAACTACCTGGTCGAGCACCTGTCGGACGGGTACCTGCGCGAGATCGCCGGGCACTTCGCCGCGCTCGATCTGCCCTACCCGCCGCCGCAGACCACCAACACGCCGCTGGCGCTGCTGGCGCAGGGCGAGGCGCTGGTGCGCCAGGGCGATGCGCGGCGCGGCATCCCGGCCTGCATGGCCTGCCACGGCCGCGCCATGACCGGCGTGGAGCCGGCGATCCCCGGGCTGCTCGGCCTGCCGCGCGACTACCTCACCGGCCAGCTCGGTGCCTGGCAGACCGGCCAGCGCCGCGCCGCAGCGCCCGACTGCATGGCCGACATCGCCCGGCGCCTGAGCGCGCAGGACGTCAACGCCGTCGCCGCCTGGCTGTCGGCGCAGCCGCTGGGCGGCGGCGGCAAGCCCGCGCGCGAGGTCGCGCTGCCCTTGCCGCTGGAATGCGGCAGCGGACTGCAATGAGGGCCGCGATGCGCCGGGGAGGGCGCGCGGCATTGATCGGCGCGGCGCTGCTGGCGGCGCTGGCCGCGCTGGTGGCCTGGCTCAACGTGCGCGGCGAGGAGCCGCTGCCGCCGGCCGGGGAGGGCGCCGCGGCCGCCGGTGCCGACCCGGCCGCCATCGTGCGCGGTGCCTACCTGGCGCGCGCGGGCAACTGCGCCGGCTGCCACACCGCGCCGGGCGGGGCCGAGTACGCGGGCGGGCGCGGCATCGACACGCCCTTCGGCACCGTCTACGCCTCCAACCTCACGCCCGACGCCGACACGGGCCTGGGCGCCTGGAGCGCCGCGGAGTTCCGGCGCGCGCTGCGCCACGGCCGCTCCCGCGACGGGCGGCTGCTCTACCCGGCCTTTCCCTATCCCAGCTACACGCGGCTCACGCGCGAAGACGCCGACGCACTGTTCGCCTTTCTGCAAGCGCGAGAGCCGGTGCGGCAGGCGAATCGCGCGCACGAGCTGCGCTTCCCGTACCGGCTGCAGGTATCACTGGCGGTCTGGCGGGCGCTGTATTTCCGCGCCGAAAGCTTCGAGCCCGACGCCCGCCGGCCGGCCGAGTGGAACCGCGGCCGCTACCTGGTGCAGGGCCTGGGCCACTGCGAGGCCTGCCACGCGCCGCGCAACTGGCTCGGCGCCACCGAGGCCGGCGGCGCGCTGGGCGGCGCCCTGGTGCCGATGCAGAACTGGTACGCCCCCGCGCTGGCTGCGCCGCGCGAGCCCGGCGCGGCCGACTGGAGCGCCGACGACCTGGTCGCGCTGCTAGGCACCGGGCTGTCGCGGCGCGGCGCGGCGATGGGGCCGATGGCCGAGGTCGTGTCGCGCAGCACCCAGCACCTCAGCGACGCGGACCTGCGTGCCATGGCGGCCTACCTGCAGTCGCTGCCGCGGCCCGAAGGGCGGCAGGAACCGGCCGAGCCGGCCAGCGCGCAGCGGCTCCAGCTGGGCGGTCGCATCTACAAGGACCAGTGCGCCGCGTGCCACGGCGAGCAGGGAGAGGGGGTGGCCGGGATCTATCCGGCGCTGGCCGGCAACCGCGCGGCGACCATGGCGTCGCCGGTGAACCTGGTGAAGGCGATCCTGCACGGCGGCTTCCCGCCGGCGACGCAGGGCAATCCGCGCCCGTTCGGCATGCCGCCCTTCAAGCAGACGCTGTCCGAGGCCGAGGTGGCGGCGGTGGCGACCTGGGTGCGGCAGTCCTGGGGACATCGCGCCGCGGAGGTGTCGGAGCTGGACGTGTTGCGTTCGCGCTGAAAACGGCGTGCGCCGCGCGCGTCACCGCTGTTTCATTCGTTGACCGATTCAGAAGTCCTTGGGGCTCATTCGGCCCAGTGCATGTGGCGGTTCGCCAACACCGGGGTGCGCTGGCCGCGCACCATGGCGCGCAGCGCGGCCATGACCTCGGCGGCCGAGGCGGGCTGGTGGTCGATCAGCGCCGCGCGCGACTGCACGATGCACTGCACCGCCTGGCGCTCTTCCGGGGACGCGAGGCGACAGGCTTCCGCCAGCGCATCCCCGTCGAAATCGGCTTCTGACAGCTCCACCGCCCGCGCGATCAGCGCCATGGCTTTGAGGGTATGCATCGTGGTCCTTCCTGCTCTAGCTCGGCCCGAGTTTATTGTGCGGTGCAGCATGAGCAAGCGGTTGTGGTTTCCACCGAGACGGGGCAGGGGACCTTGATCTTGCGGCTGGTGCGAGGAAGGGCAGTTGTGCTAGCGCCAGCCGCTCGGATGCCGCCAGCGCGCTACCGGCACCGGCACCGGCACCGGCGCCGCATCAGCGGCTGAACAACGACAGGTCGATGGCGCGGCCCAGGGCCTCGTGGCCGGCGTCGCTGGGGTGCAGCCCGTCGCCGCTGTCGTGGTCGGGCCGCAGGCGCCGTGGCCGGGCGGGGCCGCGCACGGCGGCATCGAAATCGACCACCGCATCGAACTCGGCGGCGTTGCGCAGCCAGCGGTTGAAGGCCAGGCGTTGCGCCTCCATCGCGTCCGACGGGCTGCCGAAGGGCAGCAGCGTGGCGCCGTAGACCTTCAGGCCGCGCGCATGGGCCTGGACGATCAGGGCCCGGCAGGCGTCGATCAGCACCTCGGCCGGGACGCCGCGGCGGATGTCGTTGATGCCGATGAGCAGCAGCACGTAGCGCACGCCGGGCTGGCGCAGCACGTCGCGCTCGAAGCGCTGCGGCACGGTCGGCCCCCGGCCCGGCGCCACCAGCGTGTTGCCGCCGATGCCCTGGTTGAGCACGGCCACGGCTTGCCCGGCGACCACGAGGCGGCGCGCCAGCACGTCGGTCCAGCGCCGGTTGCGGTTCACGGACGAGCTGGCGCCGTTGGTGATGGAGTCGCCCAGCGCCACCACGGCCGCCGGCCGGGGGCTCTCCACGTCAACGCCGACGATGAAGAGCCAGGGCGAGGAGCAGTTGCGGAACGAGGCGCCGCCGTTGCAGAGGTTGGAGAACACCCCCGGCACGCTGGCCGCGGCGGCGAAGTTGCCGGGCGTGGAGACGAAGTTGGTCTGCAGCGAGCCCAGGTGCCGGGTCACCGACGCCGTGAACTGCGGCAGGTACAGGCTCACGGACAGGTTGCCCTGGGCGGGCACCTGCAGCCGGACCGGGTCGCTGACGGCGGTGGTGCCGGGCGCCAGCGTGATGCCGGCCTGGCCCTGGAAGGTGAGCGGGCGGTTCGACCCGGGCACGTTGTCCGGCCCCACCGCCTGCCGCGCCACCTGCGCCTCGCCGATGACCAGCGGCGCCGTGCCGTAGGCATTGCTCAGGCGCACGCGCAGCCGGCTGCCGCCTTGGCTGACGTGCACGACCTGGCGCAGCGTCTGGTTCTCGAAGCGGGGAAAGGCGGCTTCGAACCAGGAACTGGGTGGCTGCGGTGCCGCGCTCCAGGTGGCCATCCAGCCGGGCGGCGGCACCGCGTCAGGCGCTGCGCCCGGCTGCGCCGCCACCACGCGCGCCGGTGCCAGCAGCGAAGCGACGAGTGCCGCGCCAAGCAGGCGGCGGCGCGCGGGGGCGTGCCTCACTCCAGCTGGATCTCGCTCTTGAAATCGACCTTCACGCCCAGCGTCGGCAGCTCCAGCGTCATGACCACGGGCAGGGTCTCGTTGCCTTTGAGCGCCTGGGCAGCCATCGCCTCGCCGACGATGCGCTCGATCTCGCGCTGCGAGCTGACGCCGACGAGTTTCAGGAACTTGCGGATGCTGGTGTTGAAGGTGTCGTCGTTCACGGCGGTGCGGTCCAGGCAGCGGAATCGTTTCACTCTGCGCCGGCAACCCTGGCCGGGCTGCGACGGTTTGGTGACTTGCGTATCCGGGTCCATCCAGCGGCCAGGCCTGCCCACGAGGCGGCGATGCAAGAGCGTCCATCGCCGGCACCTACCATCGCCGCCATAGCCCCAAGGACTCCCATGCCCAAACTCACCCTCGAAGGCCTGGAGCTGCTCGACGCCATCGACCGCCGCGGTTCCTTCAGCGCGGCCGGCGACGAGTTGCACAAGGTGCCGTCCACCATCTCCTACACGGTGGCGAAGCTGGAGGAAGAGCTGCAGGTGGCGCTGTTTCGCCGCAACGGGCCGCGCATCGAGATCACGCCCGCCGGGCGCGAGCTGCTGCGCGAGGGGCGCCTGTTGCTGCAGGCCGCCGCCGACCTGGAGTGCCGCGTCCAGCGCGTGGCCTCGGGTTGGGAAAGCACCCTGCAGATCGCCCTCGACGGCCTGCTGCCCACCGAGACGCTGGCCGGCGACGTGGCGGCCTTCCACGAGGCCGCCGACGCCACGCGGCTGCGCTTCCTGGAAGAGGCGCTCACGGGTACCTGGGAGTCGCTGCTCGACGGCCGCAGCGACCTGATCCTGGCCGTCGGCCCCGGCCCGGCCGGCGGCGGTTACCTCGCGCGCGAGCTGGCCAAGGTGGAGTTCTGGTTCTGCGTCGCGCCGTTCCACCCGCTGGCAAAGCTGGAAGAACCGCTGTCCGAGGCCCAGGTGCGCGCGCATCGCGCCGTGGCGGTGGCCGACTCGGCGCGGCGCCTGCCCGTGCGCAGCGCCGGGCTGCTCAGCGGCCAGCGCACGCTCACCGTGCCCAACCTGCGCGTGAAGGTGCGGCTGCAGTGCGAGGGCGTCGGCGTCGGGTACCTGCCTCGAATCTGCGCCCAGGGCGCGCTCGACGCCGGCGTGCTGGTGCGCAAGCGCGTGGAGCGCGAGCGCGAGCCGGAAACGCTCAGCCTGGCCTGGCGGGTCGGCACGCCGGGCCGGGCGCTGGCGTGGTGGATCGAGCGGTTCAGTGACGCGCCGGCCGTCGAGGGGCTGCTGGCCAGCGCGCGGCGCTTCTATGCGGCGGGGTTTGCGGTACCCGGCCGCTGAGCGGCTCGGGATTCGGTCTCACGCCATCCCGGCCCGGTGCTCCCGCAACGCCTGCAGCACGATGTCGCGCAGCCCGGCACCGTTGCTCTCGTCGATGTATTGAAGGATGCCCCGCCGCATGCGCGGCTCCCAGTAGCGGCGGATGTGCAGTGCCAGGTCGCGCCGGGCCTCGGCCGCATCGGGCATGGCGGCGAAGAAGTCGCCGATGCCGTTGGCCATCTGGATCAGGTGCTCGGTTTTCATGCTGCAAGCGGCTCCACGATGAGTCGGTCGGCGGCGCTGTAGGCGACCCAGTCGCGCCCGCGCGCGAAGCCGATCAGGCACAGCCCCGCCGCCTGCGCCGTGCGCACGGCCAGCGCGGTGGGGGCGGAAATGGCGGCCAGCGTGCCGACGCCGGCGCGCACCGTCTTCTGCACCATCTCGTAGCTGGCGCGGCTGGTCACGGCGAAGAAGCCGTCCGCCGCATCGAGCCCCTCGCGCGCCAGCGCGCCGATGAGCTTGTCGAGCGCGTTGTGCCGGCCCACGTCCTCGCGCAGCAGGCGCAGCTCGCCGCGCGGGCCGCACCAGGCGGCGGCATGCGTCGCGCCGGTGGCCGACTGCAGCGCCTGCCGCGCGCGCATGCCGTCCAGCGCGCCCGACAGCGCCGCGGCCGGCAGCACGGCCGGCGCCACGCGCCGCTTGCAGCGCGGCAGCGCCTGCGCCAGGCTCTCCACCCCGCACAGCCCGCAGCCGGTGCGGCCGGACAGCGCGCGGCGGCGCTCCTTCAATCGCGCCAGGCAGCGGCTCGCCACCTCGACGTGCAGCACGATGCCCTGGTCCACCGTCTCCACGTCCATGCCGAAGACGTCCCCCGCGTGATCGACGATGCCCTCGCTCAGCGAGAAGCCGACCGCGAAATCCTCCAGGTCCAGCGGCGTGGCCAGCATCACCGCGTGCGACAGGCCGTTGAACTGCAGCGCCACCGGCACCTCGTCGGCCACGAAATCCTCCACCTCGCGCGGCACGCCGGCCTGGCAGCGTAGCGCGCTCAGGTGGCGGACGCCGGGGTGGGGCGTGAAAGGCAGGGCGTCCATGCTCATTTCCCCATCACGGCGGCGGCATCGGCTGCCGCCTCGTTGCGGCGCTCCAGCAGGTCGAGCTGCCGGCGGTTGAACTCGCCGTAGCCCACCTGCCATTGCGACGGCTGCGCCACCTTGGCTACCTGCACCGCCGTCACCTTGTACTCGGGGCAGTTGGTGGCCCAGTCGGAGCTGTCGGTGGTGATGACGTTGGCGCCGGACTCGGGGAAGTGGAAGGTGGTGTACACCACCCCGGGCTGCATGCGCTCGCTGACCACGGCGCGCAGCACCGTGTCGCCGGCGCGGCTGGCAATGCCGACCCAGTCGCCCTCGCGGATGCCGCGCTCCTCGGCATCGTGCGGATGGATCTCCAGCCGGTCCTCGCCGTGCCAGAGGTTGTTGGGCGTGCGCCGCGTCTGCGCGCCGACGTTGTACTGGCTCAGGATCCGGCCCGTCGTCAGCACCAGCGGGAAGCGCTTCGTGACCTTCTCGGGCGTCGCCACGTACTGCGTGATGACGAAGCGCCCCTTGCCGCGCACGAAGCCGCCGACGTGCATCGTGGCCGTGCCGGCTTCGGGCGTGTCCTCGTTGCAGGGCCACTGCACGCTGCCGAGCTGCTCCAGCTTGGCGTAGTTCACACCGCGGAAGCTGGGCGTGAGCAGCGCGATCTCGTCCATCACGTCCGAGGGATGTTGATAGTGCATCGGGTAGCCCAGCGCCTCGGCGAGCTTCAGTGTCACCTCCCAGTCGGCCAGCCCGCCCAGCGGCTTCATCACCCGGCGCACGCGCGAGATGCGGCGCTCGGCATTGGTGAAGGTGCCGTCCTTCTCCAGGAAGCTGGAGCCGGGCAGGAACACGTGCGCGTACTTGGCGGTCTCGTTGAGAAAGATGTCCTGCACCACCAGGCATTCCAGCCTGGAGAGCGCCTCGGTCACGTGCTGCGTGTTGGGGTCGGACTGCACGATGTCCTCGCCCTGCACGTACAGGCCCTTGAAGCTGCCTTCCAGCGCGGCCTCGAACATGTTCGGAATGCGCAGCCCCGGCTCGGCCGACAGTGCCACGCCCCAGGCCGCCTCGAACTCGCCGCGCACGGTGCTGTCGGAAACATGGCGGTAGCCCGGCAGCTCGTGCGGGAAGCTGCCCATGTCGCAGCTGCCCTGCACGTTGTTCTGGCCGCGCAGCGGGTTCACGCCCACGCCCTCGCGCCCGACGTTGCCGGTGGCCATGGCCAGGTTGGCGATGCCCATCACCATGGTCGAGCCCTGCGCATGCTCGGTCACGCCCAGGCCGTAATAGATCGCGGCATTGCCGCCGGTGGCGTAGAGGCGCGCCGCGCCGCGCACGTCCCCGGCCGGCACGCCCGTGACAGCCTCCGTCGCCTCCGGCGAGTTTTCCTCGCGCGCCACGAACTCGCGCCACTGGGCAAAGCTGCGGTCCTCGCAGCGCTCGGCGATGAAGGCCTCGGCCAGCAGGCCTTCGGTCACGATCACGTGCGCCAGCGCGGTGACGAGTGCCACGTTGGTGCCCGGGCGCAACTGCAGGTGGTGCTCGGCCTTGACGTGGGGCGCGCTCACCAGGTCGATGCGGCGCGGGTCCACCACGATCAGTTTCGCGCCGGCGCGGATGCGCTTCTTCATGCGCGAGGCGAACACCGGGTGCGCGTCGCTGGGATTGGCGCCGATGACCATGATCACGTCGGACTGCTCGACCGACCTGAAGGTCTGCGTGCCGGCCGAGGTGCCGAAGGTCTGGCCCAGGCCGTAGCCCGTGGGCGAGTGGCACACGCGCGCGCAGGTATCGACGTTGTTGTTGCCGAAAGCGGCGCGCACGAGCTTCTGCACCAGGTACGCCTCCTCGTTGGTGCAGCGCGACGAGGTGATGCCGCCGACCGCGTCGCGCCCGTAGCGGGACTGGATGCGCTGGAAGCCGCGCGCCGCATGCGCGATGGCCTCGTCCCAGCCGACCTCGCGCCACGGGTCGGTGATGCGCTCCCGCACCATCGGCCTGGTGATGCGGTCCTTGTGCGTGGCATAGCCCCAGGCGAAGCGGCCCTTGACGCAGGAATGGCCGTCGTTGGCCTGGCCGTCCTTCCACGGCGTCATGCGCACGACCTGCTCGCCCTTGACCTCGGCCTTGAAGCCGCAGCCCACGCCGCAATAGGCGCAGGTCGTGATGACGCTCTTCGAGGGCATGCCCAGGCTGATGACGCTCTTCTCCTGCAGCGTGCCGGTGGGGCAGGCCTGCACGCAGGAGCCGCAGCTCACGCACTCGCTGTCCATGAAGGCTTCACTCTGGCCCGGCGAGACGCGGCTCTCGAAGCCGCGGCCCGAGATGGTCAGGGCGAACGTCCCTTGCGTCTCCTCGCAGGCACGCACGCAGCGGTTGCAGACGATGCACTTGCTGGCGTCGTAGCTGAAGTAAGGATTCGACTCGTCCCTGGCCGCGCCGAGGTGGTTCTTGCCTTCCAGCCCATAGCGCACGTTGCGCAGGCCCACCGTGCCGGCCATGTCCTGCAGCTCGCAGTCGCCGTTGGCGGCGCAGGTCAGGCAGTCCAGCGGGTGGTCGGAGATGTAGAGCTCCATCACGTCGTGTCGGAGCTTGGCGAGCTTGTCGCTTTGCGTGCGCACCTTCATGCCGGCCTCGGCCGGCGTGGTGCACGAGGCCGGGAAGCCGCGCCGGCCCTCGATCTCCACCAGGCAGAGACGGCACGAGCCAAAGGGCTCCAGGCTGTCGGTGGCGCACAGCTTGGGCACGTTCGCGCCGGCTTCGATCGCCGCGCGCATCAGCGAGGTGCCCGCGGGCACGGTGACGGGCTGGCCGTCGATCTCCAGCGTCACGGTCTGGTCCGAGGCGCGCGGCGGCGTGCCGAAGTCGATGTCGTGGTGGTGAGGCCGCATGTCAGGGCTCCCTGGTGTTCGGTCGATTCGGGGGGCTTCGTCGTCGTTCGTTCAGGCCGCGCGCTCGTCGTCGGCGAGCAGGCCGAAGTCGCGCGGGTAGTGGTCGAGCGCGGAGAGCACGGGGTAGGGCGTCATGCCGCCCATGGCGCACAGGCTGCCGGCGAGCATCGTGTCGCACAGGTCGCGCAGCAGCCGCACCTGCTGCGGCCGGTTGTGGTTGAGCACGATGCGGTCGATGACCTCCACGCCACGCGTGGAGCCGATGCGGCAGGGCGTGCACTTGCCGCAGGACTCGGCGGCGCAGAACTCCATGGCGAAGCGCGCCATCTGGGCCATGTCCACCGTGTCGTCGTGCACCACCACGCCGCCGTGGCCCAGCACCAGGCCCTGCGCGCCGTAGGCGTCGTAGTCCAGCGGCAGGTCCCACTGCGACTCCGGCACGTAGGCGCCCAGCGGGCCGCCGACCTGGATCGCCTTGACCGGCCGGCCGCTGGCCGTGCCGCCGCCGATGCCGAACACCAGCTCGCGCAGCGTCAGTCCGAAGGGCAGCTCGAACAGCCCGCCCTGCCTGACGTTGCCCGCGAGCTGGAAGGGCAGCGTGCCGCGGGAGCGCCCGGTCCCGAAGTCGCGGTAGAACGCCGCGCCGTGCTCCAGGATGGTCGGCACGGCGGCAAAGGTCAGCACGTTGTTGATGACGGTCGGGCGGCCGAACAGGCCCTGCACAGCCGGCAGCGGCGGCTTTGCGCGCACGACGCCGCGCTTGCCTTCCAGGCTCTCCAGCATCGCGGTCTCCTCGCCGCAGACGTAGGAGCCGCCGCCCACGCGCACCTCGATGTCGAAGGCGATGTTGGAGCCCAGCATCGAGCTGCCCAGCACGCCCGCCTCGCGCGCCTTGCGCAGCGCGGCCTCGAAGGTGCGGACCGCGTGCGGGTACTCGGAACGGATGTAGATGAAACCCTTGGACGCGCCCACGGCCAGGGCGGCGATGGCCATGCCCTCGATCAGCAGGAAGGGGTCGCCCTCCATCAGCATGCGGTCGGCGAAGGTGCCCGAGTCGCCCTCGTCGGCATTGCAGACCACGTACTTGCGGTCGGCAGAGGCTTGCGCCACGGTGCGCCACTTGATGCCCGCGGGAAAGGCGGCGCCGCCGCGGCCGCGCAGGCCGGAGTCGAGCACCTGCTGCACGATCGCTTCAGGCGTGCAGGCCAGCGCGGCCTGCAGTCCGCTCCAGGGCACGTCGGCCAGCGGGTCGTCGAGGCCGCAACGGGCAAACGTCAGGCGCTGCTGGCGCTTGAACTGGGCGATGTCCTCGACGGCACCCAGGCGCAGCGCATGCGCGCCGCCCTGCAGCCAGCCGGCCTCGAACAGCGAGCCCACGTCCTCGGCACGCACGGGGCTGTAGGCGATGCGGCCCGTGGCGGTCTGCACCTCGACCAGCGGCTCCAGCCACAGCAGGCCGCGCGAGCCGTTGCGCACGATGCGGACGTCCTGGCCGCTGCCGCGCGCGTGCGCGGCGATGGCGGCGGCGACGAGGTCGGCATCGGCGGCCAGGGCCGCGGCGTCGGCGGGGACGAAGACGGTGGTGGCGGCGCTCATCGCGGGCCTCCCACGTCGTCGAGCAGGTCGTCGAGCCGTTGCGCGCTCATGCGCCCGTAGGGCTGGCCTTCGAGCATGACGGCCGGTGCCAGGGCGCACAGGCCCAGGCAGTACACCGGCTCGACCTCGCAGCCGCCGGCGGCGCGTGCGCGCTGCAGCAGCTGCTCGCCGCCGACGCTGCGGCAGGCCTCGGCGCGGCACACCTGCAGCACCGGGCCCTGCGCCGGCTCGGTGCGGAAGTGGTGGTAGTAGGTCAGCACGCCGTGCACCTCGGCGCGCGAGAGGTTCAGCGCGTGGGCGATCTGCTGCACCGCCTGCTCCGGCACGTGGCCCAGCGCCTCCTGCACGCCGTGCAGCACGGGCATGAGCGGGCCGTCGAGCCGGCCACGTTCGGCAAGGACCTGACCGACGGCTTGCCGGTCGTACGAATCGGTGTGCTTCATGCGGGTTTCCGGTGAAGGGGCCTGTGTTGCGGCCGGACTATCCGGGCCGCCCCGCGGAAACGCCGTTGACTGCGGTCAATTTTTACGGATCAAGGGAAAGTCCCGATGACCGGCGTGCCGGGACATTATTCGGAGGGATTCATCGAGTTTGTAAAAACCGCACCTGCAAATTGCTGCGGTGCATCCATATACGAAAGCTTATCGTCATCATGAATAAATGTGTTTGGCGTTGAGAAAGCAACGAACGTCTAAAAACTCTTTGACTGACAGTGATTTGCGTGAGGGTTTGTCGCCTGGTGCGGCGGGCTGGCCAATTACCGGAAAACCCTGATTGAAGCTGAGGACCTAGGGAAAGCGCTTATCCGAGTTTTCAAGCCGTTGACCGCGGTCAAGAGTTTTTCGGGACTGTGAAAACGACATTGGGTCCCGCCATCACTGGCTCCAAAACCGAGGAGTGCAACCCAATGAGCTCACATCACACGGCTCCAGCAGCCGCAGTTGAAATCACGCGTGGCCCGGCGTTCCGCTGGGGACAACTGGTCATCGGCGTACTGTGCATGGCGATGATCGCCAACCTGCAGTACGGCTGGACCCTGTTCGTCAACCCGATCTCCGACAAGTACGGCTGGTCCCGCGCCGCCATCCAGATCGCCTTCACGATCTTCGTGCTCACCGAGACCTGGCTGGTGCCCATCGAGGGCTACCTGGTCGACAAGTTCGGACCCCGTCCTGTCGTGCTGGGCGGCGGCCTGCTGTGCGGCATCGGCTGGGTCATGAACTCCTACGCCGGCTCGCTGACCATGCTGTATGCCGCAGCCGCCGTCAGCGGCATCGGCGCCGGTGCGGTGTACGGCACCTGCGTGGGCAACGCGCTGAAGTGGTTCCCCGACCGCCGAGGGCTGGCCGCGGGCATCACGGCCGCAGGCTTCGGTGCCGGCTCGGCGCTGACCATCCTGCCCATCACCGCCATGATCAAGGCGCGCGGCTATGAGGATGCGTTCTTCTACTTCGGCATCGGCCAGGGCCTGATCGTGATGGTCGCGGCGCTGGCCCTGCTCGACCCGAACAAGGTCATGAAGACGATCAAGACCTCGGTGACGACGCTGCAGCAGTCGCGCCGCGACTACAAGCCCACCGAGGTGCTGCGCAAGCCGGTGTTCTGGGTGATGTACGCGATGTTCGTGATGGTCGCGGCCGGCGGCCTGATGGCCACCGCACAGCTCGCGCCGATCGCCAAGGACTTCAAGATCGCCGACGTGCCGGTGAGCATCATGGGCCTGGCGCTGCCGGCGCTGACCTTTGCCATGGCCATCGACCGCGTGCTCAACGGCCTGACGCGGCCGTTCTTCGGCTGGGTCTCCGACAAGATCGGCCGCGAGCAGACCATGTTCGTCGCCTTCGCCGTCGAGGCCGCGAGCATCTACGGCCTCTACCAGTTCGGCCACAACCCGCTGGCCTTCGTGCTGCTGACCGGCCTGGTGTTCTTCGCCTGGGGCGAGATCTACAGCCTGTTCCCTTCCACCTGCGCCGACACCTTCGGCTCCAAGTTCGCCGCCTCCAACGCCGGCATGCTCTACACCGCCAAGGGCACGGCCTCGCTGCTGGTGCCGCTGTCCAGCATCCTGGTGGCCTCCACCGGCACCTGGGAGACGGTGTTCAACGTGGCGGCCGCGATGAACGCGGTGGCCGCGGTGATGGCCTGGTTCGTGCTGCGCCCGATGCGCCGCAAGTTCATCGACCAGGCCCGCCAGCAGGGCGCGGCACAGGAAGCCCGCGACGCCAAGTCCTACGCGGGCGGCACGGCCTGAACCAGCGCGCCTCGCGGCGCGACTGAACCGGTTTGCCTCCCTCGCCATGTCCGCGCTCGCAGCGGGCATGGCGACGGGACCGGCGACCTCACCGAGACGTCCTGAAAGTTACGCAGGCAACCAACAAGGGAAATTCCCAGCCCGCGTTTCCTGAAAATTGACCGCAGTCAACGGAAGAAATCGAGGCCCCGGGCCACAGTCACTCCAAGCCCGGTACGCGACGCAGTCACCACGGCGACACCGAACAGCCACCTTCTTGAAGCACGAGGAATCCGACATGTCCACCGTCATCGAACCCTCCCAGGCCAGCCGCGCGGCCGCCGTCGCCGCCAGCGGCGCGGCACTGGCCGAAGGGGCCGCCGGCGCCGAGCAGGAGCAGCAGCTCACCGACGGCTTCCACCTGGTCATCGACGCGCTCAAGCTCAACGACATCGACACCATCTACGGCCTGCCCGGCATTCCCATCACCGACCTCACGCGCCTGGCGCAGGCGGAAGGAATGCGCGTGATCTCCTTCCGCCACGAGCAGAACGCCGGCCACGCCGCGGCCGCCGCCGGGTTCCTCACGCAAAAGCCCGGCATCTGCCTGACCGTGTCGGCCCCGGGCTTCCTCAACGGCCTGACCGCGCTGGCCAACGCCACCGTGAACTGCTTCCCGATGATCCTGATCAGCGGCTCCAGCGAGCGCGAGATCGTGGACCTGCAGCAGGGCGACTACGAGGAGATGGACCAGCTCAACGCCGCCAAGCCGTTCTGCAAGGCCGCCTTCCGCGTGCTGCACGCCCAGGACATCGGCATCGGCATCGCCCGCGCCATCCGCGCCGCGGTCTCGGGCCGCCCGGGCGGCGTGTACCTGGACCTGCCGGCCAAGCTGTTCTCGCAGACCATGGAGGCCGCGGCCGGCCGCGCCTCGCTCATCAAGGTGCAGGACCCGGCCCCGCGCCAGCTGCCCGCGCCCGACACGGTGGCGCGCGCGCTGGAGCTGCTCAAGGGTGCGAAGCGGCCGCTGATCCTGCTGGGCAAGGGCGCCGCCTACGCGCAGGCCGATGCCGAGATCCGCGCCCTGGTCGAGCGCACCGGCATCCCGTACCTGCCCATGTCCATGGCCAAGGGCCTGCTGCCCGACACGCATGCGCAGTCGGCCGCCGCGGCACGCTCCTACGTGCTGGCCGAGGCCGACGTGGTGATGCTCGTGGGCGCGCGGCTGAACTGGCTGCTGTCGCACGGCAAGGGCAAGACCTGGGGGGCACAGCCGAAGAAGTTCATCCAGATCGACATCTCGCCCACCGAGATCGACTCCAACGTGCCCATCAGCGCGCCGCTGATCGGCGACATCGGCTCCTGCGTCTCGGCGCTGCTCGACGGCATCGGCGCCGGCTGGCAGAAGCCGCCCGCGGAGTGGACCGGCGCCATCGCGCAGCGCAAGGACAAGAACCTGACCAAGATGGCGCAGACGCTGGAGGCCAACGTCTCGCCCATGAACTTCCACGGCGCGCTGGGCGTCATCCGCAAGGTGGTGCAGGAGCGTCCCGACGCGATGGTCGTCAACGAGGGCGCCAACACCCTGGACTTCGCCCGATCCATCGTGGACATGTACGAGCCGCGCAAGCGCCTGGACGTGGGCACCTGGGGCGTGATGGGCATCGGCATGGGCTTCGCCGTCGCGGCGGCGGTGACCACGGGCAAGCCCGTCATCGCCATCGAGGGCGACAGCGCCTTCGGCTTCAGCGGCATGGAAGTCGAAACCATCTGCCGCTACCAGCTGCCGGTGTGCATCGTCGTCTTCAACAACAACGGCGTCTACAAGGGCACCGACAGGAACGCCTCCGGCGGCGAGGACCCGGCCCCGACGGTGTTCGTCAAGGGCGCGCGCTACGACCTGATGATGACCGCGTTCGGCGGCGAGGGCATCACCGCCACCACGCCGGAAGAGCTGGGACGCGCGCTGCGCGAGGCGGTGGCCTCGGGGCGGCCCACGCTGATCAACGCCGTCATCGACGAGACCGCGGGCACCGAGAGCGGCCGCATCACCAACCTGAACCCGACCCGCGCGGCGACCAAGAAGTAATCGCCGCGCCCTTCCTCCACCACCACCCGTTATCCACCCCCACCCTCAACCCTCACGGCAACGAGTCCAGGAGAGCACCATGACGACCAAACCTCTCGACGGCATCCGCATCATCGACTTCACGCACGTGCAGGCGGGCCCGGCCTGCACCCAGCTGCTGGCCTGGTTCGGCGCGGACGTGATCAAGGTCGAGCGCCCGGGCTCGGGCGACGTCACGCGCAACCAGCTGCGCGACATCCCCGACGCCGACGCGCTCTACTTCACCATGCTCAACAGCAACAAGCGCTCGCTGACGCTGGACACCAAGACGGCCGACGGCAAGGAAGTGCTGGAGAAGCTCATCCGCCGCTCCGACGTGATGGTGGAGAACTTCGGTCCCGGGGCGCTGGACCGCATGGGCTTCACCTGGGAGCGCATCATGGAGCTCAACCCCAAGATGATCCTGGCCTCGGTCAAGGGCTTCAGCGACGGCCACCACTACTCGGACCTCAAGGTGTACGAGAACGTCGCGCAGTGCGCCGGCGGCGCCGCCTCCACCACCGGCTTCTGGGACGGCCCCCCGACCGTGAGCGCCGCCGCCCTGGGCGACAGCAACACCGGCATGCACCTGGCCATCGGCATCCTCACCGCGCTGCGCGGCCGTGACCAGACCGGCAAGGGCCAGAAGGTGGCCGTGTCGATGCAGGACGCCGTCCTGAACCTGTGCCGGGTGAAGCTGCGCGACCAGCAGCGCCTGGAGCGCGTGGGCTACCTCAAGGAGTACCCGCAGTACCCGCACGGCACCTTCACCGACGTGGTGCCGCGCGGCGGCAACGCCGGCGGCGGCGGCCAGCCCGGCTGGGTGCTCAAATGCAAGGGCTGGGAGACCGACCCCAACGCCTACATCTACTTCACGGTGCAGGACCATGCCTGGCCGCCGATCTGCCGCGCGCTGGGCCGCCCGGAGTGGATCGAGGACCCGGCCTACAACACGCCCGACGCGCGCCAGCCGCACATCTTCGAGATCTTCAAGACCATCGAGGAGTGGCTCTCGGACAAGACCAAGTACGAGGCGGTGGACATCCTGCGCAAGTTCGACATCCCGTGCTCGCCGGTGCTGTCGATGAAGGAGATCGCGCGCGACGAGAGCCTGCGCAAGAGCGGCTCGATCGTGGAGGTGGACCACCCGAAGCGCGGCAAGTACCTGACGGTGGGCAGCCCGATCAAG
Organism: Azohydromonas aeria; assembly: GCF_009760915.1. Lineage (GTDB taxonomy): Bacteria > Pseudomonadota > Gammaproteobacteria > Burkholderiales > Burkholderiaceae_C > Azohydromonas > Azohydromonas aeria. The sequence goes on from NZ_VIDQ01000031.1 coordinate 66,572, forward strand.
TTCTCGGACATGCAGCCCGAAGTCACGGCGTCGCCGCTGCTGGGCGAGCACACCGACGAGGTGCTGGCCGAGCTGGGCTACGACACCGACAAGATCGCCACCTTCCACGCCGTCGGCGTGGTCTGAGGCCGGCGCGGCGCAGTCCGACAGGAGGAACGACCATGCGCCCCGTCGTTTCACCCAGGACGCCGGCCGCACCGGGGGGCGCGATCGGCCATGCGGCCTACGTCGAGCGCGGCGGCTACCGGCTGCTCAAGCGCTGCGTCGCCGGCGAGATCGAGGCCGACATGGTGCTGCGCAGCGTGGAGGAAAGCGGCCTGTGCGACGCGCAGGGGCCCGCCGCCACGCAGTGGTTGCGCGTGCACCAGGCCAGCGCCCCGCGCGCGATGGAGGTGTGCGTCGGCCGCGACGAGGGCGGGCGCGGCGGCGATGCCGGCGGCAGCGGGAGGATGCTGCTGACGCGCAACCCGCACCGCTGCTTCGAGGGCATGCTGATAGCGGCCTGGGCGGTGGGCGCGTCGAGCATCCGGCTGCTGCTGCAGCGTGGCGGGCATGCCGCGCTGCAGGCGCTGCTCGCCGGCGAGCTGGTCAAGCTGCGCCGGCGGCGCCCTTACCCGGGCATGCCCGAGATCGCGCTCGGTTGCGGCGACGCGCCGCCTTCGGCATTGCCCACGCTGCGCCAGGGCGTGGAGACGCTGTACTGGGTGCCCGACATCCTGGACGGCGGCGCCGAGTGGTTCGCGCTGCAGCGAAGGCGGCCGGTGGTGGCGGCGGTCTGAGCGGGAAGGGCGCTCGGCAAATCACCGGTAGAAGGCCCGCTTGCGGGCCGAACCTCTTTGGTGGCTGCGCCTGTTCGGCCCGCAAGCGGGCCTCCTACCGGCTTCGGCCAGCCGCATGGGCCTTCAAGAGCGGCAGCTACCCGGCGTTAAATCTTCCCCCGCTGCTTGAGCCGGCTCAGCGTTTCGGCCGTGAGGTTGAGGTGCGCGGCGAGTTCCTTGCGCGGGATCTGGTCGGCGAACTCGGCGGAATGCTTGCGCATGAAACGATGCACGCGGCCCGGCGCGTCGAGCAGGTGCAGCGTGATGGTGTGGGCCATGATCTCGCTCATGACGCGCATCACGTGGTACTCGAACACTTCCTTGAACTTCGGGTACCGGTCCAGGAACTCGACCCAGCGGGGCATGGGCAGCTTGGCGACGCGGCCCTTGCTCACGCCGATGATGGCGTAGGGCGTGGGCGTGTTCAGGCGCCACGCGGCGTAGCTCGTCTCCATGTCGCCCGCGCCGGCAAAGCGCAGGATCATCTCCTTGGCATCGGCGTTGGCCACGGCGCGCTTGAGCACGCCGTCGAGCACGAAGTACTGCTCCATCTCGTGCACGCCCTGGTGCAGCAGGTAGTCGCCCTTGCCGAAGTCGCGCACCTCCAGCAGCGCCTCCAGCTCCTCGCGCTCGACGTCGCCCATCTCCCTGAGCACGACGTTCTGCGCCAGCTGCATGTGGATGACGTTGCGCTGGCGGTGGTTCGCCACGGAAGAAATCACGGCAGCCACTGCACATCACCCCTGGGTATCTACCGATCGGGCCGGTTGACCGCAGTCAACGGCGTTCTGAAGCCGCGATTTCTACCATGGGCCATCCATGAAGCAGGGGACCGCGTCGATGAAAAACCTCGATGCCGGGCCCAAGAACCTGAAGGAAGCCGTCATGCGTCCCGTCGATTTCGAGCAGCTGGTGCGGTCCATGGGCGATGCGGTGATGGTCACCGACGCCGAAGGTGCCATCGTGGTCTGGAACGCCGGCGCGCAGCGCATCTTCGGCTTCAGCGAGGCCGAGGCGCTGGGCCAGTCGCTGGACATCATCATCCCCGACCGGCAGCGCGGCCGGCACTGGGAGGGCTATGCCAGGACCATGGCCACCGGCATCACGCGCTACGGCAGCTCGCTGCTGCGCGTGCCGGCGCTGCACAAGGACGGCCGCACGCTGTCCATCGCCTTCACCGTGGCGCTGGTCACGGGCCCTGACGGCGCGCTCGACGGCATCGCCGCGGTGGTGCGCGACGAGACGCCGCGCTTCCAGGAGGAGCGCGCGCTGCGCAAGCGCCTGGCGGAGCTGGAGGCGCAGCTGGCCGCGGCCGGCGCCACCGAGTGAGCGACACGCCCACCGAAGAAATTCGTTGATGAGGAGACTGCCATGAACAAAGCCCTGACCGGCGTTCGCATCCTGGACTTCACCCACGTCCAGTCGGGACCGACCTGCACCCAGCTCCTGGCCTGGCTCGGGGCGGACGTGATCAAGGTCGAGCGCCCCGGGGAAGGGGATGCCACGCGCGGCCAGCTGCGCGACATCCCGGGCGTGGACAGCCTCTACTTCACGATGCTGAATCACAACAAGCGCTCGGTCACGCTCAACACCAAGAAGCCGCGCGGCAAGCAGGTGCTGGAGACGCTGATCAAGCGCTGCGACGTGCTGGTCGAGAACTTCGCGCCCGGCGCCATGGAGCGCATGGGCCTGAGCTGGGAGCACATCCACGCCCTCAACCCGCGCATGATCGTGGCGTCCGTGAAGGGCTTCGGCCCGGGCCGCTACGAGGACTGCAAGGTTTACGAGAACGTGGCTCAGTGCGCCGGCGGCGCCGCCTCCACCACCGGCTTCGACGACGGCCCGCCGGTGGTGACCGGCGCGCAGATCGGCGACAGCGGCACGGGGTTGCACCTGGCGCTGGGCATCGTCGCGGCGCTGTACCAGCGCACGCACAGCGGCCGCGGCCAGAAGGTGCTGGCGCCGATGCAGGACGCCGTGCTGAACCTGTGCCGCGTGAAGTTGCGCGACCAGCAGCGGCTGGAGCGCACCGGCTCGCTGCACGAGTACCCGCAATACCCGGACGGCAAGTTCGGCGAGGCCGTGCCGCGCGCGGGCAACGCCTCCGGCGGCGGCCAGCCGGGCTGGATCCTGCGCTGCAAGGGCTACGAGACCGACCCCAATGCCTACATCTACTTCATCACGCAGGCGGCGGTGTGGCCCTCGGTGTGCAAGGTGATCGGCGAGGAGGGCTGGATCACGGACGAGGCCTACGCCACGCCGCAGGCGCGGCTGCTGCACCTGAAGCCCATCTTCGCGCGCATCGAGCAGTGGACCATGACCAAGACCAAGTTCGAGGCCATGGAGATCCTGAACCAGTACGACATTCCCTGCGGCCCGATCCTGTCCATGAAGGAGATCGCCCAGGACCCGTCGCTGCGCGAGAGCGGCACGGTGGTCGAGGTGGACCATCCGACGCGCGGCAGGCACCTGACGGTGGGCAACCCGATCAAGCTCTCCGACAGCCCCACCGAGGTCCAGCGCGCGCCGCTGCTGGGCGAGCACACGGAAGAAGTGCTGATGGAACTGGGCTACGACGCGCACGACCTGGAGGTGCTGCGGGCGGATGGGGCGATTTGAGGGGAGGGCGGGTAGCCTGCTGCTCGCCGCTGACCACTGAGTGCTGGTCGTTGGCCGCAGTTAACCGTTAGCCGTCGGTCGCAGCCCGCAAGCCGAGCCGCCCCGCCCCTTGCTTCGTCATCCCCGCGCAGGCGGGGATCCAGGTGGACCCCAAGTCAGCTCGAAACCGAGGTGCTGCGAAACACGCACCCGGCATGCCGGCCGGTTTGCTTGCGGCCGGCTTGGGGACCGCCTGGATTCCCGCCTTCGCGGGAATGACAGGTTCTGTTTGAGTTGAGGCTTCGAATAGCCAAAGCACGCCTCATCAATTTATCCATGAATGCCCGCCCCACCGGCCATTCAAGCCCCGTCACGCTCCATCAACCATAAGCATCCAGTTATCTGCAAACCAAGAACAATTAACTGTCCTATATCCACCCAGCTCCCTACAGTGGTTTCCGTCATCCCGAAACAGCCAAGGAGAAGGCCATGTTCAACGACCTGCCGTCGGAATTCCGGATCGAGGAAATCGAGCGCAACGCCTACAACGCGGCGTTCTACGAGCTGGGGCTGCGCTGGTACTGGGACGTTGAAACCTGGGCTGCGCTGCGCCGGCACAGCGAGCAGCCGGCCGAGCGCATCGGCCACTACCTGCGCCACTGCCAGCCGCACCTGCTCACTGCCTACGACGCCGACTTCCTGGCCCGCGCGATCCACGAGTCGATGCTGCGCCACAAGGGCTGCGCCACGCCGCGCTGCGACTGGTCCAAGGTCGTCGGCTGCGAGCTGGGCATCTGAGGCCGGCGTTGATCAACCCCTCTGGAGCGCACCCGCCATGTCCATCCTCCTCGACCGGCACAGCCGCGTGATCCTGCAGGGCGGCGACGACGGCTCCGGCCCGGGCTGCAGCGCCGCCTGGCGCGCCGGCGGGCACGCGGGCCGCGCCCGCATCGCCGCCGGCGTCGTCTACGGCACGGCCGAGCACCTGCCCGACGAGCTGCTGCTGTTTCCGAGCGTGCGCGAGGCCAAGGCCTGGACCAACGCGACGGCCTCGGTGGTGTGCGTGGCGCCCGAGCGCGCCGCCGACGCCATCGTCGAGGCGGCGGAAGCCGGCATCGGACTGGTGGTGTGCCTCACCGAACACATCCCAGGCGCGGACCTGCAGCGCGTGCGCCGGCGCCTGTGCGGCGGCACGACGCAGCTGCTGCTGGGCTGCGCGGGGCTGGTGACGCCGGGCGAGGTGCACATTGGCCCGATCCCGGGCCAGGCGCTGCAGCGCGGGCGCATCGGCGTGCTGTCGGGCTCGGCCGCGCTGGTCAGCCTGGCCGCAAGCCAGCTCGCCGCCTTCGGGCTGGGCGAGTCCACGGTGGTGGCGCTGGGCGGCGAGGACGCGGCCGCCGCAGCGGACGGCGCGGGCCTGGGCGCGGTGGACCTGCTGCGCCTCTTCGACGCCGACCCCGGCACCGACGCCGTGCTGCTGGCCGGCGGCCTGGGCGAGGCGGCGGAAACGGCCTGCGCCCGCTGGATCGACGGCCACATGCGCAAGCCCGTGGTGATGCTGCGCCACGGCACGGGCCCGCTGCCGCCCGGCGTGCGCGCCACCCGCGACCCCGCCGCGCTGGGCGCGCTGGTGGCCGAGGCCGTCGAGCCGCAATGGCTGCCCTTCGACTGAACTCACGAAACCACCCAAGGAACCCAGCCATGACGACGACCCACTGGATCCGCTACGAAGCCGAGGGCCGCGCCGGCTTCGGCCGCCTCGATGGCACGCTCGTGCACGAGCACACGGGCGAGCTGTTCGGCCGCAACGAGGCCACCGGGCGCCGCCTGGAGCTGGCCGCCGTTCGGCTGCTGGCGCCCACGCAGCCGAGCAAGGTCATCGCGCTGTGGAACAACTTCGGCGCGCTGCGCGCCAAGCTGGGCCTGGGGCTGCCGGAGGAGCCGCTGTACCTCTTGAAATCGCCCAACTCCTGGTCGGCGCACGGCGCGGCGATCCCCCAGCCTCGTTGCGGCGGCAAGGTGGTGTTCGAGGGCGAGCTGGGCATCGTCATCGGCAAGCGCTGCAGCGGCGTGGGCGAGGCGCAGGCCCTGGAGCACGTGTTCGGCTACACCTGCGCCAATGACGTGACGCAGGCCGACATCCTCAATCGCGACGCCTCCTTCACGCAGTGGACCCGCGCCAAGGGCTTCGACGGCTTCTGCCCGATGGGGCCCGCCGTCGTCACCGGGCTGGACCCGCAGGTGCTTCGCGTGCGCACGCTGCTCGACGGGCAGGTGCGGCAGGACTACCCGATCAGCGACATGACCTTCCCGGTGCAGCGCCTGGTGAGCCTGGTCTCCCGGGACATGACCCTGCTGCCCGGCGACGTGATCCTGTGCGGCACCTCGGTGGGCGTGGGCTCGATCAAGCCCGGCAGCTTGGTCGAGGTCGAGATCGAGGGCATCGGCCGCCTGGCCAACCGGCTGGACGCCTGAGCGGCGCCGCGCGGCACCCACTACACGAATTCAACTCAAGGAGCCCTGACCATGAAGATCGCAATCATTGGCGCCGGTGCCATCGGCGGCCTCGTCGGCGCGAAGCTGGCGCTGGCCGGCGAGGACGTCACCTTCCTCGTGCGCGGCCGCAACCTGGAGGCCATCCGCGACCACGGCATCAAGCTGGTCACGCACGACGGCTGGGAGCACACCGCCACCGGCGTGCGCGCCACCGACGACTACGCCGAGGCCGGGCCGCAGGACGTGGTGATCCTGGGCATGAAGGCGCACCAGGTCGAGCCGGTGGTGGACGAGCTGCCCAGGCTGTTCGGGCCCGAGACCATCGTCGTGCCGATGCAGAACGGCATTCCCTACTGGTACTTCCAGCGCCACGGCGGCCCGCACGAGGGCACGCGCGTGCGCAGCGTCGATCCGCACGGGCGCATTGCCGCCGGCATCCCGGCCGAGCGCGTCATCGGCTGCGTGGTGTACCCGGCCTCGGAGCTGGTCGCGCCGGGCGTGATCCGCCACATCGAGGGCGACCGCTTCCCGCTGGGCGAGATCGACGGCAGCACCACGCCGCGGGTGCAGGCGCTGTCGGAGTGCTTCGCCAACGCCGGCTTCAAGGCGCCGGTGCTGGACAACATCCGGGCCGAGATCTGGCTCAAGCTCTGGGGCAACCTCAGCTTCAACCCGATCAGCAGCCTGACGCACTCGACGCTGGTGGACATCTGCCGCCATCCGCTCGGTCGCGAGGTGGCTGCGTCGATGATGCGCGAGGCGCAGGCGGTGGCGCAGGAGCTGGGCATCACCTTCCGCGTGCCGCTGGAAAAGCGCATCGCCGGCGCCGAGAAGGTGGGCAAGCACAAGACCTCGATGCTGCAGGACGTGGAAGCCGGGCGCGAGCCGGAGATCGACGCGCTGGTGGGCTCGGTGGTCGAGCTGGCGCGGCTGACCGGCACGCCCACGCCGTGCATCGACACCGTGCACGGCCTGGTGAAGCTGCTGGCGCGGACCATGGCCGAGCAGCAGGGGCACGTGCGGCTGGTGGAGACGCCGCGGCTGGCGGCCTGAGCCCGGGCAGCGGCGCGCGCCCAGCAGTCAGCCAGTCAGCCAGCCACTCAGGAAAGCCGGCCATGAAACACGCCACCTTCAGGCAGCTCAAGGTGTTCGAGTCGGTGGCACGGCACCTGAGCTACTCGCGCGCCGCGGAGGAGCTGTACCTGACGCAGCCGGCCGTCTCGATCCAGGTGCGCAAGCTGGAGGAGCACGCCGGCCATGCGCTGTTCGAGCAGTTCGGCAAGAAGGTGTACCTGACGGCCGCGGGCGCGGAGCTGCTGCACATCAGCCGCACGATCCTGCAGCAGTTCGAGGCGGCCGAGGCCGCGATGGCGCGGCTCAAGGGCGTGACGGGCGGCAAGCTCAACGTCGGCGTCATCAGCGCCGGGGACTACTTCTTTCCGCGGCTGCTGGTCGAGTTCCTGGGCCGGCACCAGGGCGTGCAGCTGAACTTCTCGGTGCACAACCGCGAGGGGCTGCTGGGGCACATTGCCGACAACCTGGTGGACCTGGCGGTGATGGTGCGGCCGCCCGACGACCTGGACACCATCAACGAGCCCTTCGCGCCGCACCCCTACGTGGTGGTCGCGCCGCCGGCGCACCCGCTGGCGGCGCGGCGCGGCATCGCGCTGGAGGAGGTGATGCGCGAGCCGTTCATCGTGCGCGAGCGCGGCTCCGACACCTGGAAGTCGATGCAGGAGGGTTTCGGCGGCGACGTGTCCGGGCTCAACGTCGCGATGGAGATCCGCAGCACCGAGACCATCAAGCAGGCCGTGATGGCCGGCATGGGCCTGAGCTTCCTGTCGGCGCACACCGTCACGCGCGAGCTGGCGTCGCGCAGCCTGTGCGTGCTCGACGTGCAGGGCTTGCCGCTGATGCTGCACTGGTACGTGGTGCACCGCTGCAGCAAGCGGCTGCCGCCGGTGGCGCAAGCCTTCCGCGAGTTCCTGCTCGGCGACGGCGCGGCGCTGATCGGGCAGGCGGTGCCCTTTGCCGTGCCGTCCCGGCAGGAGGAGGCGCCGGTCAGCGCTTGAAGGCCTGCAGCACCAGCTTCCTGTGATTGCGCTGGCGGATCAGCTCGCGCACCGCGTTGAAGACGATGCCGATGGGCATCGCGGCGAACAGCTCCTTCCAGTCGATGCTGGAGGCTGGCGCCTGGGCGCGGGTGCCGTTGCAGGTATTTGACGAGGAAATGGTGGTGGACTTCATATTCAACTCGGCTTGGTTTTGAAGGACTGGGACGGAGTTTAGGGGTAAACCCCATTGGCAAACAACAGTCCCGTTGTTTGCGAGTGGGTTATTTGTCACGGCGGCGTTCATCATAAGGAAATGTCGCAGCAAGCTATTTATTTTCGTTTATGGACCGGGAGGATATTCATGCTGATTGGCGTTCCGCTGGAAACGGCGGCTGGAGAAACGCGTGTCTCGGTGACACCGGAGACGGCGAAAAAGCTCAAGGCCCAGGGCCACCAGCTGTTCGTGCAGTCCGGCGCAGGCGTGGCGGCAGCCGCGCCTGACGAGGCCTACAGGGCCGTGGGTGTGGAAATCGTCGATGTGCGGGCGGCTTTGGGTTGCGACCTGGTGCTCAAGGTGCGCTCGCCCTCGGCGGACGAGCTGCCGCTGATGAAGCGCGGCGCCACGCTGGTCGGCATGCTGAACCCCTTTGACCGCGAAGGCCTGGAGCGGCTGGCCGCGGCCGGCGTGACCAGCTTCGCGCTGGAGGCCGCGCCGCGCACCACGCGCGCGCAGAGCATGGACGTGCTCTCGTCGCAGGCCAACATCGCCGGCTACAAGGCCGTGATCATCGCGGCCGACCGGTACCAGAAGTTCTTTCCCATGCTCATGACCGCCGCCGGCACCGTGAAGGCCGCGCGCGTGGTGATCCTGGGCGTGGGCGTGGCGGGGCTGCAGGCCATTGCCACGGCCAAGCGGCTGGGCGCCGTGATCGAGGCCTCCGACGTGCGCCCGTCCGTGAAGGAGCAGGTCGAATCGCTGGGCGCCAAGTTCATCGACGTGCCCTACGAAACCGCGGAAGAGAAGGAAGCGGCCGAAGGCGTGGGCGGCTACGCGCGGCCGATGCCTGAGAGCTGGCTGGCGCGCCAGCGGGCCGAGGTCGCCAAGCGCGTGGCGCTGGCCGACGTGGTGATCTCCACGGCGCTGATCCCGGGCCGCCCGGCGCCGAAGCTCGTCTCCGCGGAGATGGTGCAGTCGATGAAGCCGGGCTCGGTGATCGTGGACCTGGCCGCGGCCAATGGCGGCAACTGCGCGCTGACCGTGCCCGGACAAACGGTGCAGGAGCATGGCGTGACGATCGTGGGCGAGACCAACCTGCCCGCGCTCGTGGCGGCGGACGCCAGCGCGCTGTACGCGCGCAACGTGCTGGACTTCCTGAAGCTGGTGCTGCCGAAGGACGCCACGGCCGTGAGCGTGCCGATGGACGACGACATCGTGGCCGCGTGCCTGATGAC
>NZ_VIDQ01000032.1 GCF_009760915.1 Azohydromonas aeria
TCCTCGGGGGCAGGCGCGGCACGGTGCGGGATGCGGGCAGCTGCGCGGCAGGCGATAAGGCCCTTGGCATGAGCCGTCTCCCGCGCAACCGGTCATGTCCCCGACTTAACAAGATGCGGGCCAGCCCCGCGAAAGCGCCTCGGCCCGGCGGCGCCAGGGAAGCCCGGGCGTTGGTGCGTCATGCCACCTTCCACCCTGGACTGCCAGGACTGCCAACCGTGGCAGCACGCGGGCGCCCGCGTCGGAACGCCTGGTGGCGGCTCCCGCAGCCGCGCAGCCCGAGGTGCGCGGCTGCGGCGGCGAAGGCCACTCGGCAGTTCAGGCGCGAGCCAGGCGGACGCCGCGTGACAGGCGCTCATCCAGGCTCAGCGCGCCGGCGCCGTGCGCCGCGGTCAGGAACAGGCCGCCCGCGATGGCCAGGTTCTTCATGAACATGATCTGCTGCACGTGGGCCTGGTCGGCCGGCGCGGCCCAGTAGGCATGGAACAGCACGCCCGCGGCCAGCGTGAACAGGCCCAGCGCCAGTGCCGCCCAGCGCGCCCGCAGGCCCACCGCCAGCGCCAGGCCGCCCACCAGCTCCAGCAGACCGGCGCCGAGCGCCAGCACGCCGGCCAGGGGCAGCCCCGCACTGGCGATGTAGCCAGCCGTGCCGGAGAGGTTCCCCAGCTTGGCGAAGCCCGAGGTGACGAAGATCAGCGCCAGCAGCACGCGGCCGGCAAGGACGAGGAACTGGTTGAGCGAGGCATTCATGTCGGATCTCCTTGAACAGGGGTGGTGACCGGAATACGAGGGGCGGATCAGCGGGCGAGGTCGAACACCAGCACTTCCGCGCCGCGGCCGTTGCGCAGCTCCAGTTGCGCCTCGCCGTCGAGCAGCGCGGCGTCGCCGGCGGCCAGGCGCTGGCCGTTTACCTCGATCTCGCCGCGGGCCACGTGCACGTAGGCCAGGCGTGCCGGGTCCAGCGTCTTCGTGGCGCTTTCCTCGCCATCGAACAGGCCGGCTTCGATCTCGGCGTCAGCGTTCATCAACAGCGCGCCGTCGGTTCCATGGCCGGAAACGACTGCCACGAGCCGGCCGCGGCGCTGCGCCGGATCGAAGTGCTTCTGCTCGTAGCCCGGCGCGATGCCGCGCTGGCGCGGCAGGATCCAGATCTGCAGGAAGTGCGTCGCGCGGTCCTTGGCATGGTTGAACTCGCTGTGCAGCACGCCCGAGCCCGCGCTCATGCGCTGCACGTCGCCGGGACGGATCACGCCGCTGGCGCCGCCCGCGTCGCCGTTGCCCATGCTGTCCTTGTGCGCGAGCTCGCCGTCGAGCACGTAGCTGACGATCTCCATGTCGCGGTGCCCGTGCGTGCCGAAGCCGCTGCCCGCGGCGACCCGGTCCTCGTTGATGACGCGCAGGTTGCCGAAGCCCATGTGCGCCGGGTCGTAGTAGTCGGCAAAGGAGAAGCTGTGGCGGCTGTCGAGCCAGCCGTGGTTGGCGTGGCCCCGGTCCGAAGACTTGCGCAGCGTGATCATGGCGGTCCTTTCCTTCGATGGTTTCGAACGATTTTTGGATGCCGCTTCTCAACGGCATGACGCCATTGTGTTGACCTGCATCAACCCAAAGATTGAGACTTTTGAGTTGCTACTGTCGATTCCATCGAACATGACGGCGCCAAGCGCAGGCCCGGTGGGCGCATCGGGCCCGGGCCAACGGCCGCCCTGCTCCGCCTCGATGAGCGCGAAGTCGGCATGGATGGGCGACTCCACGCCGGGTGTCATGCCAGGCCCGGCATGCCCCGATCAGCGTCAACGATGCGCCGATCGAATGGACCCCTTTTTCAATATCCTTTTCCAGGCTCCGACAAAGCCAGGCGTATTTTCAAGCCTGGCTCTGTGATTGACTTGCCCACCTGAGGCGATTGCCATCCGGATCGGTCACCACGAATTCCCGCGTGCCCCAGGAAGTATTCTCGGGATTCGTTGCCGACCGGCAGCCTCGCGCCAGCAGGTCCCGGTAATAGGCGTCAACGTCGTTGATGACGAAATACACGGCGCCACCGACCTGGCAGTCGCCGGCATGCTCGGTCAGGAAAATGGTTTGCCCATCGCGCGTGAGTTGTACGAACAAGGGAAACCCGGGCTCGAATTGGTGCTTCCAGTCCACGGTGAAACCCAGGATTTCCACGTAGAAAGGCAGGCTGCGCTCCGCCACGGTCATGCGCAGCTGGGGAATGACGGTCTGGCCCATTTGTATTCCTCCTCGCTGTCAGCGAGCGGTTTGCCGCATTTGAAGCCCTGCACCCGCGCGCGGCCTTGCCTGGCACCGGTTCACTCGGCCTGCGATTCCAGTTTTCGGGCGATGCGTGCCGCACGGCGTTCCCGCGTTGCCGCTGATTTTCCGCCGCGAACATATTCCATGACGGCGCGAAAGCCGACGCCGGGCGGTTCAGCCGTGCGGCCCGGCAACGGCTCCGCGCTGCCGGCCCGGCGGCCACGCCAGCGCCAGCAGTGCGGGCCGGCGCGCGAGGGCCAGGGCCACCGCCACGGCACTGCCGGCCAGCAGCATCACCCACACCAGCACCGCCATCGAGGGCCGGTCGGCCCGCAGGCAGGCCAGCAGCGACAGCAGCAAGGCGGCCGCGCCCAGCGCACGCAGCGCGCGGCGCGTGCGCACGGCCTCGTCGGCGGGGCGGTGCATCACCTGGCTCCAGTGCACGTCCATGCCCAGTGCCAGCCAGGCCATGCCGGCCAGGCTCAGCCCGGCCGCCACCATCAGCCACGACGACTCAGCCATGCGCCACCTTCGCTGAGGGCCGGGCCGCCTTAGGGCGCAAGCCGGCGTGCTCGCGCAGCGCCAGCCGGCGCGCGGCCCGGACTGCCAGCGCCGCACCGGCCAGCAGGCTCAGGTCCAGGCCCGCCACGGCCCGATCAGGGTGGGTGAACAGGGTCTTGAGCAGGTGATCGCCGGTGGTGACCGCGTTGAGGACGACGGCCGCCACGGCCAGCACCGCGATCGTCCAGCACTGCTCGCGCCATGCCGGGTTCATGCGCGCCCGGGCCACCGGGGCGCCGCGCCAGAGGGCGTGCGCCAGCGCCAGCCCCCAGGCGCTCCAGAAGGCCAGCTTCTCCCAGTCGCCCTTGCCCGCGAGGTCGGCCGGCAGCAGCCGGTTGGCCACCAGCATGCCCAGGGCCGCCACCACCATGCCGGTGACCGTCGTCACCGCCAGCGCATCGACCACGCGGCTGCCCGGGCTACCGGCCGCGGCATGCTGCTGCTTGCGCTTCTCGACGAAGAAGACGAAGCCCGTGGCGATGCAGGCACAGCCCAGCAGGCCGCCGAGGACGTAGAGCCAGCGCAGCAGCCAGTGCTCGAAGTGCTGCAGGTGCAGCCCGGTGAGGAACTCGTTGACTTCCGACACCGCCGTGCGCGGCGGGTCCTCGCGCAGCACCGCGCCGGTGCTGGCCTTGAAGTGGATGCCCTCGCCCACCAGCGCCACGCGGTCGCTGCCGGCGCGGTAGATGCTCACGTAGCTGTTGGCGTCGCCCACGTGGTGCACCACCAGGTAGCCCACCTCGCCGGCCATGTCGCGCGCGGCCCAGCGGCGCTTGGCCTCGGCCACCATCGCGTCCACCGAGGCCAGCGGCGCGGGCTGGCCCGAGCGCTCGTGCGGCAGCCCGGTGGCCCGGGCTTCGAGCGCCTCGTGCCGGTCGTGCAGCGGCTTGAGCTGCGTGTGGCTGACCGGGAAGTAGACCGTGCCCGCGAAGATCAGCAGCCCGGTGAAGGCAAAGAAGAAGTGGAACGGCAGCGCCACCACGCCGGTGAGGTTGTGCAGGTCCAGCGCACTGCGCTGCGTGCGCTTCCAGGGGCGGAAGGTGAAGAACTCGCGGAAGATCTTGCGGTGCATGACCACGCCGCTGACCAGCGCCACCAGCATGGCGAAGCCGGCCAGGCCGACGATCCAGGTGCCCAGGTTCTTCCAGGTCCAGTTCAGCCCGTAGTGCATCGGGTAGAACCAGCCGCTGCCGATCTTGAGCGCGTCGTCGCGCACCGGCGTGCCGCTGCGCGGGTCGATGGTGACGTTGCCGTGGATGTGGTTGTGCGCGTCCGGGTCCCTGGGGTGCGGCACGCCAAAGCCCACGCCCATGATGAGCACCGGGTCGCGGTGCGTGGTGTAGGCCCAGAACTCGTCGGCCGGCAGCTCCCGCCGCGGCGTCATCGGGCCCTGGGCGGCATCGTGCAGCGCGGGCATGTTGGCCGCGTAGTCCGCCTCCTGCGGCTCGACCTGGCGCAGCAGGGGCAGCAGCATGCGGTCGAAGGACGGCATGGGCTGCGGTTCGAAGCGCGTCTCGGGAATCGCCCAGCGGTCGATCTCGCGGTCGAACACCGACAGCGACCCGAAGAAGAAGCACACCATCAGCACGAAGCCCAGCGCCAGACCGAACCAGGTGTGCAGCCAGGCCATGGCCTGCCGGAAGTTGGCAAACATCGTCTCGGGCCTCCGTCAGGACAGCAGGAATCGCTGCAGCCCCCAGGCCGCGGCGCTCATCAGCACGGCGCCGGCGCCGAGCAGCGTCCAGGCACGGGCGACGCTGCGGGCGCTGAAGGCCCAGAGGAACAGCAGCAGGAACAGCACGAAGGCCAGCAGCAGCAGCGCCGTCTCGGCCTCGTGGAAGTCCACGCCCAGGGCCACCAGGGCGGTGATGCCCAGCGCGGTGAAGCTCCAGCAGAAGGCGTAGCCGCCCAGCAGCCCGGCGGCGACGCGGGACGCCAGGCGCAGGCCGCGGCCGGCGGCGGCGGAGGGGGTCGCAGCCACGGCGTCAGAGCTTGTAGTCGAGAGACAGCATGGCGCTACGCGGCGCGCCGTAGAGGGCGCCATAGGCCAGGCTGCCGATGTACTTCTTGTCGAACACGTTGTTGACGTTGAGCCGCAGCGTCGCGGCCGGGCTCAGCTCGTAGGCGGCGAAGGCGTTGGCCACCAGGTAGCCGCCCTGCCGGGCGGCGCCGGCCTTGTAGACCTCCGACTGCCACTTGCCGCCCGCGCCCAGGCGCAGGGCCGGCAGCCCGGGCACGCGGCTGTCGAAGCGGAAGTTGAGCGTGTTGCGCGGCACCCACTCGTAGATGTCGTTGCCGTCCGGGCCGGTCAGCAGCAGCCGGGTGTAGCCCAGCGTCACCCTGGCGTCCTGGCTCAGGCGGCCGGTGGCCTCGATCTCGAAACCCTTTGACTTCACGTCCTTGGGCTCGTACCAGTACTGGCCGTTGAGGCTGCCGCCGGAGATGACGCCGCCGTAGGTGGCCAGGCCTTCCTGCCTGGCGGTGAACAGCGCGAACGTGGTCAGCAGCGAGCGCTTGAGCCACTCCGCCTTCACGCCGACTTCGGCATTGACGCCCTTCACCGGCGCCAGGTACTCGCCGTTGCGGTCCGTCTGGTCCTGGTTCTGGAAGATGTTCGAGTACGACGCGTAGCCCAGGACCTCCGGCGTGAAGTCGTAGGTGACGCCGACGTAGGGGCTGACCTTGCTGGTGTCCGGGTAGTTCGTGTTGGTGGCCGCGTTGCCGTACACCGCGGCGCCGCTGCGCTCCAGCCGCACGGCGTTCACGCCCAGCACGCCCTTGAGCGAGTCGGTCAGCGCCAGGTGCGAGGCCGCGTACAGGCGCGTGAGCGTCTGCTCGCCGTCGCGGTCGTGCCGGCGCGGCCCCCATTGGGGCTCCGCATAGGCATCGCCGCCGTACGGGAAGGCCGGCAGCGGATCGAACATGTGGGTCTGCGCGGCGTAGGTGTCGGTCGAGGTCTCCTGGCGCGACTGGCTCAGGCCCACGAGCAGGCTGTGCTCGCGGCCGAAGGCGGAGAACTGGCCGGTGAGGTTGAGGTCGAGCAGGTGGTTGTCCGTGCTGCCCAGGCTGCGGTAGGGCCAGCCGACCAGGCCGGTGTTGTCCGGGTTCAGCACCCCGCTGGGCGAGTAGGCGTAGAGCAGGCGCGTCGCCTCGTTGGCGTGGCGGTAGTTGTAGGTCGCCTTGGCCTCCCAGCCGGCACCCAGCCGGTGCGTGTACTCGGCAAAGGCGCTGTGCGACTTCGTGTCCCAGTAGGCCCACTTCGCGGAGGTGGAGGAGCCGACGTCGAAATCGGCCTGCGTGCCGTCGGAGCGGCGCAGCGTCAGCGAGCCCCACATCGGCGCATCCTGCTTCGCGTCCACGGCGGTGACGCCCAGGGTCAGCACGCCGTTGCTGCCGATCTGGCCGTCGATCACGCCATAGATCGACGTGCGCTGGTTCTTCAGGTCGCGCACGTACGAGTTCCTGTCCTCGTGCGCCACGACCAGCCGGCCGGCCCAGGCGCCGTCCTCGGTCAGGATCCTGTTGTAGTCCAGCGTGGCGCGCTTGAGGCCCCAGGAGCCGCCGGACAGGCCGACGACGCCGCCGTCCTTGTTGGTCGGGCGCTTGCGCACGTAGTTGATGGTGCCCGACGAGTTGCCCACGCCGGTAAGCAGGCCGTTGGCGCCGCGGATCACCTCGATGCGCTCGAACAGGAAGGTGTCCTCGCGGCCGACGACGGTGCCCCAGGAGTTGGTCATGCCCAGGCCATCGACCTGCGTCAGCTGGATCTCGAAGCCGCGCGCGTTGAAGGTGGCGCGGTTGGTCTCGTACTGCTCGACGTTGATGCCGGTGGCCAGCCCCAGCGCCTCGTTGCTGCCGGTCAGGCCGTAGTCGGTCAGCTCCTGCCGCTCGATGGTGCTGATGCTCTGCGGCGTCTCCTTGATCTCCATCGGCAAGCCGGTGGCGCCCTTGGAGACGCGCGCCGCGCGCTTGCCGCTGACGACGATCGCCCCCAGCGTGGCCTCCTCTTCCTGGGCCTGGACCTGGGGCTGGACCTGCTGGGCCTGGGCCCGGTCGCCCAGCGCGATGGAGGCTGCGAGGGCGCAGGCGGTCATCAGGAAATGCTGCTTCATCAACTTCTTCGGTCTGGATGTCGGAACGGGGTGGGCGCGCCGCATCGGCCCCCGGGACGGGCGAGCGGCCTGCACGGGTGAACCCGGCAGGCCGCCACGTCATCCAGGCACCAGCAAGCCAACGCGAATACGAATGAGACTATATCTCATTTGAGAACGGTTCTCATTGTTGAGCCATGGCCTTGGTGGAGAGATTGATGTCCGCGGGCCGGGCGTGCCGGCGTGCAGCGCGGCCGGCGGCGGCAAGGCGCCCTCGGCGGGCGCCTCGTCAGGCGCAGCGCGCGGCCCGCATCAGCTCGAACTCGAACACCGCCAGCGTCGCCATCTCGTCGAGCAATCCGTTGACGCTCATGCCGCGCTCGCGCGCCACCTCGCGCAGCTGGCGCGCCTTGTCAGCGGAGATCCGCAGCGTCAGGCGCGCCGGCTCCTGCGTTTCGCCGGCGGGCGCCTTGCGCCCGCCGGATGCGCCCCAACGCGCAGGCCCTGCCGCTGCCGCTTCCACCGGCGCGCTCACGTCAGTGCTGGCCAGGCGCTTGCGAGCCGCCGCACGTGGGGGCGGAGCACAGGCCGTACAGCGTCAATGCGTGCTCGCGCAACTCGAAGCCCATGGCCTCGGCCACGGCGCGCTGGCGGTCCTCGATCGCGGCGTCATGGAACTCCTCCACGCGGCCGCAACGCATGCACACCAGGTGATCGTGATGGGCGTCCTGCCGCAGCTCGAACACGGACTTGCCGCCGTCGAAGTTGCTGCGTGCGAGCAGCCCCGCCTGCTCGAACTGCATCAGCACGCGGTACACGGTGGCCAGGCCGATGTCGGAGCCGGCGTTGAGCAGCTCCCGGTACACGTCTTCCGCGCTGAGATGGCGGGCGTCGGCGTGCTTGAAGACGTCGAGCACCCGCATGCGCGGCAGCGTGGCCTTGAGGCCACTGTTCCTGAGATCTTCCAACTCCGCCTGCGATGGCGCTTGCTTGCTCATGGGTCACCTTCCAAGTGCTGCCTGCAGCGGATCGGGGCGCCCCGTGCCCGCATGGCAGGGGTATGCACTCGACCCGACAGGGCCTTCATTCTAGACAGGAATGATTCTTGTTCATCACTGCGGCCGCAACTCTTGCGAATGAGAATGCTTCTCACTAGACTGCGATGCAAAGGGCTGCCGGCGTGACCGCGCCGATGGCAGGGGACGGGATTTCGCCAAGGACGACACGGGCATGTGCGAGAGGGAACTGAAGACAGCGGACAGCTTGCTGCCCAGGCCGGCGGGTGCCTTGAACGTCTCCGGCCTCCCGGGGTCGCGCCGCCGGCGGCTGTGGGAGCTCGACTCCATGGCCTTCTGCCCCGTCATCGGCGTGTGCCTGCCGATCGAGACGCTGCGCGGCCTGGTGGAGAAGGTGCTGCGCGCGCCGGCGCCCGCGAGCGACTACGAGCTGCACTGCTGCACCATCAACGAGTGCAAGCAGCGCACGCCGGTGGCCGAGCGGCTGCACAAGGAGCTGGAGTCGCGCTACGCGCTGTCCGTGCGCCAGGCCGCGGCCTGCAAGAGCACGCAGGCGCTGGCGCAGTGGTGGGCGCTGCAGCGCCGCGCGGGTGACCAGCTCCCCGGCGCGCTGTGGGCGGTGCTGACCCATCCGCGCTGCGACACGCCTTGCGCGGAAGGCGTCCTGGCCGACGTGCACATGCTGCAGCACCAGGTGGGGGCCGCGCAGCGCGTGGACCTGAAGCGCCACGCCGAGCTGCAGGAGCAGCACGCCGCGCTGCAGCGCGAGTCCGCCCTGCTCCAGGAGCGCTGCGCGCAGGCGCTGAGGGAGAAGACCGCCTGCATCGAGCGCCAGGGTGCCGAGCTGGTGCGGTTGCGCGCCGAGCTGCTGGGGCGCGACACCCTCGTCGCCAGCCTGTGCGAGCAGCTCAAGGCGCTCGAGGACGCGGTGCCGGGACTCAAGGCACGGCTGGAGCAGGCGCATCAGATCACGGCCCAGCTGGCGCGGATCCAGGAGCTGGAGCGCCAGGCCCGGCACTGGCAGCAGCGCGCCGCCGATCTGCAGCGGCGCTGCGAGCTGCAGGAGCAGCGCCTCGCGCAGGCCGCGCCCGCCGCGGGCGTACGCGCGAACCCCGCGGCCGAAGCCCCCGTCGAGCCCGCCACCCCGCTGCGCGACAAGGCCGTGCTGTGCGTGGGCGGACGCTCGGCCAGCGTGCCGGTCTACCGCAAGCTCATCGAGCGAACCGGCGGGCGCTTCCTGCATCACGACGGCGGCGAGGAGGACAGCCCCGCGCAGCTCGACGTCAACCTGGCCGCGGCCGACCTGGTGATCTGCCAGACCGGCTGCATCAGCCACGATGCCTACTGGCGCGTCAAGGACCACTGCAAGCGCCATGGCAAGCAGTGCGTGTTCGTCGAGAAGCCGAGCGCGGCCAGCCTGGAGCGGGAGCTGCGGACGATCGGCCAGGCGCGGCCGCTGCCGGCGGCCTGCACCGCGCAGGCGGGCGCCGAAGCCCCGGCCTCGCGATGAGCCCCATGGCCAGGCCCCCACGACGCCGTGCCCAGCCAGGAAGCGCTGTCGCGGCCACGCTGGCGCTGATGGCCGGGCGGGTGCGTCGCGTGAAGCGGGAACGCGCCCGCGCCGTGGTGGAGTGGCTGGCGCTGGCCGCCATCGTGGCCGCCGTCTACGCGTTCGTGCCGGTGGTCGCGTGAGCAACGGCCACGGGCGCCCCGCAGCCGGTTTCACCGGGGCGGGCATGACACGCCCGCTGCGGCTGCTGCGCCAGCGACGGGAGCAGCTGCAGCTCGTCAGGCAAGCAGGCCCAGCCGGCGCAGCAGCGCCTTTTCCAGCTCCAGCACCAGCAGCAGCGCCACGCCCACGGCCGCGATGCGCAGGCCCAGCGCCAGCGGCAGCGTCTCGGTCTGGAACAGCGCCTGCATGAAGGGCGCATAGGTGAACAACAGCTGCAGCACGAAGACGCCGGCCACCGCCGCCAGCACCCGCGGCGTGCCGCGCACGCCCTGGAGCGTGAAGGACGGCGCCTTCAGGTAGCGCACGCTGAACAGGTAGAACACCTCCATGCACACCAGCGTGTTGACCGCCGCGGTGCGCGCGGCATCGACGCCGGCGCCTTGCCGCAGCATCCACTCGTACATGCCGAACACGCCGGCCAGGAACAGCGTGGACACCAGCACCACGCGCCACACCAGGAAGCGCGACAGCAGCGGCTCGGACGCCGGGCGCGGCGGGCGGCGCATCACGTCGGCCTCGGTCGGCTCGAAGGCCAGCACCATGGCCAGCGCCACCGAGCTGACCATGTTCACCCACAGCACCTGCGCCGGCAGGATCGGCAGCGCCACGCCCAGCAGCACCGCCAGCAGCAGCGTCAGCGACTCGCCGCCGTTGATCGGCAGCAGGAAGGTCACCGTCTTCTTCAGGTTGTCGTAGACGGTGCGTCCCTCCTCCACCGCGTGCGCGATGGAGGCGAAGTTGTCGTCGGCCAGCACCATGGCGCCGGCCTGCTTGGCCGCCTCGGTGCCCTTCATGCCCATGGCCACGCCCACGTCGGCCTGCTTGAGCGCGGGCGCGTCGTTGACGCCGTCACCGGTCATGGCCACGACCTCCCCGCGGGCCTGCAGCGCGCGCACCAGGCGCAGCTTGTGCTCGGGGCTGGCGCGCGCGAAGACGCGGGTCGTGGCCACCACCTGGCGCAGCGCCGCGTCGTCCAGGGCTTCGATGTCCGCTCCGGTGAGGGTCGGCAGGGCGTCGCCCAGCCCCAGCTGCGCGGCGATCGCGCCGGCCGTCACGCCATGGTCGCCGGTGATCATCACGACGCGGATGCCGGCCTCGGCGCAACGCGCCACCGCGCGCCGCGCCTCCTCGCGCGGCGGGTCGATGATGCCGACCAGGCCCAGCAGGGTCAGCCCCGCCGCGACGTCGGCATGCGCCAGCGTGTCCGGCGGCTGCACGTCGGCGCGGCACGCCACGGCCAGCACGCGCCGCCCGGCACGGGCCTGCTCGTCGATGCGCGCCTGCCACCAGGAGGAATGCAGCGGCTGCTCCCGACCCTGCGCGTCCAGCTGCGTGGCGCACATCGCCAGCACGCGCTCGGGCGCGCCCTTGACGAAGACCTCGGCCGCCGCGGCGCCGACGCTGGCATGCAGCGTCGCCATGTAGCGGTGCTCGGACTCGAAGGGAATGACCGCCAGCCGCGGGCGCTCCACGCGCAGCTCGGCCGGGTTGAGCCCGGCCTTGAGCGCCAGCGTCAGCAGCGCGCCCTCGGTCGGGTCGCCCGCCACGCTCCAGCGGCCGTCGCTCTCGTGCACGGCGGCGTCGTTGCACAGCGCCGCGGCCAGCGCCAGCCGGGCCGCCGCCGGCGCGCGCTCGGACAGCCCGGCCGGCGCCAGCGGCACGCCCTCCAGCGTGATGGCGCCCTGTGGCGCGTAGCCCGCGCCCTCCACGGCCAGCGCCTGGCCGGCGCAGATCACCTGCTGCACCGTCATCTCGTTGCGCGTGAGCGTGCCGGTCTTGTCGGAGCAGATCACCGTCACCGAGCCCAGCGCCTCCACCGCGGGCAGGCGCCGGATCACGGCGTGGCGGCGTGCCATGCGCTGCACGCCGATGGCCAGCGTGATGGTCAGGATCGCCGGCAGCCCCTCGGGAATCGCCGCCACGGCCAGGCTGACGGCGGCCATGAAGGCGTCGCCGGCCGCCATGCCGCGCACCAGCGTGCCGAAGCCGAACAGCAGCAGGGCCACGCCCAGGATGACCAGCGTGAGTTGCCGGCTGAAGGCGCCCATCTTCTGCAGCAGGGGCGTCGTGCCTGGCTCCACGGCGGCCAGCATGCGGCCGATGCGGCCGACCTCGGTGTCGGCACCGGTGGCCACCACCACCGCGCGCGCCTGCCCCTGCGTCACCAGCGTGCCGGCGTAGCCCATGCACGTGCGGTCGCCGATGGCCGCGCCGCCCGGCACCGCGGCGGGATGCTTGTCCACCGGCACGGATTCGCCGGTGAGCGCCGACTCGTCCACGCGGCAGCCATGCGCCTGCAGCAGCCGCACGTCGGCAGGCAGGCTGTCGCCGGAGGCCAGCAGCACGACGTCGCCCGGCACGAGATCGGCCGCGGCGAGCTCGTGCTGGCGGCCGTCGCGCAGCGCCACCGCGCGCGGCGCCAACAGGTGGCGGATGGCCTGCAGCGCCTTCTCGGCGCGGCCTTCCTGCACGAAGCCGATGACGGCGTTGAGCACGACCACGGCGGCAATGACGGCCGCGTCCACCCAGTGTCCGATCAGCGCCGTGATCGCGGCCGAGGCCATGAGCACCTGCAGCAGCAGGTTGTTGAACTGTCGCGCCAGGCGCCGTGCCACGCCCGGCGGCCGCGCCTCGGGCAGGCAGTTCGGGCCCTGCACCGCCAGGCGGCGTGCGGCCTCGGCCTGGTCGAGGCCGTGCGCTTCGGCCTTCAGGGCACTGAGCACGGCGTCGGCGTCCATGGCATGCCAGACCGGGGCACCACCATTGGCCGCCGGTGTGCCCGCCCCGGCCGCAGTCCGGCCTTCGTGCAAGACGCTGGACGTGTGCATCGCTTCCATGGCCTCCTTCACCTCGTCAACTCCTTATCCGGCCGCGGCGCTGCCAGCCGCCAGTACGGGATTGGGCTCGAATGCAAAGGGGGTGTTCCAGGCGTTCAAGCGCGGCGTTTGATCCGCGTCAACGTCGTGATCGGCAAGGAGCGGCGCCTCTCCGTCCGAAGAGCTCCGGCAGCGGCTTCCTGGCACAGGGAACGTTTCACGCCTTCACTGCGCTGCGCTGCATGACGGCAGGGTCTGGACAGACACACGGTGCGCCACTTCGCCAACGCACCGTCGTTCCCGAGCGCTTGCCCCGTGCCGTGCTGCCAGGCCAACCGGATGCGATGAAGCCGTACTTGCAGGCGCGTGCGGCCCAGGGCTGCTCCGACGCAACGGCGGTCTGGCATGAACTGCTGGCCAGGGATCCAGGATCGGGCGCAGCCGCGTGCGGGAAGCGTTCCGGCCGCCGCAGCCAATGGCAGGCTCGATGGCTTCTGCGTCGGCGCCGCCGCCAATGAAGATGCCATCGCCGACACGCGACGCTGGAGTTCGCCAGCCCGATCCGGACTGAGCGGAAGCTACGGGGCTGACAGAGCCGTCCGGAGAACCGGGACGGCCCACCTCGCGGTCACTTCGCGGCGCCCAACGCGAGCACGGCGTTGGACCCGCCGAAAGCGAAGGAGTTGGACAGCATCACGCCTGCAGCGACGCCTTCGCGTGCCGCGTTGGGCACGTAGTCGAGGTCGCACTCCGGGTCGGCCTGGCCCAGGTGCATCGTCGGCAGCGCGGTCGCGTGCCGCATCGCCAGCAGCGCGAGCAGGCATTCAAGGGCGCCCGCGGCGCCCAGCAGGTGGCCGTGCATGGCCTTGGTGGCACTGACCGGGATGCGTTCGGCACGCTCGCCGAACACCGCGCGGATGGCCTGCGTTTCCGTCGGGTCGTTGGCCTGGGTCGCGGTGCCATGGGCGTTGATGGCCTGCACCTCGCAGGGATCGATCCCGGCCGCCGCCATCGCAGCGCGCATGGCGGCCGCCTGGCCCGCGGCGCCGGGCCGCGTGATGTGGCTCGCATCGTTGGTGTGGCCGTAGCCCAGGATCTCGCCCAGCACGTCGGCACCGCGGGCCATGGCCCGCTCCCAGGGCTCGATCACCAGCATCACGGCGCCTTCACCGAGCACCAGGCCGCTGCGGTCTTTCGAGAACGGGCGGCACGATGCCGAAGGATCGTCGGGCCATGGCTTGGCCAAGGTGTGCAGCACGTCCCACGCCTTGAGCGAACCCGGGGACAGCGGCGCTTCCGCGCCGCCTGCGATCACGACGTCGAGTTGGCCGCTGGCCACCCGCAGCCACGCCTCGCCGATCGCCACGGCCGACGACGAGCACGCGGTCGAGTAGGTCATGTTCGGGCCCTGCAGTCCGAACTCGATGCCGATCCAGGCCGCGGCAGCGTTGTGCATGCCCATCAGCACGGTGAACGGCTTGATGCGATCGGAGCGTTCGCCATAGAGCGTCCGGTAGGCGTCGTCCGTCGAGAGCGTGCCGCCCACGCCGGTGCCCAGGAACACCGCGCAACGCTCGGCGGCCGCGCCGGCGAGCGCGCCCTGCGACGCGGCCACCGCCTGCTTCGCCGCCAGGACGGCCAGCAGGCTGAAGCGATCGAGCATGCGCGCCTGGAGCGGGTCGATGCCGGCGGCGTTAGCGGCGTCGGCGTCGAGGTGCACCGTCGCGGCAATCGGGGAGCCCAGCCGGCTCGCGAACGGGATGTCGAGGCGGTGCACGCCGGAGCGGCCCGCGCGGGCCCGGCACCAGACCTCGGCGACGCTGTTGCCCAGCGGCGAGCACACGCCCGCGGCGCTGACGGCCACGCGCCTCATGGCGTGCCCAGGGTGGGCGCCGCCGCCGGCCCCGGAGCCGCATCCGCAGCCTGCGCGGCCTGCGCCGCGACGAGGTCGTCGATGTAGCGGACGACGTCGCCGAGCGTGGGCAGGGCGACCTGATCGGGCGGCAGGGTGATGCCGAAGCTCTCCTCGACGGTCCAGAGCAGTTCCATGGTGCCCAGCGAGTCGATGCCCAGCCCCTCGAGCGGCGCGTCGAGGGTGAGTTGGTCCGGTGCCAGCTTGTAGTCCCTGGCCAGGATGGCGCTCAAGCGTTCGAAGGTCGTGGACATGGTCGGCTCCTGTCTTCAGGGTTCAGGGAGTGCGCGATGCGGCCCCCGCCGAGGCTCGGCCCGGTGCGCGCGGTGCCGCGGGCGGGGCGATGGGCGCGGCGAAGCGGACTTTCCCGCCCAGGCGCGCGCCCTGGGTCAGCAGGCCGGGCCAGCGGCGCGCCAGCGCCATCAGCAGCGCCGTGCCGCCAGGGCGCATGGCCAGATGCGCGAAGACGGCCGCCAGCCGCAGTCGCGGCGCGAAGGCCTGGCGCCACGCGGCCGCGTAGCGGCGCTGCATCCCGGCCTGCGCCGCGGCATCGGGCACCGAGGCCGTCGCGCCCAGCAGGTGCGAGCACAGCAGCGCGGCGGACTGCAGCGCCATGCTCAGACCTTCGCCCAGGATCGGGTGCGCCTCGCCGGCGGCGTTGCCGATGCGGAAGATGCCGTCCGATGCATCGACCCGCACCCCGGTGGCCAGCGGGCCGGACGCGAGCCACGGGCCCTCGCGCGCCGCGCCGTCCAGCGCCTGGCGCACGCCGGCGCATGCGCGGCGCAGGAACGCTTCGACCACATCGCCCGCGCGAACGCCGGGCATCTCGCTGCGCAGGCGCGCCAGGCGGTCACGCCGTATGCAGCAGGCGAGCGTCGCCATGCCGGCGTCGGCCACGACCATGCCGCCGTAGCCGCCGTCCAGGGCCAGCACGGCAATGTCGCCCGCGGGCAGCGACGATCCGCTGAAGTTGGCCTTGAAGGCGAACAGGTCCGAGGCACCGTGGCCTACGCGGCGCCCTGGACGCTCGAAGGGCAGCGCGTCCCACGAGCCATGGGCGTCGATCACGAGCGCCGAGCGCAGCCGCAGCGACGCCACGGAGCCGAGGGGGCGAACGTCACAGTGCCAGCGGCCGCGCGTGCCCTGGATCGCCTGCAGGACGCAGGGCTGGAGCACGGTGACGCCCTCCGCCCGCGCCTGCTCCAGCAGCATCACGTCCAGCGTCTCGCGACCCAGCGCGCGGCCCCACCGATGCCGCTCGTGCGCCGCCGCCGGCAGCTCGGCCGCGATGGCGTCGTCACCGGCCAGCAGCCTCACCTGCTGCAGCGCGGGGCCCGCCGCCGCGTCGAAGGCGGCACCGATGCCCAGGGCATGCAGCAGCGGCAGGTTGCTGGCCGCGATGCACTCGCCGCACACCTTGCGCCGCGGGAAGCGTTGCCGCTCGATCAGCGCCACGGACCATCCCGCTCGGGCCAACTGGATGGCCGCGGCGGACCCGGCCGGGCCGGCACCGACGACGACGGCGTCGAAGGCCGTCAGCGGGACCTCGCTCACCGGGCCTCCTGCATGCGCCAGGCGCTGAAGCAGTGGCTGAAGAGCCCGGCACGCGCTTCGTGCAGCTGCCAGCGGGCAGCGTCGCGCGGCCAGTGCCCGGAGAGTTCCCGGTCCCGAAAGCCGGCATGCACGCTCAGCACCGCGTCCTCACGCGTCACCGCGTTCGCGCCCAGCAGGCCCACGAGATGGCTGCCCGTGAGCGCCAGCCAGGCGCGATCCGGCTCGAAGGCGAAGAAGCGGTCGCAGCGCGCGGCAACCGCCGCCAGCAGCCGCTCCAGGGCACCGGCCTCGAAGTGGTGCAGGAACAAGGCGGTGCTGATCAGGTCCCAGCGCTGCGCGGCGCCGCCCTGCGTGCCTTCGTCATGCGCGTCGGCCCAGTCGAGCACGTCGGTCGCCAGCACCTGGGCCGTCCACCCCAGCGCCGCGTAGCCTTCCAGCGTCGCCGGGCTGACGATGTCCTGGCGGTCCAGCAGGGTCAGCCGAACCCGCGGCCATCGCGGCGCCAGCGAGCGCGCGACACCGAGCAGCAGGCTGCCGTCGCCCGCGCCCAGCTCCAGGATGCGCAGCGGCTCGCGGGCGCGTTGCGGCGACACCAGCGCCTGCCAGCCTTTGCGCACGATCGAACGCGTTCCCATCATCCGGTGCACCCGCACCAGGTCGCGGCGCGACCGGATTGCCGCCGGATCGTGGGCCGGCAGATGGTCGAGGGTTTCCGCAGCCACCACCCGGCGCATCGTCAGCCGACCTCCAGCAGCGCACCGTGGCAACTGAATCCCGCGCCGAACGACGACAGCCACCACCAGCCGGGGGCGGCCGCGTCGGCCAGGGCCGCCTCGAGCACGAAGTAGACGAAGGCGCTCGACAGGTTGCCGTACTCGCGCAGCATCGCGGCGCTGTAGCGCAGGTCGCCAGGCTGCAGTTCGAGCCGTTGTTCCAGCGCCTGCAGCACGTCGCGCCCGCCGGCATGCATGACCCAGGTGCCGATGCTGTCGGCGCGCAAGCCGCGCGGCTCGAGCACCGTCTGCAGCACGCGCTGCGCATGTTCTGCCGCGAGGGCCGGCACGGCGCGCGTCAGGATGTTGCGCAGCATGCCGCCGCGTTGCTCGAACATCAGCGCGGCTCGCTGCGCCGGCTCCATCAACGAGGCGCCGGCCCGCCACGCGATGCGCCGCCCGTGCTGCGACGCGCGCCGCGACAGCACCGCCGCACCGGCGCCGTCGCCGAACAGGCAGGCACTGATCATCACGCCCGGATCGTTGTCGAGGTACATCGCCGCACTGCAGACCTCGACACAGACGGAGAGCACGTGCTCGCAGCCTGGCGAGGACAGCAGGGCCTCGCCCAGCATCAGGTTCGGCAGCGCCGCGGCGCAACCCTGGCCGACGAGATCGAAGGCCCGCACGTCGTGGCGCAGGCCGATGCGCTCGGCCACGTAGCCGGAGAGTCCCGGGCACAGGTAGCCGGTGCACGTGCTGACCACCAGCGCATCGATCTGAGCGGCTTCCACTCTGGCCTGGGCCAGCGCGCGCTCGGCCGCCTGCGCGGCCAACTGCGGCGCGTGGCCCAGGAAGCGGCTCGCCAGCGTGTCCGGATCGATGGCAAAGACCTCGTCGAGGGCATCGACGGCCAGATGCCGCGTGTCGATGCCGTTGTCGCGCTGGAGCACCGTGGTGGCGACGAAGTGGGCGCGAGCGTCCAGGCGATCGAACCAGGCTGAACTCCGGAAGGCGGCCAGGCACTCCGCCTTCGTGTAGCGACCCGCGGGCGTCGCAGTGCCGATTCCGACGATGTGCACGGCTTTCGAGGCTCCTGATCACGGTGCCGACCGATCGCGACACCAGCGGGCCACCCATGGCAATTGATGCGCCTACCCCGGGGCACCAGGCGTGGGGGTACGCCGCCGTGGACGAAGGACAGGCGCACGTCTCGCTCGTGGCTGACCCAGCCCGCGGGAAGGGGCCAGCCCGGTCAACGAGCCTTTCCCGTAGCCTCGGGAGCTCGCCCAACCATTTGCGCGTGCATCGAAGACGGTTGGCCATGACGCATGCGGCCCGCCCATTTCGGGCACGCCGGCGGTCAGGCCGGCGTGGCCTCAATGGCGGGCCCACGGGTGCCGGTTGGGCCTGCGGCCTCGCGCCGTACGCCAAACCAGGCCGCATACAGCGCCGGGACGACCATCAGCGTCAGCGCCGTGGCCACGACGAGCCCGCCCATGATCGACATGGCCATCGGTCCCCAGAAGATGCTGCGCGTGAGGGGGATCATGGCCAGGATGGCCGCTGCCGCCGTGAGCACCACCGGGCGGGCACGGCGCACCGTGGCCTCGACGATCGCTGCCCACGGCGCGCTGCCGCTGGCGATGTCGCGGTCGATCTGGTCCACCAGGATCACCGCGTTGCGCATGATCATCCCGCCCAGCGCGATCACGCCCAGCAACGCCACGAAGCCGAAGGGCGCATTGAAGGCCAGCAGCGCCGGCACGACGCCGATCAGTCCCAGGGGCGCCGTCAGGAGCACCAGCGCCACGCGGCTGAAGCTCTGCAGCTGCAGCATGAGGACCAGCAGCGTTACCGCGAGCATGGCCGGGAACACGGCAAACAAGGCACGGTTGCTCTTGTTGCTTTCCTCGATCGCGCCGCCCTGCTCGATGCGGTAGCCCGGCGGCAGGCCGTCCAGCACGGTCCGCAGCGTGGGCCAGATCTGCTGCGTGGCATGGGGGCCCTGCACGCCGTCGGCCAGGTCGCTGCGCACGGACAGCGTCATGTCGCGGTTGCGGCGCCACAGCACGGGCTCTTCCCAGCCGGGCTCCAGCCGCGCCACCTGCGACAGCGGCACGCTCTCGCCGGTGCGGGTGAAGAGGGGCAGGTCCTGCAGCTGCTGCAGCACGCGGCGCTCGCCGGGCACGGCGCGCACCACCACGTCCACGAGCTCCTCGCCGCGGCGCAGCTGCGCCACCGGCGCGCCGGAGAGCGCCGTCTGCACCGTGGCCGAGATCTCCTGCGTGCTCAGGCCCAGCAGCTGGGCGCGGTCCTGGTCCACCTCCAGGCGCAGGCTGCGCACCTGCTCGTTCCACTCCAGGTGCGTGTCGCGCACCAGCGGGCTTTGCCGCACCAGGTCGCGCACGCGCTCGGCGATGCGGCGCACTTCGGCCACGTCGGGCCCGATCACGCGGAACTGCACCGGGTAGCCCACCGGTGGCCCGAACTCCAGGCGCTGCACGCGGCCACGCAGGTCGGGAAAGGTTTCGCCCGCATCGAAGACGGCGCGCAGCCGCTCGCGCACGGCCTCGCGCGCCGCGATGCTGCCGGTCTGCACCACGAGCTGTGCGTAGCCCGGGTTGGGCAGCTCCGGCGACAGGCTCAGGAAGAAGCGCGGCGTGCCCGCGCCGGTGTAGGCGGTGAAGCCCTGCACGTCGGCATCGGCCTTCAGCAGGGCCTCCACGCGCCGGACCTGCGCCTGCGTGGCGGCGAAGGAGGCGCCATCGCGCAGCTGCAGGTCCACCAGCAGCTCGGTGCGCGAGGCGGTGGGGAAGAACTGCTGCTGCACCAGGCCCATGCCTGCACCCGCGGCCAGGAACAGCGCCAGCGTGCCGCCCAGCACCCAGCCGCGATGCGCCACGGCGCCTTCCACGCCGCGGCGCAGCCGTGCATGGAACGGCCCCTCGTGCCCGCTGCCCGCGTGCCTGGCCTTGATGACGCCGGGCAGCAGCTTCACGCCCAGGTAGGGCGTGAACAGCACGGCCACCACCCACGAGGCCAGCAGCGCCACGCCCACCACCCAGAAGATGCCGCCGGCGTACTGGCCGGAGATGGAGTGCGCGAAACCCACCGGCATGAAACCGGCCACCGTCACCAGGGTGCCGGTGAGCATGGGCCAGGCGGTGGAGGTCCAGGCGAAGCCGGCGGCGCTGGCGCGGTCCCAGCCTTCCTCGATCTTCACCACCATCATCTCCACGGCAATGATGGCGTCGTCCACCAGCAGGCCCAGGGCGATGATCAGCGCGCCCAGGGAAATGCGGTCCAGGGGCCAGCCGCACCCATGCATGACGATGGCCACGATGCCCAGCACCAGCGGCACCGAGGCGGCCACCACCACGCCGCTGCGCCAGCCCAGCGCCACGAAGCACACCGCCAGCACGATGGCCAGCGCCTCCAGGAACGCGCGCTCGAACTCCCACACCGCGTCCGTCACCACCTGGGGCTGGTCGGCGTACTTCTCCAGCGTCACGCCCAGCGGCAGGGACGGCGCCAGCGCGGACGTCGCCGCGTCCAGCGCGCGGCCCATGTCCACCACGTTAGCCTGGCGCGAGAGCACCAGACCCAGCGCCAGCACGGGCTCGCCGTTGCGGCGCACGGTGAACGAGGGCGGGTCCTCCAGCCCCGCGCGCACCGTGGCCACGTCGCCCACGCGCAACAGCCGCCCGCCCACGGCAATCGGCAGCGCCGCGACCTGCGCCGCGCCGCCCGGCGCGCCGCCGACGCGCACCACGGCGCGATCCGCGGCGCCGTCCACCGCCCCTGCGGGCAGCAGCACGCTCTGGCGCGCCAGTGCGTCCATGAGCGCCTGCGGCGTCAACCCCATGGCGGCCAGGCGGCGGCCGGAGAACTCGACATGCACCTGCTCGGCCTGGCGGCCCAGCACGTCCACCTTCACCACGCCGGGCACGGCCTGCAGCCTGCGCTTGACCTCCTCGGCCAGCGCCTGCTGCTCGGCCACGCTCAGGTCCGGCGCGGCCAGGGCGTAGAGCAGCCCATAGACGTCGGTGAATTCGTCGTTGAAGAAGGGCCCGCGCACCCCCTCGGGCAGCTCGTGGCGGATGTCGCCCACTTTCTTGCGGGCCTGGTACCAGGCGGCGTCGAGGCCGGCCTGGTGGGTGCCGCCCTGCATCCACAGCGTGATGCCGCCAAAGCCTTGGCGCGCGAAGCTGCGCACGTGGTCCAGGCCTTCGAGCTCCTGCAGCGCGCGCTCCAGGCGGTTGAGCACCTGGTCCTGCACCTGCTGCGCGCTCGCGCCGGGCCAGGCCACGGTCACGGTCATGCTCGGCACCGCGAACACCGGGTCTTCCAGCCGGCCCAGCCGCGTGAAGGAAAACGCACCGGCGATCAGCGTGGACAGCAGCAGGAACAGCACCAGCGGGCGGTGCGCCACCGCCCAGGCGGAGAGGTTGAAGCGCTTCATGGCGTCACCTGCGCGGTGGCGCCGATCGGCTGCGGCCCGGGCAGCGCCGCATCCAGCGGGCGCTTGACCGGGCGCACGGCCATGCCGGCGTCGAGCCGGTGCGCGCCGGCGCTGACCACCCACGCCCCTTCGGGCAGGCCGCGCAGCGTCACGCTGTCGTTGCCCTGCGCCACCACCGTGACGGGCCGGCGCGCGAGCCGGGCCGGCGTGGCGGCCGGGTCTTGCACCACCCACACCGTGGCCTGGCCCTGCGTGCTCAGCAGCGCGCCCACAGGCAGCTCGGCCACGGGCTCGGCCCCCCCGCGCGGCGCGGCCAGTGCGACCTCCGCCGTCATGCCCATGCGCCAGTCCGCGGGCGCCGGGGCCGTGAGGGCATAGCGGGCGCGGAAGCTGCGCGTGGCGGCAGCGGCCGTGGGGGCCAGCTCGCGCAGGCGCAGCGGCCGGGCCGCGCCGTCGGCCAACCGCACCGTGGCGGCACGCTCGCGCAGGCCAGCGGCCAGCGCCTCCGGCACGTCCACCACCACTTCCAGCTCGCGGTCGCGGGCCAGCTGGAACACCGGCTGGCCCTCGGACACCACCTGTCCCACCTCCGCGCGCGTGGCGGTCACGACGCCGTCGAAGGGCGCGGCCAGCACCGTGTAGCCGCTGCGGTTGCGGGCCAGGTCCAGCTGGCGCCGCGCCTGCGCCGCGCGCGCCGCGGCCGCGTCGGCCTTGGCCTGCAGCCGTTCCTGGTCGGCGGCGCCCACGCCGCCGTCGGCCAGCAGCCGGGCAAAGCGCGCGGCATCGGAGGCCGATTGCGCGGCATCCACCTCGGCGGCACGCAGCTGCTGCGCGGCAGCCTCGACGCCCAGCTCGTAGTCGGCCGCATCGAGCCGCGCCAGCGGCTGGCCGGCCCGCACGGCCTGTCCCACCTCCACCAGCCGCGCGGTGAGCTTGCCGCCGGTGCGAAAGCCCAGGTCGCTCTCATGCCGTGCAGCCAGGGTGGCGCTGAAGCGGCGCTCGGCGGCCACTGCCGCGTACTTCACCGGGGTGACGTATACGGCCGGCACCACGGGCACAGGCGGGGCGGGCCGGGAGCAGGCGGACAGCAGCAGGGGCAGCACCAGGGCGGTCGCCAGCGGGTGCGCAATCAAGGTCTTCATGGTCGTCACAGGCTGGGAGTTGCAGAGGAAGCGGCGGCCGTGCCGGGGTCGGCCACCTGCCAGGCGCCGCCCAGGGCGCGGTACAGCTGCACGGCGTCGAGTGCCAGCTGCGTGCGGTGCTCGACATGCGCAAGCTCGGCGGCGATGAGGCCGCGCTGCACGTCCAGCAGCTGCAGCAGGTCGATCTGCCCTTCGCGCCGCAGCGCCCGGGCATGGTCCAGCGCGGCGCGGCGCTCGCGCACCAGGGCATCGAGCAACGCAGCCCGTTCACGCTCCTGCGCCAGCGCCACCAGCGCGCTCTCCACTTCCTGCAGCGCGGCCAGCGCGGCACGTTCATAGGCCAGCGCCGCCGCGCGCTCGCGTGACGACGCCCGCTCCTGCGCCGCCCGAAGCCGCCCGGCGTTGAACAGCGGCGCCGTGAAGGCCAGCGCCACGCTACGCAGGCCCACGGGCGCCAGGTCCAGGCCGTTGATGCGCAGGTCCTGGCGGCCCAGCACGGCGCCGAGGAAGAGCTTGGGCAGCAGGTCCGCCCGCGCTTCGCGCAGCCGCGCCCCCTCGGCCGCGAGCTGGCGCTCGGCGGCACGCAGGTCGGGGCGCCGCGCCAGCAGTTGCACGGGTTGGCCCGGCGCCAGGGCCGGCACCGCAGGCAGTGCGGGCGGGCCGGCCCCATCCAGCAGCGCCAGCGGCCGGCCCGGATTGCGGCCCAGCAGCACGGCGATCTGGTGCCCGGTCGTGGCCACCAGGGTGCGCAGCGGCGGCAGCTGTGCCGCGAGGGACTGCGTTTCGGCTGCGGCGCGGGCGACGTCAAAGCGGCTGGCCACGCCTTCGGCGGCGCGGCTGCGGGTGAGCCGTTCGGTCTCGGCCTGGGTCTGCAGCAGCGCCTGCAACCGCTCCAGCCGGGCGCGGGCACCTTGCCAGACGAGGTACAGGCGCGCCGCCTCGCCCGCAGCCAGCAGCCGGGCGCCCTCGGCGCCTTCGGCAGCAGCCTGGGCGTCCAGCTCGGCCGCGTCGGCCGCGGCGCGGGCGGCCCCGAAGAGGTCGACTTCCCAGCCCAGGTCCAGTCCCGCGCGCAGCGCACGCACGTCGGGCTGGCCGCGCTTGACCTCCTGCGGCAGCCCGCTGCGCTCGTCTGACGCACTGGCGTTGAGGCTCACGCCGGGCGCCAGGCGCGACGCCGCCGCCGTGCTGCCCGCCCGCGCCTGCTGCACCCGCTCGGCAGCGATGCGCAGGTCCAGGTTGCCGTGCTGCGCCTCGGACACCAGCGCGGCCAGCGTGGCGTCGTCGAACACCTCCCACCACCGGGCATCGAAGGCGGCCGAGGCCTCACTGGCATGCCGGAAGGCCGGCGTGACCAACGTGCCCGGCCCACGTTCTGGCGGCACGGGGGCCCCGCCAGCGCAACCGGACAACAGCAGCGACCCCGCCAAGGCGGCGCAGGCGCCGCCATGCATCGCCACCCCAAGGCGCTTCCGGACAGCATCTCCCCGCACCGGGTCCGATGCGCGCGTGGCGGCCCAGCTTCGCCACCAGCCCGGCAGGCGCGGCGACGCAGACAAGGAAAGCACGGGTGATTTCATGGCAACAGGCAGCTTGTAGACGGTGTCAACCATGATGCATGACTAAAGTTGACACTGTCAACGTGGTGGTGGCGGCGACGTTGCCGTGTTGCAGGCAAGAGCCGGCCGTGGCGAGGGTGCGGCGCGTCGGCGCGTTGCACCGTGCTGCGAGAATCCGGACATGCCGAACACGCGACTCGAAGCCGAGGCCACTGTCGATCTGAAGGAGGCTTGCGTGCGCGCGGCACGCGAGGTGATTGCCGAGCACGGCATTGAGCAGTTGAGCCTGCGCGAGGTGTCGCGCAAGCTGGGCGTGTCGCACCAGGCGCCGTACAAGCACTACCCCAGCCGCGACCACCTGCTGGCGGAAGTGATGCGCCGCTGCTTCCAGGACTTCACCGTCGCGCTGGACGCGCGTCCGCGCCATGCGGACCCGGTGGCCGATCTGGAGTCCCTGGGCCGCCAGTACCTGGCTTATGCCGCGGCGCATGCGCTGGAGTACCGACTGATGTTCGGCACGCCCTGGCCGGAAGGCGCCGACCACCCCGAGCTGGCACACGATGCGCTGCATGCGTTCGACGTGTTGCGCGGCGTGCTGCGCCGCTTGTATGGCGGGGGCGAGGCGCAGCGCGCCCAGGTGGACCGGCATGCCATGTTCATCTGGTCCACGGTGCACGGGCTGGCTTCGATACGCCAGGCTTGCGCCATGGAACACCTGCAACTGGCTCCGGGCGTGGACCCAGACCAGATCGCCACGCATGCGCTGCACATGATTGAACGTGCACTGCGCGCAAACCGCTGAGCCGCAACCGTCATCGGCCTGGTTGCAGGCACATCCCGGGTTGCATCACACCAGTCCCTGGTGCGACGGCAAGGGCTCGGCAGCGTGCGCTGCGGCTGCGTACCTTCATCGGTTGCCCGCTCACCGGTGCCGTGCCGTCAACGGCGCGTGTGCTATCGCGCCTTTTCCAGAAAACGCGGATGTACCGCCACGGACAGCGACGGCAACCGTCGCACGGCTCGTCACGTCGAGTGCCTTTCCCACGGCAACTTCAATCACATGTATTGATAAGCGCAATTATCAGCAAAGACAAAAATTGCGGAGATCGACCGCCACGACGACTGGACGACGGACGTTTCACGGTGCGACAGGCACTTGCCCACGCCGAGCCATGCCCGGCGGCCAGGCACGGCGCGCTCGCGCCGGTTCCCTCGTCCATGCAGCCGCTGTCCGTGCCGGGAATGTGCGCTTTCGGGCCCATGGCCGCAGGCGTGATGCGGATCCGTGCCTTTCAAGGGCGTTGAGTTTTTCGGTTCCGAAAAACGGGAAGCTGTATGAGTTGCACAACCGTCTTGGAATTCTTATTAAATCAACAGCCATAGCGCCCTACACTGTCGCGATGACAAGAGCAGCGTCCAGGATCGTCACGGTTTTCAACTCAAAGGGAGGTGCCGGCAAGTCCAGGTTGTGCCTGGGACTGGCGGACGTGCTGCACAGCCATGGGGTTCGGGTGCTGATCATCGACTCGGACCCTGAACAAGCCACGTGCGCAAAGATGACGCGCCCGACAGCGCCGAGTTCGAAGTTTCCGGTTGAAGGCGTTGTCCTGCGCATGAGGATGGCGGCTGGTCCGGGTGGTGCCCTGGTACCGGACCTGGACGGCTACCTGGCCGACGTGCAAGCACTGGCCGCAGGCTATGACGTCGTGCTGATCGACCTGCCCGCCCGCACGGAAGCGCCTGAACAACTGGCTGCCATCATCGGTGCAGACCTGGTGCTCATACCGTCCAAGCTCGATGGCAGTGATCTGGATGCGCTGCAGGACCAGGCCATTCCCAAGCTGAATCTCTGCCTGGACGAGATCGCCCGCTTGCAGAAGCAGGTCAGCCCCGACGAGCCGGAGCGGTTGCCCGACATCGCCATCGTGCCCATGGACGCCCAGCTGCAGTTCAACGTCGAGAAGATCGGCCTGGAGCGGCTGCACCGCATTGCCCAGGAGAACGATTACCTGCAGGTGCCCGTCACGCACACCGTGGTGCCGAACTCGGTGGCGCTGAAGGAGTTGACTACCTTGATGACCAGCATCTCCAAGACCGCCACGAAGAAGGTTGCTCGCGATGCTGTCCTGGATGCACTGCGCAACGTGGCGCTGGAGGTGCGGCTGCTCGACGCCATGCATCCGCCCAAGCGCAAGGTCCGCAAGAACCTGAAGGAAGGAGTGGCGTGATGGCGTCCTCGCTCGACAAGCTCCGCAACGGTGCCGCAGTCCGGGGGACACCGGCCGGCGCCGCGACGCCGGCCCGGCCGCGGCTCGGATCGCTCAACGGCAGCGTCAATCCCAACCTGCTGGCTGCTCCGGTGGTGGTGGCCGGCGTGCCGGAGCCCGTCCCCGCCGTTGCCTTGCATCTGGCGGCGAGCGCCGGTCCGGCCGTTGCCACGACAGGGGCAATCATCCAGGTACCGCTGGAGCAGTGTGTCGAAGGCCGCGACAACTGGCGCTACTTCTACAGCCCGCGCAAGATGGCGGAACTCGAAGATGAGCTGCGGCGAGACGGTCAACTCGAGCCGGCGCAGGCCTTTCAGCGCAAGGA
Source organism: Azohydromonas aeria (assembly GCF_009760915.1). Lineage (GTDB taxonomy): Bacteria > Pseudomonadota > Gammaproteobacteria > Burkholderiales > Burkholderiaceae_C > Azohydromonas > Azohydromonas aeria. The sequence continues at coordinate 26,410 of NZ_VIDQ01000032.1, forward strand.
AGACGGCAAGTTCGAACTGCTTGGCGGCAACCGGCGTCTGCGCGCGGCCCGCCAGATTGCGCTGCCCTACCTCAAGGTACTCGTCGTTGAGGAACCTGCGACGCCCGAGCTGCGTGCCCGCCTGAGCCGCAAGCTCAACGGTGCACGGGCAGACACGACGATCCTGGATGACGCCATGCGCTGGCGTGCCGCGTGTGCGAGTGGGCAGTTTGCTTCCCAAGGCGCGGTGGCCGAGTTTTACGGCGTTCCGCAAAGCCGTGTTTCCAAGACCATCGCCATAGCCGAGCTGCCTGAAACGCTGCTTGAGGCAATCGTTGAGCTGCCCGGCTGGCACAAGCTCGGCAAGCTCTACCCGCTGGTTCAGCTGTTCAAGTTGTGGACAGAGCGCGGTGCCGATGCTGTCGACCGAGCCTTGAAGCTGGTACGCGACCATGAGGACGGCCTGGGAGAGGAAAGGCTCCTTGGCATGGTGGAGGAGTTGAAGGGCCGGTCCAGGGCCCGGCCGCCGGGTCAACGGGCCACACCGGCGCGGGTCCTGCTGACATGCCCGGCCGGAGGAGGGGGCGCCGTGAAGCTGTTCGAAGCCGAGAGAAAGGTCGAGCTGCAGGTCAAGGACGTTCCGGCCCCCGTGCTGACACGCCTCTACGAGGAACTGACCAGGACCGCGAAAGCCGTGCTCGACGCTGCGCCGGCCGAGGGCAGCGACTAGTCCATCTGTCCGGCGGATCAGCCGGCGCGAACGGAAGATCCGGGTTTTCGGAATCCGAAAAATGCCGCTTCGGCGCAGGGCAAGGGCCAGGCACACAGCCTTATAGGATTCCGAAAAACTGTTGCCGGCCCCGCCTCGTCACCGCGCCACGCCGTCCGGCTCACACCTCAAGCCCCGAACAGGCCGGCCTGGGAAGAGGTAGCCGGGCTCTCACTGCCGGACCTGGCCATCCTGGCGAGCGTGTTGAGCACGTGGACGCCAAACGCCACCCGGAGGGCGGCGACGGACTCCAGCTCCTGTGCCGTAACCGGTGTCTTCTCGCGCTTGAGCCGAGCCTGAACCGCGCGGAACAGCACCGTGCGGGAAAACGAGGAGCGCAGACGAGCCTGCTCCTCCTTGCCCATGCCTTGGTAGGCCTGGAAGCCTTGCTCGCCCCGTCGCGTGAATTCGGGGCTTTGTTCCGTCGTCCCGGCTTGTTCCGAAACCTTGGCAGCCGCTGCGGGGCTCGCTTGGCCACGACGCTTGACGGCCCGCTTCACCGGGTCGGCCAACCCGGGCGAAGGAAGCGGCGCCGAGGGGAGTGCCACCGCATCCTGTACCAGTTCCGCTGTCGGGATGGTCCACTGCTCCTGCAACGCCCGCATGAACAGCTTGCCTGGTGCATGGATCGGCTTCTTGCTCTTGGCCATACGGTGGCGCACGAAGGCTATGGCCGATTCGATGCGGGAAGGCGTGTACTCGTTGGAGCAATGGATGATGTGCTCGATGTCCGACGTACCGAGACCGAACTCGCCGCGCAGGGTGTCGTACAACGTCTTGCGGGACGCCGTCTGGGTGAGCGACTGAATCAGCAGGCCTTCCTGTTCACGCAAGGTGAAGCGCAGATGCGTGATCTTCTTGGAACCGGGGGAGGACCTCGTCTCGTAGTCGATGAACAGGTCCGTGAGCCGGTTGATCTCGTCTCGGGCCTTCTCCAGGACGCGAAGCTTGAACCACTTGAATTCCGCGAGGTAGTCGCTGGATTCGACCCCGACCCAACGATGCACCTCCTGCAGTTCGAACCATGAGGTCGGCGAGCCTCTGAAAGCCACGGCCTTGAGGTTCTCGTACAGGGCATGCGCGTACTGCGAACTGAAGGCCGCCGTCGTGCGCAACGAAAGGAAGGTGTAGCCGCGCGGGTCCTTGTGGAGCCTGCGGATGGCTTCGTCGAACTTGAAGAACACGCGGCCATTGGCGATACCCAGCGTGCCCACCAGGGGAATGGAAACGAATTCGCGCGCAACCTGGCGACCTTCGACCCGTTCCCGTTCCACGCGGATCCTGAAGCGTTGACCCTCGGTCATCGCGTCTTCCAGGTGCTTGTGATTCCGGCTCTCGTAGTTCAGCAGGAACTTGAACAGGGCCAAATCGACGTCGAAGTCCAGCACCTCGACCGGCGCACCGGCGGCCAGAAAGTTCATGACATTCAGGCAGCGCCGGCCCAGCAAGCTCATCTTGCCGACGTCGATGAGGATGTTGTGCTTGCGAAACTGGAGATCCCGCTGCGCGTCGGCAATGGTTGCGCTGGAGCCCTTGCGGCCCACGGTCTCCTCGAAGAGCGCCAACGCGTATTGCTTGCCATCATCGACACTGGTCAGGGATGAGGACATGTCGTCTCAAACGGCAAGGCGCGAAGTGAAAAACGGCTGCAGCGTAGCGACCAAGGTTGCAGTGGTCAACAAGGTGTTGCAACCTTCACGTCAACCCAGCGTCGGCGCCGCTCCCGCACGCACTCACAAGAACTGCAACCTTCCGCTGTGGACAAGTCAGCTAACCTGTTGCCGCTAATGGGAAATTCCCGGAATCGCACAGAAACTGCAACCTTGCACAAAGAGCGCAACCTTGCTGCCCAAAAAGTGCACCTTTGCTGCACAAGGAGCGCTACCTTGCTCATCACAAAAAGCGCAACCTTCAGCACAAATACTGCAACCTTCAGCACAAAAACCGCAACCTTCTCGACTATAAGCCGTTGATTTAAAAGACTTTTTCTCGCTCTAATGCTTGCTGGCTTAAAGCTTTTAAAGCTTGCTGGCAAAGGCGTGACGAAGGAAAGGCAGATCGTCCGGTCCGGTGGCTGTCTTGCAGGGGCCCAGCAGAGCATCCGACACAAAAAGTGCAACCTTCCGACGACAGCCGAAAGGAGGCGCTTGAGGCAACCGGCAACGTCAGGCGTCTGGAGCCGCGGTACAGGCCGGGGAACCGCGCCGTTTTGGCCGATTCATCGAAACTCCTGTACGGGTCCAGCGCCCGAGGCCGTTCTCCGGAACACCTGTGTGCCGCTCAAGCACCTCTCCTTGAGTTCCGGTCCAAGCCGTGCAGGACAAGGTTGCAGTTTTTGTGTGGCTTGCAGGAAGGCACATAGCAGCACGGAACCTCACCCGGCGTGGCACCGCAAGGTTGCGGTTTTTGTGTTCCGGGCTGATCAGCTCTGGAGCTCCAGCTCGCCCAGTGTTCGGTTCGCTGGGTGACCGGCCTATGTCCGCGCCTTGCAGCGCCGCCCATGGCGGCGCTGCACAGCGGCGCCGGCGTGGCAAGTCAGCAGGCATACGGTTGCGTCACGACTCTCCTGCTTGACCAGCCGCCGCTGCCGGTGTCCGGCGAGGTCCGGCGCGAGCCGCGGGGCGGCCACCTGCCGCGAAAGTAGGCGCAGTGCGCCCGGCGATACTCGCCACATGAGCAGCAACGTCACCATCTTCCACAACCCGGCCTGCGGCACCTCGCGCAACGTGCTCGCGCTCATCCGCCATGCCGGCATCGAGCCCACCGTCGTCGAGTACCTGAAGACGCCGCCGACCAAGGAGCAGCTGCGCGAGCTGGTGGCCGCCACGGGCCAGAGCGTGCGGGCGCTGCTGCGCGAGAAGGGCACGCCCTACGCGGAGCTTGGCCTGGGCGACCCGGCGTGGAGCGACGACCAGTTGCTGGACTTCATCCAGCAGCATCCGATCCTCATGAACCGCCCGCTGGTCGTGACGCCGCTGGGCACCAGGCTGTGCCGGCCGTCCGAGGCGGTGCTGGAGTTGTTGCCCGTGGGCCCGCTGCCGCCTTTCACCAAGTCCGATGGCGAGGTCGTGCACGACAGCGGTGCGCGGCGCGGCTGAGGGCCATGCGTTCGCGCCCCTTCGCGCAGGTTGACGTCTTCACCGCCACGCCCTGCCTCGGCAACCCGCTGGCCGTGGTACTGGACGGGCAAGGCCTGGATGCGGCCGCCATGCAGCGCTTCACCGACTGGACCAACCTGTCGGAAGCCACCTTCGTGCTGCCGCCCACGATGCCCGGGGCGGACTACGCGCTGCGCATCTTCTGTCCCGGGCGTGAGCTGCCGTTCGCGGGCCATCCCACGCTGGGCAGCTGCCACGCCTGGCTGGCCGCGGGCGGGCAGCCCAAGGGCGCGGACATCGTGCAGGAGTGCGGCGCGGGGCTGGTGCGCATCCGCCGCAGCGGCCGCCAACTGGCCTTCGCCGCGCCGGCGCTGCGGCGCAGCGGCGCGCTGGACGAGGCCGACGTGCAGCACCTTTGCCGGGGCCTGGGGCTGAGCCGCGCGGACGTCGCGGCGCATGCCTGGTGCGACAACGGCCCGGGCTGGCGCGCCTTGCTGCTGAAGTCGGCGGAGGCGGTGCTGGCGCTGCGGCCCGACCCGGCGCTGCTCAAGGATCTGGACATCGGCGTGGTGGGGCCGCATGCCCGCGGCCAGGGGCCCGATGGCTGCGCTTTCGAGGTGCGCGCCTTCTTTCCCGGCCACGGCGGTACGCTGGCCGAGGACCCGGTCACGGGCAGCCTCAATGCCGCGCTGGCGCAATGGCTCATCGGCGCGGGGCTGGCTCCTGAAAGCTATGTCGCCAGCCAGGGCACGGCACTGGGCCGCGCCGGGCGCGTGCACGTGCAGCGCGACGCGCAGGGCGCGGTGTGGGTCGGCGGCGAAACCATCGGCTGCATCAGCGGGACCGTGCTGCTGTAGCGGCCCGGTGACCAGGACGTGGCTGCGTGCCCGCCGACCGGCTCGCGGGCGCGGCACTGGTCAACGACCGGTGGCTGGTGCTGACGCCGCACATCGGCTCGGCCACCGAGGAAGCGCGGCGCGCCATGGCAGAGAACGTCGTCGATCCGCTGGCGCGCCACTTCGGGTTGCAGTCCCCGAGACGCTGAGCATGGGGACGGGCCGTGCGCGGCCTCAACCGGCGAACAGCAGCGCCGGCTGTTCCAGCATGCCGCGGATGGACTGCACGAAGCGCGCTGCGTCGATGCCGTCGATGACGCGGTGGTCGAACGACGACGACAGGTTCATCGCCAGCCGCGGCACGACCAGGCCGCCGCGCAGTGCCGGCCGCTCGACGATGCGGTTGACGCCCACAATGGCCACCTCCGGGTGGTTGATGACCGGCGTGGAAGCGATGCCGCCCAGCGCCCCGAGACTGGTCAGCGTGATGGTCGAGCCGCTGAGCTCGTCGCGGGTCACACGCCCGGCGCGCGAGGCTTCGGCCAGGCGAGCGACCTCGCCGGCGATCGCCCACAGGTCCAGCGCCTCGGCGTGGCGCAGCACCGGCACCATCAGCCCATGCGCGGTCTGCGTCGCGACGCCCAGGTGCACCGCGCCATGGCGCGTGATTACGCCAGCCTCGTCATCGAAGCGCGCGTTGAGATGCGGGAACTCGGCGCAGGCCAGCACGATGGCACGCGCCATGAATGCCAGCAGCGTCAGCCGCGGCCGCTGGCCGTCCCATTTCGCGTTCAGCGCGGCACGCAGGGCCTCGACCTCGGTGACGTCGATCTCCTCGACGTAGCTGAAGTGCGGAATGCGCCGCTTGGCTTCCTGCATCTTCATCGCGATGCGCCGGCGCAGCCCGATCACGGGCACGGCCTCGGTGTCGTCGCGCGGCGCGCCTGCGCTGCGCGGTACCGCGGCCGGCGCCCCGGGTGGCTGGCGGCCATGGCGTGCCAGGTGCGCATCGAGGTCAGCGTGGACGATGCGGCCGGCGGTGCCGCTGGGCCGCACGTCCTTGAGCTCGATGCCGAGCTCCCAGGCCCGGCGCCGCACGGCCGGGGAGGCGATCGGGCGGTCGTCGCGAGGCATCGCAGCCGGGGCCTCGCCCGTCCCAACCGCTTCATCCCGAGCGCTGGCCCTGGACTGCCTTGCAGCTGAAGGTGGCGGTGGCGGTGGCGGTGGCCTGCGGGGCTCGGCCGGCGGCTGGTCGGCCGGCGCGCCGCCGGCCGCGGGCAACCGGTCCGCGACGCCTGCTGCCTCGCCCGCCGCGTCCTCGAAGCGCACCAGCACCGAGCCCACCGCCAGCAACTGCCCGACCTCGCCGCCGAGCGCGGCGATGCGGCCCGAGGCCGGCGACGGGATCTCGATCGAGGCCTTGTCGGTCATCAGCGTGGCGAGCGCCTGGTCCTCGGCGACTTCGTCGCCCGGCTTCACGTGCCACTCGACGACCTCGACCTCGGCGATGCCTTCGCCGACGTCGGGCACCTTCACGACGCGTGCGGCCATGTTCAATCCTCCATCACGCGGCGCAGCGCGGCGGCCACGCGCGCGGGACCCGGGAAGTAAGCCCACTCGAGCGCATGCGGGTAAGGCGTGTCCCAGCCGGTGACGCGCTCGATGGGCGCCTCCAGGTGGTAGAAGCAATGCTCCTGCACCAGCGCGAGCAGCTCCGCGCCGAAGCCGCTGGTGCGCGTGGCCTCGTGCACGACGACGCAGCGCCGCGTCTTCTTCACCGACTCGACGATGGCCGGCAGGTCCAGCGGCCAGAGGCTGCGCAGGTCGATGATCTCGGCATCGACGCCGCTCTCGGCCACGGCCGCTTCGGCCACGAAGACCATCGTGCCGTAGGCCAGCACGGTCACGTCCCGCCCGGGGCGCGCCACCGCCGCCGTCTCCAGCGGCAGCGTGTAGTAGCCCTCGGGCACCTCGCTGGCCGGGTGCTTCGACCACGGCACGACCGGCTGGTCGGCATGGCCGTCGAAGGGCCCGTTGTAGAGCCGCTTGGGCTCCAGGAAGATGACCGGGTCGTCGCACTCGATGGACGCGATCAGCAGCCCCTTGGCGTCATAGGGCGTGGACGGCATCACGGTGCGGATGCCGCAGACATGCGTGAACAGCGCTTCCGGGCTCTGGCTGTGCGTCTGGCCACCGTAGATGCCGCCGCCGCAGGGCATGCGGATCGTGATCGGCGCCGTGAAGTCGCCGGCCGAGCGGTAGCGCAGCCGTGCCGCCTCGGACACGATCTGGTCCGAGGCCGGGTAGAAATAGTCGGCGAACTGCACCTCGACCACCGGCCGCAGCCCGTAGGCGCCCATGCCGACCGCCACGCCCACCAGCCCGCCTTCGGAGATCGGCGCATCGAAGACGCGCGAGCGGCCGTGCCGGGCCTGCAGCCCCTCGGTGCAGCGGAACACGCCGCCGAAGTAGCCCACGTCCTCGCCGAAGACCACGACGTTCGGGTCGCGTTCGAGCATCACGTCCATGGCCGAGCGCAGCGCCTGGATCATCGTCATGCGCGCCATCTCAGGTTTCCTCCCGGCCGGCGCGGCGGGCGGCCTCGGCCTCGCGCGCCTGGCGCATCTGGTCGCGCAGGTGCTGCGGCATGGCCGCGTAGACGTCCTCGAACATCGACTCCAGCGGCGGGATGTGGCCGTCGAGCAGCGTGCCGTGGCATTCCGCCTCCTTCTGCGCCGCGGCGACTTCCGCCTCCAGGGCCTTGCGCGTGCGCTCATGCTCTTCGTCGCTCCAGGCACCCAGCGCGACCAGGTGGCGCTTGAGCCGCTCGATCGGGTCTCCCAGCGGGAAATGTTCCCAGTCGTCGGCGGGCCGGTAGCGCGACGGGTCGTCGGAGGTCGAATGGGCGCCGGCGCGGTAGGTCACCCACTCGATCAGCGTCGGGCCGAGGTTGCTGCGCGCCCGCTCGGCGGCCCAGCGCGAGGCCGCCAGCACCGCCAGGAAATCGTTGCCGTCCACGCGCAGGCTGGCGATGCCGCAACCGACGCCGCGCGCGGCAAAGGTTGTCGCCTCGCCGCCGGCAATGGCCTGGAAGCTCGAAATCGCCCACTGGTTGTTGACGACGTTGAGGATCACCGGCGCGCGGTAGACGTGGGCGAAGGTCAGCGCGGTGTGGAAGTCGGCCTCGGCGGTGGCGCCGTCGCCGATCCAGCCCGAGGCGATCTTCGTGTCGCCCTTGATGGCCGAGGCCATGCCCCAGCCCACGGCCTGGATGAACTGCGTGGCCAGGTTGCCCGAGATCGTGAAGAAGCCGGCGCGCTTGTACGAGTACATCACCGGCAGCTGGCGGCCCTTCATCGGGTCGCGCTCGTTGCTCATGAGCTGGCACATCAGCTCGGCCATCGGTATGTCGTCGCGCGCCAGCAGCAGGCCCTGCTGGCGATAGGTCGGGAAGCACATGTCGCCCGGCTCCAGCGCCAGCGCATGCGCCGTGGCGATGGCTTCCTCGCCGAGGCACTGCATGTAGAAGGAGATCTTCTTCTGGCGCTGCGCGGTCAGCATCCTGGCGTCGAAGGCGCGGGTGCGCAGCATGGCCACGAGTCCGCGCCGCAGCAGCGCGGGCTCGGCCGCGGGCGCCCAGGGGCCGACCGCGCGGCCATCGTCGTCGAGCACGCGCACCAGCGCGTCGCTCAGGTCCGCCGTGTCGGCCGGTGCGACGTCGATCGGTGGCAGGCGCGCGGCGCCGGCGGGAAACAGGTGCAGGTACGAGAAGTCGGTGTGCTGCCCGGGGCGCCCGCTGGGCTCCGGGACGTGCAGGCGCAGCGGCTCACGCGGTCTCTTCATCATCCGCAGGCTCCTTCGGCGCGATGCTGTCGCGCGGGACGTGCCTTGCAGCGTAGCGAAAACCGCAGTGCAGCAACGAGCCGGTGAACGCGGGAGGTTTCGCTCTCGTTCAGCACCGGGCACGGGCCGCTTGACAACATACGGGCCGCCGTCTGTCAGCTCTTCACTGCTCGCCTTGCCGAGTGTGGCCGTCCGTTCGGGGTGAATGCAGGAGTGCTTCAGGCCATGGGGCTGTCCCGGCTTGGCCAAGGCGCAGGCGGTGGCGGGAACGTTGGGTTGTCATGGTTGTTTCGGGTATGTTGTATTTCGTGCCGCTGGCGCGGCGGGACGCCCGGGAGCGACATGCGCGGCCGCGCCCACGCATGGCTGCGGGCGCAACTTTTGGGGTGCCATGACGGCCGCGCCGCCCGTGCGGCAGGCAGGCTGGCTCAGGCCCAGGACAGCTCGACCACGACGCCGTCGCGCTCGCTCATGCGATGACCATCGACCACGCCCGGCACGGTCTCGAGCCGGACGTTGAGCCCGGGCACGTCCGTGAACGCCACGTGATCCACGCTGGCGCGCCGGCCGTCGTGGGCCTGGGCGTGGACCTCCAGGCGCTCGGCGGCCGTGAGGCATTTCAGTCCCGCATCCGCCAGGCCTTGCAGGATGGCCTGGCGCGGGTCCACGGTGCCGTAGTGGGCGGCAGTGTCCAGGCTGGCGTTGAAGTCGCCCGCCACGCACAGCAGGTGGTCGGCGTATTCCTGGCGCAGGCGCAACCATTCGGCACGCTGGCGCTGCACGGTGGCGTGGTGGCGCTGCCAGGCCAGCCCCTGGCGCTGCACCGCGCCGCCGCGGGCATGCGTCATGGCGGTGCCATACACCAGCACCGGCCGGTCCAGGGCCGGCGGATGCAGCCGCACCGCGACGGTTGACGTGGGGTCCTCAGTCACGACGGGTTCCAGCGCGTGCCGGGACCAGACGATGACGCGATGCTCGCCGGCGTGCTGGAACTCGACACCGGGTACGGCACGGCAGGCATGGCCTTGTGCCGGCACGTTGGCGGCGTGACCGTCGGTCAGGATCCACAGGTCCACGTCCAGACGACGCAGCACCGCGAGTTGTCCGGGGATGCGGGTACGGTGAAATGCGCCGGAGCGCCCGAGGTTCCAGGTGCCGATCCGCAAGGATGCCAACGTCGTCTCTCCTTCCCGGTTTTCGTCCCGCCCGTCAGCAGCGGGTACGCATCGCAAGACACAAGACAGTGCCTGGATGCTGCAGAGCAAGCCTCGAACCCTGCCCTGTCCGTTCACCCCAGCCGGATGATGCGCCGCCAGGGCAGCCCGCCGTCGGCCTCGTAGTCGGCCACGACCCAGGTACGCGCCGGATGGTCGGCCTGGTCAAGCAGGAAGCCGCGGACCACCCGGATCGAAGCCATGTCCAGCGCCGCGTAGGGCTGGTCCAGGCAGGTCAGCGCGGTGCCGGCCGCCAGCAGCCCCGCCAGCGCCACCTTGCGGCGCGTGCCCGTGGACAGCATCGACAGCGTCTTGCCCAGGTGCGGCTGCAGCCGCAGTGCCTGCGCCAGCTCCTGCGACAGTGCCGCGTTCCAGCGCGGACAGAGCGCGGCCAGTTCTGCCCAAACCTGTTCCGGCGTGCGCCCGTCAAGCCCGGGCAGGCTCAAATCCAGCCACAGGGCGTCACGCTCCGGCTCGGGTGACGCCGTTCCGGCTGCATCCAGGCAGCCCGCCAGCTCGCGCAGGCAGCGGGTCTTTCCGGTGCCTTCGTCGCCCACCACGGCAACCAGGCCCGCAGGCAATGGAAGATCGATCATGGCCCGCATTGTGCGGCGCGGGCCCCTGTCTCAAAGCTCGGTGCGCAGCTGCCAGATCTCCGGGAACAGCACCACGTCGAGCATCTTGCGCAGGTAGCCCACGCCCGAAGTGCCCCCGGTGCCGGTCTTGAAGCCGATGACGCGCTGCACCGTGCTCACGTGGCGGAAGCGCCAGAGGCGGAACGCGTCCTCGATGTCGGTGAGCTCCTCGCCGAGCTGGTACAGGTCCCAGTGCCGCTCGGGCTGGCGGTACACCTCCAGCCAGGCTTCCTTGACGGTTTCATTCGCCTCGTAGGGCTGCGTCCAGTCGCGCTGCAGGTGGCTTGCCGGAATGGCAAAACCGCGGCGCGCCAGCAGGCGCAGCGCCTCGTCGTACAGCGACGGCGCCTCGAAGGCCGCCTTCACCATCTCGAAGCGCTCCGGGTGGTGCCGGTGCGGCCCCAGCATGGCCGCGTTCTTGTTGCCCAGGCTGAACTCGATGCAGCGGTACTGGAAGCTCTGGAAGCCGCTGGAGTTGGCCAGGAAGCTGCGCATGGCGCTGTACTCCGGCGGCGTCATGGTGGCCAGCACGTCCCAGGCGTTGAGCAGCTGCTCGAAGATGCGCGAGGCGCGCGCCAGCATCTTGAATGCGGGCGCCAGGTCGTCGCGCGCCACGTGCGCGGTGGCCGCGTGCAGCTCGTGCAGCAGCAGCTTCATCCACAGCTCGCTGGTCTGGTGCTGCACGATGAACAGCATCTCGTCATGCGCCGGCGACAGCGGGTGCTGCGCGCCCAGCACGGCGTCGAGGTGCAGGTAGTCGCCATAGCTCATGTCCTTCGAGAAGTCGAGCTTGGCGCGCTCCTCGGTGACGATGGCGGCAGGGGTCGAAGCCGGCGCAGCGGCCGGATTGTCGGGGTGGGCGCGGGGGCACATGAGGCGGTTCTCGCTTGCGGTAAGTGCTGGGCCGGGCTCAGGTCACGGCGGCGGCACGGTTGAAGCGCTCCTGGCGCCACTCGCCGCTCTCCAGCACCTGCACCAGGTGCTCGACGGCATCCCACACGTCCACGTGGCGCAGGTACAGCGGCGTGAGGCCGAAGCGCAGCAGCCCCGGCGCGCGGAAGTCGCCCACGACGCCGCGCGCGATCAGCGCCTGGACGATGGCATAGCCGCCCTCTTCGCGGATCAGGCTGACCTGGCTGCCGCGCTCGGCATGCGCGCGCGGCGTCTGCACGCTCAGGCCGTGGCCGGCGCAGCGCTGCTCGACCAGCGCGATGAACAGGTCCGTGAGCGCCAGCGATTTGCGGCGCAGCGCCGCCATGCCGCCGAAGGGCTCGCTGGCCAGCACCGAATCGACGCCGCATTCCAGCGCGGCCAGGGCAATGGCCGAGGGCGTGCCGCACAGGAACTGCGTGATGCCCGCCGCGCCGCGGTACTGCGTGCTGAACTCGAAAGGCGCGGCATGGCCCATCCAGCCCGACAGCGGCTGGTCCACGCGCAGCGCCTGCATGCGCTGCGCGTGGCGTTCGTGCATCCACACGAAGGCCGGCGCGCCGGGGCCGCCGTTGAGGTATTTGTAGCCGCAACCGATGGCGAAATCCGCGTTGCTGCCGCGCAGGTCCACCGGCACGGCGCCGGCCGAGTGCGCCAGGTCCCATACCACCAGCGCGCCGGCGCGCTGCGCGGCGGCCGTCACGGCGGCCATGTCGTGCTGGCGCCCGGTGCGGTAGTTCACCTGCGTGAGCATGAGCACGGCCAGCGAGCCGTCCAGCTGCGCCGCGATCTCGTCGGCGCCCACCAGCCGCAGCTCGAAGCCATGCTGCTGCGCCAGGCTCTGGGCGATGTAGAGGTCGGTCGGGAAATTCTCGCGCTCGGAGACGATGACGCGGCGCCCGGGCGCGGCTTCGGCCTGCACCATCTGCAGCGCCACGCTGAGCACCTTGTACAGGTTCAGCGAGGTCGAGTCCGCGGCGATCACCTCGCCCGGCCCCGCGCCGATGAGCCGGGCGATCTTGTCGCCCACCGTTTGCGGCCGGTGGATCCAGCCGGCCTTGTTCCAGCTCTGGATCAGGTCGCGGCCCCATTCGTCCTCGACCACCTCGCGCAGCTTCGCGGCAGTGGCGCGCGGCAGCACGCCCAGCGAGTTGCCGTCGAGGTAGATCTGGCCTTCGGGCAGCTCGAACAGCTCGCGCAGCGGCGCCAGGGCGTCGGCGGCATCCAGTGCCAGGCAGTGGTCTCGGGTCAGCGTGGTCATGTGTCTTGTCTCCAGTTCAGCCCAGCGCCGCGCGCGCCTCGGCCTCGCCCAGGTCCCAGAACAGGCCGGCCATGGCCTGCAGCGCCTCGCGCGCGACGCTGCCGAGCAGGTGCTCGTCGGGCGCATGCTGCGCGCTGGCCGGATACGAGTGCGGCACCCACAGCGTGGGCAGGCCCAGGTCCCTGGCGAAGATGTCGTTGGGCAGCGTGCCGCCCAGGTTGGGCAGCAGCGCCGGCGCCTTGCCGGTGCTGCGCTCGATCGAGCCCAGCGCCAGCCGCACCCACGCATTGTCCGGATCGAGCCGCGTGGCTTCCATGCGCGGGCCATTGGGCAGCACTTCCACGTCGGAGAAGCCGTGGGCGTCGAGGTGGGCGCGGATGTGCTCCAGGAAACGGTCGCTGTCGCTGCCCACCACGTAGCGGATCTGGCAATTGGCATGGGCCTGGCCCGGGATGGCGTTGACGGGCGCGTCGGGATTGCCGGTCTTGAAGGCCAGCACTTCGAGGCTGTTCCAGCCGATGACGCGCTCGGTGGGCGAGAGGCCCGGCTCGCCCCAGCCGGCATCGATTTCCGGATCGTCCGCGCCGCCGCCGACCTCGATGCCGCGCAGCGCCGCGCGCACGTTGGCCGGCAGCTCCTTCGGCACCAGCGCGCGCGCCGTGATGCGGCCGCGCGCATCGACCAGCGAGGCGATGGCATGCGCCAGCCGGATGCCGGGGTTGCTCAGCAGCCCGCCCCAGTTGCCCGAGTGGTAGGCGCCGGGACGCAGCTGCACGCGCAGGTCGAAGTTGACGCCGCCGCGCGAGCCCAGGAACAGCGTCGGGCGCTCCGCCGCCACGCGCGGCCCGTCGGAAGCCAGGAACAGGTCCGCGCGCAGCGCCCGTGCATGCTCGCGGCACACCTCGCGCAGGCCCGGCGAGCCGGTTTCCTCGCCCATCTCGACGAGGAGCAGCAGGTCGTAGCCCAGGCGCCCTTGGCGCGCCGCCAGCACCTGCTCCAGCGCGACGAGATTGATGCAGTGCTGCCCCTTGTTGTCGGCCGTGCCGCGGCCATACCAGCGGTCGCCGCGGACGGTGAGCTGCCACGGGTCCAGCCCGTCGCGCCACTGGCCGGCCTGACCGCGCACCACGTCGCCATGGCCGTAGCTCAGCAGCGTGAATGCGGCGCCGGGCTCGCGCCGCTCGGCCAGCATGAAGGCGTGGCCGCCGGGCACCGGGTTGTCGAGCCGCCGACACGTGAAGCCCAGGCTTTCAAGCCGCGGCTGCAGGAACTCGTCGAGGTAGGCCTGCAGCACCGGCGCCTGCGCCGGGTTCTGGCTCTCGGTGGCGTAGGCCACGCCCTGGGCCAGCAGCGCCTCGAAGCGGCCGTCGTCGAAGGCGTGTCGGGCGCCGTCCAGGGCTTGGGCTCGGGTCATGGGTCAGCGTCTCTCGGTGGTCCGGGCCGGCAGCATAGGCACCGAGGCGGTTTCGCACAATTTCTGATTTCTCAACATCTCGTTGCCGCATCGGCAAGGCAGCGGACAATCCGGCGCTCCTCCAGCACGCTCTGCCACGCATGCGCGCCGACTCCCTCCAGGACATCACGCTGCGCTACTTTCTCGAAGTGGTGCGGGTGGGCTCGCTCACCGTCGCCTCGGAGCGGCTGCACGTGGCGGCCTCGGCCATCAGCCGCCAGATCACGGCGCTGGAGCAGGCGCTGGGCACGCCGCTGTTCGAGCGCCGGCCACGCGGCATGAAGCCCACCGCCGCCGGCGAGGTGCTGGCCGCCTACGCGCTGCGCTGCAGCCTGGAGGCCGAGCGCGTGGTGGACGCCATCCGGGCCCTGGACGGCCTGCACTCGGGCCAGGTGCGCGTGGCCACCTCGGAGGGCTTCGCCTCGGAGTTCCTGCCCGCGGCGATCAGCGCCTTTCGCGGGCAACACCCACGCATCCGCTTCGAGATGGTGGTCTGCGCCTCGGCCGAGGTGTCGATGAAGGTGCGCCAGGGCGAGGCGGACATCGGCCTGACCTTCAGCCGCGCCGCGGAGCGCGACATCCGCGTCGTGCATCGGCAGGCGGCGCCGGTGCTGGCGATCATGCGGCCCGACCACGAACTCTGCGGCGCGCGGTCGCTGACGCTGGCGCGGCTGGTGGCCTGCCCGCTGGCGCTGCCCGACGCTTCCACGACGCTGCGGCAGATGATCGACATCGCCTGCAGCCGGCAGCAGCTCGTCGTCGAGCCGGTGCTCACCACCAACCACGTCGGCGCGCTGCTGGGCTTCGTGCTGCATGGCGGCGGCATCACCATGGCCAGCCGCGGCTCGGTGCGCCAGCTGATCGCGTCCGGCTCGGTCGTCGCAGTGCCGATCCGCGACAGCGGCATGGACGCGCGCGACGTCGAGCTGCAGGTGATGGTCGGCCGCACCCTGCCCACGGCAGTGGCGGCCTTCCTCGACCACCTGCAGCAGGCGCTGGAGGCCAGCGCCTGAGGCCGCTCAGCCGCAGCTCTGGGCCGGCGGTTCCTTGGGCTGGTGCAGCTCCGGCGCGGGCTCGGCCAGCAGCAGCAGCGCGGCGTCGCTCCAGTCGCACTCGGCCTCGACGCGCTGGAGCGCATCGACCGAGGACTCACCCAGGTGCTCGAACCCGGACGCCCGCACGGCCCGGCCGCGCCTGAAAACCGACCTCAACAGCGACATCGCCTTGCTCCTGCTGCGTTGTATGTTCGCGCCACCCCGATTGGCGCTGCTTGTGATGACAAAGGCATGACGGGTCGTGCCGGCGGCACGCCAGGAGTGCGACTTTTGCCCGGGGATGCTGCCCAACGCATGAGCACGTCATGCGGTGGACAGGAATCAGCCGGAAGTGCCCTCGGCCTGCGCGATGAAGCGCTGCGCCAGCGCCGCCTTGTCGTGCACGCCCAGCTTGGCGTAGAGCGTGGCGAGTTGCGCCCGCACCGTGTGTGGCGACACGCCCAGCTCGCGCGCCACCTCCTTGTGGCTCATGCCGGCGGCAAAGCGGCGCGCCACGGCGTTTTCGCCCGGCGTGAGCGCCGCCACGCTGCGCACCGGCGTCGCGGTGCAGACGCGGAACCGGCCCCGGGGCTGGATGCGGATCTCGAGCAGCCGGCCGCGGTAGGGCTGCGCGCCGGCCAGGCAGGCCTGCAGCGGCTCAGGCAGCCGGCCGGCGCCGCAGCCCGGCCACTCCCGGCACAGCAGCTCGATGAAACGCCGGTCGGCCGCATGCAGCCGGCCTTGCCCGTCCACCAGCGCGCTGGCGCGCCGTGCGCCGTGCGGGTCGTAGCGGTCCAGCAGCGCGGCGCGGTGCTGGCCGATGGCGCAGGCGACGTGCAGCCACGCCGCATGCAGCCGCTCGGCGTCCGTTGCCGTGAATGGCACGTCGTCGCTGCGGTAGAGCACCAGCCAGCGGCCGGCGCCGTCGCGCGCCGGGGCGTCGCCGAAGAGCATCAGGTGCCGCAGCCCGTGCACCCGCGCAAAGCTCTCCAGAGCCTCCAGCCGCCGGGCGCGGTAGAGGCTGCGGCAGTCCACCGCGAGCGGCTGCGCCAGCCCGGCCACGAACGCGGCCGTCACCGGGTCGTCCGCGGACAGCGCCCGGTAATCCGACAGGATGGCCGGATCGCGCGCGTGCACGTGGGCCTCGGTGATGTCGAGCCGCGCCGACGGCTCCTGGCCGGCGTCGCCCAGGCCCAGCACGGCGCCGTCGAAGCCGATCCAGCCGCCCAGGCGGTGCAACACCTCGGCGGGGAACTCGTCGGCGTCGGCCTCCTGCGCCAGCTGGTGAATCTCGACGAGGGCGCGGGCGAAGGCTGGCATGGGCCGAGGTTTCGCCAGCGACGGGACCTTGTCAACGGCCCCGGCCCGCCCGGGGCGCGCTCAGTTCGGCACGTCGATGCGGCCCGGGGCGATGCCGATCGCGTCCGCGGCCGCCGGCGTGGCCGCGATCGGGGGCACGTTGGCGTCGGTCAGCGGCGCGGCGGCCGAGGTCCGCGCCACGGCGCGCACCACCTGCGACGGCGGCAGCGTGGCGCCGGCGGTGAGGTGCGCCCACATAAGGTCGAGCGCGCGCAGGTTGTAGACGTGCAGCGGCACGAGCGTGCGCAGGTACAGGCCCACGAGCGCGTCGAAGTGGTTGGCGTCCGTGACCTCGTAGTAGCGCAGCCGGCTGCCCGGCTCGCGTGCGGCATTGAAGGCGGCGTAGGGTCGCGAGGTGTGGTTCACCGGCAGCAGCGCGTCGGCGCGGCCGTGCAGCACAACGGCGGGCTTGCCGCGCAGGTTGCCGCTGACGCGGATCTCGCCCATGCCGCTGCGTACGCGCTGCGCCTGCAACGCCTCGGTGGCCGTGGGCAGGGTCGGGCCCACCGCCGCGCCGGTGGCCAGGCGGCGCAGGCAGGTGGCGCCGTCCAGCGCGAAGTCGGCCTTGCCGGTGCTCGGGGAGGCGGCGAGCAGGTACAGCGCCGGGCCGCCCACCGCGGCGTCGTAGATGACGTTGAAGGCGCCGGCCAGGTAGCCCAGGCCCGCGCCGGTGGCCCAGCCGGTGGCGAGCGCGGCCGCGGCCGGCGGCACCGGCGTGGCGAAGGTGTCGCTGATGCCGGCAAAGGTGTAGCCGCACAGCCGCTCGGTCACGGACGCGCGGGCATAAGCGTTGACGTAGGTCGTGGCCACCAGCTCCGTGAATTCGAAGCCCGAGTGCGAGTCGTGCAGGAGGTCGCTCTCGGGCTCCCAGCCGTAGTTGCGCAGGCGCACCAGGGCGTCGGCCGACTGCTCGTCGAGGTTGCTGCCCGACAACAGGCCCAGCGCGGCCAGGCCCGCGCAGCGGTTGGCCGCGAAGGGGGCAATCACGTTCGAGCTCGTGGCGCGCACGGAGGGCGCCTGGCTGGCGCAGGCCTGGTACAGGCCCGCGTAGGTGAAATAGTCCAGCAGCGGCCGGCCCACCGTGGGGATGGCCGTGCCGCCGCGGCGCACCTGCACGGCGGCCGTTTCGGGCAGGTTGACCTGCGGCTCGCCGGCCACCACCGCGTCGATCAGTCCCAAGGTGTCGGCCTCGGCGGCGCGCAGCGCCGCGCCGCCGCCGTTGGAGATGCTCGACGCGATCACGAGCGTGTTGGCCGGCGTGAAGTCGGCCTGCGGGAACTGCCGGTGCAGCACGTACAGCGCCGTGTGCACCGCCTGCAGCGTGTAGTGGCCCCAGTCCTTTTCCGGATTGAGCTTGCCGTGCGCGTGCTTCATCGCCACGCGGTTGGGATGATCCCGACGGAAGGCGGCCAGGTCGTCGCCGAGCAGGTTGGCATTGAAGGTCAGGTCCTTGCGCGTGCCGGCCGCGACCAGCGTGCCGTCGAGCGCGATCGCCCGGTCGCGGTCCAGGTCGTGCAGGCCCACGCCCGTGCCCTTGTCGGTGAGCGCCGTGGCGCAGCCCTTGTTGTAGGCCCACTCGCCGATGGTGCCGATCTCGCCGTACACGCCGCGCGAACCGCTGGACGGGATGGCCACGACGCAGGGTTTGATTGGGTCGAAGTTGCTCGGGATGCCCACGACGATGGCCACGTTGCGCGTGCCGCTGCCGTCGTCGCTGACGGCGACGTACTCCGTACCCCGGTTGGCCGCGGCCGGGAGGCGGCCGTAGTAGGTGCCGAAGCCGCCGGCCGGCGTCACGTCCAGCAGCCCGGTGTAGCTGGTCTTGATGGCCAGCGTGCGCAGGTCGGCCGGGGTGGGCGAGGCCGGCGCGGTCCACGTCACGAGATCCGCCAGCGATGCCGCCCGGCCGGTGAGCAGTCCCTGCGTCGTGCCGTCGTAGTCGGTGCGCACGGGCTCGGCGGCCAGAAAGGCCGGGCGCTCGCGCCACGGGTTGCCGTCATCGTCGTCGCCGCCGCAGGCGGTGAGCAGGGTCAGGGGTGCCAGCAGGCACAGGGCGGCTGCGGCCGGTTGGGAAGGCATGGCGGGTGTCTCCTTGGGTGGTTTTCCTTGCACCCGCCAAGGTAGGGCCCGGACGGCGCCGGGTGCCATCGTGCAAATGCACTAGCCGGGCCCGGCACCGCAGTCATGCTCAGCCCGGCCTGCCCGACGCCGCGACGACCGCCTCGATCAGCCCTGGAAACGCCGCCCGCACGCGCTCCAGGCACAGCGAGTTCATGTGCGTCACGCCCTCGATGCGCGTGTGCACCAGGCCGGCCTCGCGCAGCACGCGGAAGTGGTGCGACATGGTGGACTTGGGCCGCCCGGCATCGAGCGCGCTGCAGCTGGCCTCGCCCTCGCGGTAGAGCTGCGCCACGATGCCCAGCCGCACCGGGTCGCTCAGCGCCTGCAGCACCTTTGCCAGCTCCATCGGGGCCGCTGCCACGCCCTCGTCCTGCGGCGGAAGCGCCGCCTGTTTGTCCCTGCGTCCCATGCGTCCTTGCCCGCCCGACGGGCCCTCGTGTCCTGGTCGATGGCTATAGTTCGAACATTGTCGAACTAGAACTGCCGTTGCCGGCAGCTTATCCCCATGGCTCACCTGTTCGAACCTTATGCCCTCAAGGGCGCCACGCTGCGCAACCGCATCGTCGTGTCGCCGATGTGCCAGTACATGGCCATCGACGGCGTCGCCAACGACTGGCACCGCGTCCACTACGCGTCGCTGGCGCGCGGCGGCGCGGGGCTGGTGGTGGTCGAGGCCACGGCGGTGTCGCCGGAAGGGCGCATCACCTGGGGCGACCTGGGCCTGTGGAACAACGACCAGGCGCAGGCGCTGCGGCCCATCGTGGAGTCCATCAAGGCCGCGGGCGCGGTGCCCGGCATCCAGATCGGCCACGCCGGCCGCAAGGCCTCGGCGAACCGGCCCTGGGAGGGCGACGACCACATTGCCGAGGGCCAGCCCAATGCCTGGACCACGATCGCGCCCTCGCCCGTCGCCTTCGGCGGCGGCCTGCCGCGCGTGCCGCGCGAGATGACGCTGGATGACATCGCCCGGGTCCAGGCGGACACGGTGCAGGCCGCCATCCGCGCCCGCGACCTGGGTTTCGGCTGGCTGGAGCTGCACATGGCGCACGGCTACCTGGCGCAGAACTTCTTCTCCCGGCACTCCAACCAGCGCAGCGATGCCTACGGCGGCAGCGCCGCGAACCGCGCCCGCTTCCTGCTGGAGACGCTGGTGGCGGTGCGCAAGGTGTGGCCCCAGGACCGGCCGCTGGCGGTGCGCCTGGGCGTGGTCGAGTTCGACGGCCACGACGACGCCATGCTCGACGAGGCCGTCTCGCTGCTGCAGCACATGAAGCAGGAAGGGCTGGACTTCGTGGACGTGTCCATCGGCTTCAACACGCCCGAGGCCAACATCCCGTGGGGGCCCAACTTCATGGGCGGCATCGCGCAGCAGGTGCGCCGCGCCACGGGACTGCCCGGGACGACGAGCTGGTACATCTCGCAGCCGGCCGAGGCCGACGCGCTGGTGCGCGACGACAAGGTCGAGCTGGTGACGCTTGGGCGGCCGCTGCTGGCCGATCCGCACTGGCCCTACCGCGCCGCCAAGGAACTGAAGGTGGACAACCCCGCCTGGGCCACCCTGCCGGCGCCCTACGCGCACTGGCTGGCGCGCTACCGCTGACGCAAGCAAGACCGGCCCGGGCGATCGGGCCGTTGCGGGCGCATCGGCCCCGGACGGTGCAGTGGGAGAGTGCTTGCGCGGGCTTGCCGTCGATCGGGCAAGCCTGCCATGTGTGGTGCGCCTGGCCAGACTCGAACTGGCACGAGTTTCCTCACTGCCCCCTCAAGACAGCGCGTCTACCAATTTCGCCACAGGCGCGTGGTGCCGGCTGGACGCCGGCTTCAGGTCAAGAAGGCTGCAACCGTGCGTAGCACTTTTGCAGGCCCTGCCGCAGGGCGGCGCGACCGAAGAAATCAATTCTAGCAGATAGCGCAGGGAGGTTGCGGCGGCACCGGGCACTCCGTTGCCAGCGGGCCGCGCGCTGGGTTCACCGTCACGCGCCACCGTGCATCCGGCGCAACTGGAAGCGTTGCAGCTTGCCGGTTTCGGTGCGCGGCAGCCGCTCCAGGAAGTGGATGGCGCGCGGGTACTTGTAGGGCGCGATCGCCTGCTTGACATGCTCCTGCAGCGCGCGCCGCAAGTCGTCGCTCGGGGTATGGCCCGCGGCCAGGACGACGAAGGCCGTGACGATCTGGCCGCGGTCGGCGTCGGGCACGCCGATGACGCCGCACTCGGCCACCGCGGGGTGCTGCAGCAGCGCCTCCTCCACTTCCGGCGCGCCGATGTTGTAGCCGGCCGAGACGATCATGTCGTCGGTGCGGGACTGGTAGTGGAGGTAGCCGTCGTCGTCGAGCAGGTAGGCGTCGCCGGTGATGTTCCAGCCGCCCTGCACGTACTGCGCCTGGCGCGCGTCGTCGAGGTAGCGGCAGCCCGTGGGGCCCTTGACCGCCAAACGGCCGATGGAGCCCGGCGGCAGCGGGCGCAGCGCCTCGTCCACCACGCAGGCGCGGTAGCCCGGCACGGCGGTGCCGGTGGCGCCAGGGCGCGCATGCCCCTCGTCGGCGGACACGAAGATGTGCAGCAGCTCGGTCGAGCCGATGCCGTCGATGATCTCGATGCCGGTGGCCTCCTTCCAAGCCGCGCGCGTGGCCGCCGGCAGCACCTCGCCGGCCGAGACGCACTTGCGCAGCGTGCCGCCGTGCGCCCGGGAGATGCGGCGCTCGTGCGCAAGCGCCGCCATGGCGCGGTACGAGGTGGGCGCGGTGAACAGCACCGTGGCGCCGCCGGCGGCGATGGCGTCGACCAGCTGCGTCGGCGCCGCCTTCTCCAGCAGAAGCACCGAGGCGCCGATGCTCAGCGGGAACAGCACCAGCGCGCCCAGGCCGAAGGTGAAGGCCAGCGGCGGGCTGCCGGTGAAGACGTCGTCGGCACCGGCGCGCAGCACGTGCGGCGGGAAGCAGGCGCACGCGGCCATCACGTCGCGATGGAAATGCATGGTGGCCTTGGGCACGCCCGTGGTGCCGCTGGTGAAGGCCAGCATGCACACGTCCTCGGCGGCGGTATCGACGTTGTCGAACGGCGCGTCGTGGCGCGCCATCGCCGTTTCCAGGCTCGAAGCGCCGGTGGCGCCCTCCCCGAAGAACAGGCGTTGCCGCAGCAGCGGCGCGGGCAGCGCGGCGGCGGCTTCTTCAAGCTCGCTGGCCAGGCGCGCGTCGCACAGCGCATGCGTGACCTGCGCCTTCTGCGCGATCTGGCCCAGCTCCCTGGCGCGCAGCAGCGGCATGGTGGCCACGGCGATGCCGCCGGCCTTCATCACCGCGAACCAGCAGGCCACCAGCATCGGCATGTTGGGCGCGCGCAGCAGCACGCGGTTGCCCGGCACCAGGCCCATGTCGCGCACCAGCACGTGCGCGATGCGGTCGGCCCTTTCCTGCAAGTCCGCGTAGCTCCACACCGTGCCGTCGGGCGTGCGCAGGCAGGGCCGCGCGCCGCGGCCTTCGGCCACGTGGCGATCCAGCAGCGCGGCGGCGCAGTTCAGCCGCTCGGGGAACTGCAGCTCCGGCAGCTCGAACAGCAGCTCCGGCCACTGCTCGCGCGGCGGCAGTCGGTCGCGGGCAAAGGTGTCGATGTGGGCGGTCAGGGTCATCGCGGCCTTTCCTCGAAGCGTCATGCCGACAAGGCCGGTCCCTCCCGGCCCACTACCCGACAAAGATTAGGATTGAATAGTTCAGTTGTAAAGCAATCGGGTGCCCGCGGACGGCAGGGACAACACCCGGTTGCCGGGCTGATACTTCAGTCCTAAACTAAATTCGATTCGTGCCGGTCCGTAGAGCGGCGGCGTCGCGCGGTGTCGCGCGGAGTCCCGCGCCACCAGGAGGAAGCGTCCATGAAGATCGTGTGCATCGGCGGCGGCCCGGCGGGCCTGTACTTCGCGCTGCTGATGAAGCAGCGCAACGCGGCGCATGACGTGACCGTGGTCGAGCGCAACCGTCCCTACGACACTTTCGGCTGGGGCGTGGTCTTCTCCGACGCGACGATGGAGAACATGCGCCGCTGGGACCCGCAGACGGCTGCGGAAATCGAGCGGGCCTTCAACCACTGGGACGACATCGAGCTGCGCTTCAAGGGCCGCGTGATCCGCTCCGGCGGCCACGGCTTCGTGGGCATCGGGCGCAAGAAGCTCCTCAACATCCTGCAGTTGCGCTGCGAGCAGCTGGGCGTGAAGCTGGTGTTCGAGCGCGACGTGGAGTCCGACGACGATTTCCCGGACGCCGACCTCGTCATCGCCAGCGATGGCATCAACTCGAAGATCCGCACGAAGTACGCCGAGGTCTTCAAGCCCGACATCGTCACGCGCCCCAACCGCTACATCTGGCTGGGCACGAACAGGCGCTACGACGCCTTTACCTTCGACTTCGTGCGCACCGGGCACGGCTGGTTCCAGGCGCACATCTACCAGTTCGACGCCGACACCTCGACCTTCATCGTCGAGTGCCCGGAGGCCGTGTGGAAGGCCCATGGCCTCGACCGGATGGACCAGGCGCAGTCGGTGCGCTTCTGTGAAGAGCTCTTTGCCGACAACCTGCAGGGCGAGGCGCTGATGACCAACGCGCGCCACCTGCGCGGCTCGGCCTGGCTGAACTTCCAGCGCGTGGCCTGCGCGCAGTGGTGGCTCAAGAACCGGCACCGCAGCCACGTCGTGCTCATGGGCGACGCGGTGCATACCGCGCACTTCGCCATCGGCTCGGGCACCAAGCTGGCCATCGAGGACGCCATCGAGCTGACCCGCCAGTTCGAGCTGCATGGCGACAGCCCGGAGCGCATCGAGCAGGTGCTCGGCACCTACCAGGAAGCGCGCCGCGTCGAGACGCTGCGGCTGCAGAACGCGGCCTGGAACGCGATGGAGTGGTTCGAGGTCTGCGGCGAACGCTACTGCGACCAGCTGGAGGCCGAGCAGTTCATGTACTCGATGCTCACGCGCAGCCAGCGCATCAGCCACGAGAACCTGCGCCTGCGCGACAAGGCCTGGCTGGAGGGCTACGAGCGCTGGTTCGCCGCGCGCGCCGGGCTGCAAAGGCCCGAAGACGCCCCGGCGGTGCCGCCGATGTTCACGCCATGGAGCGTGCGCGGCGTGACGCTCAAGAACCGCGTCGTGGTCTCGCCCATGGCGCAGTACTCGTGCGTGGACGGCATGCCCGGCGACTTCCACCTCATGCACCTGGGCGCGCGCGCCATGGGCGGCGCGGCCCTGGTCATGGCGGAGATGACCTGTACCTCGCCCGACGCGCGCATCACGCCCGGCTGCCCGGGACTGTGGAACGACGCGCAGCGCGACGCCTGGAAGCGCATCGTCGATTTCGTGCACGCCGGCACCGACGCCCGCATCGGCGTGCAGCTTGGCCACGCCGGTCCCAAGGGTTCCACCTGCATCCCGTGGGAGGCCGACGGCGACGACGTGCCGCTGCCCGCGGGCGGCTGGCCGCTGCTCTCGGCCTCCGCCCTGCCTTACCGCGCCGGCTTGAGCGACGTGCCGCGCGCCATGACGGCCGGGGACATGGCGCGCGTGCGCGACGATTTCGTGGCCGCCACGCATCGCGCCGCCGCGGCCGGCTTCGACTGGCTGGAGCTGCACTGCGCCCACGGCTACCTGCTCTCGGCCTTCATCTCGCCGCTGACCAACCGCCGCACGGACGAGTACGGCGGCGCGCTGGAGAACCGGCTGCGCTTCCCGCTGGAGGTGTTCGCCTCGGTGCGCGCGGCCTGGCCGAAAGATCTGCCGATGTCGGTGCGCATCTCGGCGCACGACTGGGTCGAGGGCGGCATCACGCCGACGGACGCGGTGGCCATCGCCCAGGCGTTCAAGGACGCCGGCGCCGACATGGTGGACTGCTCCTCCGGCCAGGTCAGCCCGCAGCAGAAGCCGGTGTACGGGCGCATGTACCAGACGCCGTTTGCCGACCGCATCCGCAACGAGGCCGGCATTGCCACCATCGCCGTGGGCGCGATCTCCGAGGCCGACCACGTCAACAGCATCATCGCCGCCGGCCGCGCCGACCTGTGCGCCGTGGCGCGGCCGCACCTGGCGAACCCGGCCTGGACGCTGACCGAGGCCGCCAGGATCGGCTTCACCGAGGTGGCCTGGCCCCGGCAATACCGCTCCGGCAAGTCGCAGATGGAAGCCAACTTCCAGCGCGAGCGCGCCGCGCAGGCCGCGCAGGCGGCCGCCGCGCCGCGGGAGCCGGCATGACGGCCGGCACGACGCCAGGCAGCCTGGCCGGACGCCATGCCCTGGTCACCGGCGGCGGCCAGGGCATCGGCGCGGCGGTGGCACGCGTGCTGGCCGCCGAGGGCGCGCGCGTGACGCTGCTTGGGCGGCGCCTGGCGCCGCTGCAGGAGATTGCGGCGGCTGACCCAGAGCGCTTCCACGCCGTGGCCGCCGACGTGGCCGAGGCGGCGCAGGTGGAGCGCGCCTTTGCCGAGGCGCGCGAGCGCTTCGGGCCCGTCGCCATCCTGGTCAACAACGCCGGGCAGGCGCAGAGCGCCCCCTTCCTGCGCACCTCGGCCGAGCTGTGGCAGCGCATGCTGGCGGTGAACCTCACCGGCACGCTGCTGTGCAGCCAGGCCGCGCTGCCGGACATGTTCACAGCCGGCTGGGGCCGCATCGTCAACGTCGCCAGCACGGCGGGGCTGGCGGGCTACGCCTACGTCAGCGCCTATTGCGCGGCCAAGCATGGCGTCGTCGGCCTGACGCGCGCGCTGGCGCTGGAGGTGGCGAAGACGGGCGTTACCGTGAACGCCGTGTGTCCGGGCTACACCGAGACCGGGCTGCTGCACCAGAGCATCGGCAACGTGGTGGCCAAGACCGGCCGCAGCGAGGCCGAGGCGCGCGCGCAGTTTGCCGCCGCCAATCCGCAGGGCCGCCTGGTGCAGCCCGAGGAAGTGGCCGACAGCGTGCGCTGGCTGTGCGGCGCGGGGGCGGCGTCCATCACGGGCCAGGCCATCGCCGTGTGCGGCGGGGAGATCATGCGATGAAAGCGGACCGCAACCGCGCGCTGCTGGTCGAGGCCGACGAGCTCGGCCACGAGGCGCGCGCGGCCAACGACGACCATGCCCAGCTGAAGCTCTGGCTGCGCATGCTGGCCTGCACCACGCAGATCGAGGACGAGATCAAGCGCCGGCTGCGCGAGCGCTTCGGCATCTCGCTGGCGCGCTTCGACTACATGGCGCAGCTGCACCGCATGCCCGACGGCATGCGCATGAAGGAGCTGTCGCGCTGCCTGATGGTCACCGGCGGCAACGTCACCGGGCTGACCGACGAGCTGGAGCGCGAGGGGCTGGTGCTGCGCCAGGCCAGCGCCGAGGACCGGCGCGCGTGGATCCTGAAGCTGACGCCCAAGGGGCAGGCCGCGTTCGAGGCCATGGCGCGGGAGCACGAGGCCTGGATCCTGGAACTGTTTGCCGGCCTGGACGAGCGGGCGACGAAACAGCTCTACACCCAGCTCGGCGCGTTGCGCGTGCACCTGCTGCGCAGCCGGGGCAGCGAGGAGGCGAACTGAGATGAGCGAGCAACCGCAAGACTTCATGGCAGCGCGGCTCGACCCGCGCCTGGCGGCCGGCAACCGCCGGCCCGCCGCAGGCTACCGCGCCACGCACTTCGGCTGGCAGGTGGACGACGCGGGCGTCGCCACCGTGACGCTGGACCGCTCCGAGCGCAAGAACCCGCTGACCTTCGAGTCCTACGCCGAGCTGCGCGACCTGTTCTTCGCGCTGCGCCACGCCGACGACGTGCGCGCGGTGGTGCTCGCCGGCGCGGGTGGCAACTTCTGCTCCGGCGGCGACGTGCACGACATCATCGGGCCGCTGGTGCGGCTGGCTGCGCCCGAGCTGCTGATGTTCACGCGCATGACGGGCGAGCTGGTCAAGGCCATGCGCGGCTGCCCGCAGCCGATCGTGGCGGCGGTGGACGGCGTGTGCGCCGGCGCCGGCGCGATCCTGGCCATGGCCTCGGACCTGCGCCTTGGCACCGCGCGCAGCAAGACGGCCTTCCTCTTCAACCGCGTCGGGCTCGCCGGCTGCGACATGGGCGCCTGCGCGCTGCTGCCGCGCCTCGTCGGCCAGGGCCGCGCCAGCGAGCTGCTCTACACCGGGCGATCGCTGGGCGGCGAGGAGGGCGAGCGCTGGGGCTTCTTCAACCGGCTGTGCGCGCCGGAAGCACTGCTGGGAGAGGCGCAGGCGCTGGCGCGCGAGCTGGCCGAGGGGCCGGCCTTTGCCAACGGCATCACCAAGACCATGCTGCAGCAGGAATGGGCCATGTCGGTGGAAACCGCCATCGAGGCCGAGGCGCAGGCCCAGGCGCTGTGCATGCTCACGCAGGACTTCCGGCGCGCCTACGAAGCGTTCGTGGACAAGCGCAAGCCGCGCTTCGAGGGCAACTGAGATGGCCGACGTTTCCTTCCTCGACTGGCCTTTCTTCGAGGAGCGCCATCGCCGCCTGGCTGCCGAGCTCGACGCCTGGGCCGCGGCGCATGCCGGCGGCGCGCACGGCGCCGACGTCGATGCCCGCTGCCGCGAGCTGGTGGCGGCGCTGGGCCGCGACGGCTGGCTCACTTACGCCGTGGCCGGGCGCGACGTGGGCGGCAGCACCGACGTGATCGACACCCGCGCTGTCTGCCTGATCCGCGAAACGCTGGCGCGCCACGAGGGCCTGGCCGACTTCGCCTTTGCCATGCAGGGCCTGGGCTCCGGCGCCATCAGCCTGGCCGGCAGCGCCGGGCAGCGCCGGCGCTGGCTGCCGGCAGTGGCGCGCGGCGAGGCGATTGCCGCCTTCGCGCTGTCCGAGCCCGAGGCCGGGTCCGACGTGGCCGCCATGCGTTGCGCCGCGCGCATCGAGGGCGACACGGCGGTGCTCGACGGCGAGAAGACATGGATCTCCAACGGCGGCATTGCCGACTTCTACGTGGTGTTCGTGCGCAGCGGCGAGGCGCCTGGCGCGCGCGGCATCTCGGCCTTCGTGGTCGAGGCCGGCACGCCGGGGCTGCACGTTGCCGAGCGCATCGACGTGATCGCGCCGCATCCACTGGCGCGGCTGCGCTTCGAGGGCTGCCGCGTGCCGCTCGCGCATCGCCTGGGCACGCCGGGCGAGGGCTTCAAGCTGGCCATGCGCACGCTCGACGTGTTCCGCACTTCCGTGGCGGCCGCCGCGCTGGGCTTCGCGCGCCGGGCGCTGGACGAGGCGCTGGCGCGCGCGACGGGGCGGCGCATGTTCGGCCAGGCCCTGGCGGACTTCCAGCTCACGCAGGCCAGGCTCGCCCAGATGGCATTGACCATCGACGGCGCCGCGCTGCTGACGTACCGCGCCGCCTGGCTGCGCGACCAGGGCCGCACTGTCACCAAGGAAGCCGCCATGGCCAAGCTCTCCGCCACCGAGGGCGCTCAGCAGGTCATCGACGCCGCGCTGCAGCTGCACGGCGGCCTGGGCGTGGTCAGCGAGCAGCCGGTGGAGCGGCTCTACCGCGAGATCCGCGCGCTGCGCATCTACGAGGGCGCCAGCGAGGTGCAGCTGCTCATCATCGCGCGCGAGCTGCTCAGGCAGCAGGCACAGCCGCAACCGCAACCGCAACCGCAACCGCAGTGAGCGCCCTGCCCCGGGTGCCTCTCAACGAACCGCTGAGGATGGATTGACCATGCAAGTGCTTCTCCCCCCGGGCTGGCCGCGTCCCAAGGGCTATGCCAACGGCGTCAAGGTGCGCGGCACGCAGGTCTTCATTGCCGGCATGATCGGCTGGGACGGCGATGGCGTCTTCCACAGCGACGACTTCGCCACGCAGGTGCGCCAGGCGCTGCTCAACGTGGCGGCGGTGCTGCGCGAGGCCGGCGCGAAGCCGGAGCACATCGTGCGCATGACCTGGTACGTCACCGACAAGCGCGAGTACCTGGCGGCCGCGCGCGAGGTCGGCGCGGCGTACCGCGAGATCATCGGCGCCTACAACGCAGCGATGACGGCGGTGGAAGTGAAGGCGCTGATCGAGGACCGCGCCAAGGTCGAGATCGAGGCCACGGCGGTCATTCCGGACGGGGATTGATCTCGGGTGTTGCTTGCTCGTGAAACGATCCGTTCGGACCGAGGTATCGAAGGCCGAATCCGTCAGGCTCGGATGTCCGCACACGGTGCGGGCCGTCCACCCTTCGATACCTCAGGGCGAACGGGATGCTTCACTGGCCAGTGCGAACCGAATGGCACGGGCAGCCGCGGATGCCCACGGCTGCGTGCCGCCGTACCGGCTCAATTGAAGGCCGACAGCCCCGTGATGGCCCGGCCCAGGATCAGCGCATGCACGTCGTGCGTGCCCTCGTAGGTGTTGACCACCTCCAGGTTCACCAGGTGGCGCGCCACGCCGAACTCGTCGCTGATGCCGTTGCCGCCGAGCATGTCGCGCGCCAGGCGCGCGATCTCCAGCGCCTTGCCGCAGGAGTTGCGCTTCATGATCGAGGTCAGCTCCACCGGCGCGGTGCCCTCCTCCTTCATGCGCCCCAGGCGCAGGCAACCCTGCAGCCCCAGCACGATCTCGGTCTGCATGTCGGCGAGCTTCTTCTGCACCAGTTGGTTGGCCGCCAGCGGCCGGCCGAACTGCTTGCGGTCGAGCGTGTACTGGCGCGCGGTGGCGAAGCAGTCCTCGGCGGCACCTAAAGCGCCCCAGGCGATGCCGTAGCGGGCGCTGTTGAGGCAGGTGAACGGGCCCTTGAGGCCGCGCACCTCCGGAAATGCGTTCTCCTCGGGGCAGAACACCTCGTCCATCACGATCTCGCCGGTGATGGAAGCGCGCAGGCCCACCTTGCCGTGGATGGCCGGGGCGCTCAGGCCCTTGAAACCCTTCTCCAGCACGAAGCCGCGGATCTCGCCCGCGTCGTCCTTGGCCCAGACCACGAACACGTCGGCGATCGGCGAGTTGGTGATCCACATCTTCGAGCCGCTCAGGCTGAAGCCGCCGGCCACCTTCTTCGCGCGCGTGACCATGCCGCCCGGGTCGGAGCCGTGGTTGGGCTCGGTCAGGCCGAAGCAGCCGATCCACTCGCCCGTGGCCAGCCTGGGCAGGTACTTCTGCTTCTGCGCCTCGGTGCCGAACTCGTTGATCGGCACCATCACCAGTGAGCTTTGCACGCTCATCATCGAGCGGTAGCCCGAGTCGATGCGCTCGACCTCGCGCGCGATCAGGCCGTAGCTCACGTAGTTGAGCCCGGCGCCGCCGTAGGTTTCAGGAATCGTCGGGCCCAGCAGGCCGATTTCGCCCATCTCGCGAAAGATGGCCGCATCGGTGCGCTCATGGCGGAAGGCCTCGACGACGCGGGGCCGCAACCGCCCCTGCGCATAGGCGCGGGCCGCGTCGCGCACCGCCCGCTCGTCGGGCGTCAGCTGGCTGTCCAGCAGCAGCGGGTCTTCCCATTGGTAGACGGGTTTCTGTCGGGGCGTGGCCATGGCGGTCTCCTGGAGTCGGTGTGTCGTCGCTGCGAATGCTGCCGGCGCTGCCGGTGCCGGTCCGACATTAGACCGCCTGGCTTTGACCGGATAAACCAGCGGACTATCATTTTTTGAACTGACTTCGCGATCAAAGCCGGATGCTTGAAAGCCGCCAACTCCGCTGTTTCCTGGCCGTGGCCGAGGACCTTCACTTCGGCCGCGCGGCGGACCGGCTGGGCGTGGCGCAGTCAGCGCTGAGCGCGCAGGTCCAGCGCCTGGAGGCCGAGCTGGGCGTGCGGCTGCTCAACCGCCGCAAGCGTGCCGCGGTCACGCTGACCGATGCCGGGCAGCTGTTCCTGGCCGAGGCCGGCGCGGCCTGGGCGCAACTGCAGCGCGCCGAGCACGTGGGGCGGCTGGCCGCGCGCGGGGACGCCGGCGAGGTGCGGCTGGGCTACGTGGCCTCGGCGCTGACCTCCGGGCTGCTGACCGACACGCTCAAGGCCTTCCGCCAGGCCCACGCAGGCGTGCGCATGCGGATCGTGCCCATGGAGACGCCGCGGCAGATCGAGTCGCTGGCCGACGGTCTTCTCGACGTCGGCCTGATGCGGCCGCGTCCCCAGTACCCCGAGGGTGTCGCGGCCGAACTGCTGCGCTCGGAACCGCTGGAGATCGCGATGGCGGCCGAGCACCCGCTGGCCGCCCGACCGAGCTTGCGCGCACAAGACCTGAAGAACGAAACCTTCATCGTCCCGCAGTTCAACGAGACGGCCGGATTCGGCGACAACCTGCGGCGGCTCGGCGCGCTGGGCGGCTACGCGATTGAGCCGGCTTGCGCGGTCAACGACTTCGTCACCGCGGCGAGCATGGCCTGCGCAGGCTACGGCATCGTGCTGGCGCCGCGATCGCTGAAGAACTTCGCGCCCGGCGGCCTGGTGTTCCGCCGCGTCGAGGGCTTCGACGACGAGGTCCGGCTCGTGATGGCCTACCGCCTGCGCGAGCCGGCACCCGCGGTACAGGCCTTACTGCGGGTGGCGCGTGGGCTCGCCGCTGATTCAGAGCATTCGCGGGAAAACAATTCAACATCCCGGTCGATCTGAATAATTCGACAAACTCGTCGCATGACGCGGCCGGCACACGCGCCGGCATCGGGCTCCATTTTCAGCGGCTGCTCATGCCGAAGAATGGGACTGAACATCGAGCACGGCCTGCGCGTTGCGCTCGCAGATGCGTCGAAAGCCGGCACTGATGCGACCGTCGCCACTGGCCCCATTCCAGAATTCCACGGCCGCCGCGGCGGCCTGCTGCCAGAACTCGCGCTCTCCCGGCAAGGGCAATTGCGGCCTGAAATTCTTCTCCGGCAATTCGACACCGCGCTGTGGCGCATACAGCATTGGCAGCATGTCGTAAGAAGGCGCCAGGCGCAGCCCAGGACCGCCGGGCATGAATGACAAATTGCCATCATGCATGTCGGTATTCGCGATGAGTTGGCCAAAATGCCACAAGCGCGCAATACCGTCGCTGGTTTCCTTGTCGATGAGTCCGAGTTTGAAAAGACGATGCGTGCTCTCGGGCCAGGGGCGGCCCGCAAGGCCAAACCAGGCGTTGTTGAACGCGGCCCACGAACACAGTGCCGATCGGCCGTGGGCGCCATGGCGATCGAAACGGATCACTTCCAGGAAAGTCCGATGGCCGGCACGGTGAACGCTGGTGCGAGCCGCATCGAGTCCGGGCAGCAGGGAAATGCACCTTGACGCCAGGTGCTCGCATACCAGGAGGTCGGCCCAGCGCACGGTGCCCGGCGAGTCATCCGAACCCGAGAATTTGACAATGACATGGGCTGGCGTGCCATCAAAATCGCGCACCGCGGTAAATTTTGGAAACTCGCCGCCGGCGGAAGAATCCGGCATGCCGTGCTCCATGGCCTGCAGTGCCAACGCCGGGTAGGCATTTTCGAGATCGGCATCGGTCACCATTCGAGGCGGCTGCTGGATCCGTCGCAGCCACAGCCTGCAGGCTTCTTCCCCGACGATGAAATTGCCTGACTGATCGGCGCCCAGCAGCGACAGCGCGTACAAGGCATCGTCGTCGGTCCAGGTACGTGGATCTTCGTTGACACGCAAAACCTTCGCATGCTCGCGGGCGAAGGCCCGGCCCAGGAATCCTTCCGGCCGCAGATCCTGCATGGGGTATGGAATTCCCTCGAACCAGCCGTCGCGCATGTCGTCGTCCAGAGGCCATTCGAACGGAGCGCCATATTCCAGGACACAGCCGTCGGGATACGCCAGATGCAATTGCCCGGCTTCTTCCACGGCAGCGTGCCGATCGATGCGGTAGACGGGCAGCGGGGCGTTGCTGCCGCGCAGTGGACGGCGCGCTGCGTACGCGGTACGGCGGGCACGGCCCATGGTCAGCACCTCGGAGCCGGCCGCCTTGACCATGCGCATGAGCGTCGGCCGGCTGACGGCCAGGCTGGTGAGGACTTGGGACGAAGCCAGGCGGTGCTGCCGGCGCAGCAGGTCAATGAGGATCCGGGGCGAGGGCATGAAACGATCTCGGAAACGATTCTTCCGCTGTGATTCTGGCGTGGCGGCAGGCCAGATGAAAGGCAGCGTGAAACGATCTGAGAAACGATTTTGGGCGCTGTCTCCGCGATCGCGGCAGCTTCTCCCCACGCCAGGTTCGCTCGGGCCTGGGCTTCAGGTGCGCACCGCGCTCACGTCCAGGCCTACCGGCGCCCGATGCGCGCGCCCGGAGCACAGCGACGCCATGCTGCCCAGCTGATCCAGCTCCTCAAACGTGCTCAGCCGTGTGGATGGACCGTGTGGATGGAAATGGGCCATCGCATTGCATGCCCGATCCTCAGCTTTCCCACGGCCGACCGGATCAGGTTGCGTAGCGGACCTTCTTGCGGCCTGCCGACTTGGCTGCGACGGGTTGTACTGCAGCCCGGGCCTGGCGCAGCTTGCGCATGGCCGCCGGTGCGCCGTGCAGGAACATGTCCACCTTCGGCTCGATGGCGGCGCGAAGATCTTCCGGCACCGGCAGGCCGTACACCCACTTGCGCACACCCAGGTAGAAGATGGCCGCGTGCAGGCCCCAGATCATCTCGATCTCGGCTTCCTGTTCCGCCTCGCTGCGGGGCTCGTCGATGTTGAACTCGGCCCGTACCTCTGCCAGTACCGGCAGGAAGATCTTGCTGCGCAGCTTGTCCAGGTACTTGATGTTGATGCCCTCGCGCGTGAGGCCCGAGAAGATGAAGATCCGGATCCATTCCTCGCGCAGGATGACCGATGCGTAGTCCAGGTAGAAGGCATGGAGCCGCTCTGTCAGTCCCACGCTGCGGTCGGCGATGAGCTTCTCCCACTCGCGCCGCCACTTGAACACCTCGCTGTAGACCCGGTCGATCAGCGCTTCCTTGCTCTCGAAGTAGCGGTAGAGCAAGGGCTGCGTCACCCCCAGCTCCTTTGCCAGCTCCCGCGTGCTGCCGGAGAAGCCGTAGCGCGTGAAATGCTCGATCGCCTTGGCGACGATCTGCTGCTCGCGCTCTTCGGGCTGCAGGCGTTGCCTGGGCCGGGCGCCCTGAGCCGTCTTTGCGTCCATCTCGGTCTCCACTGGATCCCTGACACCGCCGCCGGCACGAGCGATCTCGAAGCCGGCCATTAACGGTCAGTTGATAAATTGTAGGCCCAATGCCTGGCCCATGAGACCCGGGGCCCAGCTGGGAACCCGCAGGTTCCCGCGAAGCGCAACGCCCCCGGGACGTCGAAGGCTCCCGGGGGCGTCGTCGGCTGCGCGGCTCAGGCGGTGCGCGCAGCCGCCGCGGCCTTCAGGCCCAGCTCGCTGACCACGAGCTGCCCGGCATAGGCCCGCTGCTCGTTGCGGGCACGCTGCGACCTGTCCGTCACCGAGAACAGCCAGATGCCGGCGAAGGCGATGAGCATCGAGAACAGCGCCGGGTACTCGTAGGGATAGACCGGCGTCGCGTGGCCGAGCACCTTGACCCAGACCGTGGGGCTCAGGACCGTCAGCGCCACGGCGCTGGCCAGCCCGAGGCTGCCGCCGATCACGGCCCCGCGCGTGGTCAGTCCGCGCCAGTAGATGGACAGCAGCAGGACCGGGAAGTTGGAGCTTGCCGCGATCGAGAAGGTCAGGCTCACGATGAAGGCGATGGTCTGGTGCTCGAACAGGATGCCCAGGACGATCGCCAGCACGCCCAGCCCCACCGTCGCGGCCCGGGACACCCACAGCTCCTCGCGCTCGGTCGCCGTGCCCCGGCGCAGAACGTTGACGTAGAGGTCGTGCGACACGGCCGAGGAACCGGCCAGCGTCAGCCCGGCCACGACGGCAAGGATGGTGGAGAAGGCCACGGCGCAAATGAAGCCGAGGAAGAGGTTGCCGCCCACCGCATGGGCCAGGTGCACCGCGACCATGTTGACGCCGCCGATGATCCCGCCCTGGCTGCCCTGGTAGAGCGGATCGCTGGCGACCAGCGCGATGGTGCCGAAGCCGATGACGATGATCAGCGCGTAGCTCAGGCCCACGATGCCCGTGGCGTACAGGATGCTCTTGCGCGCGGCCTGGACGTTGCCCACGGTGAAGAAGCGCATGAGGATGTGCGGCAGGCCCGCGGTGCCGAAGATCAGCGCCATGCCCAGCGACACCGCCGACACCGGGTCGGACACCAGGCCGCCCGGGCGCATGATGGCGTCGCCCAACTGGTGCGTCTGCACCGCCTGGGTGAACAGCGCGTTGAGGCTGAAGCCGAAGCGCTGCATCACCATGAACGCCATGAACGCGGCACCCGTGAGCAGCAGCCCGGCCTTGATGATCTGGATCCACGTCGTCGCCAGCATGCCGCCGAAGAAGACGTACACCATCATCAGCAGGCCCACCAGCACCACGGCCGTGGTGTAGCTCAGGCCGAAGAGCAGCTCCACCAGCTTGCCCGCGCCCACCATCTGCGACACCAGGTAGAGCAGCACGATCACGATCGAGCTCGATGCCGAGAAGGTGCGGATGGGCTTGCGCTGCAGCCGGTAGGAGACCACGTCGGCCAGCGTGTAGCGGCCCAGGTTGCGCAGCGGCTCGGCGATGAGGAACAGGATGATGGGCCAGCTGGCGAGGAAGCCGATCGAGTAGATCAGCCCGTCGTAGCCACTGGTGAAGACCAGCGCCGAGATGCCCAGCAGCGAGGCCGCCGACATGTAGTCGCCGGCGATCGCCCAGCCGTTCTGCATCGCGGTAATCTTGCCGCCGGCGGCGTAGTGGTCCTCCACGCTGTTGTTGCGGCGCGCCGCCCAGCGGGTGATGACCAGCGTGGCCAGCACGAACACGGCGAACATGCCGATGGCCGTGAGGTTCAGGCCTTGTCCGACCGCGGAGCCGGCCGCCAGCGCGGGCAGCGGCGAAGCGAGCGGCGCCAGGAGCGCGAGGACGGCAGGCTTCATTGAGCTTCTCCCTGGCGCAGCGCCTCGATCATGGCGTCGTACACCGCGTTGGCCCGGTGCACGTAGACCGCGACGAGGCCGAAGGTGAAGGCGAACATGCCGAATCCGATCGGGATGCCCACGGTCATGGGCTGCGAGGCAACGAGGCGCGCGCCCAGCAGGTCGGGCCGGTAGGCCAGCGTGAGGATGTAGCCGAAGTAGACGCCCAGCATCAGGGCCGTCAGTGCCCAGATGAATCGGCGGCGGCTGCCCAGCAGCGCCTGGAAGCGCGGGTCACGCCCGAGCTCGTCAGGCGTGGTGTCGGCCACGGCCCGGGGCCATGCCGTTGACAGGGCGGCGGTGTGTTGCATGAGGTGTCTCCTGGTGGCGGTCGTTGGCGGCGGCCTGCCGCCGTGGGGGCTGGCGGTTCAGACAAAGGCGCGTGCGACGGCGGTTTCCCGCATCACGGCTTCCGGCGTGCGGTAGCGCTCGGCCATCTGCCGCTCGCCTTCGTCGCGCAGTTGCGCCTGCATGTAGGCGCCGAGGTGCCGGGCGTGCTGCACGATGGCCGCGCCGACCGGCGTGCGCTCGTCGCTGTAGCGCTGCAGTGCGGCCGCCACGTCGGCACCAGCGCCCAGGGCCTGGGTGAGCGCCAGCGCGTCGCTGGCGGCCTTGGTCACGCCCATGCCGCAGTGGGGCCGTGCCACGAAGGCGGCATCGCCCAGCAGCGCGACGCGGCCGAAGGCCAGCCGGGAGCTCTCCAGGTCGAAGATGGGCTGGAAGAAGAGGTTCTCCGTCTTCTGCACCACCTCCGCGAACTGCGGCGCGAGCACCTGCCGTGCCGCGCGGCGCGCGTCGTCGAGCACCTCGGGCCGGATCAGCGGGGGCGGGATGCCGTCCAGCCAGACCTTGCCCGAAGGGTCGGTGACCATGTCGCGCAGCGTCGTGGCCTGCGCGGCCGGCCGGTACCAGACGAAATTGAAGCGGCGCCTGCCGGGCTCGAAGGCGTTGTCCTTGCCGGCGACCGGGTAGGCGATCATCTGCTCCTGCGGCGGCAGGCCGAAGGCGAAGTACGGGAACAGCTCCCTGAGCGTGCGCTCGCTCAAGGCCGACTCCTCGACCAGGCCGCGCCAGGCGACGTAGCCCGCGTACTCGGGCCGCGCCTGCGGCAGCAGCATCTGCCGCACCGTGGAGCGAATGCCGTCGGCCGCCACCAGCAGGTCGGCGCGCTCGCGGCGGCCGTCCTTGAAGCAGGCCGTGACGCCCTGCTCGTCCTGCGCCAGCGACTCGAGCTGGAAGCCGTTGTGGTAGCGCTCGCGCGGAAACGCCACCTTGAGCACGTGGTACAGGCGGCTCCACGCGGTGAGCACCTGCGGCATGTCGCGGCGCCCGGCGACGCTGCCGTCGCTGGCCAGCGTGACCCGCTCCTTCACGGCCACGCCGATGGTGTCGTCCACGGTCACGCCGGCCGTTGCCAGCGCATCCATCAGCTCCTGGTGCGTGACGATGCCGGCGCCGCGCCCTTCGAGCTCCTCGGCCACGCGCTCGTACACCTCCACGTCCCAGCCTGCGCGGTGCAGCAGGTTGGCTGCGAACAGCCCTCCGAGCGAGCCGCCGATAACCATTGCCTTGCGTTGCCTTGCCATGCTTGTCTCCTGTGGTGTCAAGGTGGGTTCAGTGCCGGCCTTCGCGCAGGGCCAGGGCCTCCGCGGCGGGGAAGTTCAGCTCGATCGTGATGCCGGAGGGGTCCTCCACGAACAGCTGGTGCAGGCCCAGGCTGGGAACGGTGCGCTCCCGGTACGGCAGCGCCGCAGCGTCGAGCCGCGCACGCATCGGGAGCAGCTCGGTGGCCAGGAAGGCCACGTGGTCCACCGCCGCGCTGCCGTGCAGCGATGCGCCTGCCTTGTCGCCCAGGTACTGCGCCAGTGCCTGCGGATCGCTTTCATCGACGCCGATGATGTGGACCACACCGAAGTCGGCCTCGTCGCCGCCGCGGTAGAGCCACAGCCCCGGGAACTCGAAGGGCGGCCGGTACCCCTCCTTGAAGCCGAGGATCTCCGTGTAGAAGCGGCGCGATGCCTCGATGGAGGCGGTGCGCACCGAGAAGTGGGCCAGCTTGGCAATCGGCATCGAAGTCTCCTGGTGTCTGTTAAGTGATCGACAGATAAATAGTAGGCGCCGCATCCTCGAACCGCAAGTCCGCCTGCGCCGAGCAGGGATATGCCGGCAGCCGCCCGGCCAGCGCGTGCACCGTGGCCAATTCGGGTTTTCCTCGATCAATTTATCGATTGACAAACCGCAAGACGGGCACCAAAGTTATCGAACGATAAACAAAGGCGGCGCCCATCATTGGCATTCGCCATGGGCGGGCACCGTGCGCAGTCCACGCCGCCGCAGGTCCCTCAACCGATCACCACGGAGACACCACCATGTCCGACCTCCCCGCCACGACAGGTTCATCTTCCCAGGACGTGTCCACGCACGGCCTCTTCATCGGCGGCGCCTTCCGCCCGGCACGCGCGGGGGCGACCATGCCCGTCGTGGCGCCGGCCACCGGCCAGGTCATCGCCCACGTGGCGGACGCGGATGCGGGCGACGTGGACGAGGCCGTGGCGAGCGCCCGTCGCGCCTTCGAGGCGCCGGAGTGGCGCGGCATGTCCGTCCGCACCCGGGCCCGGCTCGTCAACAAGCTTGCCGACGTGATGGAGGCGAACCTGGAGTCGCTCTACCAGCTGGAGACGCTCAACAACGGGCGGCCGCTGCGGGAGACGCGCGCGCAACTGGCGCGCGTGCCGGACCTGTTCCGCTACAACGCCGCGCTGGCGATGGCGCGGCGCGACGGCGTCATCCCGGTCGAGGGCGACTACCACGCCTTCACGAACCGCACGCCGGTGGGGGTCGTGGCCAACATCGCGCCCTTCAACCATCCGCTGCTCATTGCGTGCCGCAACCTGGCGCCGACCTTCGCCTCGGGCTGCACGACGGTGGTCAAGCCCTCCGAGCTGACGCCGCTGACCACCCTGGCGCTGGCGAAGCTGTTCGCGGAGGCCGGGCTGCCGCCGGGCGTCTTCAACGTCGTCACGGGCCTGGGCGCGGCGGCCGGCAAGGCGCTGTCCGAACATCCCGACATCAACAAGCTGGTGCTCACCGGCGGCACGGAAGCCGGCCGCAGCGCCGGTGCCGCCGCGGCGCGCAACTTCGCCCGCCAGACGCTGGAGCTCGGCGGCAAGACGCCGGTCATCGTCTTCGACGACTACGACGTGGACCAGGCCGTGAACTACGCCGCCTTCGGCGCCTTCGTCGGCGCCGGGCAGACCTGCGTCTGCGCGGCACGGCACATCGTGCACCGGCGCGTCTACGACGAGTTCGTCTCCAAGCTGGCGCGCAAGGCCGACTCGCTGGTGGTCGGCGATCCCTTCGACCCGCGCACGCAGATGGGCCCCGTCATCTCGCAGCGCCAGCGCCAGCGCGTGCTCGACTACGTGCGCATCGGCGTGTCCGAAGGGGCCAGCCTCGTGGCCGGCGGCCTCGTGCCCGAGGAGCTGCGCAGCTCCGGCGGCTTCTACGTGCGCCCCACGGTGTTCGCCGACGTGCGGCCCGACATGCGCGTGGCGCGGGAGGAGGTGTTCGGCCCCTTCACCGTCGTCATCCCGTTCGACACCGAGGAGGAAGCGCTGGCCATCGCCAACGGCTCCGAGTACGGGCTGGCCGCGGCCGTGCGCACCCGCGACGTCGCCCGCGCGCACCGTGTCGCGCGGGACCTGCAGGCCGGCATCGTCTGGGTCAACGACCACCACCGCGTGGACGCGGCGTCGCCCTGGGGCGGCGTGAAGCTCTCGGGCATCGGCCGCGAGTTCGGCCAGGAGGCCTTCGACGGCTACTTCGACACCAAGGCCGTCATGGTCAACATGGGCAATGCCGCCTTCGACTGGTTCGATGCCGCCCAGTCCGACGCCCGCCTGAACTAGCGCCCCCGCACGCGCCCCGAAGCGTTCATTCCCACAACGACGCCTGATGGAGACAGAGCCATGTTCACGTTGTCCGCTCGACCTGCCGTCCGCCTGCTGACGCTGTGCGTGCTCGGCGCATCGCTGGCAGCCGGTGCCGCCGCGCAAACCGACCAGGACGGCCGCAACGGCCTGCGCATCCTGGTGCCCTTCGGCCCCGGGACGCCGCTGGACGTGATTGCGCGCGACATCGCGCAGGAGCTGCGCGGCGTGCTCAACCAGCAGCTCATCGTCGAGAACAGGCCCGGTGCCGCGGGCATGATCGGCGGCGCCGAGCTGGCCCGCACGACGGCGCCCGCAACGACGTTCATGCTGACCACGCACAACACCGTGGTCATCAACCCGCACCTGTACCGCAACATCAGCTACGACCCGCTGAAGGACTTCGCGCCGGTGGGGCTGGTGGGCATCGGCGGCTACGTGCTGGTGGCGCCGCCGACGTCGCCGTTCAAGAACCTGGACCAGTACCTGGCCGCCGCCCGGGCCCAGCCGGGCACGATCTCCTTTGCCTCGCTGGGCACCGGCAGCGGACCGCACCTGTGCGGCGAGATGCTGGTGGCCCATGCCAAGGTCAAGCTGGTGCACGTGCCCTACACCACCGGCAGTATCACCAACGTGGTCGGCAGCCAGGTCGATTCTTCCTGGGAGCCCTATGCGACGGCCGCGCCGTTCCTCAAGAGCGGCAAGCTCCACGCCCTGGGCGCGAGCACGAAGTACCGCCCGGCCATCTTTCCGCCCAGCGTGCCCCTGTTGCCCGAGGCCGTTCCCGGCTACGAGTGCACGAGCTGGGTCGGGCTGTTCGCGTCCGCCAAGGCCCCGCAGGCCTCGGTGCAGCGCATGGCCGAGGCCCTGGCCCGCGTCGTGCAGACGCCGGCGTTCCAGGAGCGGCTCAACACCAACGGCTTCCTCGCCAAGCCCGGCTCGCCCAGGGAGCTGCAGGACCTGATCGCCACCGACTACCGCACCTGGGGCAAGGTGATCCAGGACGCCTCGCTCAAGCTCCAGTAGGCCGGGCCGCCGGCTGCACGCCGCCGCGCCCGTGCGTTGCGTGGACACCCACTTTCGAACCGAGGAAAGGCCACGGCCATGCTCTTCACCTGCTCTCCGAACTGCCGCGATCCTCGCCACCGCCACCATGGCGTGCTGCCCGTGACGGCGGCGTCCGCCACCGGCCGGACCGCGGCACGGAACGCCTCTTCGGCGCCGGGGCCGCGCGGCGGGGACGAGGCCGCGGCGCCGGCGGGCGGCCCGACCATCGACGTGCATTGCCACTACCTCAATACCGCCGTCGCGGCCAAGGCGGCGGCGCTGGAGCCGGCGCGCCACGACCCGAGCACCATCTTCGCCAGCGAGCTCACCCGCGCCACCAACACCCGGCAGATGGCGGAGCGGGCCGCGCAGCTCAGCGACATTCCGCGCCGCCTCGCGGACATGGACCGCATGGGCATCGACGTGCAGGTCGTCAGCCCGGCCCCGTTCCAGTACTACTACTTCGCCGACCCGGCCAAGGGCAGCGCCCTGGCGCGGGAAGTGAACGAGGGCCTGCAGGCGCTGGTGGGCGCGACGCCCGCGCGCTTCGCGGCGCTGGGCACGGTGCCGCTGCAGGACTGCAAGCTCGCGATGCGCGAGCTCGAATACGCCGTGACCCGGCTGGGCCTGCGCGGCGTGGAGATCGGCACCAACGTCAACGGGCTGAACCTGACGGACCCGCGCCTGGGGCTGGAGCGCTTCTTCGCGCTGGCCGACGAGCTGGAGGCGGTGGTGTTTCTGCACCCCGTGGGCTTCACGCACGCGCAGCGGCTGACGGAGCACTACTTCAACAACGTCATCGGCAATCCGCTGGACACGACCGTGGCGGCCAGCCACCTGATCTTCGACGGGTTCGTCGCGCGCTTCCCGCGCGTGAAGTTCCTGCTCGCGCACGGCGGCGGCTACCTCGCGCACTACTGGGCCCGCATGGACCATGCCTGGCGCGCGCGGCCCGACTGCCGCGCCGCGATCGACGAGGCGCCGAGCACCTTCCTGCGCCGGATGTACTTCGACACCGTGGTGTTCGACCCCACGCTGCTCGGCCGGCTGGTGGAGCAGTACGGCGCCGACCACGTGCTGCTCGGCTC
The DNA here is from genome assembly GCF_009760915.1 of Azohydromonas aeria. Lineage (GTDB taxonomy): Bacteria > Pseudomonadota > Gammaproteobacteria > Burkholderiales > Burkholderiaceae_C > Azohydromonas > Azohydromonas aeria. The sequence goes on from NZ_VIDQ01000032.1 coordinate 67,927, forward strand.
CGACTATCCCTACGACATGGGCGACGACGATCCCGCGGGGCTCGTGGCCGCCGTCGCCGGCCTGCCGGCCGCGCAGCGGCAGCTCATCCTGGGCGGCAACGCGGCCCGGCTGTTCGGCCTGCCCGACCTCGCCCGCACCCTGAACTGATCTTCCCCTTCACCTGACTGGAACCGACCATGAGCGCTCTCTTTTCGCCCCACGCCCTTGGCCCCGTCGAGCTTCCCAACCGGATCGTGGTCTCGCCCATGTGCCAGTACATCGCGCAGCACGGCATGGCCGGCAACTGGCATCTGCAGCACCTGTCGCAGCTCGCCATGTCCGGCGCCGGGCTGGTGATGCTCGAATCCACCGCCGTGGAGCCGCGCGGCCGGATCACCCACGGCTGCCTGGGGCTGTACTCGCCCGAAACGGAGGCGGCGCTTGGTCGGGCCATGGAGTTCGCACGCAGCTTCGAGGCACCGGGCACCAGGTACGGCATCCAGCTCGGCCATGCCGGGCGCAAGGCCTCGACGCGGGTGCCCTGGCGGGGCGGCGCCCACCTGTCCGAAGCCGACCCCGACGCCGAGGGCCTGCCCTGGCCAACGGTTGCGCCCTCATCCCTGCCCTTCGGCCATTGCGCCGCGCCGTCGGCGCTGACGCACGCGCAGCTCGACGTGATCGAGGCGGCCTACGTGGCCGCGGCCCGCGCGGCGGTGCGCCTGGGCTTCGACGTGGTCGAGCTGCACTGCGCCCATGGCTACCTGCTGCACCAGTTCCTCTCGCCGCTGTCCAACCGGCGCGAGGACGAGTTCGGCGGCAGCGTCGAGGCCCGCCAGCACTGGCCGCTGCAGGTGGCCGCCAGCGTCAAGGCCGCGCTGCCGGATCACGTGGCCTTCGGCGCCCGCATCACGGCCAGCGAATGGACCCCGGGGGGGCTGGACCTGGAGCACGCGGTGGACTTCACGCGCAAGCTCAAGGCGCTGGGCGCGAATTACGTGTGCGTCAGCAGCGGCAGCGTGGACGCCGGCACGCGCATCCCGTTCGCCCCGGGATTCCAGGTGCCCTTTGCTTCCGCCATCCGGCGCCGCACCGGCATCACGACGCGTGCGGTCGGCGCCATCTCCGAGCCGCGGCAGGCGCACGAGATCGTCGCCGACGGGCATGCGGACCTGGTGGCGCTGGCGCGCGCGTTCCTGGCCGATCCGCGCTGGGTGTGGCGTGCCGCGGAGGAACTGGGCGCCAGCACGCATTACCCTCCGCCCTATGAGCGCGCCAAGGGTTTGAGGCACCACGCGCCGGCGAAGCCGCAGCCCGCCAGGACCGCGGCGGCGGCCGCTTGAGCCGGGCCGGTCAGTCAGCACAGCAGTTACCAGGCCAACGATGGCATCACGGCCTCACAGCGCATTGAGCGGGATGCGCAGGTAGGACACGCCGTTGTCGTCGGGCGGCGGCAGCTGGCCGGCGCGCACGTTGACCTGGATGGACGGCAGGATCAGCGTGGGCACCTCCAGCGTGGCGTCGCGCGCCTGGCGCATGGCCACGAACTCGTCCTCGCCGATGCCGTCGCGCACGTGGACGTTGCGCCGGCACTGCTCGGCCACCGTCGTCTCCCAGGCCGGCGCGCGGCCCTCGGGCGGGTAGTCGTGGCATACGAACAGCCTTGTCGCGGGTGGCAGCGCCAGCAGGCGCCGGATGGAGCGGTACAGCACCCGTGCGTCGCCGCCGGGGAAGTCCGCGCGCGCCGTGCCCACGTCGGGCATGAACAGCGTGTCGCCCACGAACACCGCGTCGTCCACCCGGTAGGCCATGTCCGCCGGCGTGTGGCCGGGCACGTGCAGCGCCGTGGCCTGCAGGCCGCCGATGCCGAAGGTCTCGCCGTCCTTGAACAGGTGGTCGAACTGGCGGCCATCGGGCAGGAAGCCGCGCTCCAGGTTGTAGAGCTTCTTGAAGGTGGCCTGCACCTCGCGGATGTGCTCGCCGATGGCGATGCGCCCGCCCAGGCGCTGCTGCAGGTGGCGCGCGCCCGAGAGATGGTCGGCGTGGGCGTGCGTTTCCAGGATCCATTCGACCGTCAGGCCCTGCGCCTTCACGTGCTCGGCGATCGCGTCGGCCGAGCGCGTGCCGGTGCGGCCGGACTTGAAGTCGAAGTCCAGCACCGGGTCGATCACGGCGGCACGGCGCGTGGCCGGATCGGCCACGACGTAGCTCACGGTCCAGGTCGCCGGGTCGAAGAACGGCTGGATGGCGGCGCGGGTCTCCATGAGGAAGCTCCTTCTTCAATCTATTGAAGAACAATATATTTGTTGATATATTGTTGTCAAGACGATTGCCGAGGACCCACCCCATGCCTGAATCGCCCGTTGCCATCGACCCGGAGCTGCTGCGCGGCGCCGCGGCCCGCGCCGTGGGCGCGCTGAAGGTGCTGGCCAACGAGGACCGGCTGCTGCTGCTGTGCCAGCTGTCGCAGGCCGAGCTGTCGGTGGGCGAGCTCGAAGAGCGGCTGGGCATCCGCCAGCCCACGCTGTCGCAGCAGCTGGGCGTGCTGCGCAACGAGGGCGTGGTGGCTACCCGGCGCCAGGGCAAGAACGTCTTCTACAGCGTGGCCGACCCGGCGCTGCTGGAAATCCTGGCCGTGCTCTACCGGCTGTACTGCCCCAGGGAGGAGTGACTCATGAGCATCGACTGGAACGCGTTCACGCCCGCCGCGGCACTGGGTGGCGGGCTGCTGATAGGCCTAGCGGCGGCGATGTTCGTGCTGCTGCCGGGGCGCATTGCCGGCATCAGCGGGGTGCTGGCCGGATTGCTGGCACCCGCGCGTGGCGACGTGGCCTGGCGCGCGGCCTTCGTGCTCGGGCTGGTCGTCTCCCCGCTGGCCTGGGCACTGTTCGCCGCGCTGCCCATGCCGCGCATCGACGCCGGTCCCGGCACGCTGGTGCTGGCCGGGCTCCTGGTCGGGCTGGGCACGCGCTACGGCGCCGGCTGCACCAGCGGCCACGGCGTGTGCGGGCTGTCGCGGCTGTCGCCGCGCTCGCTGGTGGCCACGCTCGCCTTCATGGGCGCGGGCTTCGCCACCGTGTACGTGCTGCGCCACGTCGTGGGCGCCTGAAGGAGCAACGCATGGTCGTGCTGACTTCCTTCCTCAGCGGCCTGGTGTTCGGGCTGGGCCTGATCCTGTCGGGCATGGCCGACCCGGCCAAGGTGCTGGGCTTCCTGGACCTGGCCGGCGCCTGGGACCCGTCGCTGGCACTGGTCATGGGCGGCGCGCTGGCCGTGGGGCTGGTGGCCTTCGCGGTAGCCAGGCGACGCACGGCGTCGCTGCTGGGCGAGCCCGTGCGGCTGCCCACGGCCCGGCGCATCGACGCGCGGCTGGTGGGCGGCAGCCTGCTGTTCGGCGTGGGCTGGGGCGTGGCGGGCTTCTGCCCCGGGCCGGCGCTGGTGGCACTGGGCATGGGCGAGGCCAAGGCGGTGCTGTTCGTCGCCGCCATGCTGGTGGGCATGGGAGCCTTCGAGCTGGTCGAGCGCTGGCGCGCGGCGCGCCGGCTGCAGGCGGCATGACGCAGGGCCTGACGTCCGGCGCCTGGGACTGGTTCTTCGTCCTCGCCACCGCGGCGGTGCTGCTGGGGTACGAGGTCGCGCTCTTCGCTGTCGAGCGGACGCGGCCGCAGCGCTGGGCGCGCAGCGCGCATGCCGTGCTGCGCGAGGAATGGTTCGGCGCCGTGTCGAGGAGCCCAGGCAGCGAAATCCTGGCGGTGCAGACGCTGCGCAACTCGCTCATGTCCGCCACCATGATCGCCTCGACGGCGGCGCTGGCGCTCATGGGCACCGTGACGCTGGCGGCGCCCTCCCTGCATGCCGCCTTCAACGGCGGCAGCATGCGGGTGGCGGTGCTCACGCCGCGGCTGGTGCTGGAGCTGATGATGCTGACGCTGCTGCTGGCCTCACTGGTGTCATCGGTGATGGCCGTGCGCTACTACAACCACGTGAGCTTCATCGTCGGCATGCCGGTGGGCTCGCCGGACCGGGAGCGCTGGCAGTGGGCGGGCCGCGCCTACGTGCGCAAGGCCGGGCTGCTCTACAGCGGCGCCTTGCGGCAACTGGTGCTGGTGGCACCGCTGGTGGGCGCCGTGCTCCACCCCGGCGCGGGCCCCGTCGCCGCGGTGGTGCTGGTGGCGATCCTGCTGAGCCTGGACCGCTACGGGCTGGATCACCTGGCCGTCGAGCAGGCCCGCGACCAGGGTTGATGCCAGCCCTGCTTCTTACGGACGGGCCACGCCGGTCATGTCCGGGGCGGTCGCCGCGGCAGCGCCTTCGCGGCCGTCGAAGAAGCGGCGGCAGGGCGCCCAGTACCGCATCAGCACGAGGTAGGTCAGGCCCGCGGGCAGCAGGCTGGCGTACCAGCTGATCGAGGAGAAGCTCAGCGCCACCGCCGCGCCCACGCCCGTGGCCACGATGCCCGCCCAGTTCACGCCGCGGAACGGGCCGTTGGCATCGTAGAAGTGATCCAGGTTGAGCGTGCGGCGGCGCAGGACGTAGTAGTCCACCACCAGCACCGCGAAGATCGGGCCGAGGAAGGCGGAGTAGGTCTGCACGAAGAACTGCAGCCCGGCGGCCGACTCGTCCTTGACCAGCACCCAGGGGAAGGTGGCGAAGGCCAGCAGCCCGACCAGGATGGCGGACTTGCGGAAGGACAGCTTGAACACGTCCATCAGCACGTAGGCCGGCGGCACCACGTTGTTGAGCACGTTGGTCGTGACCTGCGCGAAGGCGATGAACAGCAGCGTGATCACGAGCAGCGGGGTGTTGTCCACCGCGCTGGAGAACACCTTGATCGGGTCGGCCACGCCGGTGGCGCCCGAGACCATCAGCCCGATCAGGCCCATGAACAGCGTCGCGGGCAGGATCGACATCGAGTAGATCGTGGTCAGCAGGCCGGGCCGGACGTTGCGGTGCAGCTCGCGCGAGTAGTCGCTGACGTTGAGCATCATCGTGCTGTAGATGCCCAGGAACAGCATCGTCGCGCCCCAGAACGGGAGCCCCCAGGTGCCGTCGATGCTCGTGATCCGCTCGTTGATCGCGCCACCAAACTTCGTGATCACCGAGTAGAACATGTAGACCAGCGCGCCCAGGATGAACACGCTGCCGATGTTCTCCAGCCACTTGATGCCCTGGAAGCCGTAGACCGACAGCCCGATCTGCAGCAGCTGGAACACGATGAAGTGGAAGACCAGGTTGTCGAAGCCGAAGAGCGTGGCCGACACCGCGTTGAGCGCGCCCGCGCCGATCCAGCTCTGGAACCCGTACCAGACCACCGCCGGCACGGCCCGCACCAGGCCGGGAAACCGCGTGCCCGCGAAGCCGAAGGCACCGCGCGCCTGCACCATGAAGGGGATGCCGTACTTGTGGCCCGCCGCGCCGTTGAGCGCCAGGGCCACGCCGATCACGAAGCAGCCGATGGCGATCGCCACCGCGGTCTGCAGCAGGTTGAGCGTGCCCACCAGGCTGGAGCCCATCGCGAAGGTGCCGATCGACACGCAGCCGCCCAGCCAGGCCAGCAGGTACGACCACTTGTCCATGATCCGCGTCTGCTGCGGCGCCAGCGATTCCTCGCCGGCAGCCTTGACGTCGCCATTGCTCATAGCTGTCTCCTCAACGGTTGGTCCCGGGCCGCTCAGGCGCCGAGATGCTGGAACATGCCCGTGAAGGCCTTGGGGCGCGGGTGGGCGAGGTCGCCGTGCTTGCTCGTGGCCAGGCCGAGCTGCACCAGGCCCTCGGCGAGCTTGACGGCCGCGGTGACGCCCTCGACCACCGGCAGGCCCACGGCCTCGGCGATGCGGTGGCGCAGGTCGGCCATGCCGCCGCAGCCCAGCACGATGGCGCCGATGCCGTCCTCGGCCTTGGCACGGCGCCCCTCCTCGACGATGCGGTGGTAGGCCGCATCGGGATCGCTCTCGAGCTCCAGCACCGGGATCTCCGCCGCCCGCACCCGACGGCAGTGCCCCGAGAAACCGTAGCTCTGGAGCAGATGCTCCGCAATGATCGCGGTGCGCCCCAGGGTCGTGACGACCGAGAAGCGCGTGGCCACCAGCGTGGCCATGTGGAAGGCCGCCTCGGCGATGCCGATCACCGGCGCCCGGGTGATCTCGCGCGCGGCCAGCAGCCCGGGGTCGCCGAAGCAGGCCAGCACGTAGGCGTCGGTGCCGGCGCGCTCGCCGTCGCGCACCTCCTCGATCACGCCGACCGCCGCCACGGCCTCGTCGAAGTGGCTCTCGATGGACACCGGCCCGCTGCGCGGATGGGTGGCCACGATGCGCGTTTGCGGCAATGCGACTTCCCGGGCCGCGACGCCGATCTTCTCGGTCATGGCCGCCGTGGTGTTGGGATTGATGACTCTGATCAGCACGTGGCCTCCGTCGGTGAGCTGCTGTGTGCCCATATTTTGTATACAAACTATGGGTGCGAAAAGAGGCCGATGCGGTTTTCGGATGGGTGTTTTCCCGGGGCGTGCAGGCGCCAAGGCGGCACTAAAGCCGCGATCAGTCCGAATTCGTCATCGGCGACGGGCAGGTCGTCGTGCGCGGGAGGAGAAGGTTCGGAAGCGAAGACGCCCGCAAGCGCCGTCACCGCTGGCGCCAGCGCCGCGGGAAGGCTTGCCCCACGGCGGCGGGCTCGCCATGGGCGGGCGGCGGCGCAGGCGCAGGCGCAGCCGCGGACGGGCCCGTGGCCAGGGCCCGATCCAGGAAATCGACGAGGGCCTGCGCCTGCGGCGCGAGCGCCTCGCGCAGGTCGTGCCCGCCGTCCACGGCCAGGGGCCGCTGCGGCAGCGGCGGGTCGTGGCGCAGGCGCGGTGCGTGCAGTGCCCGCACGATGGCCTGGTGGAACAAGGTCCGCCCGGCGGTCCAGGCCGCCACTGCGCCGGCGGCCCAGAGCGCATGCGTGGCGGCACCCGGCAGCGGACTGCCGCCCTCAAACGTCACGCCGCGCGCCGTCAGAAGGCCAGCGTCTTCACGCCCGGCTTGAGCAGGTGGGCGGCCACGTCGGCCGGCTTGGCCGGCGTCACGCCGGTTATCAGGTCCGTGGCCTGGCCGGCGAGCACGAGGCCGCACCCAGCGCCATGGCGCTGCCCGAGTGGATGGAGACGAACAGGTCCTCGGCGCGCGCGGCCGTGGCGGCGCACAGGACGGCCAGGCCGATGGCAATGCTCTTGCTCATGGATGGCTCTTTTGGCGAAAGAGGGATGACTGGATGCGGACGGTGGGGCGGCCGTGGAAGGCAACGCCGCGGTCAGGCCTGGTCCTCGCCGATGAGCAGCCGCGTGTCGGCGAGGTAGCGGTGCGGCGGGATTTCCAGGTTGGTCGGCGCGGGCTTGTTCCTGAACACGCGCCCGGCGCCGTCGAAAGTCGAGCCATGGCAGGGGCAGAAGAAGCCGCCGGGCCAGTCCGCGGGCAGGCTCGGATTCGCGCTGCCGGCGGCCACCGCCGTGGGCGAGCAGCCCAGGTGCGTGCAGATGCCCACGGCCACGAAGACTTCCGGCCGGATGGAGCGCGCCTCGTTCCTGGCGTACTCGGGCTGCTGGTCCTTGGCCGAGGCGGGGTCGGCCAGCGCGTCGGGGTTCTTCCTGAGCGCGGCGGTCATCTCCGGCGTGCGGCGCACGATCCACACCGGCTTGCCGCGCCACTCCACGGTCTTCATGCCGCCGGGCGGGATGTCGGCGATGTCCACCTCGACCGCGGCGCCCATGGCCTTGGCGCGCTCGCTGGGGGCGAAGGTCGAGGCGAAGGGGACTGCCGCGGCGACGGCCGCCACGCCGCCGGCGCCAGCGGTGGCCAGCAGCCAGGTACGGCGCTCGGGGTCAGGGACGGCGGCGGGTTTCAGGCTCAGCTCGGTCATGGTCGATTCCTCGGGGGCAGGCGCGGCACGGTGCGGGATGCGGGCAGCTGCGCGGCAGGCGATAAGGCCCTTGGCATGAGCCGTCTCCCGCGCAACCGGTCATGTCCCCGACTTAACAAGATGCGGGCCAGCCC
>NZ_VIDQ01000033.1 GCF_009760915.1 Azohydromonas aeria
CGGCGTCGGAAGCGTCCGCCGTCGCCACCGACGCGGACGCGCCGCTGCCGCTGGCCGGCCTGCCCAGCGAGAACGCCGCGTGGCGCGAGCTGGCGGCGGTGTGGGCGCTGCCGGTGGAGCAGGCCGACGCCTGCGCCGCCAGCGCCGGCAGCCCGCGCGGGTGCTTCCGCGGCAGCGGGCTGGGGCTGACGCAGCTGCGCCAGTTCGACCGGCCGGGGCTGCTGGCGCTGCGCGACGGCCGGGGCCGACCCACCTGGGCGCTGCTGGTGGCGCTGGACGAGCGACACGCCACGCTGCGCGCGCATGGGCGCGAGATGCGGCTGCCGCTGGCCGCGCTGGCGCCGCTGTGGCGGGGCGACTGGGCCAGCTTCTGGCAGGCGCCCGCGGGCTACGCGCGGCCGCTGACCGAGGGCGACGCCTCGCCGGCCGTGCCGGCGCTGGCGGCGCTGCTGGCCAGGGCGCAGGGCCGTCCCGAGCCCGCGAGCCCGCCGAAGCGCCTGGACGGCGCGCTGCTGGCGCAGCTGCGCGCCTTCCAGCTGTCCGCCGGCCTCAAGCCCGACGGCGTGGCCGGTCCGGGCACCTTCATGCTGCTCAACCGCGCCGGGGGCCTGGACGAGCCCCGGCTGCTCAAGGCTCCCTGATGTCGTACATCCTGCAGGCGCTGCAGCGCGCCGAAGCCGAACGCAAGCGCGGCACCACGCCGGGGCTGGACACGCCGGTGCTGCCGACCGGCGTGGGCGAGGTGCCGGCGTCGCGGCGCTGGGCGCCGTGGATCGCGGCGGGCGCGGCCGCGGCGCTCGGCGGGGCGGTGGTGGCGTGGTGGCTGTGGCCGGCGGCGGCGCCAGCACTGGCGCCCGTGCCGGTGGCGCAGGCGCCAGCGGCGCAGCCCCCGGTGGTGGCGCCGGCACCGGCACCCGCCCCAGCGGCCGTGCCGGACAGGGCACCGGCCCAGGCGCTGCCCGAGACGCCGATCGTGGCCGCGCCGCCGGAGCCGGCTGCGAAGCCCGAGCCGGCGGCGCCGCGCCGTGCCGCATCGGCGCCCGCCGCCGTGGCGCAGGCACAGCCAGCGACGCCCGCACCCGCGGTTCCCCAAACCCAGCCGCAACCGCAGCCCCAGCCGGCTCCCGGCGCCGAGCGCCTGCCCACGCTGCAGGAACTGCCGCCGTCAATCCGCCAGGCCATGCCGATCCTCAACGTCACCGGCGGCGTCCATTCCCACGAGCCGGCCAACCGCATGCTGATCGTCAACGGACAGGTGCTGCGCGAGAAGGCACAACTCGGGCCGGAATTGGTGCTGGAATCGATCGGGTTGAAAAGCGCGGTGTTCCGGTTTCGGGGGACGCGGTTTGAGGTGGGGTATTGAGGGGGAGGTGAGGAGCTGATTCGATCAGCTCCTCATTCAAGGTCAAACGGCGTCGCCGAAAGTCGACCAGCGGCGCTTCATGCTTCGTCCCCGCGACGGCGCACTGCTGTTCGGGGAAATTTCAATCGGCATCCCGTCAGCCACCACGCCTCGCACCCCGGTCCGTCATTCCGGCGGAAGCCGGAATCCACGCGCGCCGTAGCGGTGGAACGGATGACGTCGGCAAGTGCTGGCGCCAGCCAGCGATGCACCCCGGCATTCATGGATTGCGGCTTTTGCCGGAATGACGACGCAGCAGGCGAAATGCCCGTGCTGACGGGATGCCGTTCGCTTTTCAATTTCCCCGGACAGCAATGCGCGAAGGCGGGAATCCGGGCGGTTCCCGCGGGGCCAATTTTTCTGACAAGACCTGCATGACCTGGCGCAAGGGAAATAATCCCGTCAAGGCTGCTGTCAGCATTTGCAGTGATGATGGAGGCGTCAAGCACCCGTGCATTCCATCGACTGCACGAGTTGATATCTTTCATGGTGTTTGACGTTTGTCAGCAAAACAGGGAGAAAACAATGCTAGGAAAACTGATCGTTGTTGCCGCGGTGACGGCTTTGGTGGCGGGTTGTGCTTCGGTGCCGATGGAGCCGGAAGCCGCGGTGTCGAAAGCCATGGCTTTCGAAGCGCCGGCTCAAGGCGACGCAGGGTTGTACATCTATCGTGATTCCATCCTGGGCGCGGCCCTGAAAAAAGATGTCTGGGTCGATGGCGAGTGCATCGGCGAGACGGCGCCCAACGTGTTTTTCTACCATACGGTGAAGGGCAACCAGGAGCACAAGATCTCGACGGAATCGGAATTCTCGCCCAATGACCTGGTGCTCAAGACTGATGGCGGCAAGAATTACTTCATCAGGCAGTACATCAAACTTGGCGTGATCGTCGGCGGTGCCGGCCTTGAAGCAATTCCCGAGGAAGAGGGCAAGAAAGCCGTGTCCAAGCTGAAGATGGCGAAGAAGGGAACCTGCAGTAAGTAAGCCACGCTGGTTTCAGGCAGCGCAGCGAAAATTTCCCCTCAAAACCGGCTGAGGTTTTCAGAATGCAGACAGCCGGGGAGCGACAAGGCCCCGGCTTTTTCACGGGATCACCGCACGGGGCGAGGTCTTGCCTTTTGCCTCATGGATCGGTGGGGCGGCCGGCTTCGGTTTCAAGGGAGCCAAAGGCAAGACCTGGCTCGCCACATTTCATGACTTGCCGCATTATCTCAATAAAATCCCGGCAATCGCTGCCATGTCTCGATTCTTCATGCCCCGCCTGACCCGCGCCGACCTCCTCGGCCTTCTCCTGTTTTCCATCCAGGTCGCGGTGATTGTCTTCATCACCTCGTTTCTCCTGGGCTCGTTCCTGGCCGGCGCAGTGAATTGCAGGGACTGCCGGCACCTGCTCGACAACGCCGTGCTGGGCCTGGTCTGGACGGTGACTTCCGTCCTGACCCTGGGCCATGTGCCGAAGGATGCTGGCGGGGGTGCGACCATCAGTGTCTGGCCCTGGGTCTGGAGCTTCTGGGTACCGGCCACCGTGCTCCAAATGGCGGCCACGGCCTGGGCTTGCAAAAGGTTCAGCCGCGATTGAGCCGAGGCCGCATCAAATTCCGGTTCATTCAGGGTGGTAAAGGTCAGCTCTCGCCTTTTGCCTCCTGAATCGAAAGCTCTGGTCGTGTTCGTTTGCCAGGGAGCAAAAGGCAAAGCCTGACTCCGAAATTCCCATTTGTTTGCAAAAGGGAAAAAGCAGAATCTGACCCCGCGGAATTTGTGCGGCCCTGATTGGTTTCAAAGCCGTGCAGTGTCCTCGCAAAGCCATGGACAGCGATGAGGCCGGGCCGGCGGTGTGAGCGGAATCAGTAGTAATACCGCAGTTGCGCGTTCAGCAATGCATCCGCTTCCACCTTGTAAACGAAGCGGTGCTCATCGGTGATGCGCCGTGACCAGTATCCAGCCAAGGCATGCCTGAGCGCCTCGGGCTTGCCGATGCCTGAATAAGGGTCGCGCTGCACTTCCTTGATCAGCCTGTCGATGCGCTCCAGCATGCGCCGGTCCTGCTGCTGCCAGTACAGATGATCGTCCCAGGCTGCTTCCGAAAATATCAGCTTCGTTCGGCCAGTTTCCGTTCCTGGCCTTGTCCTTCATTCAATTGACCGATGGATTTCATCAGGCGCCGGGCGTTGGCCGGGCTGCGCAGCAGGTAGGCGGTTTCTTCCAGCGCCCTGAAATCCTCCAGCGACAGCATCACAGTAGGAAATTGCATCCATGCCAGGCTCCTTGCTCGTACATGAAATTGTGCAAGGTGGGCCGGCATGTACTTGTTCACTCCGGCATCGCACTCACCGTCCCCGGCGAGTTCTTCTCGTCGCCCGGAATCCGCCCCGCGTCCAGCGCATGTGAGCGGTCCGGCTCCGAGGGCGTCGAGATGCCGCTGAGCGCCCGCTCGGCCGCAGCCGCGTCGCCGCGCGTGGCGGCGTCGCCCAGGGAGAGCATGCCCACCAGCCGCTCCTGGTGGTCGAGCACCGGCAGGCGGCGGATCTGGGCGTGCTCCATGCGCTCCACCACTTCCTCCAGCGGCTGGTCCTCATAGCAGAACTGCACCAGGCCGGTCATCACTTCCGACAGCGGCGTGGCGCTGGCCGGCATGTCCAGCGCCACGGCGCGCAGCACGATGTCGCGGTCGGTGAGCATGCCCACCACGTGGCCGTCGTCGCACACGGGGATGACGCCGACGTTGAGTTCGTCCATCGCGCGCGCGGCCAGCTGCACGCTGTCGTTCGGGGCCATGGCGCGCACGCCGCGCGTCATGACTTGGGCTACCTGGGTCATGGTGGGTTCCTGTTCTTGCTGGTTGACTGCCCGGCGGTGCCGCCCCCATGGACGGCGCGCCGCGATGCCGGGAATGCGGCATCCGGCATGCCGGCCCGCCGGGTGCCTGCGGCACGCGAGCCGTTGAAAGCGCATCCACCGCTGGCTTGGGGTAGGGCGCAGGCCGCGCTCCCATGCTCGCGGGCACATGTCGCGCGACGGCGGAGCATTAGAACGATGGCGTCAAAGTTGCTCCAGGCCTGTTCATGCCGACTCCAGCCCCTGCTCCATCCCGGCACGCCTGCCTGCCGTTCATCTGTTCCAGGCTGCTGTGCGCCGCTTTCGGCGCGGCGGCCGCCGGTGCCTGGGCCCAGGCGTCCGCGCCGGCGGCCGGTGCGGCACCGGCCGCGCTGAGCGTCCATGCCGCCGGCAGCCTGCGCGCGGCGCTGACCGATGCGGCGCAGGCCTTCGAACGCCAGTCCGGCACGAAGGTGGCGCTGACCTTCGGCGCTTCCGGGCTGCTCAAGGACCGCCTCGTCGCCGGCGAGCATGCCGACGTGTTCGCCTCGGCCAACCTGGAGCATCCGCAGGCGCTGGTGGCCGCGGGCAAGGCCGGATCGGTCGCCGCCTTCGCACGCAACGCCCTGTGCCTGCTCGGCGGCCCGGGGTTCGCGCTGCAGGGGCAGGACGTGGCGCAGCGGCTGCTCGATCCGGCGCTGCGCATCGGCGTGCCCACGCCGGGGGCGGACCCGGCCGGCGACTACGCGGTGCGGTTCTTCGACCGCATCGAGTCCAGCGGCGCGGCCGGCCCGGGCTCGGCGGCGCAACTCAAGGCGCGCGCGCTGCAGCTCGCCGGCGGGCCGGACTCGCCCGAGGCCCCGCCCGGGCGCAGCCCGTACGCGATGCTGCTGGCCGAGGGGCGCGCCGACGTGTTCATCACCTACTGCTCCAACGCCACGCTGGCCGTGCGCGAGAACCCGGCGCTGCAGACCTACCCGCTGCCGCAGCGGCTGGAGGTGTCGGCGGTGTACGGCCTGGTGCTGCTGCAGCCCACCACGCCGGCGGCGGAACGCTTCGCCGCCTTCCTGCGCGGGCCCGAGGGGCAGGCGGTGCTGCGCGGCCACGGCTTCCGCGCGCCATGAAGTGCCGCTCCCGACGCCACGGCAGCGGCGCGGCCGAGCCGGTGCGGCTGACGCTGCGGCTGCCCGCCGACACGGTTCAAAGGCTGCGCGAGGTGGCGCGCCAGCGGGGTCTGCGCGTCAACGGCCTGCTCGACGAGGCCGCGTCGCTGGCGCTGCTGGAGTACGAGCTCATGCGGCGGCTGGAGGAGCCGGGGGCGGGGCAGGGGTGAACAAGTTTCGTCATTCCCGCAAAGGCGGGAATCCAGGCGGCCCCGATGCCAGCCGCAAGCTGAGGCGCTGCGCCGGCCGTGTCATGGGCCTTGGTGAGCCGACCGACCGGCTACCGGCTGCTTGAGGACCGCCTGGATCCCCGCCTGCGCGGGGATGACGAACATCTGTTCACAGCTCTGCGCAAGAGCTGCCTCACACCCTCCCATTCGCCTCCAGCCACGCCCACTCCGCCTCCTCGTAGAAGCGCGCGCGTGACACGAAGTGCAGCCCCGTGCCGCCTTCGAGCGAGAAGCCGCCGGCGCGGCCGGCTTCGGCGTCCAGCACCAGCTGCGTGTGCAGCCAGTAGGGGTAGAGCTCGCGGCTGATCCAGAACGGCTCGCCGCCGACCTCGCCGAGGAGCTTGTCGCCGTCGCCCGTGAGCATCTCGCCGCGGGCGTGGCACATCGGCGCGCTGCCGTCGCAGCAGCCCCCGGACTGGTAGAACATCAGCGGCCCGTGGCGCTGGCGCAATTGTTCGATCAGCGCCAGCGCGTCCGGCGTGGCCACGACCTGCGGCACGTCCTGCATTTCCTGCGATGCGGCCATCGATGGCTGCCCTTCCTGCGTCGAGCCTTCAATTCCGGGAACGAAAAAGGCGGCTGCCCGGGAGCCGCCGCCTTGCCTGGGGCTGGATGGGGCGCTTGAAGGAACTTTGCGGCCCCCGCGCCAGGATCAGAAGAAGCCCAGCGCGTTGTCGCTGTAGCTGACCAGCAGGTTCTTGGTCTGCTGGTAGTGGTCGAGCATCATCTTGTGGGTCTCGCGGCCGATGCCCGACTGCTTGTAGCCGCCGAAGGCCGCGTGCGCCGGGTAGGCGTGGTAGCAGTTGGTCCACACGCGGCCGGCCTGGATGCCGCGGCCCATGCGGAAGGCGGTGTTCATGTCGCGGCTCCACACGCCCGCGCCCAGGCCGAAGTTGGTGTCGTTGGCAATGGCCAGCGCCTCCTCCTCGTCCCTGAAGGTCGTCACCGACAGCACCGGGCCGAAGATCTCCTCCTGGAAGATGCGCATGCCGTTGTGGCCCTTGAAGACGGTCGGCTTGACGTAGAAGCCGCCTTCGAGGTCGCCGCCCAGCTGGTTGCGCTCGCCACCGACCAGGCACTGCGCACCCTCGCCGCGGCCGATGTCCATGTAGGACAGGATCTTCTTGAGCTGCTCCTCCGAGGCCTGCGCGCCGATCATCGTGCCCTTGTCGAGCGGGTTGCCGGCCTTGATGGCGGCCACGCGCTTGATGGCGCGCTCGATGAAGGCGTCATAGATCGACTCGTGCACCAGCGCGCGCGACGGGCAGGTGCAGACCTCGCCCTGGTTGAGCGCGAACATGGCGAAGCCTTCGAGCGCCTTGTCGAAGAAGGCGTCGTCCCTGGCCATCACGTCGGCGAAGAAGATGTTGGGCGACTTGCCGCCGAGCTCCAGCGTCACCGGGATCAGGTTCTGGCTGGCGTACTGCATGATCAGCCGGCCGGTGCCCGTCTCGCCCGTGAAGGCGATCTTGGAGATGCGCTTGCTGGAGGCCAGCGGCTTGCCGGCCTCCACGCCGAAGCCGTTGACGACGTTGATCACGCCCGGGGGCAGCAGGTCGCCGATGACCTCCATCAGCACCAGCACCGACACCGGCGTCTGCTCGGCGGGTTTCAAGACGATGCAGTTGCCGGCCGCCAGCGCGGGCGCCAGCTTCCACACCGCCATCAGCAGCGGGAAGTTCCACGGGATGATCTGGCCGACGACGCCCAGCGGCTCGTGGAAGTGGTAGGCGTAGGTGGTGTGGTCGATCTCGGAGATCGTGCCTTCCTGCGAGCGCACGCAGCCGGCGAAGTAGCGGAAGTGGTCGATGGCCAGGGGCAGGTCGGCGGCCATGGTCTCGCGGATGGGCTTGCCGTTGTCCCAGGTTTCGGCCGTGGCCAGCAGCTCCAGGTTGGCTTCCATGCGGTCGGCCATCTTGAGCAGGATGGACGCGCGCTCGGCCGGCGAGGTGCGGCCCCAGGCGGCCTTGGCGGCGTGCGCGGCGTCCAGGGCACGCTCGATGTCCTCTTCCGTGGAGCGGGGCACCTCGCAGATCACCTTGCCGGTGATCGGGGTGATGTTCTCGAAGTACTGGCCCTTGGTGGGCTCGACCCACCGGCCGCCGATGAAGTTGCCGTAGCGCTTCTTGAAGTTGACCGGGAAACCAAATTTGCCGGGTTCGAGCATGTCCATGGCGTGTCTCCTGAAAAAACGGTTCTGGATGGAAGTCGGAACTGGGATGCGCCCGCAACGAAGAGCCGTGGAGCGAGGCGACGCGATCCCTATTGCCAGGACCGTGCCAGGTGCCGTGTCACGGGGCCTTGCGGGCGCCCGGGTGACACAAACCAAGGGTCAACCCCGATGCCGGCCCCGCATTCCCGGGCGCCGCCGTGACGCCACCTTTGCTCCAGCGCCGCGCAGCGCTCCGGCCTGTCACAAGGCCTGACGTCAGCAGGGATTTGCACGGCTTTGCCCATGCAACAACCGCGCTTCGTGGCAGCGGGGCGCGGGCGCGGGTTCAGGCCGGCGCGTCGAACAGCGGCAACTCGGGCTGCGAAGGCGATTCGATCGCCGGCGCCGCGGCGGCGCTGTTGCCGGCCTTGGCCCGCGCCGGCCGCGCGCTCGGCGCGGGCGCGTCGGCGCGGCTGAGCGAGCCGGCGCGGATGCCCAGCAGCCGCAGCCGCCTGGCGAGATCGACCCGCTTGAGGCACAGCCCCGCGGCGCGGCGGATGGCGGCGGCGTCCTGCGTGGGCGAGGGCAGCGTCAGGTCGCGCGTGACGGTCTGGAAATCCTCGAAGCGCAGCTTGATGCCGATGGTGCGGCTGCGGTAGCCCTTGCGCGCCAGGTCGTCGGCCACCTGCTGCGCCAGCCGCGTGAAGATGGCCGAGAGCTGCGCACGGTCGCGCACGGCATGCAGGTCGCGCTCGAAGGTGGTCTCGCGGCTGAGCGACACCGGCTCGCTGTGCGTGACCACCGGGCGGTCGTCGATGCCGTGCGAGGCGTCGTGCAGCCACTGGCCGTAGCTGCGCCCGAAGCGCTCGACCAGCCAGGGCGCCTCGCGCTGCGCCAGCTCGCCGATGGTGCGGATGCCCAGGGCCTCCAGCTTGGCGCCGGCCTTCGGCCCGATGCCGTTGATGCGCCGCACCGGCAGCGGCCAGATGCGCGTGGGCAGGTCGTCCAGCGTCAGCAGCGTCAGGCCGTCGGGCTTGTCGAGGTCGGAGGCGATCTTGGACAGCAGCTTGTTGGGCGTGACGCCGATGGAACAGGTGAGCCTGGTGGCGGCGCGCACGTTGTTGCGGATCTCCTGCGCCAGCGCGCGCACGCCGCCCAGCGGGTCGTGGCCGACGGGGTCGCGCACGCCGGGCAGGTCGCTGAGGTCAATGTAGATCTCGTCGATGCCGCGGTCCTCGATCACCGGCGCGATCTCGGCCACCGCCGCCTTGAAGCGGCGCGACATGCGGCGGTAGGCGTCGAAGTCGGTGGGCAGCAGGATGGCGTCGGGGGCGAGCTGCGCGGCCTTCATGAGGCCCATGCCCGAGTGCACGCCATAGGCGCGGGCCGGGTAGGTGGCGGTGGTGACGACGCCGCGCCCGGCGTAGCCGCGCAGCCGCGCCCAGCGCCGGGTGCCGTCGGGGAGCACTTCGGGCTGGCTGTTGCGCCCGCCGCCGATCACCACCGGCAGCCCGCGCAGCTCCGGATAGCGCAGCAGCTCCACGGACGCGTAGAAGGCGTCCATGTCGAGATGCGCGATCCAGCGCGCCGGACCCGGGCTGTGCATGCGTACAGCATAGCCGCCGGGTGAGGGGGCGACCGGCGGCGGGTGGCTGGGTTCAGCGCCCCGGCGCGCTCGCCGCCGTGCTCGCCGCGTCCACCACGCCGGGAATCGGCCTGGCCCCCGGGAACGCCCCCGCCAGCGCGTCCACGCCCGATTGCGGGCGGGCCAGCAGCGCGAGGTCGGCGCGCTCGGCGCGCTTCTTCACGGTGTCGATGTCCAGGGCGCGGTCGCGCCGCGCCAGCAGCTCGGGCTTGAGCTCGCCGTCGCGGTTGAAGCTCCAGGCCAGCTGCGCCGGGCCCAGCGGCAACTGGTCGGGCTCCATCCAGACGTGCCAGGTCTTGCCGTAGCTGTTCATCTTCTTGCGCATCAGCGCTTTCTCGGCCACGTCGGGCAGGCCGGGGCCGACCAGCTGGCCGCTAAGGATCTCGGCGTTGTGCGGGTGCCAGAAGCGCCTCTCCTCGGCCGGCAGCCCGTTGAAGAGCTGCTCCGAGATGATGTATTCGATGCCGTTGAGCCGCGCCTCGCGGCCGTGGCCGTCGAAGAGCACGCACTGCGCGAAGTCCTCGTTGACCTGGCGGCAGAAGTGGTGCGCTTCCATCTGGTGGTGCGGGTCGTCCTTGAGCGGGTGGAAGCCCACGAGGTGGATGTCCATGGGCGCCAGCGGCGAGTTGTGCTGCAGCACCTTGGCGCCGGCTTCCAGCAGCCGCGTGGAGGCGGTCTTGGGCGCGCCGGGCACGGTCGCTTCGGGCTGGGCGATGGCCGCGGCCACGGCCACGGCCACCACCAGGAAAAAGACGCGGGGCGAGCTCATCGGCGGGTCTCCAGCACCGGCCGTGACACCGGCGGGTGCTGCGCCGCAGCAACCGGAGTGCCCGGATGGCCTCGGCGGGCCGGGCCGGCGCGGGCGACGGGCTACCATCCTCCAGGACTGGCGGGCCGCGGGTCTGCCGACCGCCTGCTCGCCCGTTCCAGCGAACCCCGTTCCGCCGAGAAGGACTCCTCAAGCATGCCCACTCCCGGCCTGATCCGCCTGGCCCCCGGCCAGCGCCAGCTGATCTTCAGCACCGACGGCACCGCCGCGCGCTGGTACCGCGTCTTCAACCGCAGCCAGCTGCCCCTGGGCGTGTCCTACAGCAACAACCCGGCCGTCGGCGCACCGCTCACCGGCACCGTCGAGCCCGGCCGCTCCATGGACTTCCTGGCCTACCGGCTCGAAGTGCGGCACCTGGGCGGCGAGGCCGTCATCGACGGGTTGTACGAGACGCTGCCGTAGGGCCGTGGCCTTGTGCTTGCCGCGAGCCGATCGAATCCCTTCACTTCCCAAGGAGCCATTGCCATGAGCGACCTGCGCAGGATCGTGGTGCACGTCAGCGACAGTCCGCGCGCGCGCGAGGTGGCGCTGTGGGCGTCGTCGCTGGCCGACGAGCACGGCGCCGAGCTCAGCGCCGTGCATGCCGTGGAGGCCACGCCCACGGCGGCCTACCTCACGCCCGAGGCCACCACGATCGCCACGCAACTGGGCATCGACAGCGACCGCGGCCGCATCGAGCAGGCGCGCGTGCTGGTCGACGAGCTGGGCCAGTACCGCGCCCGGCCGCTGCCCTTCGAGAGCGTGCTGGGCGATCCACTGCCCACGCTGCTGCGCCACGCGCGCGGCGCCGACCTGCTGGTGCTGGGCCAGCACGACCCGGAGACACCCGACGGCACCGGCGCCGGGCTGGCCGGCCGGGTGCTCATGGGCGCGGGCTGCCCGCTGCTGATCGTGCCCCACACCGACGGCCATGGCGGCGCGCGGCCGCGCGCCGTGCGCAACGTGCTGGTGGCCTGGAGCGACACGCGCGAGAGCGCCCGCGCGTTGCGCGACGCGCTGCCGCTGCTCCAGCGCGCGCGGCACGTGGAACTGGTGCGCTACGTGCGCGGCGACGACCCCGTGCCTTCCCTGGAGCCGCTGGCGCAGTACCTGGCCGCGCACGGCGTGCAGGCCACGTGCAGCCTGCAGCGCAGCCGCGAGCCCTCGGTGGGCGAGCGGCTGCTGTCGCCGTGGACGCCCGACGCCCCGGTGGCCGAGGCACTGCTGTCACGCGCGGCCGACGTGGACGCCGACCTCATCGTCACCGGCGGCTACGGCCACACCCGCGCCTGGGAGCTGGCGCTGGGCGGCGTCACGCGCACGCTGCTGCAGTCGATGACGGTACCGGTGCTGATGTCGCATTGAGGCAGGTAACGGCACGCGGCCGCGAGCTGGTCGAACTCGCACCCTGACTCGTCATTCCATGAAGCCGCACTGCCGTCGAAGGGCAGTTGAAAAGGCGTCGGCCGGAAGCTGACACGCCACGCTTGCTACTTCGTCATCCCCGCGCAGGCGGGGATCCAGGCGGCCCCCAAGCCGCCGGTAGCTGGTCGGTCGGCCCATCAAGGCCCAAGGCACGGCAGGCGCCGCGCGTCAGCTTGTGGCCGGCCTGGGGGCCGCCTGGATTCCCGCCTTCGCGGGAATGACGACGCGGGGTGCGAAGCGCCCGCGCCTACGGGCCACCGGTAGTCGCCTGCCTTCCCTGGTCAGCAGCGTGCATGCGCCGGCATGACCCCTTCATCGGCCGGCGGCCCGTGCACCGCAAGGCACCGGCCCCACCGCGCCTCAAAGCCCGTTCACGCCTTCGCGCCGGATCGTCTCGCGCTCGTTCTTGGTCTTGTCCAGGGCCTTGCCCAGTTGGGTGTCGAGCACGCGCAGCAGCTTCTCGATGGCGCCGTCGATGGCGGCGCGCATCTCGCCGGCCTGGTGGCTGGCGGCGAGCGGGCTGCGGCCGGCCACGCGCGCTTCGAGCAGGCAGCGCTTGTCGTCGTCGCCCAGCTTGCCGGCATTGCTGTCGCTCAGGTGCACCTCCACGCGCGTGATGTGCTCGGCATAACGGTCGAGCTCGGCTTCGAGCATCTGCGCGATCTCGCGCTCCATGTCCTCGCGGCCGGTCACGTGGTCGTCGGTGTTGACTTGGACTTGCATGGTGTTTTCCTTGGCTTTCGCGGTTGCGGTGGCGCGGCCCGGGCGGGCCGCTCGTCCCAGCCCCTGGCAAGCGGCGTGCGCCGGTGCGGGAACGCGCGGCGCGGCATGATCGGCGCATGCGCCTGTTCGCCCAGCTCTACGCCGAGCTCGACGCCCGTACCGCCACGCTGGAAAAGGTCGCGGCCCTGCGCCGCTACCTGGCCGCCGCGCCACCGGCCGACGCGGCCTGGGCGCTGTACTTCCTGGCCGGCGGCAAGCCGCGCCAGAGCGTGCCCGGCGCGCTCATGCGCGCCACGGCCTGCACGCTGGCGGGCATCTCGGACTGGCTGTTCGAGGAGAGCTACCAGGCCGTGGGCGACCTGGGCGAGACCATCGCCCTGGTGCTGCCGCCGCCGGCCAGCCGCGAGGGCGAGGACGTGGGCCTGGCCGAGTGGATCGAGACCCGGCTGCTGCCGCTGCGCGGCCAGCCGCCCGACGTGCAGGCCCAGGCCCTGGCGCAGTGGTGGGGCACCCTGGACACGCCCGCGCGTTTCCTGCTGTGCAAGCTCATCAGCGGGTCGTTTCGCGTCGGCGTGAGCAAGCTGCTGGTGCAGCGCGCGCTGGCCGAGCACGCCGGGCTCGACCCCAAGCTCATGGCGCAGCGCATGATGGGCTTCACGGATGCCCGGCAGCCTCCGAGCGCGCCGCGCTTCCTGGCGCTGCTGGCGCCGGCCGAGGACCTGGCCGGCCCGCTTGACAGCGGCCAGCCGTACCCGTTCTTCCTCGCGCACGCCTTCGATGCCGCGCCCGAAGCGGCGCTGGGCCCGCCCTCGGACTGGATCGTGGAGTGGAAGTACGACGGCATCCGCGCCCAGGTGGTGCGCCGCGCCGGGCAGTGCTGGATCTGGTCGCGCGGCGAGGAGCTCGTCACCGAGCGCTTCCCGGAGGTGGTCGAGCTGG
The DNA here is from genome assembly GCF_009760915.1 of Azohydromonas aeria. Classification (GTDB taxonomy): domain Bacteria; phylum Pseudomonadota; class Gammaproteobacteria; order Burkholderiales; family Burkholderiaceae_C; genus Azohydromonas; species Azohydromonas aeria. The sequence continues at coordinate 13,302 of NZ_VIDQ01000033.1, forward strand.
CGCGGGCGCTGCCCGACGGCACGGTGGTGGACGGCGAGATCCTGGCCTGGGCCGACGGCCGCCCGGCGCCCTTCGCGAAGCTGCAGCAGCGCCTGAACCGCAAGACGCTGCCGCGCAAGCTGCTGCAGGAGGCGCCGGTGACGCTGCTCGCCTACGACCTGCTCGAAGAGGGCGGGCGCGACCTGCGCGGCGAGCCGCTGCTGCGCCGGCGCGAGCGGCTGGAGGCGCTGTGCGCCGCCACCGGGCTGCCGATCTCGCCGCTGCTGGAGGCCGACGACTGGGCGCGGCTCGCCGCGCAGCGCGCCGCCAGCCGCGAGCGCGGCGTCGAGGGGCTGATGCTCAAGCAGCGCAGCGCGCCCTACGGCGCCGGCCGCACCAAGTCCGAAGGCTTGTGGTGGAAGTGGAAGATCGAGCCCATGACCGTGGACGGCGTGCTGGTCTATGCCCAGCGCGGCCATGGACGCCGCGCGAGCGTCTACACCGACTACACCTTCGCGGTCTGGAGCCGGCCGCCGGCGGACGCGGCCGAGGCGCAGGCCGTCGTGGAGGCGATCGCGCGGCGCGCGCCGGCCGAGCCGGGCGCGCTGCAGCTGGTGCCCTTCACCAAGGCCTATTCCGGGCTGACCGACGCCGAGTTCACCGAGGTGGACCGCGTCATCCGCGCCCACACGATTGAGAAATTCGGCCCGGTGCGCAGCGTGCGGCCGACGCTGGTGTTCGAGCTGGGCTTCGAGGGCATCGCGCGCAGCCCGCGCCACAAGAGCGGCATCGCGCTGCGCTTCCCGCGCATGCTGCGGCTGCGCCCGGACAAGCCGCTGCACGAGGCCGACACGCTGGCCACGCTGCAGGCGCTGCTGGATGCGCATGGCAGCGCCGGCGCGGTGCTGGAAGAGGCCGACACGAACGGCGAGGTTTGAAGGGGGAAGCATGGGGGCGGAGAAACCACTGGCCATCGACCTGGCGCTGCAGGGCGGCGGCTCGCACGGCGCCTTCACCTGGGGCGTGCTCGACGCGCTGCTGGAGGACGGCACGCTGGGCTTTTCCGGCATCTCCGGCACCAGCGCCGGCGCGCTCAATGCCGCGGTGCTGGCCACCGGGCTGCTGCGCGGCGGCAACGACGGGGCGCGCGCTGCGCTGCGCGCGTTCTGGGAGGACGTGTCGCGTTCCGGGCGCTGCTTCGGCACGCTCAAGCCGCCCGCGCTTCCCGGCTGGACCGCGCCCGCCGCCGGCCCGCTGTGGGGCTGGACGCCGTCGGACTGGATCGCGACCTGGGCGCGCAGCTTCAGCCCCTACCAGTTCAACCCCTTCGGGCTGAACCCGCTGCGCGACCTGGTGGCGCGGCACGTGGACCTGGCGGCGCTGCGCTGCGAGCCGCCGGGGCCGACGCTCTTCGTCATCGCCACCGCGGTGAGCACGGGGCAGCCGCACGTCTTCACGGGCGCGTCGCTGACGCTGGACGCGCTGATGGCCTCGACCTGCCTGCCGCACCTGTTCCAGGCGGTGGAGATCGGCGGCGAGGCCTACTGGGACGGCGGCTACGCCGGCAACCCGGCGCTGTGGCCGCTCATTTATGAAACCCCTGAAGCCGATTTGCTGCTGGTGAAGATCAACCCGTTGAAGCGCCCGGCGCTGCCGCGCACGGCGCTGGCGATTGCCGACCGGGTCAGCGAGATCGGCTTCAACTCGGCGCTGGTGGGCGAGATGCGCGCCATTGCCTTCGTGCAGCGGCTGCTGGCCGAGGAGCGCATCGAGCGCGGGCGCTACAAGGAGCTGCGCATGCACATGGTGGCCGACGAGGGCGAGCTTGCGCACCTGGAGGCGGCCACCAAGCTCGACACCAGCCGGGCGTTCCTGGAGTCGCTGTTCCGGCTCGGCCGCGCGGCGGCGCAGCGCTGGCTGGCCGAGCACCGTGCCGACGTGGGCGTGCGAGCCACGCTCGACATCGAGGGCACATTCCTGGCGAAGCGGTAGCGCGCGCGCTTTTGCTACGCTGCCGCCCCTGTCGAAAATTGGAGTCGAAAGAAATGAAGGATCTGCCCGCGCGCGAGAAGATCGACATCGTCGAGAAGGTGGCCCAGTACCTGGTGCTGGCAGGCGCGCTGGACAAGAGCTCGCCGCTGGAGGACTACGAGCGGGCCAACGAGCTGTCGCTGGAGCTGGCGATGCTGCTGCCGGCGCCGCTGTACCGCAGCGTGGTCGAAGCCGCCACGCACCCGGGCGAGCGCGTCAACCCGGCGACCGTGGCGCTGGCGGTGCGCCAGACGCTGTTCGAGACGGGCGCCGAGGAATCGCCCGTGCTGCTGGCCGTGCACGTGCCGGGACTTGCCGACAAGGCGCCGCGCAGCAAGGCGCACCATTGAACTGAGCCGCTGAAGCGGTGCACCCGGCGCCTGTAGCCGGGCGGAAGGTGTTCTTGAAGAGGCCGCGCGAGCGGCCTTTTTCCTGACCGCACAGGACTCGAGGACTCATTCCAACTTCGACGGGCTCATGACATGACCCGTTCGCCCTTCGATACCTCAGGGCGAACGGAAAAGCTGACCGGCCTTGATGGGTTGAACTCAGCCCGCGATGTCCCGCCCCGGCCGCGTCGGGTCGTTGTCGGCGGCGCCGTGCAGCCGCTCCCAGGCGTCGCGCGCGGCGTGGCGGGCGCTGTCCCAGGGCAGGGCGGAGCCGGTGGTGGCGCGTTCGGCCTCCCAGCCGTGGCCCAGTTCGGACTCGACGCTGTCGTCCCAGGCGCGCGGGCCGCGCTGGCGCTCGTACATGGCCTCGCCGTAGGCGTAGGCCGGGCCCCAGTCCTCGTAGCGCGCGCCCTCGCCGACGTAGGAGCGGCTGCCGTAGAGGCGGCGCCAGTGCTCGGCACCGGCGGCGTTGTCGTGCCAGGAGCCCTGCGCGGTGCCGCCGGCCAGCGCGCCGGCGATGGTGCCCAGCACCGCGCCGGCCAGGCTGCCCACCGGTCCCGCGGCAATGCCCGCCGCGGCGCCGGCGGCCGCGCCGCCCGCCGCGCCCAGGCCCGCGCCCAGCGGGTTGGCCGCGGCCTGCGCGGCGACGGAGTCCATCGGGTCCTTGGGATTGAGTTCCTCGGCGCGCGACTTGTCGGTGTCGGCGGAGGCGGTGGGGCGGGAGGCGGGGATCGGGGAGGTCATGGCGGCGGCTCTCGCAGTCGTTGCTCGTGAGGGCTTCGATTGCAGCGCCGCGCCGGGGTTCAGCCCATAGTCCGCCGCCCGATCTGGCTGTAGGACGGCGCCGGCCGCCCCGGCGTGTACGAAGGCCCTCTCAGGCGGCGTGCTGCCCGGTGATGTAGTGCTCCATCTGCTCGATGAGGAACTGCTGGTCGGAGATGATGTGCTTGACCAGGTCGCCGATGGAGAGCATGCCCAGCAGCTTGCCGTCCTCCATCACCGGCAGGTGGCGCAGCCGGTTTTGCGTCATCACCGCCATGAGCTCCTCGGCGGGCTGGCGCGGGCCGACGAACATGACGTTGGGCGACATCACCGCGTTCACCGGCGTGCTCCTGGACTCGCGCTCCTGCAGCACGATCTTGCGGGCGTAGTCGCGCTCGGAAAAGATGCCCACCACCGCGCTGCCCTCCATCACCAGCACGGCGCCGATGTTCTTCTCGCACATCAGCTGGATGGCCTCGTAGACCGTCGAATGCGGCTTGACGGAGATCACTTCCTGGGACGGCTTGGACTTGAGGATGTCGAGGGCAGTGGTCATCGGCTCACTCCTTCACAGGTGAAATCGGATTTGTGGGACACGGCGCGGCAGCGCGCGTTCCATTTGTAGCCGGTTTTCACACGCTCCAGACGCTGCGCATGGCCCTTTCGAAACGCCCGGCAATCGCGGCGCTGTGCGGGTGCAGCTGGTTGCGCACCACGAAGCGCCCGCCCACCACCGTGTCGCGCCAGTAGCGCCCCGGGCTGGAGAACACCAGCGCGTCGAGCAGCTGCGGCGCGGGCACGCCCAGCAGGCTGGAGTCGGCGGTGTCGATGACCAGCAGGTCCGCGCGCGCGCCTTCGACCAGCCCCCAGCGCTCGAAGCCGGCGGCGGCCGCGCCGCCCTGCTGCGCCATGGTCCACAGCCGCCCGGCGCCGGAGGTGCTGGGCGTGTTGGGCTTCACCGTGCCCTGGCGCTGCTGGCGCAGCAGGCGCTGGCCGTAGTCGAGCCAGCGCAGCTCCTCGCTCCAGCTGCGCGTGACCTGGCTGTCCGAGCCCAGCGCCACGGGCACGCCGGCCTCGATCCAGCGCGCCAGGTCGGCCAGGCCGTCGCCCAGGTTGGCCTCGCTGCTCGGGCACAGCACCAGGCTGGCGCCGCTGCGCCCGATCGCCTGCACCTCGTCGTCGCCGACGTGCGTGGCATGCACCAGCGTCCAGTGCCGGCCCAGCAGGTCCTGCTGCGCCAGCCATTGCACGGGGGTGGTGCCCAGCGCCTCCTGGCAGGCCTGCACGTACTTGGCGTGCTCGGCGATCTGGATGTGCACGCGCTGCCCCGATCCGGCCGCGCGTGCGAGCTGCGCCAGCGCCTGCGGCGTCACGGCCGAGAGCGCGTGCACGCCCAGCCCGGCATGCAGCAGCGGCCGGCCGCTGCCGGCCAGCGCCTGCGCCTCGGCCAGGGTGCGCTCCAGGTCGCGGCCGAAGCGGCGCTGCGTCTCGGCCAGCGGCTGGCGCGAGTAGCCGGCGTGCTCGCGCAGCACCGGCAGCAGCGTCAGGCCGATGCCCGCCTCCTGCGCCGCGTCGGCCAGCGCCCAGGCCATGCGCTGCGGGTCGGGGTAGGGGCTGCCGTCGGGCTGCTGGTGCAGGTCGTGGAACTCGACCACGTGCGTGTAGCCGCCGCGCAGCAGCTCCACGTACAGGTGCGCGGCCACCGCCTGCAGCAGCTCCGGCGTGAGCCGCGCGGCGACGTGGTCGCGCAGCGCGCGCCAGCTGTGCAGCCCGGCGCCGGGCGCGTCGAAGCGCTCGGCCAGACCGGCAAAGGCGCGGTGGAAGGCGTGGCTGTGCCCGTCCACGAGGCCCGGCAGCACGGCACCGGCCAGCGCCAGCGCGCCCGGCGGCGGCAGGCCGACCTGGGCGCGCACCTCGACCCAGCGCCCGTTCTCGTCACTGCGCAACAGCACCTGCTCGGCCCAGCCGCCGGGCAGCCAGGCGCGCGGCGCCCACAGGTTGAGCGGCTCGACAGCGTTCATTCCCTCGGTCTCCAGTCGATGAGCAGCTGCAGCAGCCGCCGCAGCAAAGGCTCGATGCCGGCGACGCGCGCGGCATCGAGCCGGTAGGGCGCGTCCTCGGCCATGTAGCAGCGCCAGCACATCTCCAGCTGCACCGCGTGAACGTTCTCGGCGGGGCGGCCGTAGTGGCGCGTGATGTAGCCGCCCTTGAAGCGGCCGTCGATGACATGGCTGTACGCGTCCTGGCTCTCCAGCAGCGCGGCCATCGCCTCGCGCAGCGACGCCGCGCAGCTGCCGCCGTCGGCCGTGCCCAGGTTGAGCGCGGGCAGCTCGCCCTCGAACAGCCAGGGCAGCTCGGACTTGATGCTGTGCCCGTCGAAGAGCACCGCGTGGCCGTGCAGCCCACGCAGCCGCTGCAGCTCCGCGCGCAGCGCGTCGTGGTAGGGCTGCCAGTAGCGCTCGATGCGGCGCTGCACCTCGGCGGCGTCGGGCTCCCGGCCGGGGCGGTACAGCGGCTCGCCGGTGAAGAAGCGCACCGGGCACAGCCCGGTGGTGTTGACGCCGGCATACATCGGCGTGTCCTCGCGCGGGCGGTTCAGGTCGATGAGGTAGCGGTTGAAGCGCGGCACCAGCACCGTGGCGCCGAGCTCGCGCGCGAAGGCGTAGAGCGGCTCCAGGTGCCAGTCGGTGTCCTCGACCTCCAGCGCACGCGGCACGTAGCGCGGCTGCTGGTCGGCCGGGATCTCGGTGCCCACGTGGGGCAGGCTCAGCAGCAGCGGCGTGGCGCCGCGCTGCAGCGTGTAGACGGGCTCGTTCATCCCGGGAAACTCCCCTGCACAGGCGCGGCCGCGCCCGCGGGCCGCAAGGTGTCGGTAGCACGCAGCGCGCCCACTTCCAGGCCGCGCCAGTTGGCGATGCGGCGCGGATTCCAGGCCTCCAGCGCCGCGGCCTCGGCCTGGTCCAGGCGCAGCAGCGCCTGCGCCAGCGCGGCCAGTGCCACCTCGGCGGCGCGGGCGGCGCCGTCGTCGATCTTGAGCGCCAGGCCCAGGCCGAGTTCCGGCAGCGCCGCGCAGTACATGCCCTCCGCCCCGACCTTGCAGCACAGCCGCGCGCCCAGCGCCTGCATCAGCAGCGTGTCGGTGCGCTCGCTGCCCGCAACCAGGAAGGGCTGCGCCGCGATGGCCGCGCGCAGCCGCCGCGCCGCGGCAGCGAGGTCGCCCGGCAGGCCCACGCCGGTGCCGGCACGGGCGAAGGCCAGCGCCAGGTGCCGCAGCGGGACGGCGTGGGCCGGGATCGAGCAGCCGTCGATGCCGCAAGGCGCGCGCGCCAGGTCGAAGCCGGTGGCCGTCTGCAGCGCGTGCTCGATCTCGCGCATGAGCGGGTGCCCGCGCCGCACGTAGCCGGCGACGAAGCCGCGCGCGTCGCGCCCGCCGGCCAGGTGCGCGCCCAGGCACAGGAAGCCGCTGTGCTTGCCCGAGCAGTTGTTGTGCAGCGCGCAGGGCTCGTGGCCGGCGGCGGCCAGGGCGCGCGCCGCGGGCTCGAAGTAGGGCCAGTGCGCGCCGCACTCCAGCGCCGACGCGTCGAGCCCGGCGCGCGCGAGCATGGCCTGCGCGGTGCGCACGTGGGCCTCCTCGCCGCCGTGCGAGGCGCAGGCCAGTGCCAGCGCCGCGTCGTCGAGGTGGAAGGCATCGGCCGCGCCGCTGGCCACCAGCGGCAGCGCCTGCAGCAGCTTCACGGCCGAGCGCGGAAACACGGGCGTGTCGATGTCGCCCACGCTCCAGCGCACGGCGCCGTCGGCATCGAGCACAGCGCAGGCGCCGCGGTGGCGCGACTCGGCCACGCCGCCGCGCCAGGTTTCAACCAGGACCGGGTTCGAAGTCATCGTTCACGCCTCCCCAAAGGCCGCGCGCGGCCCGTGCGCAAGGATGCCGCAGCCCGGCATCGCGGGCCGGGCCGGCATGGCGCCGGGACGCAGCCGATTACAGCGCGGCCTGCCCGTCCGCGCCGGCGCCCGCGCCCGGGGGCGAGGGCAGCCGGTACAGGCGCAGCTGGTGGCACAGGTCGCGGATGTCCTGGTGCGCCTCCTCCAGTCCCGGGCGCAGCACGCGGCGCGCGTCGCCGTCGCGGCAGTCGGCCAGCTGCAGCGCCTGCTCGGTCAGCGCTTCGAGCTCGCGTAGCGCCGTGGCCACGCCGTCGTCACGGTTGCACAGGTGCGCCACGCGCGCCTGGCGCGACTGCTCGCCCAGCCGCTGCAGGCATTCGCGCAGCTCGCCGGCCACGCCGCGCACCACGGTGCTGGCCTGCGCGGCCTGGGTCAGCTCGTTCTCGATCTTGGAGAGGCGGCGGTAGATCTCGGTGTGAGCGTCCATGGCGTCCCGATGAGGCAAGTCGCAGGAGGCGGCAAGCGCCGTGCCCAGCCAGGGCCGGGGCGATCCGGCCGCTTGGTTGCCCGGGCAACCGGATAGCGGCGCGCCGCGCGGCGTGGAGCATGCGCTTTTTTGGCGGCCTGGGCGAGAGGGCCGAAAAACTGTCATACAATGCGCCCCACGCCAACGACGCAGCGATGCTTCAAAGGCTCAGTCAATGAGCCAGCGAATGCGCCCATCGCCGCGTCGGCCGTCAGCGGCTGCTGATGGACACTCCGGTTGCAGTGATGCGCCGAATCCCCTGCGGGAATAGCTCAGTTGGTAGAGCGCAACCTTGCCAAGGTTGAGGTCGCGAGTTCGAGTCTCGTTTCCCGCTCCATCGTGTCCGTGCAGTTGTCCGCCCGATGGCCACTTCGGTTGCAGCGATGCGCCGGATCCTTTGCGGGAATAGCTCAGTTGGTAGAGCGCAACCTTGCCAAGGTTGAGGTCGCGAGTTCGAGTCTCGTTTCCCGCTCCATCGTGGTCCGCGCCGTGCCTTGGCCGAAGGCCCCTTCGTCCGCAGCGATGCGGCGAACCCTTTCGCGGGAATAGCTCAGTTGGTAGAGCGCAACCTTGCCAAGGTTGAGGTCGCGAGTTCGAGTCTCGTTTCCCGCTCCAGTTGCCCGAAGGCCGGCTCTCCGTGAGGAAGCCGGCCTTTTGCGTTGGGCCTTCGCGATGCCCCGGCGCCTCGCCTGGGAACGGTGCTTGCCGTGTCGGGGCGCACCGTCACTTCCCTTTCTGGAGCCGCCATGTTGCGCCCGCATCCCCGACCCTCCTCGCGGCCCATGTCCGGCCGGCCCTGGCTGCTGGCCGCCCTGGGCCTGGGCCTGGGCGCGGCGCTGCTGGGCGCGCCCGCTGGCGCGGCCGACAAGGCCGACCCCAAGACCGGTACGACCTTCAAGGCCGACAAGGACATGGCCTCGGTGCTCGACGCGCTCGCGGGCCTGAACCCGAAGCCCATCGAGACGCTCACGCCCGAGGAGGCGCGGCGCCAGCCCACGCCGGCCGACGCGGTCAAGGCGGTGCTCAGGATGAAGGGCCAGGAAACCGACCCGGCCCGGCTCGTGCCCGACGTCACGGCCGCGGACCGCACCGTGGCCGGCGCGGCCGGGCCGCTGCCCGCGCGCGTCTACACGCCCAAGGGCGCCGGCCCGTTCCCGGTGATCGTGTACTTCCACGGCGGCGGCTGGGTCATCGGCAGCAAGGAGGCCTACGACGGCGGCGCGCGCGCCATGGCGGGCCAGGCCAAGGCCATCGTGGTCTCGGTGGACTACCGCCTCGCGCCCGAGCACAAGTTCCCGGCCCAGCACGACGACGCGCTGGCCGCGTACCGCTGGGTGTCGGAGCATGCGGCCGAACTCAATGGCGACCCCAAGCGCCTGGCGCTGGCCGGCGAGAGCGCCGGCGGCAACCTGGCGCTGTCCACCGCCGTGGCGGCGCGCACGGCCGGGCTGACGCCGCCGCAGGCCATCGTCGCCGTCTATCCCGTGGTGCAGCTCACCGACACCAACACGCCCTCGTACCGCGACAGCGCCAACGCCAAGCCGCTGAACAAGGCCATGATGGGCTGGTTCGGCCAGCACGTGTTCGCCTCGAAGGAGCAGATGCAGGACCCGCGCGTGGACCTGCTGCGCGCCGACCTGAGCGGGCTGCCGCCGGTGGCGCTGATCAACGCGCAGATCGACCCGCTGCGCAGCGACGGCGACCTGCTGGTGGAGGCGCTGAAGAAGGCCAACGTCTCGCACAAGCAGCAGGTCTTCAAGGGCGTGACGCACGAGTTCTACGGCATGACGCCGGTGGTGGGCAACGCCAAGTCGGCGCAGGGCTTCGCGGCCAAGGAGCTGCGCCACGCTTTCGAGCGCTCGCTGCGCACCTCCGACTCCAAGCCCACCGAGGCCAAGCTCAAGGAATGAGCGCCTGATCCGGTAAACGAAAAAGCCCCGCATGGCGGGGCTTTCTCATGAGTGCCCTGCGCCGCGAGGGGCAGGGCCGGCTTGCAGTCAGGCCTTCTTGGCGGCGGCCTTCTTGGCCGGGGCCTTCTTCGCCGGCGCCTTGGCGGCGGCGGTCTTCACGGCGGCGGCCTTCTTGGCGGGAGCGGCGGCAGCCTTCTTGGCGGCGGCCTTCTTCGCCGGGGCCTTGGCGGCCTGCTTGGCGGCAGCCTTGTCGGCGCGGGCCTTGGCGAACTTCGGATCGACCAGGCCGGCCAGCGCGGTCGAGGGCGTGAACTTCACCAGCTTGCGCGCGGCGATCTTGATCTTGTCGCCGGTGCTGGGGTTGCGGCCCACGCGCGCGGCGCGCTGGCCCAGCTTGAAGCTGCCGAAGCCCGAGATCGCCACGGGCTTGCCCTTCTTGAGCTCGGTGCACAGCGCATCGATCACGGTGTCGAGCATGCGCGTGGCGGCAGCCTTGGAAAGTTCGTGCTTTTCAGCCACCAGGGCGGCGAGATCGTTGCGGTTCATGCGTCGGATGCGGGTTGGAAAGGCCCGATTGTGACATTGCGCGCGCATCGGCCCGCCGTGTCCCGAAGCTGGTTGCGCGTGCAATCAGGTGCCGCGCAAGCACGGTGCCCAGGCGCCTGCGCGCCGGCGCGGCCGCAAGCGGCCCCTGCCGGCGCGCGCTTTTGCCGGGCGCGCGCCGAAAACGCCCGTGGCCAGCGGGCAGGCGCGCCGCTTGCAGCGGCCTGTGCCTTCCTGACTGAAGGAGGCGCCATGAGCCCCGCCGATCCCCCTGCCGACTCCTCGTCCGCCCCGATCCCCGAAGGCATCAAGCCCGACGCCGCGCCCGACGCCACCGCCACGCCCGCGCCGGTGGACTGGTCCGAGGAGTCCACCGCGGGCGAGGAGGACCCGGGCGCCAGCCTCGACCTCGCGCTCGATCCGCCGCCGCAGCAGCCGCCCCCGGACTCGCTGCCGCCGGCGGCCCCGGCCCGCTGAGCCGGCGTGCCCGCCATGGCCGCTGCGAGGCATGGCCGGCACGCCTGTTGCGTGGCACTGACATCTGCTTACCGGCGTGGTCGAAGGAAGCCATTGCGCGGGCCCGTAGGATGCGGGCCCTTCGATGTCATGCCACGGGAGTCTTGAATGGGTTCGCCCAGCCACGAGGGCACTGCGGCCCTGGACAAGGCGCTGGATGTGCTCGACGCCATCGGCCACGCGCCGCAAGGCCTGAGCCAGGCCGAGCTGTCGGCGCGGCTGCAGCTGCCGCGCACCACGCTGTACCGGCTGCTGGCCGCGCTGGTGGCGCGCGACCTGGTGCGGCGCGACCCGCTGCGCCGCGTCTATGCGCTGGGGCTGCGCTGCTTCGAGTACGCGCGCGCGGCCTACGCCATGCCGGACCTGGTGGCCGCGGCCGGGCTGGAGTTGCGCGCGCTGCGCGACCTCACCGGCGAGACCTCCTACCTGTGCGCGCTCGACGGCATGGAGACGCTGCTGCTGGAGCGCTGCGACGGCGCGCACGGCCAGCGCTCGGCCTCGGCGCTGGGCCAGCGCAAGCCGCTGCACTGCACCAGCCAGGGCAAGGCGATGCTGGCGGCGATGCCGCCGGCGCAGCGCGACGCGCTGGTGCGCGAGCTGCCGCTGACGGCGGCGACACCCAACACCATCACCGACCGGCGCCGGCTGCAGGCCGAGCTCAAGCTCACGGCCGCGCGCGGCTGGGCGCTGGACGACGAGGAGATCGTGCCGGGCGTGCGCTGCGTGGGCGCGCCGATCCTGGACGACGAGGGGCGGCTGCGCGGTGCCATCAGCGTGGCCGGGCCGGCCTTCCGGCTTACGCGCGAGCGGCTGGAGCTGCTGGGCCCGGAGCTGGTGCAGGCCGCGCGCCGCGTGGGCGCGCAACTGCAGGCCGTGCGCGCCGTGCCCGCGCCGGGCGAGGCCGAGGCCGTGGCGGGCGAGCGTGCCTTTTGCGGGCGCTTTCCGCGCTGGTCCGCGCGCGGGCAGCGGCTGCTGTGGGCCGACACGCTGGCGCCGGCCGTGCACGCGCTGGGGGCGGACGGCGCCGACCGGGTGCTGGGCGACGCCGACGCGCCCATCGAGGCGCTGCTGCCGCACCGGCGCGGCGCGCTGCTGGCGCTGGCGGAAGGGTGGCTGCTGCTCGACGGTGACGGCGCGGCGCGGCCGCTGACCGGGCTGCCGCGGCGGCGGCTGCTGGCCGCGTGCGTGCGCGACGACGGCAGCCTGTGGGCCTGCGCCGCCGAGGGCGAGCGCTGGCGCGTGGCGCTGCTGCACCCGTCGGGCGAGCTCGGCGGCGGCTGGCTGCTGGGCGAGCCGGTGTGCGCGCTGGCCTGGGACGCGCAGGGCGCGCTGGTGGCCGCGGCGCCGGAATCGGGCACGCTGTACCGGCTGGAGGAGGGCGGCGCGGGAGGCGGCGTGCGCCGCCTGGCCACCGTGCCGCGGGCGTCGGGGCGGCTGTCCGGGCTGGCGCTGGATGCGGAAGGCGGCATCTGGACCGCGCTGCGCGAGGGCTGGAACGTGATGCGCTTTGCCGCGGACGGCAGCGTGGACCGGGTGCTGGGTCTGCCCGTGCCCAGCCCGACGGACCTGGCCTTCGGCGGTCCGGGCCTGGACCAGCTCTACGTCACCAGCGCGCGCGACGGCGTGCCGCTGGAGGCGCTGGCCAACGCGCCGCTGTCGGGGCGGCTGTTCCGGCTGCAGCCGGGCGTGGCGGGGCTGGCGCTGGGCGAGCTGGACTGGCCGGTGGACTGATCAGGGGTCAGCCCAGCTTCACCCCGCGCCGCGCCGCCATGTCGCGGCCCATCGCGTCGCGCCGCGCGGCGCCGTCCTGGGCCGCGTCCTGCAGCGCCTGCGCCCCGGGAAACGCCAGCCCGTCCTCCAGTTCCAGGTGCCCGTCGTGCGCCCGCACGAAGGCGTCGGCCGCCGCGTCGAGCCCCGGCGGCACCTCGCCGCGCTGCAGCGCCTGCAGCAGCGGCTCCAGCGCCGCCCAGGTGGCGCGGATGCGCCCGTGGTCGGCCAGCATGCGTTGCGCGGCCTCGCGCAGCCGCGCATCGCCGCTGGCGCTCAGTACCGGCACGACGTGGCGCTCCTCGTCCTCGTGGTGCGCCGGGGCGGCCACGTTGAAATAGCGCGCCACGTCGCGCGCGGCGTCGCGGGCCTGCGCGTCGGTGCCGTGCGCAGCCACGTGCGCGGCCAGGCGCTGCAGCAGGTCCAGGCTGCGGCGCACCCGGTCATGGCAGGCGGCGAGCACCTCGAAGGGCGCGTCGAAGCCGGCGGCCGGGCTGTGCAGTCCGGGAAAAGAAGATGTATTGCGCATGCCGGAATTGTCATGCTGCACCCGCACAGGCGACGGTTGATCTGCCGCAAGCCCGTGGCGCGGGGGCTGGGAGACCATGCAGGCCACATCCTCGGACCGCACCGCACCTTTCGGCCATGTCATCCCTTACCGCTTCTCCGCTGGTCACCCCGGGCCTGGCCCGGAACGCCGCGCGCGCGGCCACGCGCAGCACGGTTTCGCGCCGCAGTTGGGCCGCGTTGCTGGACGCCCCCGGGCTGGGCACGGTGGAGGCCCAGGCGCTGGACGCCATCGCCCAGCAGCGCAGCGTGGCCGCGGGCTCGCTCATCTACACCCGCCGCGACCCGGCCCAGGCGCTGGTGGCGCTGGTCGAGGGTGACGCGGCGCTGGGCCTGCGCCAGGTGGCCGATGGCCAGTTCCGCATCGAACGCATGCTGCACGCGCCGGGCTGGCTGGACCTGGCCTCGGCCTGGCTGTCGGGCACCCACGCCCTGGACGCGCTGGCCGTCTCCGACGTCACGGTGCTGGAGCTGCCGCGCACCGCGCTGAGCGCGCTGCTCGACGACGACGCGCACCTGGGCGGGCTGCTGATCCAGGCGCTGGCGCGCGAGGTGCGCACCCTCACGCTCAACACCCACGAGCTGATGCACAAGGACGCGCCGGCGCGGCTGGCGGCCTGGCTGCACCAGCGCTGCGCGCCCGTGCCCGAAGTGCCGCACCAGGCGCAGGTGCACCTGCGCGAGCGCAAGCGCGACATCGCCTCGCAGCTGGCGATCACGCCCGAGACGCTGTCGCGGCTGATGCGCAGTTTCATGACGCAGGGCGTCATCGACGTGTCCGGCTACAACGTGCGCGTGCTGGACCTGCCGGCGCTGCGCAAGCTGGCGCAGGACGAGCCGGTCGCGGCCTGACGGGCCGGCACGGCAGCACCGTCTCCTTGCCGGTCCCTCTCCCGTCACGCGGGGGAGGGGCCTTTTTGCATCAGGCCGCGGCCTGACCGAACAGCCGCAGCAGCAGCTCGCGCACCCAGCGCTGCGCCGCGTCGGCCTCGAAGCGCCGGCTCCAGTGCAGCGACACGGTGAACTCGGGGCTGGGCAGCGCCGCCTCCAGCACCGCGCAGCCGCCGTGCGCGGCGAAGTCCAGCGCCACGTCGCGCGGCAGCACCGCCGCCAGCGCCGTGCTGCGCACGATGGCCGGCAGCGCCAGGAAGTTGCCGCAGGCCAGCCGCACCCGCTCCTGCAGGCCCAGCTGCTGCAGGATGCGCAGCGTCTCGCCGTGCGAGCGCACGGCCACGAACTCCAGCGCCTGCAGCGCCGCGGCGTCCACCGCGCCGGCCCGGGCGGCCAGCGGGTGCGCGGCGCTGACCAGCAGCACGTAGCGGTCGCGCAGCAGCGGCTGCTGGCGCGTCTCCAGCACCGTGGGCAGGAAGCCGATGGCGAAGTCCAGCTGTCCGCCGTCCAGCGCCGCGGCGATCTCGCCGTGCGGCCGCCACACGCTCTTCACCTCGATGCCCGGCGCCTCGCGCCCAAGCGCGGCCATCAGCGCCGGCAGGAAGCGCGCCTCGCCGATGTCGCTCAGGTGCAGCCGCAGCGCCATGCGCGAGGCCGCCGGGTCGAAGCGCTCGAACTCGCCCAGCGCCTGCTCCAGCGCGCCCAGCGCCGACTGCACCGCCGCCGCCAGCCGCTGCGCCCGCGGCGTGGGCCGCACGCCGCCGGCGGCGCGCATGAAGAGCGGGTCTTTCAACTGCAGCCGCAGCCGCGTCAGCCCCTGGCTGGCCGCCGGCTGCGACAGGTTCAGCGCCTCGGCGGCGCGGCTGACGTTGCGCAGCCGGTACACCGCGTCGAAGAGGCGCAGCAGGTTCAGGTCCAGGTGTTCCAGGTGCATGGCGGTGCAAGCCCGGCATGACGGCGGCGGCGATGGCAGCGCCACGGGCCTGCATCATGCATGGTGTGAATGAGACTTAGAAGGATCATCTTATTGAAGCATGAGCGGCGGCTGCGCACACTGGCCTTCCCATGCCTGCCGTTGAAAGCCTGCCCATGAGCACCCCCGCCGCGCCGCGCCCGACCGTGCGCGAAGCCGTGATCGCGCTGCTGCGCGACTTCGGCATGACCAAGATCTTCGGCAACCCCGGCTCCACCGAGCTGCCGCTGTTCCTGGACTTCCCGGAAGACTTCTCCTACGTGCTGGGGCTGCAGGAGTCGGTGGTGGTGGGCATGGCCGACGGCCACGCCCAGGCCACGCGCAACGCCGCCTTCGTGAACCTGCACTCGGCCGCCGGCGTGGGCCACGCCATGGGCAACATCTTCACGGCCTTCAAGAACCGCACGCCGCTGGTCATCACGGCCGGGCAGCAGGCGCGCTCGATCCTGCCGTACGAGCCCTTCCTGTACTCGGGGCAGGCGACCGAGCTGGCGAAGCCCTACGTGAAGTGGAGCATCGAGCCGGCGCGCGCCGAGGACGTGCCGCACGCCATTGCGCGCGCCTACTACCTGGCGATGCTGCCGCCGCGCGGGCCGGTGCTGGTGTCCATCCCGTCGGACGACTGGAACCAGCCTTGCGAACCCGTCGCGCCGCGCCGCGTCAGCACCCAGCTGCGGCCGGAGCCGGCACTGCTGGAGGTCATCGGCGCGCAACTCGACGCCTGCGAGCGCCCGGCCTTCGTCATCGGCGCGGCGGTGGATCGCGACGAGGCATGGAACGAGACGGTCCGATTGGCCGAGGCGCACAACGCGCGCGTGTTCGTGGCGCCCATGTCCGGGCGCTGCGGCTTCCCGGAGGACCACCCGCTCTTCGCCGGCTTCCTGCCGGCCATGCGCGAGCGCATCGTCGCCAAGCTCGCCGGGCACGATTTCGTCTTCGCCATCGGCGCGCCGGCGTTCACGTACCACGTCGAAGGGCAGGGGCCGCACGTGCCCGACGGCGCGGCGCTGGCGCAGCTGATCGACGACCCGGCCACGGCGAGCTGGACGCCGCTGGGCACCTCGGCCGTGGGCAGCATCCGCCTGGGATTGCAGGACTTGTTGGCCCGCCCGGCGCCCAAGGCCCGGCCGCTGCCGGCGCCGCGCCCGGCGCGGCCGCGCGCCGAGGCGCCCGCGCCGGGGCAGCGGCTACCGGTGGCTTACGTGCTGCAGACGCTGGACGAACTGCGCCCGCGCGACTCGATCGTGGTGGAGGAGGCGCCCAGCGCCCGGCCCGTCATGCACGAGCACCTGCCGATCTACGAATCCGAAACCTTCTACACGATGTGCAGCGGCGGCCTGGGACACTCGATGCCGGCCGCCGTGGGCGTGGCGATGGCCAAGCCGGGCCGGCGCGTGATCGGGCTCATCGGCGACGGCTCGGCGATGTACTCGATCCAGGCGCTGTGGAGCGCGGCGCAGATGAAGCTGCCCATCGCCTTCGTGATCCTGAAGAACCGCCGCTATGCCGCGCTGCAGGAATTTGCCGGCGTGTTCGGTTTCAAGCCGGGCGAACGGCTCGAAGGCACGGATCTGCCGGACCTGGACTTCGCCGGCCTGGCCCGCGCGCAGGGCGTGCAGGGCGTGCGCGTGGAGACGGCGGCGCAGCTGCGCGACGCGCTCGCGTCCGCGCTTTGCTCCGCGGGGCCGGTGCTGATGGAAGTCGAAGTTGCTTGAGGGAGCGGGTTTCCCGTTCGCCCTGAGGTATCGAAGGGGACCGCGGCCGGGGCAGGGTTCGGCCCGCATGCGGGCCTCCTACCCACGGCTTGACATGACATGACACGAGCAAGAGGAGACAAGCCATGAACCGCATCGACATGCTCATCAACGGCGAGGCCTGCCGCGCCGGCAACGGCGCCACGTTCGAGCGCCGCAACCCGCTCGACGGGGCGGTCGCCACCGAGGCGCCGGCTGCGACGAAGGCCGACGCGCTGGCCGCGGTGGCCGCCGCGGCCGAGGCCTTCAAGAGCTGGTCGCTCACGGGCCCGGGCGAGCGCCGCGCGCTGCTCAACAAGGCGGCCGACGCGCTGGAAGGCCAGGGCGACGCCTTCGCGCAGGCGATGGCGGCGGAGACGGGCAGCTCGGCGATCTGGGCCGGCTTCAACGTGCACCTGGCGGCCGACATGCTGCGCGAGGCCGCGGCCATCACCACGCAGATCTCGGGCGAGGTGATCCCGTCGAACGTCCCCGGCAGCGTGGCCATGGCCGTGCGCCAGCCCGCGGGCGTGGTGCTGGCCATCGCGCCGTGGAACGCGCCGGTGATCCTGTCGGTGCGCGCCATCGCCGTGGCGCTGGCCTGCGGCAACACGGTGGTGCTCAAGGGCAGCGAGATCTGCCCCGCGACGCACGGCCTCATCGTGCAGGCCTGCCAGGCCGCGGGCTTCCCGCGCGGGGTGGTGAACTTCGTCACCAACGCGCCGGCGGACGCGGGCGAGATCGTCGAGGCCATGGTGGCGCACCCGGCGGTGCGGCGCGTCAACTTCACCGGCTCGACGCGCGTGGGAAAGCTCATCGCCGCGACCTGCGCGAAGTACCTCAAGCGCAGCGTGCTGGAACTCGGCGGCAAGGCGCCGCTGGTGGTACTGGACGACGCCGACGTGGACGCGGCCGTGGCGGCGGCCACCTTCGGCGCCTTCGCCAACTCGGGGCAGATCTGCATGTCCACCGAGCGGCTGATCGTGGACGAGGCGGTGGCCGACGCGTTCGTGGCCAAGCTCGCGGAGCGGGCGAAGTCGCTGCCGCTGGGCGACCCGCGCAAAGGGCCGGTGGTGCTCGGGTCGGTGGTGGACATGGCCACCGTGCACCGCTGCAACGAGCTGATCGACGACGCGCTCGCCAAGGGCGCGCGGCTGGCGTGCGGCGGCAAGGCCGACAGCACGCTCATGCCCGCGACGCTGCTGGACGGCGTGACGCGCGAGATGCGCATCTATCACGAGGAAAGCTTCGCACCGGTGAAGGCGATCGTGCGCGTGCAGGGCGTCGAGGCGGCGGTGGCCTGCGCCAACGACAACGACTACGGCCTCTCGGCCGCGGTGTTCGGGCGCGACGTGGCGCGCGCGCTGCAGGTGGCGCAGCGCATCGAGAGCGGCATCTGCCACGTCAACGGCCCGACCGTGCACGACGAGGCGCAGATGCCCTTTGGCGGCGTCAAGGGCAGCGGCTGGGGCCGCTTCGGCGGCAAGGCCGGCATCGACGAGTTCACCGAGCTGCGCTGGATCACGGTGCAGACCGGCCAACGCCACTACCCGTTCTGAGGAAGGCTCCATGAGCAAGCAGATACGCGCCCTGGCGCTGGCCGCAGCTTGTGCCCTGGCCGGCGCAACCGCCTGGGCGCAAGGCCCGCAGTGGCCGGCCAAGCCGGTGAAGATGATCGTGAACTTCCCGCCCGGCGGCGCGGCCGACCAGATCGGGCGCGCCATCGCGCAGCCGCTGCAGGAGGCGCTGGGCCAGCCGGTGGTCGTCGAGAACCGCGGCGGCTCCGGCGGCAACCTGGGCGGCGAGGCGGTGGCCAAGGCGCCGCCCGACGGCTACACGCTGCTGATGAGCTCCGGCGGCATGGTGGCGGTGAACCCGCACATCTATCCCAAGATGAGCTTCGACCCGGTCAAGGACCTCACGCCGGTGGCCGCCGCGGCGCGGGTGCTGGTGTTCCTGGTGGTGCGCGCCGACAGCCCGATCCGGGACTTCAAGGGGCTCATTGCCGACCTCAAGGCGCACCCGGGCCAGCGCGCCTTCGGCACGCCGGGCAACGGCAGCTCGCCGCACCTCGCCACCGAGATGATGAAGAGCCAGGCCGGCGTGGACGCCACGCACGTGCCCTACCGCGGCGCGGCGCCGGCGCTGACGGACCTGCTCGGCGGCCAGGTGGACTTCCTGTTCGACCCCGGCGTGGCCGTGCCGCACATCAAGGCCGGCAAGCTGCGCGTGCTGGCCGTGGGCAGCCCGAAGCGCTCGCCGCTGTTCCCCGACGTGCCCACGCTGGACGAGTCCGGCCTCAAGGGCTTCGACGCCGACAGCTATTTCGGCGTCTACGCCCCGGCGGGCACGCCGGCCGAGGTGGTGAACCGGCTCAACGCCGAGGTGAACAGGATCATCGCCACGCCGGCCTTCCGCGAGCGCGTGGCGCAGCTCGGCGGCGTGCCCGCGCCCATGACGCCGGCGCAGTTCGGCGCCACGGCGGCGCAGGACTCGAAGCGCTTCGGGGCGATCATCCGGGAGCGGCACATCGTGGGGGATTGACGCCGGATGCCATTGCGGCGGGGGGCATCGGCCCCGCGCGGGCGGCGCCCTTGCGCCGGCCCGTACACTTTCGGCCCTCAGGGTTCCCACCAATAAGACCGCCTCAAGGCGGACCCTGGCCCCGCTCCCACCGCAACCGGACATCCCCATGAAACACGCACTTCGAATCACCGCCCTGGCCGCGCTGGCCGTTGCCGCGCAGGCCGCCTCGGCGCAGGAGCTGGTCGTCAGGATCGGCCACGTGGCCGCCACCAGCGGCGGCGCCGCCCACCTCGGCAAGGACAACGAGAACGGCGTGCGCATGGCCCTGGACGAGCTCAATGCCAAGGGCCTGACCATCGGCGGCAGGAAGGCGAAATTCGAGCTGCTGGCCGAGGACGACGCCGCCGACCCGAAGCAGGGCACCGCTGCCGCGCAGAAGCTGGTGGACGCCAAGGTCAACGGCGTCGTCGGCCACCTCAACTCCGGCACCGCCATTCCCGCGTCGCGCATCTACAGCGACGCCGGCATCCCGCAGATCGCGCCCTCGGTGACCAACCCCAAGTACACCGCCCAGGGCTACAAGACCACCTTCCGCATGGTGGCCAACGACGCGCAGCTCGGCGGCACGCTGGGCCGCTACGCGGTGGAGAAGCTCAAGGCCAGGACCATCGTCGTGATCGACGACCGCACCGCCTACGGCCAGGGCGTGGCCAACGAGTTCGAGAAGGCCGCCAAGGCCGCGGGCGCGAACATCGCCAAGCGCGAGTTCACCAACGACAAGGCCACCGACTTCACCGCCATCCTGACCTCCGTGAAGGCGGCCAAGCCCGACGTGGTGTTCTTCGGCGGCATGGATGCCGTGGGCGGCCCGATGCTGCGCCAGATGAAGCAGCTGGGCATCAACGCCAGGTTCATGGGCGGCGACGGCATCTGCACCGCCGAGCTGCCCAAGCTGGCCACGGGCGCGCTGGCCGACGACATGGTCACCTGCGCGGTGGCCGGCGGCGTGGAGGCCGGGCAGCGCGGCGCGCTGGACAAGTTCAAGGCCGACTACAGGAAGCGCTTCGGCCAGGACGTGCAGATCTACTCGCCCTACACCTACGACGCCACGATGGTGATGGCCGAGGCCATGGCCAAGGCCGGCTCGGCGGAGCCGGCCAAGTACCTGCCGGTACTGGCCGCCATCAGCACCAAGGGCGTCACCGGCCCGATCGCCTTCGACGCCAAGGGCGACATCAAGAACGGCGCGCTCACGCTCTACACCTTCCGCGGCGGCGCGATGGCGGAGCTGGCGGTGGTGCGCTGACCGGCCGTTGACACGGCCTTGACGCGGGCGGGCCCACAGCCGGCCTGCCCGCCGTCAACGGGCCGCCGCAATGGCGGCCTACACTGCCTCGCATGCACTCCGCGGGCAGCCTGATCCTCATCGTCTTGCTCATCGCGCTCAGCGCGTTCTTCTCGGTGGCCGAGCTCTCCATGGCCTCGGCGCGGCGCCTGCGGCTGCGCCAGCTGGCCGACGACGGCGACGCGCGCGCGGCGGCGGTGCTCAAGGTGCAGGCGCAACCGGGCAGCTACTTCACGGTGGTGCAGATCGGGCAGAACATCGTCGCGATCCTGGCCGGCGTGGTGGGCGACGACGCGCTGGGCCCGGGACTGCGCGCGCTGCTTGACGGCCTCATGCCGCCGCGCGCGGCCGACGTGACCAGCTTCGCGCTTTCCTTCGGGGTGGTGACCTCGCTCTTCATCCTGCTGGCCGACCTGCTGCCCAAGCGGCTGGCGCTGGTCGAGCCCGAAGGGCTGGCGATGAAGCTGCTGGCGCCGATGCGCGTGGCCATGCTGCTGCTGCGCCCGGTGGTGTGGGTCTTCAACGGCCTGGCCAACGGCCTGGTGCGGCTGCTCGGGCTGCCCAAGGAGCGCGACGACCGCATCACCTCCGCCGACATCCTGGCGCTGACCGAGGCCGGCACCGAGGCCGGCGTGCTGCACGTGGGCGAGCAGGAGGTGATCGAGAACCTGCTGGAGCTGGAAACCCGCACGGTGGAGAGCGCGATGACCACGCGCGACCGCATCGTCTTCCTGCTGCAGGACGACCCGGAGGAGCTGATCCGCGCCCGCATCGCGGCCGAGCCGCATTCCACGTACCTGGTGTGCGACGAGCACATCGACCAGGTCGTGGGCTACGTCGATGCGGCGGACCTGTTCGCGCGCGTGCTGCGCCAGGAGCCGATCGTGCTGCAGGGCGAGGCGGCCAAGGGGCTGCTGCAGAAGGTGCTGATGGTGCCGGACCGGCTGACGCTGTCGGAAGTGCTGGCGCGCTTTCGCGAGGCGCACGAGGACTTCGCGGTGATCGTCAACGAGTACGGGCTGGTGGTGGGCGTGATCACGCTCAACGACGTGATGAGCACCGTCATGGGCAGCCTGGTGGGCGGCGGCGACGAGGAGCAGATCGTGCGCCGCGACGACGGCTCGTGGCTGATGGACGGCCTCACGCCCATCGGCGACGTGCTGCGCGCGCTGCACCTGGACCCGGCCGACCTGCCGCAGCGCGGCCAGTACGACACGCTGGCGGGCTTCCTGATGGTGATGCTGCGCCGCATCCCGCGCCGCACGGATCACACCACCTGGAACGGCTGGCGCTTCGAGGTCATCGACGTGGACCACACGCGGATTGACCAGGTGCTGGTGACGGGGGTGGCGGGGCAGCCCGCGGCGGCGGTGGAGGTGGCGGTGCGGGTTTGAGGCGGGGTGGCGCGATTTCAGGGAATCGCGCCAGAAATGCGCCACAAGTGCGCCACGGTCGTGGCGCAATTCGGGTTGGCTGTGCCCTTCAGGACGCCTGCTCGCGGTCCAGGCTGGAGAAATTGCTGATCCTCACGGCCCCGTCGGGAAAGCGCGCGATCACCTCCAGTTCGCCGCCCATGGCCTCGATGTGGCTGCGGAGCGTGGACAGGTACATGTCGGTGCGGCGTTCCAACTTGGCGATGCTCGGCTGCTGCACCTGCAGCACCTCGGCCAGCATCTTCTGCGACAGCCCACGGGCCTGTCGCAATTCGTTGAGCGGCATCTCGGCCAGCATCGCCTGCGCCTGGGCCTCGGCACGCGCCTGGGATTCAGGCGACATACGGGCGCGCAACTCCGTGAATTTTCTAGTCGTTGCCATCGATCAACCCTTCCTTTCGCAGTTGTTCCAGGTGCTCGTCATAGAGCTGGTCCGCCAGCGGAACATGGGTTTCGTACCAGCGGTTGTCGCCGGTCTTGTCGCCACCGATGAGCGGGATCGCGGCTCGGCGCGGGTCGAAGGCATAGAGGGTGCGCAACGGCCGGCCGGCATGCTGGGTGCGCAGCTCTCTCATGTGGCGGTGCCTGGAACCGTTGATGCCGCTGCTGTGAGGAAAGCCGAGCGCCGGCCCTCGCGCTTCAAGCAGGCGGACCGAGGCGTCCAGCGCCTCCTGTTCCGATTCGGACAAGGAGTGCCACCACAAGCCGAACTCGTCCGTGAACTCAACCTCCCATGTCATGCCTGGAATATAGCTTCGAAGGAATACATGGTGCCAAGGGTGCGAGAAATCAACAGAGTGATGCCGCGTGCAGCAGCTGTGCCACGACAGACACCGCAATCACCTCCGGCTCCTTGCCTTCAATGCCCGCAATCCCGATCGGGCAAGTCATCCGTGAAAGGGTTTCGGCCGGAATCCCGCGCGCCTCGAACCGGTGCAGGAACCGCGCCTTCTTGGTCTGCGACCCGATCAGCCCCAGGAAGCCGAAATCCCCACGCCGCAGCACCGCCTCGGTGATGCGCAAGTCCAGGTCGTGGTTGTGCGTGAGCACGAGATAGAAGGCGCCGGGCGCGGCGGTATCGACTTCACCTTCCACCGCGTCCACGCACACCTTCTCGATGTGCGGCGGCAGCGGCCCGTCCGGAAACTCCTCCTCGCGCTCGTCGATCCACTGCACCCGGCAGTCGATGCCGGACAGCAGCTTCACGATGGCACGGCCCACGTGGCCGGCGCCGTAGAGCTGCAAGGTAAAGCGCGGCTGCGGCGCCGGCCAGTGCGCCAGCACGGCGGCCGTCAGCGGCTCGAAGGCCAGCGTCACCGCGCCGCCGCAGCACTGGCCCAGCGCCGGGCCCAGCGGGTAGTGTTTTTCTCGCGGCAGCGTCTCGCCGGCTGCGAGCATTGAGCGCGCCAGCTGGATCGCCTGCAGCTCCAGGTGCCCGCCGCCCACCGTGCCGGCGCAGTGCCGGGCGCTGACCAGCATGCGCGCGCCGGCCTCGCGCGGCGCGGAGCCGCGCGCCTGCGCCACGCGCACCTCGATGGCCGGCTCACCGCGCGCGAGCCACTCGCGCGCCGTCGCCTGCAGCGCGGCGGTGCTCACGACACCGCCTCCGTTTCAGGCGCCGGCTGAGCCGCCTGCGCCCGCGCCGCGTGCACGGCGTCCACCGCATCCAGCACGGCCTCGGCCGTGGCCGGGGCGCGCAGCGGCGGGTCGATGCGGTGCGCGCCCACCGCGGAGACGGCGTCGCGGATGGCGTGCCACACGCTGAAGCCCAGCAGCAGCGGCGGCTCGCCCACGGCCTTGCTGCGGTGGATGCTGTCGGCCACGTTCGTGTTCTCGAACAGCCGCGTGTTGAACACGGCCGGCAGGTCGTTGGCGGTGGGGATCTTGTAGGTGCTGGGCGCGTGGGTGAGCAGGGCGCCGGTCTTGGGGTGCCAGATCAACTCCTCCATGGTCAGCCAGCCCATGCCCTGCGTGAAGGCGCCTTCGACCTGCCCCACGTCCAGGGCCGGGTTCAGCGACTGGCCCACGTCGTGCAGCAGGTCGGCGCGCAAGAGCTTCGACTCGCCGGTGAGCGTGTCCACCACCACCTCCGACACCGCGGCGCCGAAGGCGAAATAGTAGAAGGGCCGGCCCTTCATCGCCTTCGGGTCCCAGTGCAGGCCCGGGGTGGCGTAGAAGCCGTCGCTCCACAGCTGCACGCGCGCCAGGTAGGCGGCGATCAGCACGTCCTCGATCGGCAGGCGCTGGCCGTTCACCTCGACGTGGTCGTCGATGAAGCGCACGTCCTGCGCCGCGCCGCCGTGCTTGCCGGCGACGAAGGCCGCCAGCCGCTCGCGGATCTGCCGCGCCGCGTCCTGTGCGGCCTTGCCGTTGAGGTCGCTCCCGGTGGACGCCGCCGTCGCGGAGGTGTTCACCACCTTGAAGGTGTCGGTCGCCGTGACGCGGATGCGGCTGAAGCTCAGGCCCAGCTCGTGCGCCACCACCTGCGCCACCTTGGTGTTGAGGCCCTGGCCCATCTCCGTGCCGCCATGGTTCACCAGGCAGGAACCGTCGCTGTAGAGGTGCACCAGCGCGCCGGCCTGGTTCAGGTGCTGCACGTTGAAGCTGATGCCGAATTTCACGGGCGTCAGCGCGAGGCCGCGCTTGAGCACCGGGCTCTGCGCGTTCCAGGCCGCGATCTCGGCGCGCCGCGCCTGGTAGTTCGACGTCGCTTCCAGCTCCGCCACCAGCGGCGCGATCACGTTGCCTTCGACCCGCTGCTCGTAGGGCGTCACGTCGCGCTCGCCCACGCCGTAGAAGTTGGCGCGGCGCACCTCCAGCGGGTCGCGGCCCAGGCGGCGCGCGATGGTGTCCATCAGGTGCTCGACGGCGTAGGCGCCCTGCGGGCCGCCGAAGCCGCGAAACGCGGTGTTGCTCTGCGTGTTGGTGCGCGCGCAATACCCGTGCATGGCCACGTGCGGCAGCCAGTAGGCGTTGTCGAAGTGGCACAGGGCCCGGCCCATCACGGCCGACGACAGGTCCGCGCTCCAGCCGGCGTTGGTCAGCATCTCGACCTCGACGCCCAGCACGCGGCCCTCGGCGTCGAAACCCGCTTCCAGCGAGAACTCGAAGCCGTGGCGCCGGCCGGTGATCATGAAGTCGTCGTCGCGGTCCGGCCGCAGCTTCACCGGCCGGCCCAGCTTGAACGCGCCCAGCGCCGCGATGCTGGCGAAGACGGCCGATTGGGACTCCTTGCCGCCGAAGCCGCCGCCCATGCGCCGGCACTCGACCTGCACGTGGTGCTTGTGCTTGCCCAGCATGTGCGCCACCACGTGCTGCATTTCGCTCGGGTGCTGCGTGGAGCAGTGCACCTTGAAGCCGCCGTCCTCCTGCGGCACGGCATAGCTGATCTGGCCCTCCAGGTAGAACTGCTCCTGGCCGCCGAGGGTGAAGCTGTCGCGCAGCTTGTGGGGCGCGGCGTCGATGGCGGCGCGGGCGTCGCCGCGCACCAGGTGCATCGGCGGCACCACGTACTGGCCGCGCGCATGCGCCTCGCGCGCGGTGAGGATCGGCTCCAGCGGCTCGATGTCGAGCACCTGCTTCGCCAGCGCCGCGGCGCGGCGCGCCAGCTCGCGCTCGGTGGCGATCACGGCGAACACCACCTGGCCCAGGTAGTGCACCTCGCCGGCGGCCAGGATCGGCTCGTCGTGGACGATCGCGCCGCAGTCGTTGGCGCCGGGAATGTCCGCGGCGGTCAGCACCGCCACCACGCCCGGCTGCGCGCGCAGCCTGTCGAGGTCGATCGAGCGGATGCGCCCATGCGCCACCGGCGACAGGCCCAGCGCCGCGTGCAGCGTGCCGGCGACCTCGGGGATGTCGTCCACGTAAGGCGCGGCGCCGGCCACGTGCAGGTGCGCGGACTCGTGCGGGCGCGGCACGCCGACGCGGGCGGCCGGGGCGGCGGCGGTGTTCGGGCTGGTGGTCAGAAAGCTTTCGACGGCTCGGTTCATGGTGATCCTCAACAAGTTTTCCGTTCGGGCTGAGCCTGTCGAAGCCCTGTTGCCGGGCCGGGCTGCAGGCCCTTCGACAAGCTCAGGGCGAACGGAGAAATGGGGTCAGGCTGCCGCCCACACGCTGCCCGCCTCCACCGGCAGCGGCACCGCGTCGGTGCGCGTCTGCAGCCAGAGCTTGAGCAGCAGGTTCTGCGCCACGCGCAGCCGGTAGCTGGCGCTGGCGCGCTGGTCGGTCAGCGGGGTGAAGTCGCGCGCCAGCGCCGCCATCGCCGCCTGCGCGGTGGCCTCCGTCCAGGCCTGGCCGATGACGGCGGCCTCGGCCTGCGCCGCGCGCTTCACGATGGCCGCCATGCCGCCGAAGACGAAGCGCGCGTCCTTGACGCGATCGCCGTCAAGCTCCAGCCGCAGCGCGGCGCACACGGCGGAGATGTCACTGTCGTAGCGCTTGGAGATTTTCCAGACGCGCACGACGGCCTGCGGCGCCGGGCGCGGCACCTCGATGGCCTGCAGCAGCTCGCCCGGCTCCAGCCGGTTCTTCATGTAGTCCACGTAGAACTCGCCGATGGGCAGCCGGCGCTCCACGGCGCCCTTGCGCAGCACCAGCGTGGCGTCCAGCGCCATCAGCACCGGGGCGCCGTCGCCGATGGGCGAGCCGTTGGCGACGTTGCCGCCCAGCGTGCCGGCATGGCGCACCGGCGGCGAGGCAAAGCGCAGGAACACCTCGCGCAACTCCGGCACGAGGCGGCTCAGCGCGCCCCAGGCGTCCTCCAGCGAGGCGGCGGCGCCGATGCTCAACGTGCCGTCCTCCAGCGCCTCGATGCGCTGCAGCTCCTTCACCTCGCCGACATACAGCAGCTCGGCCAGCGGGCGGAATTGCTTGTTGTGCCACAGGCCGATGTCGGTGGCGCCGGCCAGCAGCGTCGCCTGCGGATGCGCCTCGCGCAGCGCGGCCAGGTCGTCGAGCGTGCGCGGCGCCTCGAAGCCGGGCAAGGACAGCGGCGCGTCGGCCTGCAGCTCTTTCAAGGCCCGCACGATCGGGGCGGTGTCCAGGCGCGCGGGGGCGATCTCGAACATCTTCTGCCCCGCGTCCAGGATCGGCCGGTAGCCGGTGCAGCGGCACAGGTTGCCGGCGAGCTCGTCGGCCAAATCCTGGCGCGTGGGCCGCGTGCCGGCCTCGCAATGGCGCTCGTAGCAGGCGGTGAGCGACATGGCGAAGCCGGGGGTGCAGAAGCCGCATTGCGAGCCGTGGCAGTCCACCAGCGCCTGCTGCACCGGGTGGAGGCTGCCGCCCGCGATGGCCTTGAGGTCTTCCACCGTCAGCAGCGCCTTGCCGTCGAGCGTGGGCAGGAAGCGGATGCAGGCGTTGACGCTGCGCAGGCGCAGGCCCTGGACCACGTCCGGCCCGGGCGCGTCGGCCAGCTCGGCCACGACCACGGTGCAGGCGCCGCAGTCGCCCTCGTTGCAGCCTTCCTTGGTGCCGGTGCAGGCCGCGTCCTCGCGCAGCCACTGCAGCACGCTGCGGGTGGGGCTGGCCTGCACCGAGACGATGCGGCCTTGGTGGAAAAAGCGGATGGGGCGCGGCGGGGTGTTCATGGCTGTAAAGGTACACGCTGCGGCGCCTCGGGCTATACGATGAAACGCATCCCGTGTATGGATTCGGACGTATGGCGAACGCTCCTGCTTTGGACAAGATCGAGCTCCAACTCGTCAAGGTCCTGCACACCGTGATCACCGAACGCAGCGTCTCGCGCGCCGCCCTGAAGCTGGGCAGCACGCAACCCGCCGTCAGCGCGCAGCTGCGGCGGCTGCGCCATCTGGTGGGTGATCCGCTGCTGGTGCGCGCGGGGCAGGGCATGGTGCCCACGCCCCTGGCGCAGGAGCTGCTGGAGCCCGCCGGCGAGCTGCTGCGCCACGCCGCCACGCTGTTCGGCGGCGCGGGGGCGCGCGCCTTCGAGCCGGCCACGGCGCGGCAGTCCTTCCGCATCGCCGCCAGCGACTACCTCGACCCGCTGTTCCTGCCCGCGCTGGTGCAGCGGCTCAAGACCGAGGCGCCGGGCATCGAGCTGGAGATCCACGCGCTGTCCGGCGCCTACGACTACCGCCGGGCGCTGGCGCGCGGCGAGGTCGAATTGGTCATCGGCAACTGGCTGCAGCCGCCGGGCGAGCTGCATCTGGCGCGGTTGTTCAGCGACGAAGTCGTGTGCCTGGTGGCACGCGACCATCCCGCAGCGCGCAACCCGCGCGGCTGGACGGCCGAGCGCTACCTGGCCGCCGAGCACGTCGCGCCCACGCCGCTGCACCCGGGCGCGCGCGGCGTGATCGACGAGTTCCTCGATGCGCAGGGCCTGACGCGCCGCGTCGCGGTGCGCAGCCCGTACTTCGGGCTGGCGCCGCTGATGGTGGCGCGCTCGCTGCTGGTGCTGACCACCGGGCGGCTGTTCTGCAGCCGCTACGCCGAGCGGCTGCCGGTGCAGGTGGTGAAGTGCCCTGTGAATTTCCCGCCGCTGAGCTACTACCAGCTCTGGCACGACCGCACCCATGCCTCGCCCGCGGCGCGCTGGCTGCGCGAGTTGGTGAGGGACGTGGTGCGCGAGCTGGTCGCGCAGGCCCAGGCCCCGCGCAAGCGCAACACACCAGATTCACCCGACATTCCGGACTCCCGGGAGGAAACCGCATGACCACCCGCCGCCTCGCCCTGCGCGCCGACCTGCTCGACATCACGGCCGACCCGGGCCTGTCCGCCGTGGACACGCCGGCCCTGCGCTTCGACGCCGACACCTGGCTGCTGGTCGAGGACGGCCGCATCGCGGGGCGCACCCGCGAGACGCCGGGCGAGGACTGGGACAAGCGCGATTTCACGGGCCGGCTGCTGCTGCCGGGCTTCATCGACACGCACGTGCACTGCCCGCAGCTCGACGTGATCGCCAGCCACGGCGAGGCGCTGCTGCCCTGGCTGGAGCGCTACGTGTTCCCGGCCGAGCGCCGCTTCGCCGAGGCCCAGGCCGCGCGCGAGGGCGCCGACCGCTTCCTGGACCTGCTGCTGGCGCACGGCACCACCTCGGCGGTGGTGTTCCCGACCGTGCACAAGGTGTCGGTGGAAGCCCTGTTCGAGGCTGCCGCGGGCCACGGCATGCGCCTGGTCACCGGCAAGGTGCTGATGGACCGGCACGTGCCCGACTACCTGAGCGACGACGTGGCGGGTGCCGAGCGCGACTGCACCGAGCTGATCGAGCGCTGGCACGGCAAGGGCCGCGCGGCCTACGCGCTCACGCCGCGCTTCGCGCCCACCAGCACCCCGGCGCAGCTGGACATGGCCGGGCGGCTGCTGAGCCGTTACGAAGGCACCTACATGCACACCCACGTGGCCGAGAACCGCGACGAGGTGCGCTGGGTGGCGGAGCTGTTCCCGCAGGCGCGCAGCTACCTGGACGTGTACGCCGCGCATGGGCTCCTGAACGAGCGCTCGGTGCTGGCGCACGGTATCTGGCTTGACGACGGCGACCGCGCGCTGCTGGCCGACAGCGGCGCGCACGTCGCGCACTGCCCGACCTCGAACCTGTTCCTGGGCAGCGGGCTGCTGGACTGGGTCAAGCTGCAGGACGCCGGCGTGGCCGTGTCGCTGGCCACCGACGTGGGCGCGGGCACGACGCTGTCGATGACGCGCACGCTGGCCGAGGCCTACAAGGTGCAGGCGCTGCAGGGCGTGAAGCTCTCGGCCTGGAAGGCCCTTTATGCCGCCACGCGCGGCGCGGCGCGCGCGCTGCGGCTGGAGCACGAGATCGGCACGCTGGACGTGGGCGCGACGGCCGACCTGGCGCTGTGGGACTGGGCGCACGGGCCGCTGGCGCAGCACCGCGACCGCCTCGCGCGCGAGCTGCACGAGCGCGTGTTCGCCTGGATGACGCTGGGCGACGAGCGCAACCTGGTGTCGGCGTGGGTGGCGGGCACGGAGCGGTGGAGGCGGGGGTGAGCCGGTCTGGCCCGGCGCTGCAGTTGTGTCAGCCACGAACGCAGGAAAAGTTGCTGGTTGTTGTTGGCCGTGAGCTGGTCCGTCCCGCCAACTACTTCGTCATCCCCGCGCAGGCGGGGATCCAGGCGGTCCCCAGGTCAGCCGCTGGCTGAGGCGCAGCGCCCGCCGTGTCCTGAGCCTGGGTCAGCCGACTGACCAGCTATCGGCTGCTTGGGGGCCGCCTGGATTCCCGCCTTCGCGGGAATGACGAAGTAAAGAGCGCGGCGCCCTGGCTTCCGGGCTGCCGACAGCGTTTGTTTTTTTGTCGTGTTCCTTCCGTCATCAAGCGCCGCAGAGCGCCCCTTTCCATCCACCAAGGAGACAAGCCCATGGCCCTGCCCGAATCCACCTTGCCCGGTGGGCGCATCGTCGCGCCCATCGCACCCAACCCGGAGACCGCCATGCCCGACCCTGCCGCCGTGGGCTCCAACCGCTCGCTGGTGGAGCGGCTGTTCAAGCTGCGCGAGCACGGCACGACCGTGCGCACCGAGATCGTGGCCGGGCTGACCACCTTCCTGACGATGGCCTACATCGTCTTCGTCAACCCGACCATCCTGGCCGACGCCGGCATGCCGCGCGAGGCGGTGTTCGTTGCCACCTGCCTGATTGCCGCGCTGGGCACGCTGGTCATGGGGCTGCTGGCCAACTACCCGATCGCCCTGGCGCCCGGCATGGGCCTCAACGCCTACTTCGCCTACGTGGTGGTGCAGGGCATGGGCTACCCGTGGCAGGTGGCGCTGGGCGCGGTCTTCATCTCCGGCTGCCTGTTCCTGGCGGTGACGGTGCTGCGGCTGCGCGAGTACATCATTCGCGGCATACCGCACTCGCTGCGCGTGGCGATCACGGTGGGCATCGGCATGTTCCTGGCGCTGATCGCGCTCAAGAGCGCGGGCATCGTCGCGCCGAGCAAGGCCACCTTCGTGACGCTGGGCGACGTGCACCAGGCGCCGGTGGTGCTGGCCGTGATCGGCTTCGTGCTGATCGTGGTGCTGGACCAGTTCCGCATCCGCGGCGCGATCCTGTGGGGCATCGTGGCGGTGACGCTGCTGAGCTTCTTCTTCGCCGGCAACCGCTTTCAGGGCGTGTTCTCGGCGCCGCCCTCGATCGAGCCGACCTTCCTGCAGCTCGACATCTCCGGCGCGCTGGCCGCGGGCGTGCTCAACGTGGTGCTGGTGTTCTTCCTGGTCGAGCTCTTCGACGCCACCGGCACGCTCATGGGCGTGGCCAAGCGCGCCGGGCTGCTCAAGGAAGGGAAGATGGACCGCATGAACAAGGCGCTGCTGGCCGACAGCGGCGCGATCTTCGCCGGCTCGATGCTGGGCACCTCCAGCACCACGGCCTACATCGAGAGCGCCACGGGCGTGCAGGCCGGCGGGCGCACGGGCCTCACGGCGGTGACGGTGGCGGTGCTGTTCCTGGCCTGCCTGTTCATCGCGCCGTTGGCCGGCGCGGTGCCGGCCTACGCCACTGCGCCGGCGCTGTTCTTCGTGGCCTGCCTGATGCTGCGCGAGCTCACCGAGCTGAACTGGGACGACAGCACCGAGGTCATCCCGGCCGCGGTGACGGCGCTGGCCATGCCCTTCACCTACTCCATCGCCAACGGCCTGGCCTTCGGCTTCATCACCTACGCGCTGCTCAAGCTGCTCACGGGGCAGGCGAAGCAGGTGCACTTCATGAGCTGGCTGATCGCGGCGGTGTTCCTGTTCAAGTTCGTGTGGGTGGGGGGGCATTGAGAGGGGGAAGGACCGCGTCTGCCTACCGCCTCAACAGCACGCTCACCCCCGCCGGCACCTCGCCGGCATCGATGTAGCCGATGGCGCCGGGGGTGCGCCGCACGTAGTCCACCACCGCCGCGCTGCCGGCGAGCTCGCGCGGCGGCGCCCCCTTGCCGATGTAGCGGCGCACCGTCCAGTACGCCTCGTACTCGTCCTCGGACTGCTGCAGCACCGCGGCCAGGAAGCGCCGGCGCAGCGGGTGTCCGGCCTCCAGGTTCACCGGGCGCAGCGCCTGGCCGTCGAGCTCGATGGTGCGCCCGGTGTAGATGCGCTTGAGCGTCTCGGCATCCAGGCTGCGCGCCGCGACGTGGCCGATGACGGCCACGCCCTCGTCGGCAGCCCCCGTGGGCGCGCCGGCCGCGCCCAGCAGCGGCGCCAGCATCCAGGCGATGAAGGTCCTGCGCTTCATGGCCGGCTCAGAAGGCAAAGCTGTAGCTCATCGACAGCACGTTCACGCCGCGCGGCCGCAGCAGCGGCTCGCCCGCGGGCGTGTCGATGAACTGCGAGCCGTGCGCGCGCACGTGCAGCCACTCGGCCTTGAGCCTGCTGTGAGGCGTGAGCGCATACGACGCGCCCAGCGCCAGCGAGCGCTGGTCGATCAGCGGGATCGTGTCCGCCCGGGCGCGCATCGAGGCATTGAGCAGCGCCGCGCCCGGCACCGTGGCCGGCACGGTGGTGCTCTCCAGCCGCCGCACCCAGTCGCGCGGGCCATGGGCCGCGCGGATGGCCGCGACGCTGGCGTAGGCGGTGAGCGCCGACCAGCTGCGGTAGGCCGTGACGTAGCCCGAGGTGAAGGCCAACCCGGCTTTCAGCTCGCGCGGCACCACGTGCAGCAGCTCCGCCGCCATGCGCCAGTTCCCACCGAGCCGGGCCTCGCCGCCCACGGTCAGGGCCAGGTTGTTGCTGGCGCCCACCTCCGTCACGCCCGGCCCGGGCAGGCCGTTGCTGGTCTGCCAGTAGCCCACCCCCGGCGCCAGCTCGGCCCAGCTCGGCCGCACCATCAGGGCGCTGCCCTCGGTGCTGCGCACGCGGGTGTGGTGCACGCCGGCGCGCGCGGTGAGGTCGGCGCCGCGCCAGGTCAGCACCGCGCCCTGCACCGTGATTTCCAGGTCGTTGAAGCGCACGCCCGCGGGCAGGGCGCCGGGGATGCCCTCGCGCAGCCAGACGCGGTTGCGGTTCTGCAGCGGCGAGCTGCCGCGGTAGAGGTCCAGGCTCAGCTCGCCGGCGTCCAGGCTCCAGTTGCGCGTCACGTGCGCGCCGGTGAAGTCATTGGCCGGCAGCAGCTGGTACACCTCGGCCGGCACGCGCGCCTCGTCGTAGGTCTGGCCCACGTCGAGCTGCTCCGAGCGCAGCATGAAGGGCACGCGCAGCTTGCCCGCGCGCAGCAGCCAGTCGTTGCCGGGCCGCCAGGCGGCGAAGGCCCAGGCCGCGGTCAGGTGCCACTCCTTGTCGCTGCGCGAGGCCGGGGCCAGCCGCGGCTGCAGCGTCGCCGACCACTGCGGCGTGAGCTGCAGGTCGAGCTGCGCGCCCAGCACCGAGTCGCGCCGGAAGGTGCCGCCATCGTCGATGTAGCGCTGGTAGCGCCAGGGCCGGTCCGACACGGCGTAGCCCGCCGTGCCGAAGGCCGACCACGACAGCGCCGGGCCGTCGTCGGTGGCGTCGGTGCCGTCCGCGGGCACGCCCTGCGCCAGGCAGCCACCGGCCGCGGCCAGGGCCAGGGCCAGCGCGGCTGACGCGCCGCGCAGGCGCCGCTTTGCCGCCGGGAGGCGGTGCCATCGGTTCACAGTGTCGAATCCTTCAGTCGCGCCAGGTGCTGGCGATGTCGATGAAGCGCTGCTCGCAGGCCTCCAGCGCCGCGACCATCTGCGGGTCGAAGTGGCCGCCCGCGCCCTCGCGCACGATGGCCATCGCCTTCTCGTGCGGAAACGGCTCCTTGTACGGGCGGCGCGTGGTCAGCGCGTCGTAGACGTCGGCCACGGCCATGAGCCGCGCGGCAAACGGGATGTCTCGCCCGGCCAGGCGGTCCGGGTAGCCGCTGCCGTCCCAGCGCTCGTGGTGGTGGCGGGCGATCTGCTTGGCATAGCCCAGGAATTCGGAGTCGCCGCCGCCCATGCGCTGCCCGGCGCGCTCGAGCATGCGCCAGCCGTGCATGGCATGCGTCTTCATCACGTCGAAGGCCTCGGCGTCGAGCTTGCCGGGCTTGAGCAGGATCTGGTCGGGAATGGCGACCTTGCCGATGTCGTGCAGCGGCGCGGACTTGACCATGAGCTCGATGGCCGCGTCATTGAGCGCGTGCGCCGCGGGGCAGTCGCCGGGGTGCTCGCGCAGGTACTCGGCCAGCACGCGCACGTACTCCTGGGTGCGCTTGATGTGGTTGCCGGTGTCCTCGTCGCGGAACTCGGCCATCGACACCATCACGTGCAGCGTGGCGTCGCGCAGCCGCTGCACCTGGCTCAGCCGCTCTTCGAGCTGCGCCTGCAGCCCGGCGTTGCGGCTGCGCAGCGAGTCGCGCCAGGCCTTAAGCTGCAGGTGCGTGCGCACCCGCGCGCGCACGATCGGCGGGCTCACCGGCTTGTGGATGAAGTCGGCCGCGCCGGCCTCGAAGCCCTGCGCCTCGGCCTCGGGCTGGTTCATCGCGGAGACGAAGATCACCGGCACGTCGCGCAGGGCCGCCTCGGCCTGCAGCCGGCGGCACACCTCGAAGCCGTCCATGCCCGGCATCATCAGGTCCAGCAGCACCAGGTCCGGCGGCTCGCGCTGCGCCAGGGCCAGGGCCCGGGGGCCGCTGGTGGCGAGCTTGACGCGGTGCTCGCCTTCGAGCAGTCCGGCCAGCAGCCTGAGGTTGTCGGCGTTGTCGTCCACCACCAGCACGGTGGCGCGCGCCGGCGGCGGGGGTGGCGCGAACAGCGCGGCGGGCTCGTTCATGTTCATGTCAGGGTCTCCAGGGCAGGCTCGGCCTGCCGGGCATCGGGAGGAAGGAGGGCCAGCGCCGCGTCGAAGTCGCAGCGCTGCAGCGCCTCGTCGAGCGCGCGGGCGCGGGCCACCGGCAGCGCGGCCATGAGCCCGTCGCGCTGCGCGCGCCAGCAACCCAGGGCCTCGGCGTCGCCGTCGGCCAGCAGCGCGCGCAGCCGTGTCCAGCGCTCGGGCTCGTGCGCCGGCTCCGGCGCCGGCGGCGGCGCGGTGGTGCCGGCCGCGGGCCGGGCCGGCCGCGGCGCCGGTACGTAGGCCGCCAGCTCGCGCGCCAGCGCGCGCGGGTCCAGCGGCTTGGTGATGTGGCCGCGCATTCCCAGCGACAGGCAGCGCTCGCGCTCCTCCACCAGGGCGTGCGCGGTCATGGCCACGATGGGCAGCTCGCGCCACTCGGCGCGTTCGCGGATGGCGCGCGTGGCCGCGTAGCCGTCCATTACGGGCATCTGCAGATCCATCAGCACCACGTCGAAGGCCTGCGCGCCGTGGCGCTCCAGGGCGTCGATGGCCTCGCGCCCGTTGGTGGCCAGCTCGGTGCTGGCGCCGGCGCGCCGCAGCAGCTCGACGGCCAGCTCGCGGTTCACCGGGTGGTCCTCCACCAGCAGCGCGCGCAGCCCCGGCAGGGCCAGCGCGCCGGCCGGAACGGCAGGCACGGGGCCGGCCAGGGCGGGCGCGTACGGCGCCGCCTGCCGCACCAGGCGGCGCAGCGCCTCGGGCAGGACGGGCTTGGCCAGGAACTCGGCCGCGCCGGCGGCCTCGGCCTCGCTGCGCAGCTGCTCCCAGCCGTCGGGCAGCATCACCACCACGCGCGGCGCGCCGGCCGCGCCGTGGCGCAGCCGCCGCAGCAGCTCGGCCCCGCGCAGGTCGGGCAGCGTCCAGGCCATCAGCACCAGGCCGATGGGCTTGCCGGCGGCCGCGGCCGCCTCGCAGCGGCGCAGCGCGTCGGCGCCGCGGTCCTCGGCATCGAGCAGCCCGCCGCGGGCCTGGCCCACGCCCAGGGCGCGCAGCTGGCCCAGCAGGCTGCGGCGCGTCTCGCACGGCGCCTTGACCACCAGCACCCGCAGCGCGCCCGCTTCCGGCGGCAGCGCCGGCACCGTCTGCGGCGCCAGCTGCACCGGCAGCTCGACGGTGAAGACCGATCCCTGGCCGGGCCGGCTGCGCGCTTCGAGCGTGCCGCCCATGAGCGCCACCAGGCGGCGCGAGATCGACAGCCCCAAACCCGTGCCGCCGTAGCGGCGCGTGGTCGAGCTGTCGGCCTGCGTGAACTCCTGGAACAGCCGGCCGAGCTGGTCGGCGCTCATGCCCACGCCGGTGTCGCGCACCTCCAGGCGCAGCGTGGCCTGCGCCTGCGGCGGCAGGCCGCGGCGCCGGGCCAGGATCACGCGCAGCTGCACGTGGCCACGCTCGGTGAACTTGACCGCGTTGGACAGCAGGTTCACCAGCACCTGGCGCAGCCGCAGCGGGTCGCCCCAGAGCGTGCCGGCCTCGGCCAGCAGCGCCGGGCTGTCGAAGTCGCACACCAGCTCCAGGTCCTTGGCCTGGGCCTGCTCGCGCAGCATCTGCAGCGCGTCGCCGGCCAGGTCCTCGATGCGGCAGGGCACCGACTCCAGCGCGAGCTTGCCGGCCTCGATCTTGGAGAAGTCCAGGATGTCGTTGATCAGCCCCAGCAGCAGCCGGGAGGCGCCCTGGGCCTTTTCCAGGTAGTCGCGCTGGCGCGGCTCCAGCGCGGTGCCCAGCGCCAGGTGCGTCATGCCGATGATGGCGTTGAGCGGCGTGCGGATCTCGTGGCTCATGTTGGCCAGGAACAGGCTCTTGGCCTGCGTGGCCGACTCGGCCTGGGTGCGCGCGGCTTCGAGCTCGCGCTGGCCGCGCGCCAGGGCCTGCAGGTCGTGCTCGATGGCCGCGGCCATGGTTTCGAGCGTGCGCGCCAGGCCGTCGAGCTCGGCCACGCGGCCCCGGGCCGGGCCGATGCGCGCGCCGTAGTCGCCGCCGGCGTAGCGGTCGGCCGTGGCCGCCAGCGCCGCGATGGGCTGCAGCACGCGGCGGCGCACGCCGCGCCAGGCCAGCGCCGCCACCACCGCCAGCAGGAAATCCACGGCGACGGCCGCGGCGACGAAGCCGCGCAGCCGCGCCCCGGCGGCGGCTTCCTCGGCGGCGGTGCGCGTGTCGGCCAGCCGCGCCAGCGCCTGCACGCTGTCGGCCAGCGCGGCGGTCTGCGCCGCGTAGGCCGGGCTCCAGACCAGGCTGCGCGCGAAGGGCAGGTCCGGCGTGCCGTCGGAGACGAAGATGCCGCGGCGCGCGTCGTACAGGCCCTGGGTCGCGGCGAAGGCGACCTGCTCGGTGCGGCCGAGCACCGCGGTGGCCTCCAGCACGGCACCCAGCGCGCGCTGCTCGCCGGCATCGAAGTCCAGCTGCCGCATGCGCTCGGACAGCGCCACGCCGGGGCGCCCGGCCGGCAGCTCGTGCCGGCGCAGCCCGGCCATGACGTGCTCCCAGTACTGCGCGTCGCCGCCGTCGGGCGCCGGCTTGCGGCCCTCGCGGATGGCCAGGATGTCGTAGAAGAGCATCAGGTAGCGCGGATCGGCCGTGGCGGTGTAGGCGCGCACCAGGGCGGCCAGGCGCTGGGTTTCCTGGCGCAGCTCGTCCACCAGCGCCATGGCGCGGTCGCGGCGCCGGCCGGCTTCGCGCGCGCTGTCGAACGCACCGTCGATGGCCCACAGGAACAGCAGGTTCGCCACCAGCGCCACCGTCACCAGCGTGAAGAAGCCGCGCGAGACGTCGCGCAGCCGCCGCACGGGGCGGGCGGCAGGCGACAGGCTCGGCAGGGACATGGTCAGGCGGCTCAAGAGGCTGAAAGGCAAGGTGGGCCAGGGACGCGGCAGCGCAGCCGGGAACGGCAAGACCGGGCTATCGACTTCTTCGCGCCGCTGCTGGAGTGGCGCGAGCGGTCGGATTGCACGCAGGACGCCGATGGCTGGCATCGCCCGCGAGGCGCGCTTCGGGCGTCGCGCAGGGCTGCGCCGCCGCGGCGGCGGCCCGGCATGGAAGCTGCACTTGATTACAGCCCGGAGGTGGGGCGGATGTGTGTCCGCACCGTGTCACGCACCGCGCCGGTGCGGGCGAGGCCCGCGGGCCATAGCACAATCACGACTTTTGCCGGCGCGCCAGCCGGCATCCGAGGGAGTTCAGCGTCCATGTTGCGCCTGGAGCTGGTGGGCATCAGCAAGCAGTACCCGGCCGTGAAGGCCAATGACGGCGTCAGCCTTCGCGTCGCGCCCGGCCAGATCCACGCCGTGCTCGGCGAGAACGGCGCCGGCAAATCGACGCTCATGAAGATCATCTACGGCGCCGTGCGCCCGGATGAGGGCGAGATCCGCTGGAACGGCCGCCCCGTGCAGGTGCGCAACCCGCACGAGGCCAGGGCGCTGGGCATTTCCATGGTTTTCCAGCACTTCTCGCTGTTCGACACGCTCAGCGCCGCGGAGAACGTCTGGCTGGGCCTGGACAAGTCCATGGCGCTGCCCGAGGTGGTGGCGCGCATGCGCGAGGTGTCGAAGGAATACGGCCTGGAGGTGGACCCGCTGCGCCCCGTGCACAGCCTCTCCGTGGGCGAGCGCCAGCGCGTGGAGATCGTGCGCGCCCTCATGGGCCGGCCGCAGTTGCTGATCCTCGACGAGCCGACCTCGGTGCTGACGCCGCAGGCGGTGGAGAAGCTCTTCGTGACGCTGCGCCAGCTCGCCGCCCAGGGCTGCTCGATCCTCTACATCAGCCACAAGCTCGACGAGATCCGCAGCCTGTGCCACCACTGCACCGTGCTGCGCGGCGGGCGGGTCACGGGCGAGGTCGATCCCACGCGCGAGACCAACGCCTCGCTGTCGCGGCTGATGATCGGCGCCGAGCCGCCGCAGCTGCGCCATGCCCGGCGCACGCCCGGCACGGTGGCGCTGGAGGTGCAGCGCCTGACGCTGGAGCGCCAGGACGTGTTCGGCACCACGCTGCGCGACGTCGCGCTGCAGGTGCGCGCCGGCGAGATCGTCGGCGTGGCCGGCGTGTCGGGCAACGGCCAGCAGGAGCTCATGGCCGCGCTCTCCGGCGAGGACCGGCGCGCCGCGCGCGGCAGCATCGCGCTGTTCGGCCTGGACATCGCGCAGGCCACGCCGGGTCGGCGTCGGCGCATGGGGCTGCACTTCGTGCCCGAGGAGCGGCTGGGCCGCGGCGCGGTGCCCACGCTGAGCCTGGCGGACAACGTGCTGCTCACGCGCACCGAGCCCGTGAGCGGCCTGGGCTGGGTCAGCCGCGCGCGGGTGCGCGCGCTGGCCGACTCGCTCATCGGGCGCTTCAACGTCAAGGCCGGCGGCTGGCACTCGGCGGCCAAGAGCCTGTCGGGCGGCAACCTGCAGAAGTTCATCGTCGGGCGCGAGATCGACGCGGCGCCCAAGGTGCTGATCGTCTCGCAGCCGACCTGGGGCGTGGACGTGGGCGCGGCGGCGCAGATCCGCGGCGAGCTGCTCAAGCTGCGCGATGCCGGCTGCGCGCTGCTGGTGGTCAGCGAGGAGCTCGACGAGCTGTTCGAGATCAGCGACCGGCTGGTCGTGATCGCGCAGGGGCGGCTGAGCCCGAGCATCCCCACCGCGCAGGCCACGGTCGAGCAGATCGGGGCCTGGATGAGCGGGCTGTGGCCGCAGGACGGCGCCGCCGCACCGTCCACGACGCCGGCCGCCGCGGCGCCGTGACCCTTTCCAAGAAATTCCCATGCTGAAACTCGAAGCCCGGCCGCAGCCGTCCGGCCTCATGTCCTGGCTGTCGCCGCTGCTGGCGCTGGCCCTCACGGTGCTCGTGGGCATCGGCCTGTTCATGCTGCTGGGCAAGGACCCGGTGCGCGGGCTGCAGGTCTTCTTCGTCGAGCCGGTCAAGGACGCGCGCGCCTGGGCCGAGCTCAGCATCAAGGCCGTGCCGCTGGTGCTCATCGCGCTGGGCCTGGCGGTGTGTTTCAGATCCAACGTCTGGAACATCGGCGCCGAAGGCCAGTTCATCCTGGGCGCCCTGGGCGGGGGCTGGGTTGCCATGCAGGCGGGGCCGGGCAGCAGCGGCTGGATCGTCGTGCCGATCCTGCTGGCCGGCGTGCTCGGCGGCATGTTCTGGGCCGGCATCACGGCGCTGCTGCGCGACCGCTTCAATGCGAATGAAATCCTGGTCAGCCTGATGCTGGTGTACGTGGCCGAGCTGCTGCTGGGCTACCTGGTGTACGGCCCCTGGAAGGACCCGCAGGGCTTCAACTTCCCGCAGACCGTCACCTTTGCGGCCGCAACCAAGCTGCCGCGGCTCATGGAAGGGCTGCGCGCCAACATCGGCGTGCTCATCGCGCTTGCCGCGGTGGTGCTGGCGTGGCTGTTCATGTTCCGCACCTACGCCGGCTACCGGCTGCAGGTCGGCGGCCTGGCGCCGCTGGCCGCGCGCTACGCGGGCTTCTCCTCGCGCAGCGCGCTGTGGACGGCGCTGCTGATCTCCGGCGGCGCGGCCGGGCTGGCCGGCGCGCTGGAGGCGGTGGGGCCGCTGGGCCAGCTCACGCCGCACGTGCCCGCGGGCTATGGCTTCGCCGCGATCATCGTCGCCTTCGTCGGGCGGCTGCACCCGGGCGGCATCACGCTGTCCGCCATCCTGATGAGCATGTTCTTCATCGGCGGGGAACTGGCGCAGTCGCGCCTGGGCCTGCCCAAGTCCATCACCGGCGTGTTCCAGGGCCTGCTGCTGTTCAGCCTGCTGGCCTGCGACACGCTCATCCACTACCGGCTGCGCTGGCAGCGCAGTGCGCGCGCCGCCGCGCAGGCCACCGCGGCCCAGCCCGTGGAAAGGAAGGCCTGAGATGGACGCGCTTGCCCTGCTGCTGGCCGCCACGCTCAATGCCGGCACCGTGCTGGCGATCGCGGCCCTGGGCCTGCTGATCAACGAGCGCGCCGGCATCCTCAACCTCGGCGCCGAAGGGATGATGCTGGTGGCCGCCATCGCCGGCTTCGCCACCGCCGTGCACACCGGCTCCGACACGCTGGCCTTCGCCGCCGGCGCCGCCGCGGGCGCGCTGCTGGCCGCGGCCTTCGGCGCGCTGGTGATCTGGCTCAACACCAACCAGTACGCCACCGGCCTGGCGCTGAGCCTGTTCGGCGCGGGCTTCTCGGCCTTCGTGGGCATCCGCTACACCCAGGAGAAGCTGCCCGAGCGGATGCGCTTCGAGATCCCGGGCCTGGCCGACATTCCCTTCGTCGGGCCCGCGCTCTTCAAGCAGCACCCGGTGGTGTATCTCGCCATCGCGCTGGCGGTGGGCCTGAGCTGGTTCCTGTACCGCTCGCGCGCCGGGCTGGTGCTGCGCGCGGTGGGCGAGTCGCCGGAGTCGGCGCACGCGCTGGGCTACCCGGTGCGGCGCATCCGCCTGGCGGCCGTGATGGCCGGCGGCGCGCTGTGCGGGCTCGCGGGCGCCTACGTCTCGGTGATCTACACGCCGCTGTGGGTGGAGGGGATGATCGCCGGCAAGGGCTGGATCGCCCTGGCGCTGACGACCTTCGCCACCTGGCGCCCGGCGCGCGTGCTGCTGGGCGCGTACCTGTTCGGCGGCGTGACGATGCTGCAGTTCCACCTCCAGGGCGAGGGCGTCGAGATCGCCAGCCAGCTGCTGACCATGCTGCCCTACCTGGCCACGGTGCTGGTGCTGGTGCTGATCTCGCGCAATCCCACCTGGATCCGCACCAACATGCCGGCCTCGCTGGGCAAGCCCTTCTTCCCCGGGTCGTGATGCCGCGCCGGCACCGCGCCTCCGATCCCTCGATTCCCCCACCTCGCCAAACACAAGAGAGAGGATGTTCCCCATGACGATTTCCAAGCGATCGCTGCTCCGCCTCACGGGCTGGGCCTCGCTGGCGGCCACCGCGGCGCTGGTGGGCTGCGGCAAGAAGGAAGAGGCCGCGCCCGCGGCGGCTTCCGCCTCGGCCGCGGCCAGCGCGCCGGCCGCCGCCGCCAAGCCCGAGCCGCTCAAGGTGGCCTTCGCCTACGTCGGCCCGGTGGGCGACGCCGGCTGGACCTATGCCCACGACCGCGCGCGGCTGGAAGTGCAGAAGGAGTTCGGCGACCGCATCGTCACCAGCTTCGTCGAGAACGTGCCCGAGGCCGCGGATGCCGAGCGCGTGATCCGCGACATGGTCGGCCAGGGCAACAAGCTCGTCTTCGGCACCACGTTCGGCTACATGGAGCAGATGCTCAAGGTCGCCGCCGACTCGCCGGACGTGAAGTTCGAGCATGCCACCGGCTACAAGAGCGCCGAGAACATGCGCACCTACGACAGCCGCACCTACGAGGGCGCCTACATGGCCGGCGTGATCGCCGGCAAGATGACCAAGAGCAACACGCTGGGCGTGGTGGCCTCCATTCCCATCCCCGAGGTCATCCGCAACATCAACACCTTCACCCTGGGCGCGCAGTCGGTGAACCCCAAGGTCAAGACCAGGGTGGTGTGGGTCAACAAGTGGTTCGATCCGCCCAAGGAAGGCGAGGCCGCGCAGAGCCTGATCAACCAGGGCGCCGACGTGCTGATGCAGAACACCGACTCCTCGGCCGTGCTGCAGACCGCCGAGAAGGCCGGCAAGTTCGGCTTCGGCTGGGACTCCGACATGAGCAAGTTCGGCCCGACCGCGCACCTGGGCTCGGCCGTCATCAACTGGGCGCCGTACTACAAGAAGGCCGTGGGCGAGGCACTGGACGGCACCTGGAAGACCGGTCCCAACACCTGGTGGGGCGTCAAGGAAGGCGCCATCGACCTGGTGGGCGTGCCCGACAAGGTGCCCGCCGACGCCCGCGAGGCGGTGGAGAAGATCCGCGCCGGCCTCAAGGACGGCAGCTTCGCCATCTGGAAGGGCCCCATCGCCGGCCAGGACGGCAAGACGCTGCTCAAGGAAGGCGAGACCGCCGACGACGAGTTCCTGCACAAGATCAACTTCTACGTGAAGGGCGTCGAGGGCAAGCTGCCCAACGCCAAGTAAGCGCACCGCGCGCGGGGCCGCGCGCGCTGCCCCGCCGCTTCAGCAGCCACCGCAGCCGTGAAGGCGCGGTGGCTTTTTTTCGTGTCAGCGTGGCTCCGGGCGTGACAGGTGGTGAGACCGTGTGAACGCCATGCCGTTGCGCGAGCAAGCATTTGTTGCATTGCCGGACACCGGCTTGCGCAGCGCCCCATCCACGGCGGCAAGCGCCGCACCTAGAGTCCCCAGCGGTTGCGGCGGCAGGGGCCCTTCGAGAGCACGGGCCGTTCGCCGCGCAACGGATTCCCGCGGTCATCGGCCCGCCAGCCACGGTGCCCGGCCGGACGGTGCCCTGGGCGGCGGCCGCGGGACTGGGCTTCGTGTCCGGCCAAGCTGTCGAGGGGACAACCATGCAAGGCAACATCCTTCGCCGTGCCGCCGCCGCCGCCGCGCTGCTGCTGCTGGGCGCCGCCGGCGCGCAGGCGCATCCCGACAACGACCGCGGCCCGGGCAACGGCTGCCGCGCGTTGCCGGGCTGGCATCAGCTCAAGAGCGCGCTGCAGCGGGCCGTGGCGGACGAGAGCAGCGGTCTGGACCTGCAGATGTGGGCCACGCTGGTGGACCGCGACGGCGTGGTGTGCGCCGTGGCCTTCTCCGGCGCCGACCGCGGCGCGCAGTGGCCGGGCAGCCGCGTGATCTCGGCGCAAAAGGCCAACGCCGCCAACGCCTTCAGCCTGCAGGGCGGGGCCGGCACGCCCAAGTTCCCCAACGGCCTGGCGCTGTCCACCGCCAACCTCTACGCCGCCGTGCAGCCTGGCGGCAGCCTGTTCGGCCTGCCGCACACCAACCCGGTGGACACCGACACCGCCTACGGCGGCAACCCGGCAAACCATGGCCAGTCCAACGACTACATGGTGGGCCGGCGCATCGGCGGCGTGAACGTGTTCGGCGGCGGCGTGGCGCTCTACAACTCGTCGCGCAAGATCGTCGGCGGCCTGGGCGTCAGCGGCGACACCTCCTGCGCCGACCACATGATCGGCTGGCGGCTGCGCCGCTACCTGGACCTCGACTTCCTGGGCGGCCTGTTCCCCGTTTCCGGCGATCCGCAGCGGCCCGACAACATCGTCTTCGACATCGGGGCCAACGGCGTCAGCGCCGGCGGCTTCGGGCACCCGACCTGCCTCTTCACCGGCTCGCCCGGCGTGCTGCCGCCGGTGCGCTGAGCGCCCGCAAGCCGCATCGCGGCGCGGCCGGCGAGGGCCGTGAATTGCCGCCGCAACGGCAGCGACAGGGGACACAAGGGCGAGAATGGATCACTTTCCACACCCCAGAGCGTCCCCGCCATGACCCAATTCACCGGCCACGAGCCCCTGAACGCGCTGCTGCGCCGCATGCCCAAGGCGGAGCTGCACATCCACATCGAGGGCTCGCTGGAGCCCGAGCTGATCTTCAAACTGGCGCAGCGCAACGGCGTGGCGCTGCCCTACGACAGCGTCGAGGCGCTGCGCGCGGCCTACGCCTTCACGGACCTGCAGAGCTTCCTCGACATCTACTACGCCGGCGCCAGCGTGCTGCTCAAGGAGGAAGACTTCTTCGACATGGCCTGGGCCTACTTCGAGCGCGCCGCCGCCGACGCCGTGGTGCACGCCGAGCTGTTCTTCGACCCGCAGACCCACACCGAGCGCGGCGTGCCCTTCGAGACCGTGATCCGCGGCCTGCACCACGCCTGCCAGCGCGCGCACCAGGAGCTGGGCATCACGAGCCGACTGATCCTGTGCTTCCTGCGCCACCTCAGCGAGGAGGACGCCTTCAGGACGCTGGAGCAGGCGCTGCCCTGGCGCCACCACCTCGTCGGCGTGGGCCTGGACAGCAGCGAGCGCGGCCATCCGCCCTCCAAGTTCGAGCGCGTCTTCGCCCGCTGCCGCGAGCTGGGGCTGCGCGTGGTGGCGCATGCCGGCGAGGAGGGGCCGCCGGCCTACATCGAGGAGGCGCTGGACCTGCTCAAGG
The DNA here is from genome assembly GCF_009760915.1 of Azohydromonas aeria. Lineage (GTDB taxonomy): Bacteria > Pseudomonadota > Gammaproteobacteria > Burkholderiales > Burkholderiaceae_C > Azohydromonas > Azohydromonas aeria. Next base: position 57,825 of record NZ_VIDQ01000033.1, read on the forward strand.
CCGAGCGCATCGACCACGGCGTGCGCTGCGTCGAGAAGCCCGAGCTGGTCGAGCGCCTGGCGCGCGAGCGCGTGCCGCTGACGGTGTGCCCGCTGTCGAACGTCAAGCTTTGCGTGTTTCCCGACCTGGCCGCGCACAACATCGCGGCGCTGCTCGAAGCCGGCCTGGTCGTGACGGTCAACTCCGACGACCCGGCCTACTTCGGCGGCTACGTCAACCAGAACTTCGTCGAGCTGTTCGAGGCGCTGCCCGCACTGGGCGCGCGCGAGGCCTACCGTCTGGCGCTCAACAGCTTCGAGGCCAGCTTCGTCGACGACGCGACCAAGGCCGGCTGGAAGCGGCAGCTCGACGCGGTGTTCGGCGCGGCCCTGTAAGCCTGCGCGCACCCCCCCACGAAGCGGTGGGCTCCCCCGTCATGGGGCCACCGCTTCCCCCCGCGGGGTGATGGATTTTTTTCCCGCGGATACGGGCTTTTTCACTCATTCAGGGTTGCCGCCGTCCCTTCTGGCGGCAAAGGCTTGCGCCCATACTGGCCCGAGACAGGCAGCTCGACTGCCCGCAGGAAGGCTGAAGGGGATGCGGTCCGAGGTCCGATTCCGGCACCTGCCTCCGGCACCCGCTCTCGGCACAGCCTCCGCAAGACTTTCCCTGGAGGTGACGTGAAAAAGAACCTGTCGCGCCTGGCGCCGCTGGCCCTGTTCGCCGTGATGGCGCTGCCCCTGAACGCATCGGGCTACGTCATCGGCCCCACGAGTCCGGGCAAGTGGGGCAACCCGCTGCTGGGCACCGGCGCCACCGTGACCTGGAGCCTGATGGGCGGCAACGTGAGTTGCGGGCTGCTCGCCTCGGGCTGCACCACCACGGCGCTGGACGCCTTCCTGCCCAGCGGCTTCATGACCGAGATCCGGCATGCCTTCGATGCCTGGTCGGCCGTGGCCAACATCAATTTCGTGCAGGTCCCCGACGACGGCGCAGCCTTCGACTCGACCACGGCATCGGGCGACATCCGCATCGGTGCGCTCCCGCTGGACGGCGCCAACAGCATGCTGGCGTTCAGTTTTTTCCCGCCGCTCAACGGCAACAGCGGTGCGGGCGACATTTTTCTGGACTACTCCGAACCCTGGAAAATCGGCTTCGGCGGCTCGGGCTACGACGTGTTCCAGGTGGTGACGCACGAGATCGGCCACGCCATCGGGCTGGACCACGTCACCGGCGTGTCCGCGCTGATGAACCCCTGGTACTCGGAGGCCGTGCGCGGCCTGCAGGCCGACGACATCGCCGGCGTGCGCTTCCTCTACGGCCCGCGCGCGCCCATTCCCGAGCCCGCATCGATGGCGCTGTTCACCCTGGGGCTGCTGGGCGTGGGGCTGCAGCGGCTGTGGCGGCGCCGGCGCGATTGAGGCTGAGCCGGGCCCTTCAGTCCGCCTGGATCTTCGAGGCCTTGACCACCTGGCCCCAGCGCGCGAGTTCGGCGCGGCTGTAGTCGCCGAGCTGTTGCGGGCTCATGTAATCGGCCGCCGCGCCCTGCTCGGCGGCCTTTTGCCTGAACGCCGGCGTGGCCAGGATCTTCGCGACCTCGGCGCCGAGCCGGTCCACCACCGCCTGCGGCGTCTTCGCCGGCGCGAACACGGCGAACCACGAGGTGGCGTCAAGCTTCGGCAGCCCGGCCTCGGCCGCGGTGGGCACGTTCGGCAGCGAGGCCACGCGCGTCTTGCCCGTGACCGCCAGCGCGCGCAGCTTGCCCGTGGCGATGTGCGGCATGTAGGGCGGCGGCGTACCGAAGGTCAGATCGACCTGGCCGCCCAGCAGGTCCTGCAGCGCCGGGCCCGTGCCCTTGTAGGGGATGTGATTCATCTGGATGCCGGCCTGCTGCTCCAGCATCGCGCCCGTGACGTGCTGCAGCGAGCCGTTGCCCGAAGAGGCGTAGTTGAGCTTGCCCGGGTTGGCCTTGGCATAGGCCACGAGCTCGGCCAGCGTCTTCACCGGCAGGCCCTCGCGCACCACGATCACCTGCGGCGCGCTGAGCACGTTGGCCACCGGGCGCAGGTCGTCGAAGCTCCATTGCGAGGCCGTGTTCACGTGCGGCGTGATGACGTGGTAGCCCGAGTACTGCATCAGCAGCGTGTAGCCGTCGGGCTCCGCGCGCTTGACGGCCACCGCCGCCACCGCGCCGTTGGCGCCGCCGCGGTTGTCCACGACCACCGTCTGCCCAAGCGCCTTGCCCAGCGGCTCGGCCAGCATGCGCGCGGCAATGTCGGTGGTGCCGCCCGGCGCGGTCGGCACGATCAGCGTGACCGGCTTCGCCGGGTAGTTGCCCTGGGCGCCGGCGGGGCCGGCAGCCAGTGCGGCCATGGCGGCGAGGGCGAGCAGGGCGGATCGGCGGGTGTGGTGGGGGGTCATGCTTGTCTCCTGGACAGTGAGCCGCGAATCGGCCGGTAGGAGGCCCGCGTGCGGGCCGAATGGTCTTGGCACTCCGGTGGTTCGGCCCGCAAGCGGGCTTCCTGCCAGCGGAGGTGGCGCTTCAGCCTTTGGCCAGCGCCCGCTCGCGGATGGCGTCGAAGTCCGCCGGCGGCTTGTGCAGGTCGAGCCGGCGCCCGGCCGCGACGATCTGGCTCGGGATGCCGTGGTTGATGAGCGCCGGCAGCCGGGCTGCGGCCTCGATCAGCCGCGCCAGGTCCACGCCGGTGTCGTAGCCCATGAGCTCCAGCGCGTGCACGATCTCCTCGCTGCACACGTTGCCCGTGGCGCCGGGCGCGTAGGGGCAGCCGCCGATGCCGCCCAGCGAGGCGTCGAAGCGGTCGGCCCCGGCGGCGATGGCCGCCAGCACGTTGGCCAGGCCCATGCCGCGCGTGTTGTGGAAGTGCAGCGTCAGCTCCGTGCCCGGCCAGCGCGCGCGAAAGGCGCGCACCAGGCGCTCGACCTGCGAGGGGAAGGCCATGCCGGTGGTGTCGCACAGCGTCACGCCGCGCGCGCCCAGCTCCTCGACGTAGCGCGCGCACCAGCCCAGCACCACGTCCTCGGCCACGTCGCCCTCCATCGGGCAGCCGAAGCTGCACGACAGCGACACGTTCACCGCCCCTTGCGCGCCCCGCGCGATGGCATTGACGGCCGACAGCGCCCGGAACGACTGCTCGCGCGTCATGCGCAGGTTGGCCAGGTTGTGGCTCTCGCTGGCCGACATCACCAGGTTCAGCTCGTCGGCGCGCGCGTCAATGGCGCGCTCGGCGCCGCGCACGTTGGGCACCAGCGCGCTGTAGACCACGCCCGGGGCGCGCTCGATCTCGCGCAGCACCTGTTCGGCGTCGCGCAGCGCCGGAATCGCCTGCGGCGAGACGAAGGCCGTGACCTCGATCTTGGCCATGCCGGCGCGCGAGAGCGCGTTGACCAGGGCGATCTTGTCCTCGGTCGGCACGAAGGCGGCCTCGACCTGCAGCCCGTCGCGCGTGCCGACCTCCTGCATGAAGATGCGCCGCCCGGCGCCGTTCCAGACGTTCATCGATTCGTTGCTCACGTTGCTCAAGTTGCTCAAGTTGCTCATGCCACCACCTTGCGCTCGCGCAGCGCCGCGATCTGCTGCTCGGTGAGCCCGATCTCGCGCAGCACCGCGTCGGTGTCGTCGCCGAGCTTCGGGGCCGGGCTGCGCACGCCGCCCGGGGTGCCCAGCAGCTTCGGGACGATCCCCGGCACCTCCACCACGTGGCCGTCGCGCGTGGGCTGCTGAAGGATCATGTCGCGCGCCCGGTAGTGCGGGTCCTCGACGATGTCCTTCGCCGTGTAGACCTTGCCCACCGGCACGCGCGCGGCGTTGAGCGCGTCCATCACCGCGGCGACGGTGCGCGGGGCGGTCCAGGCCTCGATCGCCGCGTCGATCTCGGCCACGCGCTTGACGCGCCCGGCGTTGTCCGCGAGCGCCGGGTCGTTGCCCAGGTCGTCGCGGCCGATGGTGGACATCAGGCGCTTGAAGATGCTGTCGCCGTTGCCGGCCACGAGCACGTAGCCGTCCTCGCAGCGGTAGGCATTGGAGGGGGCGATTCCGGGCAACGCGCTGCCGGCGGCCTCGCGCACCGCGCCGAAGGCGCTGTACTCGGGCACCAGGCTCTCCATCACGTTGAATACCGCCTCGTGCAGCGCCACGTCGATGACCTGGCCGCGTCCGCCGTGCGCCTGGCGGTGGTAGAGCGCCATGAGGATGCCGATGGTGCCGTGCAGCGCCGCCAGCGTGTCGCCGATGGAGATGCCGCAGCGCACCGGCACGCGCCCGGGCTCGCCGGTGAGGTGGCGCAAGCCGCCCATGGCTTCGCCGATGGCGCCGAAGCCGGGCAGGTCGCGGTACGGGCCGGTCTGCCCGTAGCCGGAGATGCGCAGCATGATCAGCCCGGGATTGAGCGCGCTGAGCTGCTCGTAGCCCATGCCCCAGCCCTCCAGCGTGCCGGGGCGGAAGTTCTCGATCAGCACGTCCGCCTCGGCGATCAGCCGCCGCGCGATGTCCTGGCCCTCGGCGCTGCGCAGGTCCAGCGCGATCGAGCGCTTGTTGCGCGACTGCACCTGCCACCACACGGAGGTGCCGTCCTGGATCAGGCGCCAGTTGCGCAGCGGGTCGCCGCTGCCGGGCGCCTCGATCTTGACGACCTCGGCGCCGAAGTCGGCCAGCGTCTTGCCGGCGAAGGGGCCGGCGATCAATTGGCCCATCTCGACGACCTTCAGGCCGCTGAGGGCGCCGGGCGGGATCGGGGTGTCGGTCATGGAGATCTCCTGTGTCTTGTGCTGGCGCTGCCGCGGCCCTCGCAGCGGCGGCACGGGCGCCATTGTGGAAAGGCAGCCTCCCGGCCGGAATGACCGGGTGGCGAGCCGAGCTTTCGCGGATCGGGAAAGCGCGCGCTGGCCCCTTTCCCGTTCGCCCTGAGCCTGTCGAAGGGCAGGCGCTGCCATGCGGGCATGGCGGAGGCTTCGACAGGCTCAGCCCGAACGGGGTTTTCCCAGCGCGAGCAATGAATCCGCTTCAGTTTCCCGGCGCCGTGCCCTGCAGCAGGTGCTCGGCCAGCAGCCGCGCCGGCCGGGGCAGGGCGGCGAAGTCGCGTGCGCCCAGCAGCAGCTGGCGCTGCACCCAGGCGTCGTTGAGGGCGATGCGGCGCAGGCCCATGGACACCAGGTGCGGCTGCACCGCGGCCTCGGGCAGCACCGCCACGCCCAGGCCGGCGGCCACCATCTGGCACATCGCGTCGAAGCTGCGCACCTGGATGCGCAGCTTCAGCCGCCGCCCCAGCGCGGCCGACTCGCGCTGCAGCCGCTGCGCCAGCGAGGTGTTGGCCGAGAGGCTGACGAAGTCGCAGTCCGCGGCCTCGGCGAAGTCGAGGGCCTCGCGAGCGGCCAGCGGGTGGTCGCGCGGCACCACCAGCACCAGCCGGTCCTGCCGGTACGGGCGCACCTGCAGTCCCAGCTCGGGCGTGCGCTCGGCGAAAAGCCCCAACTCGGCGCGGCCGTCGAGCACGGCCAGCACCACGTCGGAGCTGTCGCCCTCCTCGAGCTCGATGCGGATGCCGGCGTTGCGCGCCATGAAGGCGGCGATGTCGCCGGGCAGGAACTGCGTGACGGCCGAGGTGTTGGCCCAGAGGTGGGCCACGCCCAGGACGCCGGCGGCGAAGTCGGAGAGCTCGGCGGCGAGCTGGTCCACGTCGCCCAGGATGCGCTGCGCATGCCGCTGCAGCGCCTGGCCCGCGGGCGTGAGCGTCACGCCGCGCGAGTGCCGCTCCAGCAGCGGCGCGCCCACGGCGGCCTCCAGGTCGGAGATGCGCTTGCTGGCTGCACCCACCGCCAGGTGCGCCAGCTCCGCGCCGCGGCTGATGCTGCCGCTGCGCGCCACGAAGCCGAACAGGGCCAGGGAAACGAGGTCGAGGCGGTGGAGGTTCAAGGCCGGGAAGAGGCGGAAGAAGGGGTTGCCGATTCTCCGCCCGGTACCGGCGTGTGGTTCAGCCCACCGCGCGTGGCGCCGGCAGCGTCTTGCGCCGCAGCAGCTTCACCGCCAGCGTCAGCAGTGCGGCGCCCATGAGCACCAGGCTGGCGCACAGCGCGAAGAGCACCCAGGCCAGCACCGGGGCCGCGGCGCCGGCCCAGCCCAGCAGCCACTGCGCCGTGTCCACGGCCACGCGCAGCAGCCCTTCCCAGCCCGGCATGAACTGCTCCAGCCAGCCGTTGAAGGGCAGTTGTTGCGCCAGCCCGGGCAGGTCGCCCAGCCAGGCCGGGTCGAGGCTCAGCACCGCGTACAGCGCCCAGGCCAGCAGCGCGCACAGCGCCAGGCCCAGGGCAGCCAGAGTCCAGATCAGCAGCAGCATGGAGAGGCCTTCCTCGTCGTTATGGATGCGGCATTGGAGGCGCCGCCCCGGGCCCGGTTCCGCGCCCGCCTAAAATCGCCGCCTTTTGCGCGCGCCGACCCGCCACCCGCGGCGCGCCGCTCCCCTCCCGGTGGCCATGTCGAGGACAACCATGTTCAAAAACCTCGCGCGCGGCGTCATGCCGGCCGCGTGCATTGCAGCTTCATTCGCCGGCGCTCCCGCCGCCTTCGCCCAGACCGCCGCGCCACTGAAGGTCGGCTTCGTCTACGTCACGCCCGTGGGCCAGGCCGGCTGGACCTTCCAGCACGAGCAGGGCCGCCTGGCCATGGAAAAGGCGCTGGGCGCCGCGGTGAAGAGCACCATCGTCGAGTCGGTGGCCGAGGGCCCGGACAGCGAGCGCGTCATGCGTGACCTCGCCGCGCAGGGCCACGGCCTGATCTTCGCCACCAGCTTCGGCTACCTGGAGCCCGCGCTGCGCGTGGCGGCCGATTTCCCGAACGTGAAGTTCGAGCACGTGGGCGGCTACAAGACCGCGCCCAACCTGGCCACCTACAACGCCCGCTTCTACGAGGGCCGCTGGCTCGCCGGCTACCTCGCGGGCAAGGCCAGCAAGTCGGGCAGCGCCGGCTACGTGGCCGGCTTTCCGGTGCCGGAGGTGATCCAGGGCATCAACGCCTTCACGCTGGGCATGCAGGCCGCCAACCCGAAGGCGCAGGTGAAGGTGCGCTGGCTCGACACCTGGTTCGACCCCGCCAAGGAGCGCGAGGCGGCGCTGTCGCTGGTGAATGCCGGTGCCGACGTGCTCACGAACCACAGCGCCTCGCCCGCGGTGCCGCAGGCGGCCGAGGAAAAGGGCGTGCACCTCATCGGCTACCACAGCGACATGGGCCGCTTCGCGCCGCGCGCGCAGCTCGCCGCGGTGGTGGCGAACTGGGGCGGCTACTACACGCGCGTGGCGAAGGCCGCCATGGAGCAGCGCTGGAAGCCGGAGCCGATGTGGGGCGGCCTCAAGGACGGCATGGTCGAACTGGCCGCGCTGAACCCGTCGCTGCCCAAGGCGCTGCGCCAGGATCTGGCCACGAAGCAGCGCGCCATTGCCGACGGAAAGCTGCTGCCCTTCGGCGGCCGCCTCGTGGACCAGTCCGGGCGCGTGCGCCAGGAGACGGGCGCGCTCGACGACGCGGCGATCGCGCGCATGGACTGGTTCGTGCAGGGCGTGCAGGGGACGCTGCCGGCGCCGAAGTGAGCCGCGGCGGCATGGTGGCCCGCCGCACGGAACATGCCTTGCCGCTGTTCGGCATGGAGCCCGCCGCCGCCGCCGCCGCCGTTGCCGACCCCCGTGCCGCCTCGCTGCTGCGGGTGAAGACGATCTACCTGGAGCCCGCGGTGGAGGGCTTCCAGCGCGGGCGCGAGATCCTGGCCCGCTTCCCCGAGGCCGAGCGCATCGAGGTGCCGTCGCACTGGAACATCCCCGGCCTGCACGGCAACGAGGGGCTGGTGGGGGAGTGGCTGCGCACCAAGCGCGACGTGCTGGTGCTGGGGGTGCGCAAGTCCATGAGCGTGCGCCTGAACGGCCGCAGCGCCGACTGGATCGCGCCGGGCAGCTCCAACGGCTGCGCCATGGCCTGCGCCTACTGCTACGTTCCCCGCCGCAAGGGCTACGCCAACCCGGTGACGGTCTTCGTCAACATCGAACAGATCGCCGACGCGCTGGTGCGCCACGCCGGGAAGCTCGGCCCGAAGCCGGAGCCGAACCAGGTCGATCCGGTGTACTGGGTCTACGACATCGGCGAGAACGGCGATTTGTCTGCCGACGCGCTGGTGTCGGACAACGTGCGCGACCTGGTGGCGCTGTACCGGCGCATTCCCAATGCCAAGGGCTCGTTCGCCACCAAGTTCGTCAACCGCGAGCTGCTGGACTACGACCCGCAGGGCAAGACGCGCATCCGCTTCTCGCTCATGCCGCAGCGCGCGGCCAAGGTGGTGGACGTGCGCACTTCGCCGGTCGCGGAGCGCATTGCCGCCATCAACGACTTCGTCGAGGCCGGCTACGAGGTGCACCTGAACTTCAGCCCGGTGATCGTGTACGAGGGCTGGCGCGCCGACTACGCCGAGCTGTTCCAGCAGGTGGCCGACGTGCTTTCCCCCAAGGCCCGCGCCCAGATTGCTGCCGAGGTGATCTTCCTCACCCACAACGAGGCGCTGCACGAAGTGAACCTGGGCTGGCACCCGAAGGCGGAAGTCATGCTCTGGGTGCCGAAGCTGCAGGAAGTGAAACGCAGCGAGAACGGTGCGGACAACGTGCGCTACCGCACCGGGCTCAAGGGAAAGATGGTGAACATCTTTCGGGAACTGCTGGAGCAGGGGCTGCCGGGGTGCCCGATTCGCTACGCGTTCTGAATCACGCCGCCAGCGCCTCGCGCAGCCTCTCGGCCTCTTCTCCAAACCCATACGCATCCATCCCCAGCGCCGCATACGCATGGCTCTCATGCAGCCGCAGCGGCTCCACCTCGCGTCCGCCCGCGCCGGCCGCCACGTACCAGGGCAGCAGGTGCTCGTCGGTCGGGTGCATCAGCGCCGCGTGCGGGGCCTGCGCGCGGTAGTCGAAGAGGGCGTCCCAGTCCCGCGCCGCGGCCCGCTCGGCGAACCAGTGCCGGAAGGCAGCGCTCTCCGGCTTCTCCGGCGCGTCCAGCGGCGCGCGGCCGGTGAAGGTGGTCAGCAGCCGCAGGTTGTGCGTGATCGAGCCGCTGCCCAGCACCAGCACGCCGCGCGCGCGCAGCGCGGCCAGCGCTTCGCCCAGGGCGAACTGCCGCGCCGGCGGCGCCATCGGCATCCAGGCCAGTGGCAGCACCGGCACGTCGGCATCGGGGTAGAGGTAGCGCAGCGGCGTCCAGATGCCGTGGTCCAGGCCGCCCTCGTTCACCACGTGCGCGGTGACCCCGGACTCGGCCAGCACCGCCTTGACTTCCTCGGCCAGCGCCGGCTCGCCCGGGGCGTCGTAGCGCATCTCGTGCAGCGCCTGCGGGAAGCCGCCGAAGTCGGGCACGGCGTGGTGGCGCGCGGCGGCCAGCAGCACCGGCTCGCGCGTGAGGGTGTGCGCCGACACGGCCAGGATCGCGCGCGGGCGGCCGAAGGCGGCGTCGATGGCCGGCCCCAGGCGCTGCATGAAGGCACCGGCCGCGCCGGGCTCCAGCGCGATCATGGGCGAGCCGTGCGACAGGAAGATCGAAGGTAATGCGTTCATGCCGCCATTGAAGCAGGACGGCGCACACGGCCCGTTGCGGGGCTTTGCACCCGGCATTCAGCCCGCTGAAGGGGCTCGGGTATCGTCCCTCGCATGAGCTCGCCCGCCCTGCCGCCCGATGCCGCCCTGCCGCTGGCGCCCGCCACCGCCAGCCGCCCCCTGAAACCTTCCGTCGTGAAGCTGGCCTGGCGCCAGACCTGGCGCGACTTGCGCGCCGGCGAGCTGCGGCTGCTGGTGGTCGCGGTGCTGCTGGCGGTGGCCGCGCTCACGGCGGTGGGCTTCTTCGCCAACCGGCTCAATGCCGGGCTGGAGCGCGATGCCGGCGCGCTGCTGGGCGGCGACGCGCTGGTGGCCGCCGACAAGCCCGTGCCGGCGGACTTCGAGGCCCAGGCACGCGCGCAGGGCCTGCGCACCGCGCGCAGCGCCTCGTTCCCGAGCATGGCGCTGGCGCCCGACGACAAGGGCGGCGCCTCGCGGCTGGTGGCGGTCAAGGCGGTGTCCGAGGGCTACCCGCTGCGCGGCCAGCTGCGCGTGCGCGACGCGGCCGACGGCCCGTCGCGCCCGGCCGACGGCATCCCCTCGCCAGGCAGCGTCTGGGTGGACGCCGCGGTGCTCGACGCGCTGCAGCTGCGCCTGGGCGACGAGCTGCTGCTGGGCGACGCCCGGCTGCGCATCGAGCGCGTCATCACGCTGGAGCCCGACCGCGGCGCCGGCTTCCTGAGCTTCGCGCCGCGCGCGCTGCTGCGCGATTCCGACCTGGTGGCCACGGGGCTGATCCAGCCCGCCAGCCGCGTCACCTACCGGCTGGCCGTGGCGGCCGCGGGCGACGGGGACGGGGCCGCGGCGGCGCGGCGCTACACGGACTGGGCGGAGGCGCAGATCCAGGCGCAGGGCCTGCGCGGGTTGCGCGTGGAGTCGCTGGAGAACAGCCGCCCGGAGATGCGCCAGACGCTGGAGCGGGCCAACAAGTTCCTGAACCTGGTGGCGCTGCTGGCGGCGCTGCTGGCCGCGGTGGCGGTGGCGATCGCCGCGCGCGACTTCGCGCAGCGCCACCTCGACGACTGCGCGCTGCTGCGCGTGCTGGGCCTGCCGCAGCGCGCCATCGCGTCGGCCTACGTGCTGGAGTTCGGCGCCGTGGGTCTGATCGCCAGCGTGCTGGGTGTGGCCGCGGGCTGGGCCATCCACTTCGGCTTCGTGCTGCTGCTGGGCTCGCTGGTGGAGACCACGCTGCCCGCGCCGGGCTGGCAGCCCGCGGCCTTCGGTCTGGGCGTCGGGTTGACGCTGCTGTTCGGCTTCGGGCTGCCGCCGGTGCTGCAGCTCGCGCGCGTGCCGGCGCTGCGCGTGATCCGCCGCGACGTGGGGCAGCTGAAGGCCGCGTCGCTGGCGGTGCTGCTGGCCGGTGCCGGCGGCTTCGCGGCGCTGCTGGTGGCAGCGTCGTCGGACCTGAAGATGGGCCTGATCGCCGTGGGCGGCTTCGCCGGCGCGGTGGCGCTCTTCGCGCTGTGCGCCTGGGGCGCGGTGGTGCTGCTGCGCCGCGCGGTGCCGCGCGCGCGCAAGGCGCCGCGCTGGCTGGTGCTGGCCACGCGCCAGGTGGCGTCGCGCCCGGGCTTCGCGGTGCTGCAGGTGTCGGCGCTGGCGGTGGGGCTGCTGGCGCTGGTGCTGCTGGTGCTGCTGCGCACGGACCTGATCGACAGCTGGCGCCAGGCCACGCCGCCGGACGCGCCCAACCGCTTCGTGATCAACCTGCAGCCGGACCAGGGCGAACCGTTCCGGCAGATGCTGGCCGAGGCCGGCGTGAAGGGCTACGACTGGTACCCGATGTTCCGCGGCCGGCTGGTGGCCATCAATGGCCAGGGCGTGCGCGCCGGCGCCTGGAGCGAGGAGCGCGCGCAGCGGCTGGTGGAGCGCGAGTTCAACCTCAGCCACGACGCCGCGATGCCCGTGCACAACCAGCTCGCCGCCGGGAAGTGGACGCCCGACGAGCCCGACGCCGTGAGCGTGGAGGAGGGCCTGGCGCAGACGCTGGGCCTCAAGCTCGGCGACCGTCTGCGCTTCGACGTGGCCGGCGTGCAGCACGAGGGCCGCATCACCAGCCTGCGCAAGGTGGACTGGGGTTCGATGCGGGTGAACTTCTTCGTGATGTTCCCGCGCGCGCAGATGGAGGAGGTGCCCACGACCTACATCGCCGCCTACCGCGCGCCGGACGTGGCGGGCTTCGACAACCGGCTGGTGCGCGAATTTCCCAACGTCACCAACATCGACGTCTCGGCCTCGCTGGGCCAGGTGCAGGCGGTGCTGGACCAGGTCATCCGCGCCGTGGAGTTCCTGTTCGGCTTCACGCTGGCCGCCGGGCTGGTGGTGCTGTTCGCCGCCGTGTCGGCCACGCGCGAGGCGCGCGAGCGCGAGTACGCCGTGATGCGCGCGCTGGGCGCGGGGCGCGCGCTGCTGCAGCGCGTGCAGCGCGCGGAGCTGCTGGGCGTGGGCGCGCTGGCCGGCTTCCTGGCCTCGGTCGCGGCGGTGGCGGTCGGCTGGGCGCTGGCGAAGTACGCCTTCGACTTCGCCTGGAACGGCTCGGCGCTGGTGCCGCTGGCCGGCACGCTCGCCGGCGCGCTGCTGGCGCTGGCCGCGGGCTGGTGGGGTTTGAGGGGGGTGCTGACGCGGCCGGTGGTGCAGACGCTGAGGAGGGCGGCGGAGTAAGGGCGCCGGGGGCTGCCCTGCAGCGAGCGGCCCCGGACTGCCGTGTCAGGACTGTTCAAAGCACGGCTTCAAGGCCTTTGCGCTCGATGAGGCTGAGCAGCTTCTGGGAAGGACCACTGGGCTTCTTGTCGCCGATTTCCCACTTGCGCACCGTTGACAGGCTCGTGTTGAGCACCGACGCCAGCACGGCCTGGCTCAACTGCAGGCTCTCACGCAAGGCGCGGATCCGGCACGCGTCGTATTCGGGCACCGGATCCAGGCACAAGGCGTCGTACTTGCGCATCTTGCGCTTGTCGATGAAGCCCAGACGGTGCAGATCGGCGGCCGTGTCATGCACGGCTTCCAGGATCCGGCTCTTTGCTTTGGCAGACCTAGGCCTCGTCGTCATGGCAAATCTCCAGAAGTGTTCCGTCCATCATGGCCGCTTCCAGTTGACGCACTGTTCTGGCCAGAAGGTCGGTGGCAAGGTCTTGCAGCGCCTCAAGCTCTTGGTCGCTGATGTTCGAGCGCACGTTCTTCTCGAATCCGAAAACGAAGAACCATCGACTGCCCTTGTTCGTCGCCAGCAGGGTTCTTGCGCCGCCGCTCTTGCCTCGTCCCGGGAGCGCGATCCGCTTCTTGACGACGCCACCACCCAGGTCGGCATCAATCAAGCCCGCAGCCATTTCGTCCACTGCCCGGCACAGCGCTTGGTCAGGCAACCGTGCCTTGCGCATCCAGCGGTCGAAGTGACGCGTCTTGAAAACCCGTCTCATCTAGGAATTATGCCACTTGGTGGCATACATATTCGTTGAGCCGAAGGCTGAGGTCAGCGGCGGGGTGTTGTTGAGGCTGTTGCAGCCCGCTCCCGGTAAGCCCCGGGAGAGGTGGCTTGGCACTACCCTGGCGAGCCCACCGCTTGCTCGCATCACAGGACATGAAGCCCGTCATCCGCGCCCAGATTCCCGCTGACAAGCTCCCCCACGCCGTGCCGCCGGCCTACCGCGACGCGGTCCGCAAGGCCGCCCGGCCCGATGGCCGCTATTCGCTGCTGCTGTTCGCGCACGCGCCGCGCGACGTGGTGTCGTCGCCGCCGGTGCGCAAGGCGCTGCGCCGGCTCGGCGCCCCGGCCGCCGACGGCGTGCTGGCCGTGGGCACGGTGTTCACGCAGGAGGCGCTGGCGCTGCTCGAAGAGGCCGGCGCCAGGGTGGTGGCATACCGCAAGTCGAAATGGACCGACGAGTCCGCGCGCCAGCGCCAGCTCAAGCCCGGCGGCGTCGGCGTGGCGGCGCCGGCCACCGTGCCCCTGCCGTGCCCGCCCGGGCTGGACGACGCGGCGCTGCACTCGCCCGCGTGCGTGCTGGCGCATGCCGACGCCTACCCCGACGCGCCGGCGCCCGACGACGACGCCTGGGGCCTTTCGGCCGAGCCCGGGGCGCAGGCGCCGGAAGACGCCGACCACCTGCTCTCCGGCTATGCCGGCACCGACTACTTCATTGAAGGGCTGGATCAGCCGCTGCACCCGGGCGAGCCCAACGCCGCGCTGGCCGGCTTCCTGGCCGGGCGGGGCGCGCGCGGCGTGGCGGTGCTGACCGCCTGCAACCCGCTGAGCGAGCCGCTGCCGCCGGGCGAGAACGCGCGGCGCCAGGACGCGCTGCGTGCCGCGCTGGAAGCCGAGGGCCTGGCTTGCGTGGCGGCCCATGGGCGCGCCCGCGGCGAAGCCGCCGAGGACACGGGCGAGCCGCTGCTGGCGGTGTTCGACGCGCCGCCGGCGCTGCTGCAGCGGCTGATGGACCAGTTCGGCCAGAACGCCGCCGTGGTGGCGGCCATCGACGCGGCGCCGCGGCTGTGGCTGCGTCCGGGCTTCATGCGCGAGCTCGCGCGCGAGGAGTACGCGGCGAGCTGACGCACGCTGAAATCGTAAAAGGCGCGGCCAGGGG
>NZ_VIDQ01000034.1 GCF_009760915.1 Azohydromonas aeria
CGCTGACGTGCAGCCGCTGCGGCAGCAGCACGTCGTCCAGGTGCTCACCCACGCGTCGCGCGAAGCGCAGCCGGATCGGGCGGCGGTCCTGGTCCAGCCACAGGGACAGCGCATCGCCGCCAAGGTCGCGAAGGTTCATAGTTCGAAGGCTCCGGTCGGCGGGGTCGGGCTACAGCAGCGGCTTTACGCCCTGGCGTACCTCGCCGCCGAACAGCACGGCGCCATGGGCGCACAGCAGCTTGAGACGAATGAAACTGTCCCGGTGGACGTGCTGGGTGAGCCAGTGCTCCAGCACCTGCGCGAAGAGCTGCAGCCCGGGCGGCGCGAAGCAGGCCGCGTCCACCGTCAGCCTCACTTCCGTGCCTCGCGCCATGTAGGCTTCGGGCAGGTACAGCCAGGCCGACACGGCCCGGGACTCGATGGCGAGCAGCCCCTGCGCCAGGCGCGCGCCGGCGCCGCAGCCCGAGAGGTCATAAAGGCACAGCAGCTCGCGCAGCGCTTCGACGCCCTGGCCGTCGAGCCACAGCGGGTTCGGCGACAGGTGCGAGATCAACCGCCACGGCGCCTCGCCGCGCAGGTCGAAGCGCCGGCTTGGCGTGGGCCGCTGCAGCAGCCGCGCGTGGCAGGTCGCGCCGGCGCCCTCCGGTTCCAGCAGCGCGCCGGCATCGAGTGCTTCAGGCAGTGCGCCATTGGTGGCCAGGATCTCAGCCGAGAGCGCGCCGCCGTCCAGCGCCACGGGCTGCATGGCGTCGTCGATGACCGCGATCCGCAGCGCCGCCGCGGTGCCGCCGCCGTCGTCAAGACCGTCCTTCGCCGGCTTCCAGGCCAGCACGTCCTGGGCCGGCCGCCCGCCGTAGCGCAGCGAGTACAGCGGCAGCACTTCCCGCAACGGCCGGGACTGCGGCGGCGCCCAGTGCAGCCGCTCGATGGCGTAGAGCTCTGCCGCCCAGGGGCCATCCGCATCGGCCGCCACCGTGTACTGCGCCACCTCCCGCGCCACGGGCACGGGCTGGACGCGCCGCTCGAACAGGTTGACCACCGGCGTGCAGCCTGGCACCAGGTCGTGCCCGCGCACGCCTTCGAGCACCCGGGCCGGCGCGCCGGAGGCGGCCGAGGCATCCAGCGCGAAGTGCAGCGTCACCTCGCGCGCGGCCATGCCCTGCAGCTCGGCCGGCCAGGGCAGGTCGATGAAGTCGAACTTGCTCGGGAAGGCGAAGAACTCCGCCAGCAGCCGCTGCGCGGGATGCAGGAACGCGCCGCCGTCCGGCAGCGCCTCTGCTGGCGCGAAGCCCACCGCGCGCGGCAGGCTGCCGGCCGCGGCGCGCCAGGGCCCGGCGTCGGCCTGCACCAGCACGCCCAGCACCGCGCCGCACAGCGCCTCGCGCAGCACCGCGGCTTGCGCCGCCTCGCCGCCCAGGAACAGCCGCAGCGGTGGCTGCACCGGTGAGGGCCAGGTGGCCTCCCCGGCGGTCAGTTGAAGGCGCAACGACAGCAGCGCCGCCGTGCCCTGGGGCAGCGGCGCGCCCGCGGCCGCGCCGCTGCCGGCGTGAAAGCTCATGCCCGCCACGCGCAGCGGCCACAGCGTCACGTCGAAGGCGCTGCGGAACTCGCAACGCACGCCGCGCACGGCGGGCGCCTTCAGCCGCGTGCCGCGCGGCAGCGCCAGTGCCTGCGCCGGCGGCGGCGCCTGGGGATCGGGCCCGCAGGCGGCGATGGCGCAGGCCGGGAACGGCCGCAGCGCCTGCGGGAACAGTTCATGCAGCAGCGGGAACGTGAAGCCGGCGTAGCGGTCCTCGATGCGCTGCACGGCGCGTGCGCTCAGCAGCGCCGCGCCCTGCATCAGGCGCTGCACCTGCGGGTCCTCGCTGTGGCCCTCGCCGGTGATCTCCAGCACCCGCGCCAGGGCCTCGTGGTCCTGCGCGAAGGCAGCGGCCTCCGAGCACAGGCGGCGCATCTCCGCCTCGTAAAGCGCCAGCAACTCCTCCATGCCACCGCCCTCCCCGTTTGTATGAATTGGTTACAAACATTGGGCGATCCGGAAAGTCAGCGGACAAGCACGGAAAAACCATGAACGGCGTTGCACGGGCTCGGCGCTCCAGGGAGAGCAGCCCGTATCGGGCCCGCTGGGGGGCCCTTGAATGAGGGAGTGCCGCGCCGTGCCGGCAGCGATGGCTGGCTTGCCGGCCAGGCGCATGCCGGCTCGGCAACGCCGACCCGTCAGTCCGCGAACGGCTTCAGACGGCCAGTTCCAGGACGCCCCGCACGCGCGGCCGTCTCGTCACGCTGATGGTGTCGCCGCGCGGGTCGTGCGCCCAGCTGGCGAGGAATCCCTCGTTCACCAGTTCATCCAGCGATTTCTTCACGTCGTTGCGGAAGTTCGCCAGCCGGTTGGACCGTGAGCCGCAGAGCTGGTGCAGCGTGGCGACCCGGTACGGGTGAGGCTCCCGGTGGCTGGCGTAGAAACTGTGCAGCCACTTCGCCAGCGGCCTGAGCTTGAGCCGCTGCTCCCATTCGATCCAGGAAACGTCCACCGGCGCGAACAGGGCCACCACTTTCGTATCGAGCTTCACGCGCCACGTCGCGCTGCCCTGCCCGTCCTCGTCGCGCCAGGCAAACTCGCCGATGAGCCGCCCGCTCCAGCCATGAACCTGTCCGGGGCTGGTGATCCAGACCGTGGCTTCGGTCATGCGCTGGATGCTCGCCCGCACCCGCTCGTACCGATCCGCGCCGCGGCCCCAGCCCAGGGCCTGCAGCAGCGCGTGCCCGGTGAGCTCGACGGTGTCACCCAGCGCCGCGGTACGTGCCATGTGCACCACCTGCAGCCAGACGTCCTGGTCGTCCTGGCGCAACTCCTCGCCGGTGTACATCACCTCGATGTCGGCCAGGCTCACCAGCCGCGTGCGCTGCAAGGCGGCACGGGGTTCGCGCTTGCCGGCGGCCGTGAACAGGGCACAGCGCGCCATGGCGTTGGGCAGCGCCCGCACTCGCTCGGGCCAGATGTCGAGTTGCAGTTGCTCCGGCTCGGGCTCGACGGCGCGGGCACTGCGGCGGGCAGCCTCGATGCGGGCCTGCCGGGCAGGCGTGATGACGGAGTCCTTGGGAATGCTCATGAGCGGGCAACGGGGAGCTGCCGGCACGCTATCACGGGCCATTCGCCGTTTGACCAGCAATGTTCGCCGTTTGACCAACCGCGCAAGCACGCCGCCAACTGCCGCATTCGCCGTTTGACCAGAGGGCTGATTCGCCGTTTGACCAGCACCTTGTCCACAGCCTTCGCCGTTTGACCAGAGGCCGTTCGCCGTTTGACCTACGGGGCATTCCGAAAAGTCATTGCCTGTCAAAGCGTTGGGGCACTTTTCCACAGCGCTTAACCTGTCTTTTAACCTCCAAGCCTGCACCGCTGGTCATACGGCGAACGATCGGCACGCCAACGCCCAGGGCTGTCCAGAAGAAAGCCGGTTCACCGCTCGGCTTCGGTCCTCTGGTCAAACGGCGAACGCCAAGGCCGTCAACAGCAAGCCACGGCAAATCGGCATGCCGCTCAACCCTGTGCCTCTGGTCAAACGGCGAACGCTGCAGCGAGCGTGCAACGCATCGTTTGTGCCGATTAGCACCGGCAAGGCAAAATCGCGCCGCAAATGCTAATCGAGGGAAACAAGATGCCGGAGGCTGTTCCATCGCCCGTTGGGCTGGATGCGCTGCATGCGCTCAACGTGACCGGGCGCCATTACCTGGGTGACCTGCGCACCCGCATGCTCGAACCCAAGCCGCACAAGGTCGCACCCACTTTCCACAGCGGCCTGGTGGCGGACCTGTGCGGGATCGACACCAAGCAGCAGATCTACCTGCGCTCGCGTGCCGAGCGTGGCCTGCCGCCGGGCGTGCCTATGCCTGGCGGCAGGCGTTCCTATACGCTGGCCGAGGTGCGCGCCTGGGTGAAGTCGCTGACGAAGCGGCCGCGCCGGCCCGAAGGCGCGCAGGCGGCCACGCTGTCCGTTGTCAACTTCAAGGGCGGGGTCGCCAAGACCACCACGGCCGTGCAGCTGGCCCAGGCGCTGACGCTGCTGGGCCGCGACGTGCTGGTCGTGGACCTGGATCCGCAAGGCAGCGCCACGGCCATGGCCGGCTGGCTGCCGGGCACGGACGTGACCGAGAACGACACCGCGCTGCGCGTGTTCGACCCGGAAAGCCGGGTGCAGGATCTCGGCTACGCGGTGCGCGCCAGCTACTGGGACGGCATGGACATCGTGCCGGCGATGCCCGACCTGTACTCGGCCGATGCCTTTCTCTACCGTGCCTCGACGCAGGGCGTGGCCGGCTGGTGGTCGCTGCTGGACAGGGCGCTGCAGCCGCTGCGCTCGCGCTACGACTACATCATCATCGACACGGCCCCCAGCCTCAGCTACATGGCCGTGAATGCCGGCATCGCCGCCGACGGTTTGCTGATGCCGCTGCCGCCGGAGATGCTCGACTACGCCAGCTCCGTGGCGTACTGGGGCATGCAGCGTGACCTGCTCGTGACGCTGCGCGACCTCTACGGCGTGGCCAAGGAGTTCGACTGGGTGCGCGTGCTGCTCACCAAGGTGGACGCCAACAACGTGGCCAGCGGCATCGTGCGCGACCTCATCCTGCAGACCTACGGCGGCTGCGTGCTGCCCACCGACATCCCGCGCAGCCCCGTCACCAGCACCAGCGGGCTGCAATTCGGCACGCTCTACGACACCACCGCCACCCGCTACGAGGGCAGTGCGCGCACCTACGCCAAGCTGCGCGACGCCAGCGACGCCGTGGCCCTGGCCATCGACAACCTCACCATCGCGACCACCTGGAAGGGCGCCCAATGAGCTTCAAGGAACTGCGCGCCCGCGGCGCGGCCACGCTGGCGGCCGGCAAGCCGGTGGAGATTCCGCCGCCCGAGTACGTCGGCGGCGCCGCGCCCACGCGCACGCTGCGCACCGAGGGCGTCAACCGCATCGAGCAGGCCGAGGCCCGCGTGGCCGAGCTGCAGGCCGAGCTCGACAAGCGCCCGCCGGTCGAGGTGGCGCTGGACCAGCTCGACAGCGTGCCCGGCCGCCGGCGCAAGCTCAGCGCCGAGCAGTACGCCGAGCTGCTGGAGAACCTGCGTGTCAACCCGCTGGTGCACCCGATCACGGTTCGGCCGAAGCCCGGCGGCCGCTTCGAGGTGGTCAGC
This sequence comes from Azohydromonas aeria, assembly GCF_009760915.1. GTDB lineage: Bacteria > Pseudomonadota > Gammaproteobacteria > Burkholderiales > Burkholderiaceae_C > Azohydromonas > Azohydromonas aeria. The sequence goes on from NZ_VIDQ01000034.1 coordinate 5,192, forward strand.
GGCGAGAACCGCCTGGCGGTCTACCGCGAGCTGGGCAAGGCGACGATCCGGGTTTCGGTGCTGGACGTCGGCGAGCAACTGGCCGAGCGCGCCGCGTTCTACGCCAACCTCATCGCCCACGACCTGCCCGACTACGAGAAGTTCAGGGGCTTCGAACGCGAGCAGAAGGCCACGGGCGCTTCCATCGCCGAGATGGCACGCCTGGCCGGCGTGCCGCGCACCACGATCAACAAGCTGTTCTCGTTTGCCAGGCTGCCGGCCGAGGCCCTGGCCGAGATCGAGCGCCATCCGGAGCGGATCGGCGCCAACTGCGCCGACGAGCTGGCCAAGGTGTGCACACCTGAGACTGCCGCGCAGGTGACCGAGGCGGTGCGCCTGGTCGTGGAAGGCAGGATCCCGCAGCAGCAGGCCGTGCGCCGCGTGCGCTCCGTGCCGCGCGCACCGCGGCCGGCTGCGGCGCCGCTGCAGATCAAGGCTGGCCGCTTCAAGTTCGCCGAGCTGCGCGTGGTGGGCAGTACGCTGCGCGTGGACCTGGCCAGCGAGCTTGACGCCGCTGAAGCCGCGAAGCGCATCGAGGCCGTGCTGCAGGAGCTGGCCAGGAAGGCCGCAGCCGCCGTGACCTAGTAGGTCATCCCATATGAATCAACAACTTGCGTGAAATCGAAGCGGTCCTTGGGGACCGCTTTTTTTTCGACTGACGGGGTGCCGATCCGGCTTGGTCCGGATCGGCGCCGATCGTTTTGTGACTCCAGCCGCTGGGCCGGGAAGCAGTGCAGCGGGCCCCGTGGTGTGCCCTGCGCAATGGTGGAAGATGGGTGACATCACGGACGCAGGGAGGGCGGCGTGGACTGGTTCGAACGCATCACCGGCTTTCGGGAAGAGGGCTACGGGCACACCCAACAACGGCTGCGCGTTGAGGACGATTGCCTGGTGAACGTTGCCACGGGCCGACGCTTCGCGATGGGGCGGCTCGAAGTCGTGTCGCTGGACGATCTGCGCAGGCGCGCCGCAGTGCGGCCCGAGGGCCGGCCGCCGGTGCCCGGCGTGCTGCGCGGTGACATCCGTGCGCTGCACCAAGCACGGGAGCAGCGCGGTGCCCTGATCCAGGTTGCCTCGCAATTCAACCTGCTGGAGATGGTGGGGCCCGGCATCAGCCCGGAACACGGCGTGAGCCGTTATGCCGGCGACCCCACTCAAGGCCCTGCCTGCGCGATGGCCGCCGGCGCCGGCACCATCTACCGCAATTACCTGGTGCCGCTGGGCGGCGACCGGGGGCAGCGCGCCGGGCGCCAGATCGACACCCTCGCCGACCTGGGCACGGCCCTCGGCCACGACGCGCAGCCGCTGTGGACCTGGCGCAATGGCTATGCGCTGTGCAGCACCGACGGGCTCTCGCGGGTCTCCAGGCAGCTGGCCGCGGCCGATGCTGCGGAACTCGACCGGCTGCGCGGGCTGTTGCGCATCGGGCTGCACGGGGACGTCGAGGTCACCGATGCGATGCAATCTCCGGGGCCGTTGGTGACGCAGGCTTACTGCTCGGCCATGCCCGTGGCCTACGGCGATCCACCAAGCAAGGCTTGGGAACCGCTGGCGCGGCTGGTGCTGGAGGCCGCCTACGAGGCCACGCTGCTGGCCGGCGTGCTCAATGCCCGCCGTGGCGCCTCGCGTCGCGTGCTGCTCACGCGGCTGGGTGGCGGCGCCTTCGGGAACGATCCGGCGTGGATCAGCGCCGCCATCGAGCGGGCGCTGGCGTGCGTGGCCGGGCAGGACATCGAGGTGTTGACCGTCACGAGATGACGACCATCCTGGCCAGTGCCCGCCATGCCTCCCTGCCGTGGAGCAGGCGCGGCCAATGGGCGTGACCTGGTAGGTCACCCCTTGAGAATCAACGGCTTGGCGAAACCTGAAGCGGCCCATCGAGGCTGTCCTCGTTCAGGCGCTGCCGAAATGACCTGGGCCTGCCTTGTTGAAGACGGAGACGGCGAGAAGAACGATTCTTCGAACCGCCTGACGAGCCCGGGGCCGGGATGCTGCCGAGCTGAACTGAGCTGAGCTGGGCCGAGCAGCGTTGCCGTGTACCCGCAACCGCGGGACCAGCGTGCCGCACGCCTGCTGCCAAGTGCTTGTCGGGTCAGCAACCGGAACCCTCCGAGTCACGAACGGGGCACCTTGTTTGCCTTAAGTGTCGTTATTGATAATAAGGATTATCAATGAACAACGTAGAGATCGGACATGAAGAGATAGTATCGAAGTTGATACTATTGCCGGATGAACACCGCGACCAAGCTGCTGCAGGCCATGCGCCAGAACCCGCGCGACTGGTCGATGGAGCAGCTGCTCGCGGTGGCGCGGCGTCATGGTCTCGAATGCCGCAACAGCGGCGGCAGCCATCACGTCTTCTCGCACCCAGCGGTCCCTGACATCGTGACCGTGCCCGCTCACCGACCGATCAAGGCCATCTACGTCAAGCAGTTCGTGGCCCTCATCGATCGCACCCAAGGAATTGAGCCATGAGCGACGTCAAGTCCATCGAGCCCGCTCGCCCGCCGTATCCCTTCGAGGACTACGCGCGGCTCGTCAGCCACCTCAGCGAGGAGGACGGCGGCGGCTACCTCGTCACGTTCCCGGACCTGCCGGGCGTCATGGCCGATGGCGACAGCGTCGAGGACGCCTTGCGCAACGCGCGCGACGCCTTCGAGTCGGCCGTTGCGGCACTGGCGGACATGGGCCGCGACATTCCGGCACCCACCTTCAAGCCCGACGACGTCGCAGCCCCTGATCTGTCGGGCAAGTTCGTCACGCGCGTGCCCAAGAGCGTCCACGCCCAACTTGCACGTCGCGCGCGTGCCGAGGGCGTGTCGCTGAACTCGCTGGTGCTGGCGCTGCTGGCCGAAGGCCTGGGCCGACGCAGCGGGCGGGCGTGACCCGGCTGCCGCCGCTCGGGCTGCGTGGGGAGCGCATGCGCAACAGACCTGCGCTGCCCGCCACGGCGGCCGCCACGCAGCCAACCAGCAGCCCTGACGGCCCGTACAACCGCCTGATGGCGCAGCAACGGTGAGCCGCACCTCGTACGGCACCACCTGGTGGGGCGCGCAGTGGCTGCAGGCGCTGGCGCAGATCGATCACGACAACCGGCTGCCGCGTGGGCGCACCTACGCCAACCGCGGCGCGGTGCGTGATCTGCACGTGGACGACGGCCACGTCCGGGCCCACGTGCAGGGCTCGCGCCCGCGGCCCTACGTGGTGGACATCCATGTGCCGTCCCTGGGCAACAACGATGCATCCCGGCTGGCGCAGCGGCTGGCGGCCAATCCGGGCCTGATCGCGCGGCTGCTCAACCGTGAGCTGGACCCGCTGGTGCTCCAGGAAGCCGACGCGCTGGGGCTCCACGTCTTTCCGCGGCGCTGGAGCGAGCTGCAAATGCAGTGCTCGTGTCCGGACTGGGCCGTGCCGTGCAAGCACCTGGCGGCGGTGGTCTACCTGCTGAGCCGCGAGATCGACGCCGATCCCTACCTGGTGTTCAAGCTGCGTGGCATCGACCTGCTGGCGCTGCTGGGCCGGCAAGGCGTGGCCGTCGAGGCCGAGGTGCAGCGCACGTTGCCCGCCAGCGCGCTGGCGCTGTTCGAGGACGACGCGGCCGCGGCGGCGCCCGAGCTGGCCCACGATCCGGGCGCGCTGCAACTCATCGACTTCACGGCCGTGCCCGAGCTGTGCGAGCCGCTGTGGCGGCTGCTGCCGGCGCAGCCGGTGTTCCACCGCGGCGGCGACTTCCGCGAGCTCGCGCACAAGACAGTGGCCCGCATCGCGCGCGAGGCGCAGCGCCAGCTTGATGCGGCTGCGCCCGCCGCGGACGCCGCCCGCCAGGTGCCGCCACTGCCCGAAGGTCGCCTGCGCCTGCAGACAGACGGCCGCGCCTCTCTGGACGTTGCAGGCGCAACGCTGGGTGGCCGGGCGCTGGACACGCTGCCGGGGCTGCTGGCGGCGGTGGCCGGCGTACGGGCCGAGCAGCTGCCCGACCTGGGCACGGACCTCGCCGCTGTGCACGGCCTGCACCTGCTGGCGCTGCACCTCATCGCCCGGGGTGCCGTGGTGCCCCAGGTCTTCAGCCTGGACGCCAGGACATTGGTCTTGCGCTGGTGCGCAGCGGAGATGGACGCCAGCGTGCGCGGCCTGGTGCTGCAGGCCGCGGCCGGGCTCCCGCCCGGGCTGGTGCAGCGCCGCGCGGACGGCGCCTGGGTGCCGCTGGCGCCGCGCATGCAGGCGCGCGTGCTCCTGTCTGCCGTGATCGATCTGTACCTGCGGCTGATGGCTGCGGACACCGCCTCGGCTGCGATGTCCGGTGGCGGCAAGTCCTGGAACCTGTTCTTCGGCGCGGGCCAGGTGTGCTTCGATGGTCCGGGCGAGGGCGCACTGGCCGGCAGCATCCACGCCTGGCTGGCGCGGCTGCACCTGGCGCGCCAGCGCTGGATGCCGATGCTGCGCCTGGATGAGGCCGAACACACCGACGGCTTCACGCTGTCGCTGGCCGTGGCCGACGAGCAAGCGACGCTCGAATCCCCGGTGCCGCTGGCCGAGGTCATCGCGCAGCCCGACCTGCCGCACCGCATGGAGGTGCTCAGGACGGTGGCGATGCTCGCCGACTTCCACCCGCCGCTGCACGACCACGTGCGCCAGGGCGCGCGGCAGGCCCTGCCGGTGGCGCCCGAGGAACTGCCCGCGCTGCTGTCGCTGACGCTGCCGGCGCTGCGTCTCATGGGCATCCGCATCCAGTTGCCGCGGGCGCTGGAGCGGCTGTTGCGGCCCCGGCTGTCAATGCAGATCAAGGCCAGTGCCGGTGGCAGCGCCGGCGCGGGCCTGCTCGGCACGGATTCGATCTTGTCCTTCGACTGGAAGGTGGCCCTGGGCGACGAGTTGGTCAGCGCCGCCGAGTTCACGCGCCTGCTCGGCCAGGCCCGCGGCGTCGTGAAGTTCCGCGGCCAGTACGTGATGCTCGATGCGGCCGAGGTGGAGGCGCTGCAGGCGCGCCTGGCCCGCCCGCCCCGGAGCGACGGTGCCATGCTCTTGCGCGCCGCGCTGGCCGGCGAGATCGACGGCGCACCGGTCGGCCTGGACCCGGGCGCGCAGCGGCTCATCGAGCAGCTGCGGCGCGAGGACGAAGTAGCGCTGCCCGCCGGGCTGCAGGCCTCGCTGCGGCCCTATCAGGCGCGCGGCTACGCCTGGCTCTGGCGCAACGCGCGCATGGGGCTGGGCAGCGTGATCGCCGACGATATGGGGTTAGGAAAGACGCTGCAGGTGCTGGCGCTGCTGCTGCGGCTCAAGCAGGACGGGGCGCTGCAGGACGGCCGCGCGCTCGTGGTCGTGCCCACCAGCCTGCTGACCAACTGGCAAAAGGAAGCGGCGCGATTTGCGCCGGCGCTGAGCGTGGCGGTTTTCCACGGCGCCAGGCGCGAGCTGGCACGGGAGCGACCCGACGTGCTGCTGACCACCTACGGCGTGGCGCGCAGCGAGCTGGCGGCGCTCAAGGCGCTGTCCTGGCGCGTCGTCGTCATCGACGAGGCGCAGAACATCAAGAATCCCGGCGCCGCGCAGGCCAAGGCCGTGAAGGCCATTCCCGCGCAGCACCGCATCGCCATGAGCGGCACGCCGGTGGAGAACCGGCTGCTGGAGTACTGGTCGATCATGGACTTCGCCCAGCACGGCTACCTGGGCGGGCCCACGCATTTCACGCGCGAGTTCGCCACGCCCATCCAGACCCACCGCGACGCCGCGGCCGCCGAGCGGCTGCGCCGGGTGATGGCGCCGTTCCTGCTGCGCCGGCTCAAGTCCGACCGGACCATCATCAGCGACCTGCCCGACAAGGTGGAGCAGGACCAGTTCTGCGCACTGTCCAAGGCGCAGGCCGCGCTGTACGAGAGCGTGGTGCGCGAGGCGATGGCGGCCATCGACGGGGAGTCCGACACCTTCCAGCGCCAGGGCCTGGTGCTGCAGCTGATCCTGGCGCTCAAGCAGGTGTGCAACCACCCGGCGCACTACCTCAAGCAGGGCGCGGCCGACCCGGCGGCCTCGGGCAAGGCCGAGCGGCTGCTGGAGCTGCTCGACGAGGTCGCCGCGGGGCAGGAGAAGGCGCTGGTGTTCACGCAGTTTCGCGAGATGGGCGAGCTGCTCTCGCGCATGCTGCAGCAGCGCCACGGCCGCGAGCCGCTGTTCCTGCACGGCGGCGTCAGCCGCGCTGCGCGCGACCGCATGGTCGAGCGCTTCCAGGACGAGCCCGGACAGCGCGTGTTCCTGCTCTCGCTCAAGGCCGGCGGCACGGGGCTGAACCTCACGGCGGCCAGCCACGTGGTGCATTTCGACCTGTGGTGGAACCCGGCCGTGGAGGCGCAGGCCACCGACCGCGCCTATCGCATCGGCCAGCTTCGCAAGGTGCAGGTGCACCGCCTCATCACGCGCGGCACCTTCGAGGAGCGCATCAACGACATGATCCGCGCCAAGCGCGAGCTGGCCGAGATGACCGTCGGCACGGGCGAAGCCTGGATCGGCCAGCTACCTACGGCAGAGGTGAAGGCACTGTTCAAGCTGCGGTAGGGGCACTGCAGCAGTGCGACCCGGCTCGCCATGGTGTCGGGAATGGGCGTTGTCAAATGCGGATCAACTGCTGGTGCGTCGCGTACAGCTTCCGCAAGCCGTGCCGCTGGTGGCTTGAAAACGTCCTGCGGCGGAGCCACCACGGGCGCGGTGGGTATGGTCGAAATGGGCAGGGTTGGCGACGTGATGGCTGTGGCGCTCCGTGAAGCAATCGCAGACCCGCGGCACAAGAGCCCGACGAACTGGACGCAAAGCTCAATCGCGGCTCGCGATCGCTCTCTCCTGGCAGGAACGTACCGGCGCGCGGCTTTGCTCGTTGCCGAGGTTCACGAACTTGCGCATCAAGCGCAAGAGATCCTGTCGTTCCGTGACATTCAGGGAGGCCAGCAGCACCTCTTGCATGGCAGCCACGCCCGGCACGGTGCGCTCCAGCATCGCCTGGCCTTCCGGCGTGAGCAACAGCTGCCGCTGGCGGCGGGGCAGGAGATGGCGCACGATCCACCCCTTGGCCTCCAGCCGCGCTGCGATGTCGGCGGCGGTCGAGGTATCCAGACCCACCTCTTGCGCCAGCGTCTTCTGGTCGATGCCCGGCGCGGTCTGCAGCATGCGCAGCACCGCGTACTGGACCGGCGTGATGTCGTGCCCGACCTTCTCGTGGAATACCGATACCGCGATCTGCTGAGCACGTCGTATCAGGTGTCCCGGCTGGTCGTAGAGGTCGATGGACAAGGCGTCGCTGGAGGTATCGAGGTCAGGCATGGCAACGGCAAATCGACAACCATCGCGTGGCGCGGGACAACTGCCCCAGGCCGTGCCGGTTCATGGTCGTGCGGCAGTCACAGGTCCAGCACCAGCCGCGGCGACTTCGAGCGCGAACAGCAGGGCGTGAACTGGTCGTTGGCTGCCTGCTCCTCGGGCGTGAGGTATGCGTCGCGGTGATCCACCTCGCCTTGCAGCACGCGCGTGAGGCAGGTGCCGCACACCCCCTGCTCGCACGAGACCATGATCTCCACCCCCGCTTCCGACAGGGCCTGCGTCACGGTCTTGTCCGGGGCGATGCTGATGACGCGGCCCGAGCTGGCGAGCTGTACCTCGAAGCTGCCGTCGTCCGCGCGCGGCGCGGCCTCCACGCCGGCAAAGAACTCCCAGTGCAACTGCTCCTCGCCCCAGCCTTGCGAGCGGGCCGTGGCCAGCACCGCATCCATGAAGCCCTTGGGGCCACAGACGTAGAGGTGCGTGCCGGGCTCCGGCTGCGCCAGCACCGCATTCAGGTCGAGCTTCTGCGCCGCAGTGCCGTCGTCGAAATGGAACCGCACCTTGTCGGCGAAGCCCGAACCCTGGATGCGGTCAACGAAGGCCATGCGCTCGCGCGAGCGTGCGGCGTAGTGCATCTCGAAGTCGGCGCCCGTCACCGCCAGGCGCTCGGCCATGCACAGGATCGGCGTGACGCCGATGCCGCCGGCCAGCAGCAGGCTCTTCTTCGCCTCGTGCGCCAGCGCGAAATGGTTCTTCGGTGCGCTGATGGTGAGCGTGTCACCGACCTGCACCGCGTCGTGCACGGCCGCAGAGCCGCCGCGCGAGGCCGGGTCGCGCAGCACGGCCACGAGGTAGCGATGCGACTCGGCGGGGTCGTTGCACAGCGAGTACTGGCGCACCACGCCGCCGGGCAGGTGCACGTCCACGTGCGAGCCCGCGGAAAAGCCCGGCAGCGCCGAGCCGTCCGTGCTGACCAGCTCCAGGCTGCAGATGTCCTCGGCCTCGGCGGTCTTGCGTGCCACCAGCACGCGCAGGGTGGCGGCAGCGGTGCTCATGGCGCCATCTCCGCCACGGCGCCCTGCGCCGGCAACGGCTGCGGTGCCTTCTCCGCGGCCAACAGTCGGTCGATGACGCGGCGCGACTGCATGCCGCCGGCGTCGATGTTGAGCATCAGCAGCTTGCGCTCGGGCCAGGCACTCAGGTTGGCCTGCTGGCGCTGCAGCATCTCCATGTCCTCGGCGAACACCTTGCCCTGGCCTTCGCGGATGGCCACGGTCAGTGCCGGGTCCTGCGCCTTGAAGTTGCGCGCCATGCCCCAGAAGTAGTGGTGCGAGGTCTCGGTCTCGGGCGTGATGAAGTCCACCACGATGGCATAGACCTTCTTGTCCGCCGGTGCGTGGTAGCCGCCGTGGCCGGCCAGCGCCACGCCGACCTCGATCATCACGTGCGTCGGCGGCGTGAAGTGGCAGATCTGCCAGCGGTCCACCGGCTGGTTGTCGGGCAGGCCGTGGCCGCGCAGGGCCAGCTTCCAGAAGGGCGGTGCCTCCGGCACCTTGTCCATGAAGCGGCTGGTGGTGACGTGGTCGCCCTCCACCTTGGTCGTGCACGGCGTCTCGTCGATCTCCTTCTGGCCGATGGAAGTCGAGTGCACGTAGGTCTCGTGCGTGAGGTCCATCAGGTTGTCGATCATGAGCCGGTAGTCGGCCTTGACGTGGTAGTAGCCGCCGCCGTAGGCCCACTCGGGACTGTCGGCCCAGTGCAACTCGGGAATCAGCGCCGCATCGGCCTTGTCCTTCTCGCCCGGCCAGACCCAGATGAAGCCGTGGCGCTCGACCACCGCATAGCTCTTGATGCAGGGGAAGCCGCGCACGCGCTGGCCCGGCATGGCGATGGCCTTGCCCTCGCAGCCCATCTCCAGCCCGTGGTAGCCGCACACCAGCTTGCCGTCGGACACGTAGCCCAGCGACAGGGGCGCGCCGCGGTGCGGGCAGAAGTCCTCCACCGCCGCGGGCGAGCCGTCGGCCTGGCGGTAGAAGACGATGGCCTCGTTGCAGATCTTGCGGCCCAGCGGCTTGCCGTCGATTTCCTCGGGCCGGGCGGCCACGTACCAGCTATTTTTCAGGAACATGCTCAATCCTTGAAGGGAGGTGTGAGACGCGGAGCGTGGCTGCAGGGTTGCAGCGTCAGTGCGCGGAAGACAGGCGCGCGGTGGCCGCTGGCGCTGCCCGCCGGCCGGTGGCCAGCACCGCGCACAGGGCTGCCAGCAACGGCAGCGCGTAGGCGTAATAGAGCGCAGGAGGCTGCCAGCCGCCGTCGAGCAGCACGCCGGCGCTCAGCGGCGCCAGGATCGCGCCCAGGCGGCCGATGCCGATGGCCCAGCCCATGCCGGTGGTGCGCACCGCCGCCGGGTAGGTGGCCGGCGCGAAGGCGTAGAGGCCCGCCATCGAAGCAAAGATGAACAGTCCGATGCCGAAAGCCGCGGCGAAGGCCAGGCCCAGGGAGCCCGACACCAGGCCGAAGGCGGCCATGCACACGGCCGTCAGCAGCAGGCTCATCGCCGTGAGGCGGGCCAGCTTCATGCGCACCGCCAGCGCGCCGAACAGGCTGCCGCCGACGATGCCGCCCAGGTTCAGCAGCACGCCGCCGGTGATGCCCTGCTTGGCCGACAGGCCCGCGGCCACGAGCAGCTTGGGCGTCCAGCTCAGCGCGAAGTAGAAGCTGAACATCAGCAGGAAGAAGGCACCCCAGATCAGCAGCGTCGGCCGGGCCAGGCCGTTGCTGAACAGGCCGGCCACGGCATGGCCCGTGCTGGCCTCGCCCGCCGCGCGCCCGGGCAGCTGCGACAGCTCCGCGCGGCCCATCTGGCGCAGCAGCCGGTTGAGCTTTTCCAGCGCGCGCTGCGGGCGGCGGGCGACGAGGAAGTCCACCGACTCCGGCAGACGCCACAGCACCACCGGGATCATGGCCGCGGTGCTCAGGCCGCCGAAGACGAAGACCGAGCGCCAGCCGTACTGCTCCAGCAGCCACGCGGCGATGAGCCCGCCGATGGTGGCGCCGATCGGATAGCCCGTCGCCTGCAGGCCCACGCAGGTGCTGCGCCACTTGAGCGAGGAAAACTCGGCCGTGATGACGCTGACGCTGGCGAGCATGCCGCCGATGCCCACGCCGGTGAACGCGCGCAGCAGCGCCAGCTGCACGGCGCCTTGCGCCAGCGCCGACAGCAGCATGCCCGCTGCGATGCCGGCCAGGCACAGCAGGATCACCCGCTGGCGCCCGATGCGGTCGGCCAGCGGCGCCACGAACAGCGAGCCCACGGCCATGCCGACGAGTCCGGCGCTGAACAGCATGCCGAGCTCGGCACCGCTGAGCTTCCATTCGGCAGCGACGCTGGACGCGGTGAAGGCCATGACCAGCACGTCAAAGCCGTCGAGCATGACCAGCATCACGCAGATGGCGACCGCCAGCCATTGAAACCGGCTCATGGCGCCTTCTTCCAGCGCCTTGTGGATGTCCAACATGGAACTTGTCTCCTCACGGGGAGGGCGCATGGCCAAGGAGCAGCGCGCCCGGGATGGCCGTCTACCGTCACCGTCCCACGTGGAACGGCGTCAATCAGTACACGGAATGACATTCAGTGTACGGATCGTCGAATTGTTTGAGAAGGATCAAGACATCAGGGACTTCCCTAGGGCAGCGCCAGTGGAATTTCCTACTTCGAGGTCGTTTCAGCGCGCCGTCCTGCCCCGCGGCTGCGATCCGCCCGCACTTCAGTGGCGAAGCTGCGGTTGATCTGCTGTGCCTGGGCGTCGAGCCGCTGCAGGGCGGTGTCCAGACTGGCCAGGAGGCCATCGTCCAGCGCCGCCAACAAGCGGCGGTTGAGCTCTGCCACCTGTGGGAACAACTCGGCATGCAGGGCCCGGCCCTTGTCGCTCAAGGCGACCAACGCGCGGCGCCGGTCACCGGGCAGCGCCACGCGCTCCACCAGGCCCTTGGCCGACAGGCTGCCGATGGCGCGCGAGGTGCGCGCCCGGTCCAGCGCGATCTGCTCGGCCAGGGCCGAGGGCGACAGCGGCCCGTGGGCCGCCAGGTGGGCCAGCAGCCGCCATTCCCGCCGCGCGATGCCGTGGCGCCCCTCGCAAAGCCGGATCACGGGTGCGCCGCTGAGCGCGATGAGCCGCATCAGGCGGTAGTTCAGCAATTCGTCGAGGCGCACGGCCTGGCGGCTCAGGGTCATTGCGGACATCGGTTGATTTCAACAATTCATTGTCCCGTTCCTAGAGTTGCGCCATGTCAAAGACACGCAACGTCCTCTTCGTCATGGCCGACCAGCTGCGCTGGGACCATCTCGGCTGCAGCGGCCATCCGTACCTGCGCACGCCCAACCTCGATGCGCTGGCCGCGCGCGGCGTGCGCTTCGCCAATGCCTTCGTCAACAGCGGCGTGTGCGGCCCGAGCCGCATGAGCTACTACACCGGCCGCTACCCCATCAGCCACGGCGCCACCTGGAACCGCGTGCCGCTGCCCGTGGGCGAGGTGACGCTGGGCGAGTACCTCAAGGGCGCCGGGCGCACGCTGGCGCTGGCCGGCAAGACCCACGTCATGCCCGACCACGAAGGGCTGGCACGGCTGGCGCTGGACGGGCAGTCCGAACTGGGCACCTTCCTGGAGCGCGGCGGCTTCGTCGAGATCGACCGCTACGACGGCCACCACACGCCGGGCGAAGAAAGCGGCTACCCGGCGTTCCTGCGGGCGCACGGTTACGACAGCGCCGACCCCTGGAGCGACTACGTCATCTCCGGCGTGGACGGGGAAGGGCGCGTGGTCAGCGGCTGGCACATGCGCAACGTGCACCTGCCCGCGCGGGTGCGCGAGGAACACTCCGAGACCGCCTTCATGACCGACCAGGCCATGGCCTTCATGGACCGCATGGGCGATCAGCCCTGGGTGCTGCACCTGAGCTACGTGAAGCCGCACTGGCCTTACATGGCCCCGGCGCCCTACCACGCGATGTACACGCCGGACCAGTGCCTGCCGGTGGTGCGCAGCGCCGCCGAGCGCGAGGACGAGCACCCGGTGGTGGCGGCCTACCGGCAAAGCGAGGAGAGCCTGAGCTTCCAGCGCGAGGACTGCATCCGCACCGTGCGCCCGGCCTACCAGGGGTTGGTCTCGCAGCTCGACGCCCACCTGGGCCGGCTGTTCGAACACATGGAGGCGCGCGGCCTGATGCAGGACACGCTCATCGTCTTCACCGCCGACCATGGCGACTACCTGGGCGACCACTGGCTGGGCGAGAAGGAGCTGTTCCACGACACGGTGCAGAAGGTGCCCTTCATCGTGGTCGATCCGCGCCGCGAGGCCGACGCCACGCGCGGCCGCGTGGAGGAGCGCTTCGTCGAGGCCGTGGACGTGGTGCCCACCGTCCTGGACGCGCTGGGCCTGGCGCAGCCCACGCACCGCGTCGAGGGCCGAAGCCTGTGCCCGCTGCTGCATGGCGAGGAAACCCCGGATTGGCGCGACTTCGTCTACTCCGAGCTGGACTACAGCTTCAAGCAGGCGCGGCTGCTCGTGGGCGCGGGGCCGCAGGAGGCGCGCGCCTTCTCGATCCGCACCGCGCGCTGGCGCTACGTGTACTGGCTGGGTGCACCCGGGCAGCTCTACGACCTGCAGGCCGACCCGCAGGAGTTCCAGGACCTGGGCCGCAGCGCCAGCCACGCCGGCGTGCGCGAGACGCTGCGCGCGCAACTGCTGGACTTCCTTGCCCGGCGCAAGCACCGCACCACCGTGACCGACGCCTTCGTCGAGTCGCGCACCAACCGCCACAAGCAGGCCGGCGTGTTTTTCGGCCAGTGGTAAACGACGAAGGAGATGAACATGCGCAGGCAATTCCTTTGGTCCGCCCTCGCGGCCGCGGCGCTGGGCGCCATCGCACCGGCGGCCCTGGCCCAGCCCGGGTGGCCCTCGAAGCCGATCCGCGTGGTGCTGAGCTTTCCGCCCGGCGGCCCCACCGACATCGTCATGCGCGTGGCGGCCGAGAAGATGCAGGCCGACTTCCGGCAGCCCATCGTCATCGAGAACAAGCCCGGTGCCGGCGGCAACCTGGCCGCGGCCGAGGTGGCGCGCGCGGCGGCCGACGGCCACACCTGGCTGTGGAGCACCGACACGGTGTTCAGCGTCAACCCGCACGTCTATCCCCGCCTGGGCTTCAAGCCGCAGGACCTGGTGCCGGTGACGCTGGCCAGCGCTTTCAGCCAGACGCTGGTGTGCAACCCCGCGGCAGGCGTGCGCACCTTGCCTGAACTGCTGAAGAAGGCGCGCGCCACGCGGCTGAGCTACGCCTCGGGCGGCAACGGCGTGCCCGGGCACCTGGCGATGGAGCTGCTGCTGGCCAGCACCGGCGTGGACATGGATCACGTGCCCTACAAGGGCCCGGCGCTGGCGGTGCAGGACGTCATCGGCGGCGTGCTGCCCTGCGGCTTCCTGGCCGGCCCCACGGTGCTGCCGCACGTGCGCAGCGGCCGGCTGCTGGCATTGGCCGTCTCGGGCGCCCGGCGCTCGCCGGTGCTGCCTGAAGTGCCCACCGTGGCCGAGGCCGGCGTGGCCGGCTTCGACGCCACCTTCTTCACCGGGCTGTCCGCCCCGCGCGGCACGCCCGACGAGGTGCAGCAGCGCTTTCGCGACTCCCTGGCCCGCGCGCTGAAGGACCCCGCCGTGGTCGAGAAGCTCAAGCTCACCGACCAGGAGGTGGTGTCCAGCACCCCGGCACAGGCCCGCCTCACGCTGGAGCAGGTCTCGACGAAGTGGGGCGCCGTGGCCCGGAAGATCGGCCTGCAACAGGACTGAGCGGCGTTCCGTGCCCCTTTCGCTCATGCCGCTCCATCGCGCCTGGCGCCTTCCCGTGCCGCAGAGCCTGCGCGCCGATGCCCTGGCCGGCCTGCTGGGCGCGGTGCTGGTGCTGCCGCAGGGCATCGCCTTCGCCACGCTGGCGGGGCTGCCGCCGCAGTACGGGCTGTATTCGGCGGTGGTGCCCTGCATCGTCGCGGCGCTGGCCGGCTCCAGCCGCCACGTGGTATCCGGGCCCACCAACGCCAACTCGCTGGCGCTGTTCGCGATGCTGGCGCCGCTGGCGGCCGTGGGCTCGCCCGCCTACGTCGAGCTGGCGCTGGCCGTGACGGTGCTGGTGGGGCTGCTGCAATTCGCCATCGGTGCGCTGCGGCTGGGCTCGGTCGCCAATTTCATCTCGCCCACGGCGCTGCTGGGGTTCACGGCGGGTGCGGCCTTGCTGATCGTCGTGCACGCGCTGCAGGACGCCCTGGGCCTGGTGCTGCCGCCGGGCGCCGGTGCCGGCGAGGTGCTGCGCGCCGCTTTCACGCAAGCACCGCAGCCCGGGGCGCTGCTGGTGGCCGGCGTCACCCTGGCGACGGCGGCCGTACTGCGGCGCCGGCATCGCGGCTCGCCCTTCATGCTGCTCGGGCTGGCCGCGGGCACGCTGCTGGCCGCGCTGCTGGCGCGCTTTGCGCCGCCGGCGTGGCAGGTGCGGCTGCTGGGGCCGCTGCCCTCGGCGCTGCCGCCGCTGCACGTGCCCGGCGTGGCGCTGGAGCAGCTGCCGCAGCTGTTCGGCATCGCGGCGGCGCTGACGGTGGTGGCGCTGGCGCAGTCCATCGCCATCGCCAAGGCGGTAGCCGCACGCAGCGGCCAGCGCATCGACGCCAACCGCGAGTTCCTGGGCCAGGGCCTCTCGAACCTGCTCGGCGGCCTGTGCTCCAGCTACGTGTCCTGCGGCTCCCTGAACCGCTCCCTGCCCAACCTCGAGGCCGGCGCGCGCTCGCCGCTGGCCGCCGTGTTCTCCGCATTGCTGGTGGTGCCGCTGGTGGCGCTGAGCGCGCCGGTGCTGGCGCAGATTCCCTTTGCCGCCATCGCGGGGCTGCTGGTGCTGGTGGGCTGGACGCTGCTGGACATCCCGCGCTGGCGCCGCCTGGCGCGCGCCAGCCGCTCCGAGCTCACGGTGGCGCTCGTCACCCTGGGCGCGACGCTGACGCTGCGCCTGGAGATCGCGGTGCTCGTCGGCAGCGCGCTGTCGCTGGGCCTGTACCTGCACCGCACCTCGCGCCCGGCCATGCGCACCATGGGCTTCGACCGCGACCGTGGCGACGCGCACCGGCCCTTCGTGGTGGTCTCGCACACGCCCGGCGCGCTGCCGGAATGCCCGCAATTGAAGATGCTGCGCATGGAGGGCTCGGTCTACTTCGGCGCCACGGCCCACGTGGCCGACCGGCTGCAGGCGCTGCGTGACGCGCCCGCGCCGCAGCGCCACCTGCTGGTCATGGCCAAGAGCATGAACTTCATCGACGTGGCCGGCGCGGAGCTGTGGCGCCAGGAGCTGCGCGCGCGCCGCGCCATGGGCGGCGACCTCTACTTCCACCGCCCGCGCCCGCCGGTGCTGGCGCAGTGGCGGCGCGACGGCTTCCTCGACGAGCTGGGCGCCGACCACGTGTTCCCGGACAAGCAACGCGCCATTGCCGCCATCGCCCGGCGCCTGGACCGCGACGCCTGCGCCCGCTGCACGGCGCGCGTGTTCGAGGAGTGCACCGCGCCCCGCGCGCTCTGAGGCGGCGCGCGCGGCGGCGCCAACACCCGGCCGGCATCCCCGGCCTGCCAGGACGAATCACAACCACCAGGAGATCCCTCCATGAGCAAACCTGTCCTTGCCGCAGCCGCATTGGCGGCCTGTGCCGGCACCGCGTCGGCGCAAGCCGGCGTCAGCGTCTTCGGCCTCGTCGATGCCTATGTGGAATCGGCCCGGATCTCCGGCCAGCCCACCGTGAACCGCGTTTCCAGCGGCGGCAGCGCCGCCTCGCGCTGGGGCCTGCGCGGTAGCGAAGACCTGGGCGGCGGGCTGGCCGCCAGCTTCGTGATCGAGAACGGCTTCGCGCCGGATACCGGCACGGCACTGCAGGGCGGACGGCTGTTCGGCCGCCAGGCCTGGGTCGGTCTGGCCTCGGCCACTGCCGGCGAGATTCGCCTGGGCCGCCAGTACGCGCCCCTGCACTACTCGATGCAGTCCAGCGACATCGATGCCTTCTCCGCCTTTTCGCCGGTGTTCGCCATGTACCTGTCCAACGGCGAGCAAAGCCGGCAGGACAACCAGCTGAGCTGGTGGAGCCCGAAGCTCGGCGGCTTCTCCGGTGCGGTGTCGGTGGCCGCCGGCGAAGGGGCCGCCGTCGCGCCCGGCCCCACCACCGGCTGGATTCCCGCGGCCGGCACCGCCCGGCGCAGCCTGGGCGCGCTGCTGCGCTACCAGGGCGGCGCCCTCGACGCCAGCGCCGGCTTCCACCAGGGCGGCCAGGCGCTGCCGGCCGGCGATGCCGAGCAGCGGGCCTTCAACCTGGGTGCCACCTGGCGCCTGGGCGGCGCGCAGCTCGGCGGCAACTTCTGGGAGCACCGCAACGAGCTGCCCACCGCGGCCACGGCGCGCTCGCGCGGCTTTGCGGTGGGCGTGCGTGCTCCCGTGGCGGGTGCGCTCAGCGTCGTTGCCCAGGTGGGCCAGGTGCGTGACAACGGCCGTGCCTACGCTACCGGGGCGGCCAAGGCCGAGGGACGCACAACCCACGTCAACGTGGGCGCGAACTACACGCTGTCCAGGCGCACCGAGCTGTACCTGCGCTACGCGCGCGTGGAGGACCGCGACGCGGGCTACAACGGCCGGGCCAACGCCGCCCTGCTCGGCGCCTTCGGCGCCAACAACGCCCTGCCTGTCGGCGGCTCGGCCCGCACCCTCGGCGTGGGCCTGCGCCACAGCTTTTGAACTCCCCAGCCTGCGCACACCAGGAGACGACGATGCCCACCCAAGCCCCGACCCGCGCCGCACCCTGTGCTGCCTTGTGCGCGATGACGCTTTCCCTGGCTGCGGCGCTGCCGCTGGCCGTCCAGGCGCAGGCTGCCTGGCCCGCGAAGCCGATCCGCATCATCGTGCCGCTGCCCCCGGGCGGGCCCAGCGACATCGTGCTGCGTTCGGCCAGCGAGAAGATGCAGCCGCTGCTCAGGCAGCCGGTGATCATCGACAACAAGCCCGGCGCGGCCGGCAACCTGGGCGCCTCGGAGGCGGCGCGCGCGGCGCCCGACGGCTACACCTGGCTCTGGACTACCGACACGCTGCTCACCGTCAATCCGCACGTCTACTCGCGTCTGGGCTTCAAGCCCGCTGATCTGCAGCCGGTGATGCGGGCCAGCAGCTTCAGCCAGACCCTGGTGTGCCATCCGGGCCTGGGCCTGCGCGGCGTGTCGGACCTAGTGCGCCGTGCCAGGGAGAAGCCCATGAGCTACGGCTCCGGCGGCGCGGGCTCGCCGGGTCACCTGGCGACCGAGCTCTTCAACGCCGCGGCGGGCGTGACGCTGTCGCACGTGCCTTACAAGGGCCCGGCGCCGGCGATGCAGGACATCATCGGCGGCCAGGTGGACTGCGGCTTCCTGGCCGCGCCCACGGTGTTGCCGCACGTGCGCTCCGGGCGCCTGGCGGCCCTGGCGGTGTCCGGCACGAAGCGCTCGCCCCTGCTGCCGGATGTGCCCACCGTGGCCGAGTCGGGCTACCCCGGCTTCGATGCCACCTTCTCGCTGGTGCTTTTCGCGCCGCGCGGCACGCCGCAGTCCATCGTCAATGCCATGCACGCCGCGTTGAGCCAGGGGCTCGACAGCCCCGACGTGGTGGAGAAGCTGCGCCTGACGGACCAGGAGGTCGTGGCCGCGAGCGCGGAACAGACGGCGCAACGCCTGGCAGCAGACAGCAAGACCTGGGGCACCGTGGCCCGACGCATCGGGCTGCGGCAGGACTGAACCCTGCGTGCAACGTGCTGAGGCCGTTCAGCCGGCCGCCAAGGTGCGCTCGGCCTCCTGCGCGAGGACCTGGGGAGGCGCTGCCATCGCCGCTGGAAGATCCGCCGACGCAGGCACGGTGGAGCTGCCCGTTCGGTTGGCGGCAATGGCGGCGGCCATGCAGCCCGGCAGGCTGCACTGGCGCTGGATCTGGTCGCTGCGCGCGAACAGGTCGGCTACCCAGTCCACGAACACGCGCAGCTTGGCGCTCAGGTGCCGGTTGGGCGGATAGACGACGTGGATGGGTACCGACTCCGAGCACCAGTCCACCAGCACCGGGCGCAACAGGCCGGCTGCGATGTAGGGCTGGGCCATGAAGGTGGCGGTGTTGACGATGCCCAGCCC
Organism: Azohydromonas aeria; assembly: GCF_009760915.1. GTDB lineage: Bacteria > Pseudomonadota > Gammaproteobacteria > Burkholderiales > Burkholderiaceae_C > Azohydromonas > Azohydromonas aeria. The sequence goes on from NZ_VIDQ01000034.1 coordinate 23,744, forward strand.
GGCCAGCGCGGCGGTCAGCGCTGCGCTGGAATCGTTGACCGATACACGGTGGTGGCCCTGCACCTCGTGGCGCTCCTCGCCACGCTCGAAGACGAAGGGGTAGATGCGGCCGGTGCGGGACGAGAAGTGGTTGACCACCACGTGCTCGCCCTGCTCGATGTCGCGCGGATGCACGGGCGTGCCGTGGCGCTCCAGGTAGCCCGGCGTCGCGCACACCAGCGTGTGGAAGTTGCCGATGCGCCGTGCCACCAGCGACTGGTCGGTGATCTCGCCGCCGCGCAGCACGCAGTCCACGTTCTCGCTGAGCAGGTCCACCGGCCGGTCGGTCACGCCCAGGTCGAGCTGGATGTCGGGGTAGCGCGCATGGAAGTCCGGCAGCGCGGGAATGAGCAGCAGCTGCGCCACGGCGGTCCCCGCGTCGACGCGCAGCCGCCCGCGCGGGTTGGCCTTGGCTCGCGTCATGCTGGACTCCAGCTCGTCGAGCTCGGACAGCAGGCGCAGCGCGCGGTCGTGGTACGCCGCACCATCGGTGGTCAGCGTCACGCGGCGCGTGGTGCGGTTGAGCAGCTTGGTCTGCAGTTGTGCTTCGAGCTGTTGCACCAGTCGCGTCACGGTGGGTTTGGGCAGGGACAGCGTGTCTGCCGCCCGGCTGAAGGTGCCGGCCTCCACCACGCGCACGAAAGCCTGCATCGCAAGCAGCTTGTCCATCAGGCACCCCCTGGCCGAAATTTCACCGCGATCCGTATTTGAACCGCGAATCCGGCGCCCGATTGTTAGCGTGGCTGCAACGAAGCATGAGCGCAGCGCCGGTTTATCCGCGCAGCGGCACTGACTATCGTGCAGGGCATCCGCTTTCCAGCCGAACTGCCTGCCATGAGCCTGCCCAACCCCAACGCCACAACCGTGCCTTCGGTGCGTGAGGAGCGGCTGTCCCTGCCTGGCGTGGACACCGCGCTGACGCTGCGCTGGACCCTGCCGGCGGCGGCGCCGGCCGCGCTGGTGCTGCACCTGCATGCCGGTGCCTTCGTCGCCGGCACGGCGGGAGAGGGCGCGCGCGTGGCGGCCGTGCTGGCGGCCGAGGGCGCGCTGGTGGCCTCGCTCGGATACCCGCTGGCGCCGCAGCGGCCTTTCCCCGCGGCGCTGGAGGCCGTGCACGCGGCGCTGACGTGGTTGCATCGGCAACGCAAGCGGCTCCAGGCCACCGGGCTGCCGCTGCTGCTGGCCGGCGAGGAGGCGGGCGGCAACCTGGCCGCCGCCGCTGCCCTGGCCGCGCACGACCGCGGCGCGCCGCCGCTGCACGGCCAGATCCTGCTGTCGCCCATGCTGGACGTCTGCACCGGCACGGCCTCGCAGCGCGACGCCCAGGCCAGCGCGGCCCACTGCCCCTGGGCCGAGGGCTGGCGGCAGTACCTGTCCTGCGCCAGCGATGTGCTGCACCCCTACGCGGCGCCGGGCCGTGCCCTGCGCCTGGCCGGGCTGCCGCCCGCGCTGCTGGTCAGTGCCGCCGACGATCCGCTGCGCGACGAGACCCGCGCCTACGCCGCCCGCCTGCGCCAGGCCGGCGTGGCGGTGAGCGAGGCGCGGCTCGACGGCCCCACCGGCTGGCCCGTGAGCTACCGCGACCCCGCCCCCGCTCCCTGGGCCGATGCGCTGAGGCCTCACGTGCGCGCCTTCCTGCAGTCGTGTTGCGGTGAGCGCTGGCCGCCGCACGGTGGCGTACCGGACCGGGCTGCCGCCCGGGGCTGAACTGACATTTTCTCTGACCGCTCCCGGCCGCGTTCGCGCAGCCGGGCAGGCCGGCCTTTGCCAAAAACAAGTCCAGGACCATCCACCATGAAGCTGTTCCATTCCCTGCGCCGCCGTCCCGCCGTGGCCGGCCTGTCGATCGTGGCCGCCGCCATTGCCCTGGGCACCCTCGGCCCGGCCCTGTCCGGCCTGGGCGCCAGCCAGGCCGAAGCGCCTGCGGCTGCTGCCGCGGCGCCGGCGGCTGTGCCAGTGTCGGTGGCCGAGGTGTCGCAGCGCGAGGTCACCACCTGGGAAGCCTTCTCCGGCCGGCTCGAAGCCGTGCAGCGGGTGGAAGTGCGCCCGCGCGTGGCCGGCGCCGTCCAGGCCGCTCACTTCCGCGAAGGCGCCCTGGTGAAGGCCGGCGAGCTGCTGTTCACGCTGGACCCCGCCCCCTATGCCGCCGAGGTCGAGCGGGCGCAGGCCCAGCTTGCGGCAGCGCAGGCCCGGCTGGCGCAGGCCCGCAGCGAGCAGCAGCGCGCCGAGCGGCTGTGGGAGGAGCGTGCCATCGCGCAGCGCGAGCTCGACGAGCGCAGCCACGGACTGCGCGAGGCCGAGGCCAACCTGCGCGCGGCGCAGGCGGCGCTGCAGTCGGCGCAGCTGTCGCTGACGTACACGCAGGTGCGCGCCCCGGTGGCCGGGCGCATCGGCCGCATGGAGGTCACCCCGGGCAACCTCGTGGCCGCAGGGCCGGGCGCGCCGGTGCTGGCAACGCTGGTGTCGGTGAACCCCATCTACGCCAGCTTCGACGCCGACGAGCAGGTGGTGGCCCGCGTGCTGGCGGATGCCGGCAGCGGGCTGGCGCCGGCGCAGCTGGAGCGCGTGCCCGTGCGCATGGAAGGGCCGGCCCGGGCCGAGGGCCGGCTGCAGCTGGTGGACAACCAGGTCGATGCGCGCAGCGGCACGGTGCGGCTGCGCGCGGTGTTCGACAACCGCGACGGTGCGCTGATGCCGGGGCAGTTCGCGCGGCTGCAACTGGGCCAGCCGCGCAGCGCCAGTGCCGTGCTGGTCAGCGAGCGCGCGGTGGGCACCGACCAGGACAAGCGCTTCGTCATCGTCGTCGGCCCCGACAACAAGGCCGCCTGGCGCGAGGTGCAGCTTGGCGCGGCGGTGGACGGCCTGCGCATCGTCACCCAGGGGCTGCGCGGCGGCGAGCGCGTGGTGGTCAACGGGCTGCACCGGGTGCGCCCGGGCACGCTGGTGGCGCCCCAGCCGGTGGCCATGGAACCCCAGCCGCTGCGCCAGGCCAGCGGCGACGCCGCCCCGGGCCGCTCCTGAGGCCCGCCACCGTCCAAGCCGGGAACTCCCACCATGAACCTGTCCAGATTCTTCATCGACCGGCCCATCTTCGCCGGCGTGCTGTCGCTGCTGATCTTCCTCGGCGGCCTGATCTCGCTGCGGACGCTGCCCATCTCGGAGTACCCCGAGGTGGTGCCGCCGCAGGTCGTGGTCAACGCCCGCTATCCCGGCGCCAACCCCAAGGTGATTGCCGAGACCGTCGCCACGCCGCTGGAGGAGGCCATCAACGGCGTCGAAGGCATGCTCTACATGGGCAGCCAGGCCACCACCGACGGCCTGCTCACGCTCACCGTCACCTTCCGCCTGGGCACCGACCCCGACAAGGCGCAGCAGCTGGTGCAGAACCGCGTGGCGCAGGCCGAGCCGCGGCTGCCGGAGGAGGTGCGGCGGCTGGGCCTGTCCACGGTCAAGAGCTCGCCGGACCTGACCATGGTGGTGCACCTGGTCTCGCCCAACGGGCGCTACGACGCCGACTACCTGCGCAACTACGTGCTGCTCAACGTGCGTGACCGTCTTGCGCGCATCCCGGGCGTGGGCCAGGTGCAGAGCTGGGGCGGCGGCGAGTACGCCATGCGCGTGTGGCTGGACCCGCAGAAGGCGGCCGAGCACGGCCTGTCGGCCAACGACGTGGTGCGCGCCATCCGCGAGCAGAACGTGCAGGCCGCTGCGGGCGTGGTCGGCGCCTCGCCGGGGCTGCAGGGCGTGGAGCTGCAGCTGTCCATCAGCGCCCGCGGCCGGCTGCAGAGCGAGGAGGAGTTCGGCGACATCATCGTGCGCAGCGGCCCCGGCGGCAGCGTCACCAGGCTGCGCGACATCGCGCGCATCGAGCTGGGCGCGGCCGACTACTCGCTGCGTTCGCTGCTGGACAACGCGCCGGCGGTGGGCACCGGCATCTTCCAGGCGCCGGGCTCCAACGCGCTGGAGATCTCCGCCGCGGTGCGCCGCACCATGGAGGAGCTGCGCCAGCAGATGCCCGAGGGCGTCGAGTACCGCATCGCCTACGATCCGACGCAGTTCGTGCGCGCCTCCATCGAGTCGGTGGTGCACACGCTGGCCGAGGCCGTGCTGCTGGTGGTGCTGGTGGTGGTGCTGTTCCTGCAGACCTGGCGCGCCTCGGTCATTCCGCTGCTGGCGGTGCCGGTGTCCATCGTCGGCACCTTCGCGGTGCTGCACGCGCTGGGCCTGTCGATCAACGCGCTGAGCCTGTTCGGCCTGGTGCTGGCCATCGGCATCGTGGTGGACGACGCCATCGTGGTGGTGGAGAACGTCGAGCGCAACATCGAGGCCGGGCTGGCGCCGCGCGAGGCGACCTACCGCGCCATGCGCGAGGTGTCGGGGCCCATCATCGCCATCGCGCTGGTGCTGGTGGCGGTGTTCGTGCCGCTGGCCTTCATCAGCGGGCTCACGGGCCAGTTCTACAAGCAGTTCGCCGTGACGATCGCCATCTCGACGGTGATCTCGGCCATCAACTCGCTCACGCTGTCACCGGCGCTGGCGGCGCTGCTGCTGCGCAGCCACGACGCGCCGCGCGACGCGCTCACGCGGGGCATGGACCGGGTGCTGGGCGGGCTGTTCCGTGCCTTCAACCGCGCCTTCGGCCGCGGCGCGCAGGCCTACGGCGGCGGCGTGCGGCGCGTGCTCTCGCGCAAGGCGCTGGCGCTGGGCATCTACCTGGCGCTGGTGGGCGCCACGGTCGGCCTGTTCAAGACCGTGCCCTCGGGCTTCGTGCCGACCCAGGACAAGCAGTACCTCATCGGCTTCGCGCAGCTGCCCGACGGTGCCACGCTGGACCGCACCGAGGCCGTGATCCGCCGCATGGGCGAGATCATGAAGACCACGCCGGGCATCGAGGGCTCGCTGTCCTTCCCCGGACTGTCGATCAACGGCTTCACCAACAGCTCCAACTCGGGCATCGCCTTCGCCATGCTCAAGCCCTTCGACGAGCGCAAGGACCCCGCACAGAGCGCAGCGGCCATCGCGGCCGCGCTCAACCAGGCCTTCTCGCAGATCGAGGACGCCTTCATCGTGATGTTCCCGCCGCCGCCGGTCAGCGGGCTGGGCACCACGGGCGGCTTCAAGCTGCAGCTGGAGGACCGCGGCTCGCTGGGCTACGAAGCGATGGACGCGGCCGTCAAGGCCTTCATGGCGCGCGCGGGCCAGGCGCCGGAGCTGGCCGGCCTGTTCACCAGCTGGCAGGTCAACGTGCCGCAGCTCCATGCCGACATTGACCGCACCAAGGCGCGCCAGCTTGGCATCCCGGTGACGGACATCTTCGACACGCTGCAGACCTACCTGGGCAGCCTGTACGTCAACGACTTCAACCGTTTCGGGCGCACCTACTCCGTGCGGGTGCAGGCGGATGCGGCCTTCCGTGCCCGGGCCGAGGACGTGGGCCAGCTCAAGGTGCGCGCGGCCTCGGGCGAGATGGTGCCGCTCTCCGCGCTGCTGAAGCTGCAGCCCAGCTTCGGGCCCGAGCGCGCCATGCGCTACAACGGCTTCCTGTCGGCGGACGTCAACGGCGCGCCGGCGCCGGGCTGGTCCTCCGGCCAGGCGCGAGAGGCCGTCGAGCGCATCGCCCGCGAGACGCTGCCCCCGGGCATCGAGTTCGAGTGGACCGAGCTGACCTACCAGGAGATCCTGGCCGGCAACTCCGCCGTGTGGGTGTTCCCGCTGGCGATACTGCTGGTGTTCCTGGTGCTGGCGGCGCAGTACGAGAGCCTGACGCTGCCGGTGGCGATCGTGCTGATCGTGCCGCTGGGCCTGCTGGCCGCCATGGCGGGCGTGCACTTCAGCGGCGGCGACAACAACGTCTTCACCCAGATCGGCCTGGTGGTGCTGGTGGGGCTGTCGGCCAAGAACGCGATCCTGATCGTGGAGTTCGCGCGCGAGCTGGAGTTCGCCGGCCGCACGCCGCTGCAGGCGGCGGTCGAGGCGGCGCGGCTGCGCCTGCGTCCGATCCTCATGACCTCGCTGGCCTTCGTCATGGGCGTGCTGCCGCTGGTGCTGTCCAGCGGCGCCGGGGCCGAGATGCGCCGCGCCATGGGCGTGGCCGTCTTCACCGGGATGATCGGCGTCACGGTCTTCGGCCTCTTCCTCACGCCGCTGTTCTACGTGCTGCTGCGGCGCGTGGCCGGCAACCGCCCACTGAAGCACCACGGCGAGGTCCCGCAGTCCGCCGCCCCGGCCGCGACACACGCCGCCGGCGGCGCTCTGGGCAGCACGCAGCCGGCCATGCCGTTGTCACGCCACGAATGACGAAGTCCCAAGGAAGACCGACATGAGCTCTCAACCCAGGACCCCCATTCGCCACGCCCTGGCCGCGCTGGCCGCCGTGCTCGTGCTGGCTGGCTGCGCCACGCCGCCGCCGGCCGTGGACACGGCTGCTCTCCAGCCCGTGCCCGCGGCCTTCAAGGAAGCCTCGCCCGACGGCTGGACGGTGGCCCCGCCGGCCGACGCCCTGCCGCGCGGGCGCTGGTGGGCGGTGTTCAGTGACCCGGTGCTGGACGGGCTGCTGCAGCGCGCCGCCGAGCGCAACACCTCGCTGCAGGCGGCCGCGGCGCGGCTGGCCCAGGCGCGCGCGTTGCAGCAGCAGGCGCAGGCCGAGCGCCGCCCCGTGATCGACGTGGCCGCCGGCGCCGCGCGCCAGACGCAGCCGCTGCTGGACAACCAGCCTGCCACGCAAGGCAGCCTGGCGGCCCGGCTGAGCTGGGAGGTGGACCTCTCGGGACGCCTGGCGCAGGCCGCTGGCGCCGCGGCGCTGGACGCCGAAGCCCAGGCCGCCCTGCTGCAGAGCACGCGGCTGGCCGTGCAGGCAGCCGTGGCACAGGCGTACCTGGCGCTGCGGGCGCTGGATGCCGAGCGCGCCATCGTGGCCGACACCGTCGAGGCGCACCGCGGCACGCTGCACCTGACCGAACGGCGCCTGGCCGCCGGCGACGTGGCCGAGCTGGACCTGGAGCGCGTGCGCAGCGAGCTGGCGGCCACCGAGTCCGACGCACTGGCCCTGGAGCGGCAGCGCCGCCTGCTGGAGCACGCGCTGGCGCAGCTGCTGGGCGAGCCGGCCTCGGCCTTCGAGCTGGCGCCGGGCGCGGGCTTCGATGCCCTGAGCCTTCCGGGCATTCCCGCCGGCGTGCCGGCCACGGTGCTGGCGCGCCGGCCCGACGTGGCGGCGGCCCAGCGCCGGCTGTTGTCGGCGCAGGCCCGCGTGGGGGTGGCGCAGGCGGCGTGGTTCCCCAGCCTCGCGCTCACCACCTCGGCCGGCACGGCTTCGCCCGAGCTGGGCGACCTGCTGCGCTGGTCCGCGCGCGCCTGGGGGCTGGGGGCGCTGCTGTCGCTGCCTGTCTTCGACGGCGGCCGGCGCGAGGCCGGCGTGGCCCAGGCACGGGCCGACTTCGACACGGCCGCGGCCGGCTACCGCGAGCAGGTGCTCGTGGCAGTGCGCGAGGTGGAGGACGAGCTGGCGTCGCTGCAGCTGCTGCGCAGCCAGGCCGCGGCGCAGGAGCGTGCCGTGGCGGCCGCCACGCGTGCCACCGTGCTGTCCGGTGCACGCTACCGCAACGGCATGATCGGGCAGCTGGAGCTGCTCGACGCCCAGCGCAGCGAGTTGCGCAACCGGCGCCAGGCGGTGCAGCTGCGCGGCGCCCAGGCGCAGGCCACCGTTGGCCTGATCAGGGCCCTGGGCGGTGGCTGGGAGGACGGTTGAAACCGCTCCAGGCAGACCAACCGGAGGCCATGCCGGCATCCTGTTGCCTACGCACGGCGCAGGCTTGTCGTCCGCCGGCTTGCCCGAGGGACGGCGAGCGCCTCAGGGCAGGTCGAACCACAGCCACGCGGCCGCTGTCGTGGGCTTGATCGTGAGCTGGCGGACCGTGGCCAGTTGCAATGCATCGCCGCCACGCAGCTCCAGCGCCCCGCCCTCCGGCCCCGCGTCGACCTCCACGACACCTTCGAGCAACTGCAGCCAGCCGAATCGGCCCGGCACCAGCGTGTGCGCACACGGGCTCCCCGCCTCGGCGCGACTTGCCCAGATGCGCACTGGCGCCCGAAGGCGCAGGGCGTCCTCGTGTTCGCCAGGCCCCGCCACCAGACGGGGCTGAAGCGATCCGGGCTGCAGGGCGCCTCGCAGCAACTGGTAGCGCGGTGGCGCATCGTCGGCGTCGGCATGCAACCAGATCTGGAAGAGGTGGGTCGGCACGTCCAGCGCCGGATTGCGCTCGGCGTGACGGATGCCGGAGCCGGCGCTGATGAGCTGCACGTCGCCGGCATGAAGCAGTCCCCGGTGGCCTGCAGAGTCGGAATGTTCCAGCGTGCCGGCCAGCATGAACGTCAGGATGTCGAAGTGGTCATGCGCATGCTCCGGAAATCCGGAACCGCTGGCGATCACGTCCTCGTTGATGACCCTCAGCGCACGGAAGCCCATGCGGGTCGGGTCATTGAAGCTGCCAAACGAGAAGGTGTGGTGCGCGTCGAGCCAACCGGTTTTGGTTCGGCCTCTCGCGTGCCGGTCATGGAAGACGTCACGCGAAGCGCCGTGGGTCAGGCTGTCCATGCAAGCCCCCGTGCTCACACACGCTCGACGATCAGCGCGATGCCCTGGCCCACACCGATGCACATGGTGCACAGCGCATAGCGTCCGCCCGTGCGCTGCAGCTGGTTGACGGCCGTGGTCACCAGCCGCGCGCCGCTGGCGCCCAGCGGATGGCCCAGCGCGATGGCGCCACCGTTGGGGTTCACGCGCGGGTCGTCGTCGCGCAGGCCCAGCTGGCGCAGGACAGCCAGGCCCTGCGCCGCGAACGCCTCGTTGAGCTCGATCACGTCCATCTGCTCCAGGTCCAGGCCGGTGAGCGCAAGCACCTTGCGCGTGGCCGGCGCCGGGCCGATGCCCATGATGCGCGGCTCCACGCCGGCGGTGGCCATGCCCACGACGCGCGCGCGCGGTGTCAGCCCGTGGCGGGCCGCTGCGCTTTCGCTGGCGAGGATGAGTGCACAAGCACCGTCATTGACGCCCGAGGCATTGCCGGCGGTGACGCTGCCGTCCGGCCGCACCACGCCCTTGAGCCTGGCCAGCGCCTCCAGGCTGGTTTGGCGCGGATGCTCGTCCTTCGCGACGACCAGCGCCTCGCCCTTCTTCTGGGGCACGGTGACGGGCACGATCTCGGCGTCAAGGAATCCCGACTCCTGTGCCGCGACGGCCTTCAGCTGGGAAGCCAGCGCCATGCGGTCCTGGTCCTCGCGGCCGATGCCGAACTGCTGCGCCACGTTCTCTGCCGTCTCGGGCATGGAGTCCACGCCGTAGCGCTCCCTCATGAGCCGGTTGACGAAGCGCCAGCCGATGGTGGTGTCGTACACCGCGTTGTCGCGGCTGAAGGCACTCGTGGCCTTGGGCATGACAAAGGGCGCGCGGCTCATGCTCTCCACGCCGCCGGCGATCATCAACCCGGCTTCGCCGCACCTGATGGCGCGCGCTGCCGTGCCGATGGCGTCCATGCCCGAGCCGCACAGGCGGTTGACGGTGCTGCCGGGCAGGCTCACCGGCAGGCCGGCCAGCAGCAGCGACATGCGCGCGACGTTGCGGTTGTCCTCGCCGGCCTGGTTGGCGCAGCCGTAGATCACGTCGCTGAAGGCTTCCCAGTCGAGGTTGGGATGGCGCTCGGCCAGTGCCCTGAGCGGCACGGCGCCCAGGTCGTCGGCGCGCACGGAGGAGAGGCTGCCGCCGTAGCGGCCGAAGGGCGTGCGCAGCGCGTCACAGATGTAGGCGTGGGTGCTCATGGGTTCTCCTTGAAGGGGTGGGCTCAACCCTGCGCGAGGGTGACGCCGGGCGTGAGCGCCTGCAATTCGTGCAGGCCGAGGCCGGGTGCCAGGTCGATGACGCGTGCCTGCCCATGCGCCAGCTCAATCACGGCCAGGTCGGTGTAGAGGCGGGTGACGCAGCCCAGGCCCGTCACGGGGTAGCTGCATTCGGGCACGAGCTTGGCCTGCCCATCCCTGGTCAGGTACTCCATCATCACGAAGGTCTTCTTCGCGCCGATGGCCAGGTCCATCGCGCCACCCACGGCCGGAATGGCGTCCGGCGCGCCGGTGTGCCAGTTGGCCAGGTCCCCGCGCGCCGAGACCTGGAAGGCGCCCAGCACGCAGATGTCCAGGTGGCCGCCGCGCATCATGGCGAAGCTGTCGGCGTGGTGGAAGAAGCAGCCGCCCGGCAGCAGCGTCACGGGCTGCTTGCCGGCGTTGATCAGATCGAAGTCCTCCTCGCCCGCGGCCGGCGCGGAGCCCATGCCGATGACGCCGTTCTCGGAATGCAGCACCACTTCCTGGTCGGCCGCGAGGTGGTTGGCCACCGCGGTGGGCAGCCCGATGCCCAGGTTGACGACAGCGCCGTCGGGGATGTCCCGGGCGACGCGCTGGGCCATCTGCTCACGCGTCCAGCGCGCGACGGTGGCTTTCGTGGGGGCGGCTTGTGCGCTCATGGTGGGTTTCCTCGGGTCAGGCGGCTTGCTTGAAACCGCCGGCGGCGGTGGCGACGCGGTCGATCAGCACGATGCGCTGCACGAACAGCCCCGGCGTGACGACGGCTTCCGGGTCCAGCTGGCCCAGCTCGACGACTTCGTGCACGGTGGCGATGGTGGTGCGGGCGGCCATGGCCATGACGGGGCCGAAGTTGCGCGCCGTCATGCGGTATGTCAGGTTGCCCCAGCGGTCGCCCCGTTCGGCCTTGATGAGCGCGTAGTCGGCATGGAGGGGCGACTCCAATACGTAGTGGCGCCCGTTGATCTCGCGCGTTTCCTTGCCTTCGGCCAGCGCCGTGCCGTAGCCGGTGGGGGTGAAGAAGCCGCCGATGCCCGCGCCCGCAGCGCGGATGCGCTCGGCCAGGTTGCCTTGCGGCACCAGTTCCAGCTCGATCTCGCCGGCGCGGTAGAGCGCATCGAAGTGGTGGCTGTCGGCCTGGCGCGGGAACGAGCAGATGATCTTGCGCACCCGCTTGAGCGCCAGCAGCTTCGCCAGCCCCGTGTCGCCGTTGCCGGCGTTGTTGTTGACGATCACCAGATCGCGCGCGCCGGTGTCGATCAGCGCATCGATGAGCTCGTGGGGCTGCCCGGCCGTGCCGAAGCCGCCGATCATGACGGTGGCGCCGTCACGGAGGTCCGCCAGCGCTTCCAGCGGTGAGGACACGATCTTGTCAATCATGAAAGGGCTCCAGATAAGTGCCGAGGCGGCGCGGACGACTTGAGTGCCCATCGCCAATATGTTCTAATAGCGAACAAAGGTTCTTATTACGAACAACGAGAGCGCAGACTATGGATGCCGGGCGAGCCTGTCAAGGCATGCCGGCGCGTCCTGCGTGGCTTTCAAGGAGCAACCCGATGCCGACCAAGCGTGCCGAACCGGCCCCGTCCCCGGAACGCGACGACGAGGAGCTCAAGCCCAGCGACAGCTACGTGCAGTCCTTCGCACGCGGGCTGGAGGTGCTGCGCAGCTTCGGCGCCGGCGCGCCGGCGCAGACCTTGTCCGAGACTGCCGAGCGCGTGGGCCTGACGCGCGCGGGCGCACGGCGCATCCTGCTGACGCTGCAGACGCTGGGTTACGTGGAGCAGGAAGGGCGGCAGTTCCGCCTCACGCCCAAGGTGATGGAGCTGGGCTTCGCGTACCTGAGCGCGCAGCCGTGGTGGCACCTGGCGCAGCCGCTGATGGAGGAGCTGACGCAGCAGCTCAAGCTTTCCACCTCGGCCGCGGTGCTCGATGGCGCGGAGGTCGTTTACGTGCTGCGCGTGCCGATGCAGAAGATCATGTCGATCAACCTCGGCGTGGGCTCACGGCTGCCGGCGCACTGCACCTCGATGGGCCGCGTGCTGCTGGCGGGCTTGCGGGAGGAGCAGCGCGAGGCACGCGTGGCGGCGATGACGCTGGAGCCGCTGACGCCCCGGACCACCACCGACGCCGAGGCGCTGCTGCGCAAGCTGTCACAGGTGCGGCGCCAGGGGTTCGCCCTGGTCAACGAAGAGCTGGAGCTGGGGCTGATGTCGCTGGCGGTGCCGGTGCGGGACCGCAGCGATCGCGTGGTGGCGGCCATCAACGTCAGCAGCCCGGCACAGCGCCAGTCCGCCACGGAGCTGCAGAAGACCTGCCTGCCCGCGCTGCAGGCGGTGGCCGAGCGCATCAGCGCGATGCTGCCGGGGTGAAACCACGGTACTGCCGGCCACTTCGGTGCCGGTGCCGTCCACAGCGCGCCTTGTGCGGTCGGCGTCGATCACCATGACCCGGTCGCGGTGCGTCGCGTACACCAGCCGGCCCGGCGCCACGAAGATCGGCGTCTCCTCAAGGATCGGTTCTGGCGGTCACTCGTCCGTCACGCGCCCGGTGCGTCGCCTGCCCAGGCTGCCTGCAGCAGCGCGCGCAGCGGCTCGGCTTCGAGCGGCCGCGGGTTCGGGTAGCGCCGCTGCAGCGCTTGCATGCAGGCGGTGTCCAGCGCGGCCTCGGGCAGCCCGAGCGACGCCAGCGAGGCCGGGACGCCGGCGTCGCGCGCGAGCTGGTAGACAGCCTGCGGCGCGTCGTCGGCCGGCACGCCGCGCAGAGCCGTCGCGATGCGCGCCATCGCGCGTGGCGCGGCCGCGGCGTTGTAGGCCAGCGCGTGCGGGAGCACGACGGCGTGGACCTCGGCATGCGGCAGGTCGAAGCTGCCGCCCAGCGTGTGGCACAGCTTGTGGTGCAGGCCCATCTCGACGCTGCCGAGCACGCGGCCGCAGAGCCACGCGCCGTAAAGCGCCTGCCGGCGCGCCTCGGCATCGTGCGGCGCGCGGCGCAGCGCCGGCAGCGCGCTGCCGATGGATGCGAGGCCCTCGGTCGCCATCCAGTCGGTCATCGGATTCGCGTCGCCCGCGTACAGGGCCTCGGCGGCGTGCGCGATCGCGTTGAGGCCGCTGGCCATCGCCATCGCGAGCGGCAGCTCGCGCGTCAGTACCGGGTCGTAGATGACGCTGCGCGGCAGCACGCGCACGTCGCGCCCGGTGCGCTTGATGCCGCCTTCGGTCAGGCCCCAGATCGGCGTCATTTCCGAGCCGGCGTAGGTTGTCGGTATCGCAATGATCGGCAGCCCGCTGTCGAGCGCGATCGCCTTGGCGAGGCCGACGGTCGAGCCGCCGCCGACCGCGACCAGCCCGTCGGCGCCGGTGGCCAGCGCGCGGGCGTGGCCGGCGCGCGCGGTCTCGACCGGCACGTGCATCACGGCGCCGTCGTGCACGCCGGCCGAGCGCGCGCCGAGGGCGTCCGCCACGGCCTGCGCCAGCGTGCGTTGCGGCGGCGTGCAGAGCACGAGCACGCGGTGCAGGCCGAGCGCGTCGAGCTCGTCGCCGACGCGCGCGAGCGCGCCGTCGCCGAACACCACGCGCTGCGCGGGCGTGTCAACGGTGAAAGGGCGGTTCTGGTAATGCTTGTCCATCGTGTGCTCCCGGTCACTCGGCCGCGATGTTGCGGGCGCGGATCAGCCTTCCCCAGCGTTCGCTCTCCCCGCGCACCAGCGCGTCCATCGCGCTGCGCGGGCCGGCGGTCACTTCAAAACCGGCGGCCTCCAGCTGCTTCTGCACGGCCGGCTGGCGCAGCGCGGCGGCCACGTCGGCGCCCAGGCGCTCGATCAGCGCGGGCGGCATCGCCGCCGGCGCCACCATGCCGACCCAGGAGTGGATCTCGAAGCCCTTCGCCCGCTCGGCCACCGCCGGCACGTTGGGCAGTGCCGGATGGCGCTGCGGCGAAGTGATCGCCAGCGCGCGCAGCTGGCCGCCGTCCAGGTACTGCCGCACGAGCGGCAGGCTCGCGATCATCGAATCGACGTGGCCGCCGACGAGGTCCGTGATCGCCGGGCCGCCGCCCTTGAAGGGCACGTGCACGCCACTGCCGCCGACGGCATCGAAGAACAGCTCGCCCGCGAGGTGGTTCGAGCTGCCGGCGCCGACCGACGCGAACGTCACCTTGCCGGCCTGCCTGGCCGCCACGATGAAGGCGTCCAGCGTCGTGTACGGCGACGAGGCCGGCACCACCAGCACCATCGGCGCGCGCACCAGCGTGGCGATGCCCGTGAGGTCGCGTGCCGCGTAGGGCAGCTTGCGGTAGATGTGCTGCTCGGTCGCGAACGAGTCGAACACCAGCCCGACGGTGTAGCCGTCGGCCGCCGCCTTCGCGACCGCGCTGGTGCCGATCGTGCCGCCGCCGCCGGGCCGGTTGTTGACGATCACCGGCTGCCCGAGCCGCGCGCGCAGCGGCTCCTGCAGCACGCGGGCGACGTTGTCGACGGTGCCGCCGGCTGCAAACGGCACGACGATCTGCAACGGGCGCGATGGCCAGGTCTCGGCGCGGGCGGCGGGCGCGGCAGTGCCGATCAACACGGCGAGCGCGAGCCCGGCGGTGCCGAAGCGGCGTCGGTCCAGCTTGTGGAAGGCGGTGCGGGGCAGAATCATCGCGGTCTCCGGTCGTCTGCTGTTGATGGCCGGATGCTAGGCAGTGCAGGCTGCGGGATCAGCCAGCGCGGGCGCGAAACGGCTTTGCGGGGAGTGCACAGATGGAGTCGATCCGGTTCGCAGAAGCATTGGCCGTGTTTGTGGACGTTGCGCGCGAAGAGAGCTTCTCGGCGGTCGCGCGGCGGCGCGGCCTGGCGGCGTCGTCGGTCGCGCGGCAGATCGACATGCTGGAGACCGACCTGCAGGTCACGCTCTTCGTACGCTCGACGCGCGCGCTGAAGCTGACCGACGCCGGCCGCCTGCTGCTGGAGCGCGCGGTGAAGATCCTCGACGACGTGGCCGACGCGCGCAGCGAGGTCATCTCGCTCGACCGCGGCGTCGAGGGCCTGCTGCGCGTGAGCTGTGCGCCGGCCTTCGGCCGCCGCCACGTCGTGCCGCACCTCGCGACGCTGGTCGCGCGGCACCCGGCGCTGCGCGTCGAGCTGGAGCTGACCGAGCGGCCTGTCGATCCGGTGCTCGATCGCGTCGACGCGGTGATCCGCATCGGCGCGCAGCCCGACAGCCGGCTCGTCGGCCAGCGCATCGGCAGCCAGCGCTACGTCGTGTGTGCATCGCCGGCCTACCTGGCGCGCCACGGCACGCCGACGCGCTTCGACGAGCTTGCCAGCCATCGGCTCGTCGACCGTCAACACAGCACCAGCGCGCGCGGCTGGCGCGAAATCGCGAGCCCCGAGTGGCCGCACCCGCCACACGTCGTGTTCCAGAGCGACGACTGCGACGCCCGGCGGCTGTGCGTCGGCCAGGGCCTGGGCATCGGCCTCGTGCCCGACTGGGCGATCACCGAGGACCTGGCAAGCGGCCGCCTCGTCGAGCTCCAGCTCGAAGGCGCCCCGCCGTTGAAGACGGTACCGGTGTGGCTGATGCGCCCGGCACGCGAGGCGAGCGCGAAACTGCGCGCGTTCACGCAGCACCTGCTCGACTGCTACGCCGCCGGGGAGCGGCAGGCCGCGGCGGCAACGCCAGGCACCGGCCTGCGGGCCGCGGCGGCCTGACCAAGCGCGCGCCGCAGGCACAGCCAGCGCGCGGGGCAGCTTCCAGAGCAGGTCCGAGGCACGCACGGCGCCTTTCAGCTGCATCGAGGGCTGGTACAGCCCGCGCCGGCGCCACTCGGGTCTGGGCTATGGCGACAGCACCGTCAGCAGCCATAGACCAAGTGTGTGCGTGCTGATGACCAGACCCGGCCGCTGTGTTGCGACCCTTGCCGCAGGCGCATGCCAAGCTCGCCGCCGTGCCGGGCATGCGCCCACCTGGTGAAGACCTGCCGCGCAGCCGCTCGCGCGGCTGATTCTCGGCACATTCGACACGTCAACGGGGCGGTGGGCGGGTCGCCGGAGCAACTCGAGTAACTCCTGGATTCAAATTCACGCTTCGCATTTGATTTTTCGCAAAAGTGGCTCTCAACGCAAAAGTGATGCTGCGAGCGCAGTTGGCCCACAAGAAAATCTGGATTTTCCGTTGCAGCTGGCGAGCCGAAACGACCTTCGGTTTCAACTGCATTCCCAGGGCTTGACGAAATCCGGCGGCAGTATTCGATTGTCGCAACATCGACCCTGTGGCGCGGGTGCATGATGGGGTCTCCACGCATCAGGGAATTGAGCTTCGACCGGCCACCTGCCGCCGTCACGGGTTCTTGAAACGCAAGGCTGATTCAGGAGTGTCTTGGTTTGTATTGGTGCCGGGGTGGCTGCCTGGATATGTGGCGATCGTTTTGAACTCCGAGCATTGCAGAGGTTTGGGTTCGGTACCGTTGAATCAGGGTGCCCGTTTGCGCAAATGACTGCATGGAGGAAGCATGATGACACTTGGCATTGTCGTGCCTTGCTACAACGAGGAAGAGGTCATTGCTGAGACATCGCGCAGACTTGTCCGGTTGCTCCATCGCTTGCAGGCCAGCTGCAAGATATCGATGAGCAGTTTCGTGTGTTTTGTCGATGATGGCAGTACGGATCGAACGTGGAAAATCATTGAGCAGCTGGCTGCTCAGCACGCAGAAATACGCGGCATCAAGCTGGCGCGCAACAGCGGTCACCAGAATGCATTGATGGCCGGCCTGCTCGGTGTTTCAGCGGACGCGGTGGTGTCCATAGACGCTGACCTGCAGGACGATGAAAATGTCATTGAAACCATGGTCGATCGCTGTGCCGAAGGTTTTGATCTGGTGCTCGGCGTTCGCAGCGACCGGTCCACGGATACTGTTTTCAAGCGGGCAACGGCGAGCGGGCACTACCGCCTGCTGAAGATGATGGGCGTCGAGGTCGTGACGCACCATGCCGATTTCAGGCTGATGACACGGCCGGTACTGGAGGCGTTGCGCCAGTTTGGCGAAGTCAACCTGTACTTGCGAGGCATCATTCCGCTCCTGGGATTCAGGACCGCGACTGTGCCTTATAAACGCGTGGCTCGATTTGCCGGCACATCAAAATATCCGATCTCGAAAATGGTGTCGCTGTCGCTGCAAGGCATCACGTCGCTGTCGATCCAACCTATCCGCCTGGTGGCCATTGCCGGCATGTTCATCTCCGCGATCAGCGTGCTCGCTGGATTATGGGCATTGATCATCCGGCTGTTCACGTCGCAAGCCCTGCCAGGCTGGGCTTCCACGGTAGTGCCTTCCTATTTTTTGGGGGGATTGCAGTTGTTGAGCTTGGGCGTGATTGGAGAATACGTCGGCAAAATCTACATGGAAACCAAGCGCCGACCACGATTCGTGATAGAGAAAACCACGGCTTGCCTGGACTCTAGAGCTGCTGCCCGCCACATGGCGGACGAGACAGTCGAAACCCTGATTTCCTGAGCGGCACTGGGGAAAATTGGCCATGAAGGAATCGCATGAAATGGACATGCCGGTGGAGCCGGGCTCCATCGAATTTCCGAAGATCACGCAAACGGGGTGGTCCAAGGCAGGAAAATTCCGCAGTTTGCTGGCTTGGACCGGCTTGGTGCTGGTGACGGCTCTTGCATTCCTGTTTTCTGACCTGTCCCGCTTTCCCGTTCTCATGTGGGACGAGTCCCGGCTGGCCGTCAATGCGCTTGAAATGGCCTTGAATGGTCCGAGCCTGGTGACCACTTTTGGTTTCGAGCCTGACTTGTGGAACACGAAGCCGCCTCTGCAAATCTGGCTCATGGCCTTGTCCATCAGCCACGCTTCACAGCCGGAAGTCGGGCTGCGGCTGCCCTCGGCATTGGCCGCCCTGGCAACGGTTGCCCTGATTTTCTACTTCACGTACCGTTTCACGCGCTCACCCGTCACGGCCGCTGCGGCCGCCTTGCTGCTGCTGAGCAGCCGGGGATTTTATGGCACGCACGTGGCACGCACCGGCGACTATGACGCCTTGCTGGTATTGCTCGCAACGGCATATTGCGGGCTGCTGTTCCGGTTGCTGCACGGTTCGAAGTCCAGGGCTTTTGTCTTCGAAGCAACCGGGCTGTGCCTGGCGCTGGCAGTGATGACCAAGGGCGTCGGAGGACTGATGCCGGTGGCCGGCGTGGTGGTTCATGCCATGCTGACACGGCGTTGGCATCGCTTGTGGGTGTGGCCGTCTTCGCTGAAGGCTGCGCTGATATTCTCGGTGCTGTTGACATCCTTTTATGTATTTCGGGAGCTGAGTTCCCCCGGCTATCTTGAGGCCGTGCTGCGGAATGAGTTTGGCCGCTACGTGGCTGACCTTGACCCACAGTCGGAAGCGACACGTCAAGGCTTCATGTATCTGTTCCAGGTGGTGACGGTACATCGCCATTTCGCGCTGGGAATCTTGCTTGTCTTCGTACTGCCGATCGGGTGGTATCTCGCGACGCCTCGGCGCAGGCTGCTCCTTTCCTATGCGCTGGTGGTGTCTTTCACGTTCCTGCTGGTGGTCAGTTCATCGCGCACCCGCTATTACTGGTACATCGCGCCGGTCTACCCCTGGCTGGCCGTGGCGGCAGCAGTTTCCATCGAGTCGATCATCAAGTGGCTGAAGCACAACCTCCATCGGCGCTGGCAGGCGCTGGGCCGCGCAGCGCCTGCATTGCTGGCTCTCCTCCTGGCAGGAGTCTTTGGACTGGCGGTAGCCGACCGTCATGTTCGGCTTGTGAATTATCGGGATGGATACGAAAGTGCTTATGGTCCCTTCTTGAAGGATTTGGTCTACGCAGGACACGACCGCATCACGGTCGTCGATGGCGGTCGCGCTGACGCAGGGCCAGTCATGAATGCGCACTACAATCCCGTGCTTCGCTTTTATCAGATGTATATCGGGTGGCGCACAGGTGCATCGGTACAGATCGTGCATGCTTTGCCGGCATCGTTGTCAACCGGCGACGTGCTGGCGACTTGTGACGCCAGGTTCAGTCTTTCGCCATCCCAAGCCTTCGAGGTGATTGCCCATACGGGCCGCTGCAATGCAGTCGCCGTCAAGTAGCCGGCCAGGCGCGCACGGTACCGCGATCTGCTCCCATCCCTCGGCCGAGACAGCCCGTGCACAAGCAATTCTTGATATTCGTTCTGGTTGGCGGAATTGCGACAGGGCTGCAATATGCCGTGCTGCTGGCCTTGATGATGATTTGGGATTTTCCGCCCACGTTGGCTTCGAGCGTGGGCTTTTTGGCCAGCCTGTTCCTAAACTATGCGATGAACAGAAGCCTGACGTTCCTCAGTCGTCAACGTCATGCGGCAGTGTTTCCCAGGTTCTTGATGGTTTCACTGGGCGGATTGCTGCTCAATGGCCTTGCACTTTCATTGCTCCTGAGGCTGTTCGCCTTGCCAGTCCTTGCCGCACAGGCAGGCAGCACGGCCATGGTGTTGATGTGGAACTATTGGGCGCATCGAGCCTGGACCTTCAGGACCGGTTCGGTGTGAGGGCAGCAAGCCAGCCAAATGCTCGTCACGGAGCCCTCAGGCTGGCGCACCGATGCGGCACGGGCCGCCTCGGTGGCCGAATTTGAATGCACACGGCCGGGCAGGGCGCTGTGCCGGCCGCAACGGTTCGGCCGTGGCATGAAGAGCCGCTCCGTGCGTGGCCATGCCAATTGGCCGATGGACCGATTGGCAGCCCCTCCCTGCCATGAACCGTCATGGCTTCGCTACCTGAACTGGAACAAGGCCTTGTGGATGGAGCCGTCCGTCAAGCGCAGCGTGAGCAGCCGGCACGTGCCCGCCCACGCTTTCTCGGTCTTCCAGACATAGGTGTAGGTGCCGCTGTCGGGATCCAGGTTCAAGGGGCTGCGATGGCGGTGTTCGGTGTCGCTGCTGTTGTTGGCGGTGGCCCCTTCCTCACGACCAGGGCACGCAATGTGACGTGAGTTCGGGTAGCCCGCGGCGATGACGTTGAGCCCCAGGCCGGTGTGAAGCCGGAACCTGAGCGGCACGGCCGCCCCGGCGCGACGGGCGTTCAAGGCCGGCGGATTGAGCACCGGCTCGAAGAAGCCTGTGAAATGGAACCGGGCAGGGCCGATGAACTGGCCGAATGCGTTGGGTTCGCGTCCTGTCGGCAGCGTCGCGACAACCTCGTTGGTTGCCGTGGCAATCACCGAGAGGCTGTTGCTGTTGCGGTTGGCGACGTACACGCGCTTTCCGTCCGGCGTCACGGACAGCCCGTAAGGGACAAGCCCTACCGGGACCGTGGCGATCACGGCGTTGGTGGCGGTGTCGATGACCGCGACGCTGGAGCCGGCGATTTCCGTGACGTAGACGCGCTTGCCATCCGGTGTGACGGCCACGCCGAAGGGCGCACGGGCCGGGATGTCGGCAACCACGGTGTTGGAGGCCGCGGAGATCACCGAAACCGTGCTGAGGTCCCCCCTGCCGAGATTGGCCACGTAGACATGGGTGCCATCCGGTGAAACCGCGACTCCGTAGGGCGACACGCCTACCGGGATGTCGGCGATGACGGCATTCGTGTCTGTGGAAATGACCAGGACGTTGTTGCTGCCCCAGTTCGCGACGTAGATGCGGCTGCCATCGGGCGATGCCGCCACGCCGCTGGGCGAGGCGCCCGCGCGGATGGTGGCAACGACTTGATGGGTGACGGTCGAGATGACGGCCACATTGCCGCCGGACACGCTGCCCACGTAGAGCCGGCGACCGTTTGGCGTCAATGCCAGCCCGGAGGGCAAGGCCACGGGAATGGTTGCAATGACCGACTTGCTGGCAGCGGAGACGACGGCGACATGGCCGCTGTTCGCGACGGAGACGTAGGCTCGCGCGCTGTCTTGCGACGCCGCCACACCGAAGGGACTGAATCCCGTGCCGATGGTGGCAAGGAACTCGTTGGTGGCGGTGTCGAGTATGGAGACGGTGTGGTCCTCCGTGTTGGGGACGTAGGCAAAAGGAGCGGCCAGCGCCGTGCCGCAAGACAGGAAACCCGCCATCACCGCGGCACGAGTGCCGCTGTGCCGCGGATGAAAGGGGATGCGTCGGCTGGGCTTCCTGTCCGATCGGGCCTGGCACATCGGCATTCCATTCATGGATACCTCCTGCAGTGGGGGGAGCCATCGCATGCATCAGCGGCGGGCACCTGCGGCCGATGGCCTGCCGCAGGTGCACCGGAGGCTGTCGACGGTTCACTCAACGAGGAGGCGTCAGCGCCGACAGCGGGACGTCCTTGGCAAGGCATCCCACCGGGCATCAATGTGCATCGCGGGCTCGACCGGCGATTGACGGAAATCAGGTCGCTGTCCGCGACCCTGCGAATGGGCCTTCTTGCCATGCGGCCGTCGGCAGGCTTTCAGTCCCTGTTGCCGGCCGCTCTGCGGAGGCAGGGTCCTTGCATCATCTTCTGGCCGACCGGTATTCGCAGGATGCCGATGTCCCAGGGGCAAGTGCCGAGGCGGCAAACTTGCGCATTCGCAAACGCGTGGCAGCACTTTTCCACAACCATGCGGGTGCGACGAAGGCTCAATGTCCCGCCTAAGCACCTTGAGCGCGCAGGCGTCCTGGTTGATCTGGTGGAGCCGCCTGCGCCGGGCAGTATCCGGCTTCGTCGATGGGCACCTTGTTCAATGACGACAGGACAGATCCATGTACCAAGCTCGTGCGAAAGCCGCTTTGCCCGAAGCGAATCAGGTCGTCGGCGCGGGATCCATGACGAGAGTTGCTTTTGCAACTTCCAGGAAGCCCGTCAACAGGCCATGCCTGGCTGCTGCGATCCGTGGGCAGCCCGGTGGTTGAACTGGCAGGAGGAACGTTCGAGCCGGCTCAGGCATTGCAGCCGGGTGCCGCAGGGCCGCACCTGTGCTGTTTCCAATCGCGCGAGCCTGGCAAGGTGCAGCTGCGATTGGAGCTGCAGCAGCACTGGCAGCCGGGTACGGTCGCGCAAAGCTTCGAGCTCACGGTACGCGTCGTGGCAGGTCGTCCGTCATGCCTTGAGCAGGGGCCACAAAGTGGAGCCGTCGTCTGCCCGATCAGTTTGGCCAACGGAGAGAGAACATGAAGCTTTCGGCAACCTTCCTTGCGGCTTGCTGCCTGGCCACGTCGGCCTTTGCGCAAGCGACCTCGGCAGACCAGCTTCCCCAGCTCTACATCGAGGCCTACCGCAACGGCGACGCGGACCGGATCGCTGCGCTGTTCTCTGCGGACGCGACATTCATTCCGCTGTTGCCGCTTCCGCGCCTGACCGGGCGCGACGCGATCCGTGCCTACTACCAGCGCGCCCTATCCAGCTCGCGGTCGCGAAACATCACGCCGTCGAACCAGCAGGTGCAGGCCTATGGAGAAGTGGTCGTCCGGTCGGCGGAGGTTCGCATCGATCAGGAGCTGCTGGACGGCCGGGAAGTCTCGACCCGGGCCAGGGTCAGCTTCGTCTACAAGCGGGAGCCGCAGGGGTGGTTGATCGTGCACCACCACCAGTCGGTCGAGCCGGCCGCGCCGGCAGCCCCGGGGCCGGCGCCGGCCAGGCCGCAGCCCTGAAGCGGGTCGCCCGCGCCTGCCGCGCGGCACGGTGCCCGCGGCAGTGGCCGCTTCGGCGCACGAGCAGCGCCGCAGTTGATGCCGGTCAAGGCTGCCGGCGCCCAGCGGTTCATGCTTTCCAGCCCTGCAGCCGCTGAGGGCCGCAGCCCGTGGAGGGACCGCCATGAAGTACATCCGCTGGTTCGCCGAACTGGGTGCCGACGACGTGCCGCTCGTCGGCGGCAAGAATGCCTCGCTGGGCGAGATGTTCAGCGCGCTGGCGCCGCAGGGCGTCAACGTGCCCGACGGCTTCGCCGTCACCGCCGAGGCCTACCGCCACGTGCTGGACCAGGCCGACGCGTGGCCGCGCCTGCATGAGGCGCTGTCGGCGCTGGACCCCTTCGACGTCGAGGACCTGGCCTGCCGCGCCCGGCGCGCGCGGGAGATCGTCATGGCCGCGCCGCTGCCGCCGGACCTGGCCGCCGAAATCGTCGAGGCCTACGCGCGGCTGCGCCGCGAGTACGGCGAGCAGCTCGAAGTGGCCGTGCGCAGCTCGGCCACCGCCGAGGACCTGCCGGGCGCCAGCTTCGCGGGACAGCACGAGACCTACCTCAACGTCAACGGCGAGGGCCCGCTGCTGGAGGCGGTGCGGCGCTGCTTCGCCAGCCTGTTCAAGGACCGTGCCATCCGCTACCGGATGGACCAGGGCTTCGACCACTTCAAGGTCTTCCAGTCGGTGGGCGTGATGAAGATGGTGCGCGCCGATCGCGCGGCCAGCGGCGTGATCTTCACGCTGGACACCGAGTCGGGATTTCGGGACGTGGTCTTCATCACCGGCGCCTACGGCCTGGGTGAGAACGTGGTGCAGGGCACGGTGGACCCGGACGAGTTCCACGTCTTCAAGCCCACGCTGCGCCAGGGCCACCGCACGGTGCTGCGGCGCAAGCTCGGCGGCAAGGAAGTGCGCATGGTCTATTCCTGGGGCGCCGGGCGCGAGACCACGCGCAACGTGCCCACGCCCAGGGAAGAGCAGGCGCGCTACTGCATCTGCGACGACGAGGTGCTGGCGCTGGCCGACGCTGCGCTGGCGGTCGAGGACCACTACAGCCGCCGCGCCGGGCAGCCCGTGCCCATGGACATCGAATGGGCCAAGGACGGCCTCGACGGCCGGCTCTACATCGTGCAGGCGCGGCCCGAGACCGTGGCCTCGCGCCGGCCCGTCGGCCAGTTCGACGAGGTGCGGCTGGGGGCCCAGGGCAGCGTGCTGGCCACGGGGCGCGCCGTGGGCAGCCGCATCGCCACCGGCCCCGTGCGCGTGGTGCGCGACGTGTCGGAGCTGGGCGCATTCCAGCCCGGCGAAGTGCTGGTGGCCGACACCACCATGCCCGACTGGGGCACGGTCATGAAGACGGCTGCCGCGCTGGTGACCAATCGCGGCGGGCGCACCTGCCATGCGGCCATCGTCGCACGCGAACTGGGCATCCCGGCCGTGGTGGGCTGCGACGACGCCACCACGCGGCTGCACACGGGGGACGAGGTCACGGTGTCGTGCGCGGAAGGCGCGGTGGGCCGGGTGTACGCGGGCGTGCTGCCCTTCACGCACCGGTGCATCGACCTCGGCACCCTGGCGCGCCCGCGCACGCAGCTGATGGTCAACGTCGGCAACCCGGACACCGCCTTCCAGACCGCGCTGCTGCCCGCCGCCGGCGTGGGGCTGGCGCGCATGGAATTCATCGTGGCGGAGCACATCCGCGTGCACCCGATGGCCCTGGCGCATCCGGAGCGCGTGCCCGACGTGGCCGAGGCGGCGCAGATCGCGCGGCTGACGCAGGGCTTCGAGCGCGGGGCCGACTACTTCGTGCGCCAGCTCTCGGAGGGCATCGGCACCATCGCCGCGGCCTTCCACCCGCGGCCGGTGATCGTGCGGCTGTCGGACTTCAAGACCAACGAGTACGCGCAGCTGCTGGGCGGCCGCGGCTTCGAGCCGCACGAGGAGAACCCGATGCTGGGCCTGCGCGGCGCCTCGCGCTACGCGCACCCGGCCTATGCCGACGGCTTCGCGCTGGAGTGCGCGGCGCTCAAGCGCGTGCGCCATGACATGGGGCTGACCAACGTGAAGCTGATGGTGCCTTTCTGCCGCCGCGTGGAGGAAGCGGAGCGCGTGCTGCAGGCGCTGGCCACGCACGGCCTGGTGCGCGGCCAGGACGGGCTGGAGGTCTACGTCATGTGCGAGATCCCCAACAACGTGATCCAGATCGACGCCTTCGCGCGGCTCTTCGACGGCTTTTCCATCGGCTCCAACGACCTCACGCAGCTGGTGCTGGGTGTGGACCGCGACTCCGAGCTGGTGGCCTTCGACTTCGACGAGCGCGACGCGGGCGTGATGGCCATGATCCGCATGGCGGTGGAGGGCGCGCGGCGCAACGGACGGCACGTGGGCATCTGCGGGCAGGCGCCTTCGGACCATCCCGAGCTGGTGCGCTTCCTGGTGGAGATCGGCATCGACTCGATCAGCGTCACGCCCGACACGCTGTTGTCCGTGACGCGCGAGGTCCTGGCCGTCGAGCAGCGGCGTGACCCGCCAGGCTCCGGGACGGTGGGCGCTGCGTCATGAGCACCCTCGTATCCGCGCCGATGCAGCGCACCGTCCATTCCAATGCGTGTTCGCCGGTGAAAGAGTGACCGGGTCTGCCATCACGGAGACTGGGCCATGCCTCGAACAGCCAGCGGTAGTGAAGTACTGGAGCAGGCGCAACAGGCGCCGCGCGAAGCCAAGACGGTAGAGGAGTTGCGCCAAGCGCAGGCCGTGGTGCTGCCTCTGCTGCTGGGCGTGTCCATTGAGCCGTACTCGCCTGAGCTCAACCCCGTGGGGCATCCATGGGATGAGCTGCGCGAGAAGCACTTCCACAACCGCTTCTTCGACACCCTGGAAGACGTCGAAGAGCACCTGGCCAACGCACTGGCCGGACGTGAACGCGATGCTCAACGCGTTCACTCCACCACTGCGTGGCCTTGGATCGTTGGTTCACTTCCAGATTGAAACTGGAATCAGCCCGGTTTCCGCCATCAACCCGCGCAGCAAGCAGCCTCTCGCCGGCAGCAGTCGGCGTCGCGTGAGGCCGTGAGGCGGCCCGTCACTGAATGCCCGTGAGCGTGTGCTGCACCGTGGTTCCCGCAGCGCGCCTGAAGCCCGAGGGCGAGACCCCCATGTGCTCCCGGAAGAAGCGCGAGAAGTTGCCCGGTGAGGAGAAGCCCAGGTCCAGGGCCAGCGAGGTCAGCGGCTGGGGCTTCTTGCTTTGCAGCATCCGCCGCACGGCCTCCTCCACGCGCACCGCGCTCCAGAACACCTGCGGCGTGGTCTGCAGCTGATCCCGGAACAACGTGAAGAACTGCGTGCGCGACAAGCCCACGCGTCCGGCGATTTCCTCGACCGACAGCGGCTCGTGCACGTGCTCTCGCATGTACGCGATGGCTGCGCGCAGCCGGTGGTCCAGCATGGCCGTGCGCTTCTGAAGCCCTTCGGGCGGCACAGGCGCGAGCGTGGCGTCGATGGCGCTCTGGATCAGCTGCTCCACCTCGCTGTCTATTTCGTCGCGCCGGCTCTCCTGCTGCGACAGGACCGCGTCGAGCACGCGCCAGCAGGCCTGGCGCAGCGGCGCACTGATCGGCACGCGCGGCGAGGGAAAGAAGAACGCGCGCCCGCTCTCCGCGCGCACCCGCTCCAGCCAGTCCTTCGAGATGTAGAGCACCAGGAAGATGGCCGGCCCTGAGCGGTCCAGCAGCCGGGCGTCGTGCGACTCGTACTCGTTGGTGCCCAGGGCCACGTCCTCGCTGTAGTGCACCACCGTGTCGCCCAGGTGCGCCTCCACCGGGGGGCCGCCCAGCCAGAATGCGAACTGCGACTCCGCATGCGCGTGCGCCACCAGGTCGTCGCGCAACTCCAGCACCACGGCACGGCCGAAGCCGCCCTCGTGCAGCGCGTAAACGTCTGCCATTTGTCCTGTCTCCTTGGGGCGCGACTATCGGCGTGATGACTTCGGTCAAGAAGGGCCTGAAGCCGGCTTTCAGGGAAAGCACGGAGCAACACGCCGTACTCTGCGATAAATCAGCGAACGGCGCGATAAGCGCCGACGGGCGCCGATTCCTACAGTTTGGTCACCGGAGCACGAGCTCTGTTCCCTCACCCCTCCCAGTGACCAAAGGAGACTTCCCATGCGCCTTGCCACCTACTTCGCCGCCGGACAACGCCATGTCGGCATCGTGTCCGCCGACGGCCAGACCGTGACCCCGCTGGCGCTGCCGCGTGCGCAGGCCGAGCTCGGCGTCCTGACACTGATCGAGGCGCTGTCCCAGGGGCAGTCGCTGCCCGAGGCGGCCGGCGCGGCCGTCCCGTTGTCGTCGGTGCAGCTCGATGCGCCCATCCCGCACCCGCGCCGCAACGTCTTCTGCGTGGGGCGGAACTACCACGCGCATGCCAGGGAACTGCAGGCCTCGGTGTTCAAGGACAACGACGCCAACCCCGAAGCCTGGCCCATCGTCTTCACCAAGGTGCCCGAGTGCGTGGTCGGCCCCTTCGACGAGGTGCGTGTGCCCACCGAGGTCTCGACCGAGATCGACTACGAGGCCGAGCTCTGCGTGGTGATCGGCAAGGGCGGTCGCAACATCTCGCGTGCCGAGGCGCTGTCGCATGTCTTCGGCTACACGGTGGTCAACGACGTGACGGCGCGCGACGTGCAGATGCGCCACCAGCAGTGGGACCTGGGCAAGTCCTTCGACACCTTCTGCCCCATGGGCCCGTGGATCGTCACCGCCGACGAGCTCGACGGCACGCGCACCCGTGTGCGTTGCTGGGTCAACGAGGAGCTTCGCCAGGACGGCCCCACCGAGAACATGATCTTCGACATCCCCACGCTCATCGAGACCTGCTCGCGCGGCATCACGTTGTTCCCGGGCGATCTCATCGCCACCGGCACCCCGGCCGGCGTGGGCATGGGCATGAAGCCCCCGCGCTACCTGAAGGCGGGTGACGTGGTGCGTGTCGAGATCGACGGCCTGGGCCGCATCGAGAACCGCTTCGTTTGAAGCGCCGCGGCCCAGGGCGCCGCTGATCCCGACCCCGGCCCTGGAGGGCCGACTGCGCAGACCGGACGCCGCTGAGCGCCCGTGGGCCGGGCTGCGCCTTTGACAACGCATTGATTCACAGGACACAAGGCATGAGCACGAAGCTGATCAACGGACTGGCCGTCGAGGTCGAAGGCGACGGCCCCGCCGTGGTGTGCGTCCACGGCCTGGGCGGCAGCAGCAACACCTGGACGCCGGTCCTGAGCGCGCTGCAGGGCCACCGCGTGGTGCGCATCGACCTGCCCGGCAGCGGCCGCTCGGCCGAAGCGGCCAGCGGCGGCGCCGGCTCGCTGGGCATCGCACAGATGGTCGAGGCCGTCGTGGGCGTGTGCCGTGAGCTGGGTGTGACGCAGGCCGTCTTCCTCGGCCACTCGATGGGCACCATCGTCTGCCAGCACCTGGCGCAGCAGCAGCCTGGCCTGGTGAGCCGCCTGGCACTGTTTGGGCCGCTGGCCTGCCCGCCCGAAGCGGCGCGGCCCAACATCCGCGCCCGTGCCGGGAAGGCGGCCTCGGGCGGCGCGTCGGCGATGCAGGAGATCGCCGACGCCATCGTCCAGGGTGCGACTTCCAAGGACACCAAGGCCAACCAGCCCGTGACGCTGGCGCTGGTGCGCGAGAGCCTGATGCGCCAGTCTCCCGAGGGCTATGCGCGCAGCTGCGAGGCGCTGGCCGAGGCGCAGTCCGCCGCGCTGGAAGACATCGCCGTGCCGGTGCTGCTGGTCACGGGCGACGAGGACGGCGTAGCCCCGCCGGCGGCGGTGGAGGTCATGGGCCAGCGGCTGCCCAAGGCCAAGGTCGTCGTGCTGCCGGGCTGCGGCCACTGGACGACCATGGAGCGCGCAACTGACTGCTCGCAACTGCTGCAGGCGTTCCTGAGCCACGCCTGAGCCGGCAGGCTCTCCTTCCTTCATTGCACACCCCAGAGAACCGGCCCATGCAGGGCCCGGATGGCCCCTGCACGCCCGTACGCGAACAGGACGCCATCCCCATCGACTGACGGAGACAACATCATGAGCGACATCCTCTTCACCAACGCCCGCGTCTTCGACGCCAGCGGCGCGCAGCCCTTCGACGGCGAGGTGCTGGTCCAGGGCAACCGCATCACGCAGGTTCGTCGCGGCAGGGGCGAGGCCGTGTGCAGCGCCGGCACCCAGGTCATCGACGCCGCGGGTGCGTTCCTGATGCCGGGCATGACGGAGGCGCACACGCACTTCGCCTGGAACGACCAGCCGACGCTGGCCTCCATCCAGATGATGCCGCCGGAGGAGCATGCGCTGTGGTGCATCCGCGTGGCCAAGCGCTACCTCGACATGGGCTGGACCTCCTGCGTCGGCGCCGCCACGGCCAAGCCCCGCCTGGACGTGGTGACCCGCAACGCCATCGGCAACGGCGAGTTCCCGGGACCGCGCTACATCGCGGGCAGCCAGGAGATCGCGCACCTGGGCGGCCTGGGTGACATGTCGCTGCCGCACCTGCCGTTCGAGGAGCTGAGCTTCGCGCACGTGGTCAGCGGGCCGGAGGAGATGCGCAAGGCCGTGCGCATGTTCGCCAAGTACGGCGTGGACCAGATCAAGCTCAACCTCTCGGGCGAGTTCATCACCGGGCTGCCGGCCGAGCTCACGCCCTTCTCCGATGAAGAGGTCGCCATGGCCACCGCCGAGGCGCGGCGCCTGGGCAAACGGGTGGCCGCGCATGCGCGCTCGGCCGAGTCCGTCAAGCAGTGCGTGCGCCATGGCATCGAGGTGATCTACCACGCCAGCTTCGCCGACGAGGAGGCGCTGGACATGCTCGAAGCCAACAAGGACAAGCACTTCGTCGCCCCCGGCCTGGCCTGGCTGGTCAACACCTGCTTCCACGCCAAGGACTACGGCATCACCACCGAGGCGGCGGCGCAGATGGGCTACATGCGCGAGCTCGAAGCCGCCACCGAGACGATGCACGAGATGCACAAGCGCGGCATCCGCATCCTGCCCGGCGGCGACTATGGCTTTGCCTGGGTGCCCCACGGCACCAATGCCAACGACCTGCAGTACCTGGTGAAGTACGCGGGCATGACGCCGATGGAGTCGCTGCTGGCGGCCACGGCGCGTGGCGGCGAGATCATGATGCGCCCCAACGAGCTGGGCCAGATTCGCGAGGGCTACCTGGCCGACCTGCTGCTGGTGGACGGTGACCCGCTGCAGGACCTGAGCGTGCTGCTGGATGCCCAGCGGCTGCTGGCCATCATGAAGGACGGTGTGTTCCACAAGGCGCCGCACGTGGTCTGAGACTGCACGCCGCCGGACGCGCCGACGCCCGCAGCTGGCGTCAGCGAAGCGGCACCCGACTCCCCAGCACGACCGCGGCGTGGCTGACTTCGGGCGGCCTTTCCTGCACAGGCAGGGCAGCCGCTGGTGAACGAGCCGGTCGCCGAGGCGGTCGGATCGCGGTGGTGTTTCTTCACGCAGCAAGGGAAGACAAATGCAGACCCAACCGGTTGAGTCCAGAAGAGTCGTCACGGTAGTGCGCGCCCCTGTAGGCACGCAGGCACATTGTTCGTTGTCCGTGCCTGGCCAGTGGCTGCCTCAAAGCCATGGCGAAGCCGACACCAAAGCGAGCCCATCCACGTCCGAGACGGTGTATGGGGTGCCGGCATCAGCCGTGCAGAAGTGCTGTGGCCGCGGATGCAGGCATTGCCGCATCTACCGCCACCGCGTTCGGCCTTGAAGACCTGAAGATGGCTTCCTCGTCAGGCCGCGCCAGCTGGCGCAATGGCGCCGCGTTGTTGGCCTCGTGCTGCTTGGATTGGCCGTCATCAACCTTCTGCATGAAGACCATCGACGGCTGAAGCCGCTGTCCCTGAGCCTTCCATCTGGCCGGTCCCTATGGGCGGGCCGGGCTGCCGGTCAAGGCCTGCCTGGGTCGCACCCGGCAGAATTGACGCTCATGACACAACGGATGGGTACCGCACCGTTCCAATCGCCCGGTACAACGCCCCACGCCGGGTTGCCCATGTCCATCCTTAGCCAGCACAACGTCAAAGTCATCGGCAACCAGGCCGCTTCCATCGTCTTCATGCACGGCTACGGCTGCGACCAGCAGGTCTGGCGTCACGTGGCGCCTGCCTTCGCACGGGACCATCGCATCGTGCTGTTCGACCTCCTGGGCTCGGCCGCATCCGACGGCGGCGCCTTCGACCGGCACAAGTACGCCAGCCTGGAGGGCTACGCGCGCGATCTCATCGACGTGTGCCGCGCAGCCGGCCTGGAGCGACCCGTGCTGGTGGGCCACTCCATCAGCGCCATGATCGCCATTGTCGCCGCGCGCATGGAACCGGACCTGTTCAGCCGCCTGGTACTGCTGGCCCCCAATCCCTGCTATCTCAAGGACGGCGACTACGATGGCGGGTTCACCCGCGAGGACATCGAGCAGCTGCTCGACACGCTCGACAGCAACTTCTTCTCGTGGGCGCGGATGATGGCGCCGGTGATCATGAATGCGCCCGAGCGCCCGGAGCTGGCCGAGGAACTGGCCAACCGGTTCTGCGCCATGGACCCGCGCGTGGCCCGCCACTTCGCCCGCGTCACCTTCCAGTCGGACTGCCGCCACGAGCTGCCGCACGTGCGCCCGCCCTGCCTGGTGCTGCAGTGCTCGGACGACGCCCTGGCGCCGCTGCACGTGGGCGAGTACCTGCGCGGGCGACTGCCGCGTGCCGAGCTGGCGGTCATGCAGGCCACCGGCCATTGCCCGCACCTGAGCTCCCCGCAGGAAACCATCGAGCTGATCCGCCACTACCTCGCCTCGCCCGTGCACCAGCTGGAGCCAGCCCTTTGAACCAGGACGAATTGCACGAGCACGTGCCCTGCGGCCATCTGCTCGTGCGGCACGATGGCCTGATCCTGCGCGCCAACCGGCTCTTCTCGAACTGGTGCGGCCGCAGCGTTGGCGACATCGAGGGCACGCTGCGGCTGCGCGAGGTGCTGACGGCGGCCAGCCGCATCTACCACGACACCTCCTACGTGCCGCTGCTGGCGCTGCAGGGCTTTGCCCACGAGATCTCGCTCGACCTGGCCGTGCCGGAGGCACCGCCGCTGCCCGTGCTGCTCAACGCCCAGGTGCAGCCGGCCCAGGACGGCATGGAGCCCGTCACCAGCATCACGGTCTTCAATGCCAGTGCCACGCGACGCCACGAGCGCGCGCTGCTGACTGCGCGGCGCGAGGCAGAGGCCTTCTCCGACGAACTGGCTGACCGCAACGCCGAGCTGCAGGCGCAACAGGAGCGGCTGCGCATCACGCTGGACGCCATGGCCGACGCCATGGTCTCCGTGGACGCCAGCGGGCACATCGACCTGCTCAACCCGGCTGCCGCGGCACTGCTCGGGCTCGACGTGGCGCAGGCCGTGGGCCGACCCTTTGCCGAGGTCGTCAAGCTGCTGTGGGCCGATGACCGGCAGCCCTGCCCCTGTCCGGTCGCGATGTGCCTGGCGCAGCAAGCACCGCAGCAGGAGCCGCGCAAGCGCATGCTGCGCATGGACGACGGGTCGTTCTGCCCGATCAGCGACAGCGTGACGCCCATCCGCAACGCGCAGGGCAAGTGCACCGGCGCTGTGTGGGTGGGCCGCGACCTGCGCGAGCAGCAGCGCCTGGCCGAGCGCGCCGCCTATGCGCTCAAGCACGACATGCTCACCGGGCTGGTCAACCGCCAGGAGTTCGAGCAAGCGCTGGCTCGCCGCGCCGCGGCGGCACAGCCGTCCGGCCAGATGCTGTGCTACATCGACCTCGACCAGTTCAAAGTCATCAACGACACCCTGGGGCACGCCGCGGGCGACGTGCTGCTGCGCGAGATCGCGCAGCTTCTGCGCGGCGGCGTGCGCCGCGACGACCTGCTCGCGCGGCTGGGCGGCGACGAGTTCGGCGTGCTCTTCGGCGACTGCACGGTGGACGAGGCACTGCGGCGTGCGCAGGCGCTGCGCCAGCGCATCGAGTCCCACTGCTTTCATTGGGAGGACAGTCCCCATGCCGTGAGCGCGAGCGTGGGCCTGGCGCAGCTGCCCGATCCCGGCGAGCAACCGTACCTGGCGCTGATTCACGCCGACATCGCCTGCCATGCCGCCAAGGAGGCCGGGCGCAACCGGGTGCAGTTCTTCGCACCGGCCGACACGCTGGTGCAGGCACGCCGCGGCGAGATGCACTGGGTCTCGAAGCTGCAGCGGGCACTGGCGCAGGACCGCTTCGAGCTCTTCTTCCAACCCATCATCGGCACCACGGCGGACCCCGTCAGCCTGCCCTATGGGGAGATCCTGCTGCGCCTGCGCGGCGACGATGGCCAGCTCGTGTCGCCGGCGCTGTTCATTCCCGCGGCCGAGCGCTACCAGCTCATGGGCGCGCTGGATCGCCTCGTGCTGCGCAAGACCATCGCCTGGATGCAGCGCACACCCCTCGTGCGCTGCGCCATCAACGTCTCGGGCCAATCCCTGGGCGATGGTGCATTCCTCGACGACGTGGTGGCCGAGATCCAGCGCAGCGGCGTGGACCCGAGGCGGCTGTGCTTCGAGCTCACCGAGACCGCTGCCGTCGGCAACCTGGAAGCGGCCCAGGCCTTCATCTCGCGGCTGCGATCGCTGGGCGCGCGCTTCGCGCTGGACGACTTCGGCGCGGGGCTGTCGTCGTTCAGCTACCTGCGCACGCTGCAGGCCGACCTGCTCAAGATCGACGGCAGCTTCGTCAGGAACCTGGACCAGGATGCCCAGCACCGAGCCATCGTGGAGTCCATCCACCGCGTGGCTTCCGCCTTCGACATGCGCACCGTGGCGGAATGGGTCGAGAACGAAGCGGTCCTGGACGAGCTGCGTGCCATCGGCATCGACTACGCGCAGGGCTGGCACACGGGCCGACCGGTGGCGGCCGAGATCTGGAGTGCTTCACAGCGGGTTTCGGTGTCGGCTTGACCATCAGCCAAGCCGGTTGCGCGGTCGCAGATGCTGCCGCGGCTGTCCGACGCCTTCGAGCAGCCTGAAGCCTCGACCAACTGCCGCGACGCGGGCGTGCGGGCCTACGTCATCGACACCGGCAATGCCGTGTCCAGGGGCATCACGGTGGCGGTGGCCACGGGCAACAGCAACGCCGACGCCTGCAACCACTCGCCGCGGCCCGTGGCGCCGGGCTGCAGCCGGCGCGCGCGGTCTTGGCAGGGGCGGTCCGCTCACGCATCCACCCGGCGCATGGCGAGCACACCCAGCGCCGCGGTGAACATGGACAGCACGACCAGCGCCAGCAGTGAACCGGCGCTCCCGAGACGGTCGGGGCCAGCGTCAGCGACGGCGGGCTGGAAGCGGGGCAGCTTCTCGAAGTCCCGGGCTTCGAACCGGGTTCCGTCGAAGAGGTACGGGTAGAAGAACGTCCGCAGCTGCGCGTGGAAGGCGGCGACCTGGTCCTGGTAGGCCAGTTGCGCGGGCAGGTCGGTGCCGGCCACGCGGTGAAGCACGACCTGCACCCCCACGCCCGGCAGCAGCGAGCCCAGGCGTTCGCTCCAGCGCTGGCGCGTCAGCAGACCCTCGCGATAGGCCGCGACCTGCGGCGCCACGCTCTCGTCGCCCAGTTGCTGGAAGGCGTAGTACCACTTCCAGTGGAAGCCGGCGGGCAGCGGCGCCGTGTCCCGCCACTGCGGATGGGTGCGGAAGAACTGCTGCATGGTGTCTTCACGGGGCAGATCCCACGCGCCATGCACGGCCTGGCGCTGGGCGAGCATCAGCTCGACCCCCTGGCGCACCGGAACGGCCTGCGACAGCACGGTGTTGGCGACGGCGGGAAGCACCAGCGTCAGCACGGCCCAGCAGCCCATCAGGGCGGTGGCATTGGTCACCGAGCGGCCGCCCCGGGCGACGACGACGAGCGCCAGGCCTGCCCAGAACACGACGTACGCGAGGGTAGCGGCCAGCACCCCCGCGGTGGCGGCCACCGGCATGGCGCCGGCCCATGCCCCGCCCGCCACGGGCAAGGCCAGGCAGGCGAACACGAGCACGGTGCGCAGCGCGGCACGGCGCAGCCACAGCCTGTGCCCGGCGCCGGGCAGCGCCCTCAAGGTGGCCAGCCGACCGGCGTGGCGCTCCGCCGAGACCAGGTCGTACAGCAGCGCGATGAGGAACAGGGGCGCCAGGTAGACCAGCACGAAGGCGAAGTCGAAGCGCCCGGCCAGCGCCAGCTCGGGGTTGAACACCTCGCCCTCGTGCAACTGCGCCTGCAGCGCCAGCGCGCGCACGCGCAGCACGTAGGGCGCCGTATCGCGCAGGCCCAGGGCCAGGAACGCGGCGGGCGCAGGCTCGTCCCAGGTGCCCAGGAAGGTGTAGTAGGCGACCGATCCCGGGTCGCCCTCGCGTTCGAGCTTCGGCTGCCGTGCCGCCAGTTCCCGCTGCTCCAGCGTGGCCAGCCGGGCAATCGTTTCCTGCTGGCGCGAGACTTCCCGCAGGCCGGACACGACCGCGAGCGCGGAGAGCGCCAGCAGCAGCAGCAGGCCTGCCAGCGCCAGGCGCGAGCGGCTCAGGAGCCGCCATTCGTGCGTGAGCCAGCGCGTGCTCATCGTGCCCTCCCGCCGAGTCGCCGCGTCGCCAGCGCCACCAGCCCCGCGAGCACGGCCAGCCAGCACGCCAGCACCAGCGCCATCGGTGCCGCACGGCGCAGGGTCGCGGAAGGCGCTTCGGGCTCGAACCGGAACACGGCCAGGTCCTGCCAGTGCTCCTTGCCGATGCGCGCGGACAGGCTGCCACGGTCCGTGGCATGGGTGAGCTTCTCGGCCTGCAGGCGGTTGAGCTCCTGCACCAGCGTGTAGCGATGGCGTTCGGCCTGCTCCAGGAAGCGGCGATAGGCGTGCAGGTCGGTGCCGGCCGCAACCATCGAGATGCGGCGCAGGGCGATCATGGGGCTGGCCAGCGAGAAGGCGTCGAGTCGGCGCAACTGGGCCTCCTGCAGCGCGAAGCTCCGCTCGAAATGGCGGTCGAACAGCTGGCTGGTGAGGCGCTCGCCTTCCATGCCCAGCACACCCTTGTAGTTCACGGGCAGATCCTCGATGCGGGTCACGCCGTACTGCTCGAGCACCTTCTTGCGGAACGTGGCGAAGTACGGGTCGTCGGGGTCGTGGCTGTCGCCGATGGCGGCAAGGTCGCGGGCCACCGAGATGTCGGTCTCGATGCGCGTGGGCAGCGGCAGCGCGGACGCCACGCCCTCCGGTGCCAGGCGCGGCACCAGCACCACGGTGAGCGCCCAGATCGCCAGCAGCGAGATCAGCGCGTCCCGGCCGCGCGGGGCCAGCGCGGACACGGCGACCACGCCGAGCGTCCACAGCGCGAGCCACAGGCCGTAGGCCCCCAGCAGGGTCAGCGCGAGCGACAGCGGCGCCGCGCTGGCCACGGCCAGCCAGGCCAGCGCCACGGCGGCCGGCAGCAGCACCAGCGCCGAGACGCCGGAGAACGCCAGCAGCTTGCCCGCGACCAGCTGCCCCGGCCGCAGGCCTTGGGCCAGCAGCAGCCGCAAGGTGCCGGCCTCCCGCTCGCGGGCCACGCTCGCATGGCCCAGGAAGATGAGCAGCAGGGGCGCGACGACCTGCAGCACGAAAGCCGGCGTCAGCTGGCCGAAGCGCAGCAGCAGCGACGACTGGCGCACGTCGCCGAAGTTGGCGCTGTTCTGGCGATGGCCTTCGAGGTAGAGGGTGTGGCCCGTGTAGGCGTCGATCCCCCTGTCGAAGGCCGCCAGCGCACCGATCGGCCTGAACGCGAAGTGGCCGTAATGCACCATGCGGTGCGGGTGCCGGTCGGGCTGCGCCTCGAACTCATGGTCCACCTGCGACTGGTGGCGCGTGCGTTCGAGTTGCGCGGTGCGGCGCTGGTCCCAGGCGGTGAGGGCCGCCACGGCGGTGAGCACGAGCACCAGCAGCACACCGATGACGGCGACGCGGTCGCGTCGCAGCAGCCGCCACTCTTCGCGGGCGATGCGCAAGGGCGTGTTCATGCCGCCGTCTCCGAACGGGTGTAGTGGCGGTGCAGCCCGGGGACGTCGAAGCGCTCGGGCCCCGCACCCGCGGCGACCTGTTCGACCAGGCGCCCGTCGCGCAGGAAGCCGATCCAGTCGGCGACATCGGCCGCCCCGAGCAGGTCGTGCGTCACCATGAGCACGGACACGCCCTGGCCGCGCAGCACGCCCAGCAGGCGGTTGAACTCTGCTGTGGCCTGCGGATCGAGCCCGGAGGTCGGCTCGTCCAGCAGCAGCGCCGGCACCTTGCGCGCGAGCGCGAGCGCGATCGAGACCTTCTGCCGCATGCCCTTGGAGAATCCCGAGACGCGCCGGTCGTGCGCGGCGCGGTCCAGGCCGGCGGCAGCGAGCGCTTCGCCGATGGCCTCAGGCCCGGCGGGCTGCTCGGCCAGGTCGAGCAGGTAGGCCACGTTCTCGCGTGCCGTCAGCTGCTCGTACAGGGCCACGTTCTCCGGGATGTAGGCCAGGTGGCGCCGCGCTGCCGCGGGTTGGGCCACGGGGTCCACGCCCTGCACGCGCACGCTGCCACGGCGCGGCGGGACGAAGCCCAGCAGCAGGTTCAGCGTGGTGGTCTTGCCGGCGCCGTTGGCCCCCAGCAGGGCGTGGATCTCGCCAGCCCGGATCACGAGGTCCAGGCCGCGCAGGATCGGCACGCCGCCGTAGCCGGCATCGACGCCGCGGATCTCGAGCACGGGCGCCGCGGCGGCCATCGCTTGTTGCTTCATCGGATGCCCCCTTCAGAACTTGGCTTGCAGGCCGACGGTGACCGAGCGCGCCGTGCCGGGCGTCACCCAGGTCTCGTAGAAGGAGCTGGCGTAGTAGGTGCGGTCGAACAGGTTGTCCACGTCCAGCGACAGCCGCACCGTGGGCGTCAGGCGCCAGTAGCCCACCAGCTTGGCCGTGGTGTAGGCCGGCAGCTCGAAGCTCGATCCCGACTCTCCCAGGCGGTCTCCCACGTGCGTGACGCCGCCGCCCAGGCCCCAGCGCTGGCCGCTGCCGGTCTGGTCCTCGTACACCGCCAGCACGCTGCCGTTGACGCGCGGCACGTTGAGCAGCCGGCTGCCGCCCACCACCTGGGCGTCGTTGAGCACGAGGCTGGCGTTGACGCGCCAGTGCGTGCCGAGCTGACCCGCCAGGTCGCCCTCCAGCCCGCGGCTGCGCACCTCGCCGGCGGCCACCGAGAAGCCGGCATTGAGCGGGTCGGTCACGAGCACGTTGCGCTTGCGGATGTCGAACAGCGCCACGGTGGCGCCCAGGCGCTGGTCCGCGCTCTCCCACTTGGCGCCCAGCTCCAGCGCCCGGCCGCGTTCGGGCTCGAAGGCCGCGCCCGTGGCGTCGCTGCCGGCATTGGGCCGGAAGGAGCGGCCGGCGTTGGCGTAGAGCGTCCACTGCGCGCTGGGCAGCCAGCTCAGGCCCACGCGCGGCGTGGTGGCCGAGGGCGTCTGGCGCGTGACGGCGCCGCTGCGGTTGTTGGTCAGCGACTGGCGCAGGTCGTCCACGCGCAGCCCTGCCAGCAGCCGCCATTGCGGCGCCAGGTGCACCACGTCCTGCACGTAGAGCGCGGCGTTGTGCTGGACTTCGCGCGTGTCGGTTCTGGGCAGGGGCACGGGCTGCGGCTGGCCGTAGGCGGGCGCCAGGATGTCGATGGCGTAGGACGCGCTGGGGCCGGCGCGCAGCATCAGCGTGTCCATGCGGTAGCGGTAGCCCTCCACGCCCACCAGCAGCTCCTGCTGGAAGCCACCCATGCTGAACTTGCCCTGCAGCTCGGCCTGCAGCGCGATGTCTTCCGAGCCGTAGTCGCGATAGCGCCGCTGGCGCCACAGCGTGCGGCCGTCAGGCTGCAGCGCGAGGTCGGGCTCGGTCGAGAAGCCGCGCAGCGCCGTCTCGCGCCAGGACAGGCCCACGCGGCTGCTCCAGGCCTCGCCCCAGCCCTGGCTGAGCACGAGCTGGTGGCTTTGGTTGCGCACCACCACGTCGCCGTCGGCGGGCTCGCCCAGGAAGCGGCTGCGCGGGATGGCGCCAAGCCGCCCGTTCACCGCCACCACGCCGCGGTCCAGCGGCGTGGCGTGGCGCAGGAATTCGCCGCGGTAGTCCAGCCGCGTGTCGGCGCCCAGGCGCCAGGTCAGCGCCGGCGCCAGCACTTGGCGCTCGGCATGGACGTGGTCGCGGAAGCTGTCGCGCTCCTCCACCGCGACGTTGAGGCGGTAGGCCAGGTTTTCGGACAGCGGCCCGGTGCTGTCGAGCGCGCCGCGCCGCAAGCCGTGGCTGCCCAGGTAGCCCTCCACCGAGTGCGCCGCCTTCCACAGCGGGCGCTTGCTGACGATGTTGAGCGTGCCGCCGGGCTCGCTGCTGCCGTACAGCGCCGCGGCCGGGCCCTTGAGGAACTCGATGCGGTCCACGCCGGCGAGGTCGCGCGGGGCGTTGAAGCCGCGGTTGGCGGCGAAGCCGTTGAGCAGCGTGGCCATGCCGGTGTTCGGGTCGCCCTGCAGGCCGCGGATGGCGAAGTTGTCCCACAGGCCGCCGAAGCTGTTCTGGCGCGAGACGCCGCCGACGTAGTCGAGCACGTCGTCGAGCCTGGTCGCGCCGAGGTCGTCGATGGCCTGGCGCGTGATGACGCGCACCGACTGCGGCAGCTCGCGCAGCGGCAGCTCCGTCTTGGCGCCCTGCGCCTCGTCGGCGTGGTAGGCCCCGGAGGCCGAGCGGCCGACGACGGTGATGGAGGGCAGCTCGGCCGCCTCGGCGGGCGCCGGGGCGGGTTCGGCCTGGGCCTGGGCCTGGGCAGCCTGGGGGTAGAGGGCAGCGATGGCCAGCGCCAGCACGGCGGCGCGGGGACGGTCGGGAACGGGACAGGAGTACATGGGGACAGCGAAACCTTGGGCAGCGGCGGTCCGCGCAGGGCCGATCGAGGGCCTGCACGGCGGCGGCAAGTCGAGACAGGGCCCGGCCCGGGCCACGCGCGGGCGCGGCCCCTGGGCAGGCAGGCAATGACGCAGGCGCGCCGGTCATGCCGGCGCGACGGTTCAGCCCAGGACGCGCGGCGGGTCGCGGGCCGCGAAGGGCCAGCGCGTCGCGTCCGCCACACAGGCCGCGGGCCGGGGCGCGATGGTCCGCCACGGTTGCAGCGGCGCGGCGCTGACCCGTGGCGCCTCGCCGCCCGCCGCGGCATGTGCCTGCGACAGGCACCAGGCGCAGGCGGCGTGTGTGCCGCCCGGGGCATCCTCGGGAGAGCCCGGAGTGGATGGGTCCGCGCCGTTGCTCCAGGTGCTGGAGCCGGAGCCCGGCGCGCACAGGTGCTGCCACTCGTGCAGCCCGCGGCCCAGCGTGGCGTGCAGCAGCACGGCGAGCACGAGCCATCCGGCCCAGGCCACGCGCGCGGCCCGGGACAGTCGAGGTGCAGGGAGCCGCTGCGTCACGCCGCCTGCTGCTGCCTGCAGTCGCGGCAGTGGCCGTACAGCGTCAGGTCGTGGTCCTCCACCGTGAAGCCTTCGGGCGCCAGGCGCGCGAGGTCACCGGGGCAGGCATGCACGTCGAAGACGCGCTGGCAGACGGTGCACTGGAAGTGATGGTGGTGGTGATGCGCATGCCGCGCCGCCTCGTAGCGGGCGTTGTCGCCGGGCAGGCGCACGACCTGGAGCTCGCCCTCCTCGACCAGCTGCTTGATCTGGCGGTAGACGGTGGCGATGCCCAGGCGCGGCAGCGTGGCCTGCGCCGCTTCCAGGATCTCCTGCGGCAGCAGCGGCCGCTGCGCGGCCGTGAGGGCTTGCAGGATGGTCGTGCGCTGGCGGGTGAGTCGTTCCATGGCGTGATGCGATCAAGGGGAGCGGAACCGGCTCAGCGCGGCGGCCCGCGCCAGGGCTCGACACGCACGGCGTCCATGGCGTAGCCGCTGACGCCCATGGACGAGTCGTTGCGCTGCGTGCGCAGCGTGCCGTAGGCCCAGATCACGTCCATGCTGCGCAGCTTTTCGGGCCGGGCCAGGCGCACGTGCACGATCTGGTTGGCCGGCGGCGGCGGGCTGTGGATGCAGGCGCCGAAGTAAGGCACGAGCAGGAACTCCTGCAGCTTCTCGCCGCTGTGCTCCAGCGGCACCACGTAGCCGGGCATGCGCAGCTTCGCGCCGTCGAGCTCGGAGCGCGTGGGCGCGTTGTCCCAGGCCGCGCGCAGCTGCTCCATGAGCGCGAGCTCCTGCGCGCTGCCCTCGCGCACGCCCAGGGCGGACTGCGCCTGCAGGCCCATGGCCTTGCGCGGGTCCCAGTCCGGCGGCACCAGCTCGGCCCAGCGCCCGTCGCGGTAGGTTGCTTCAGTGGCGGCCGCGCCCAGCGGCCCGGCCAGCGGCAACCCGGCCAGCGCCAGCAGCAGCCGGCGCCGGCGCGGGTGGGCCGTGCGATGCAGGTTTGCGTTCATCCTTACCCCCTTGGCAACAGTCCGTCGGCCAGCGACAGGCGGTAGGCCCGCCAGCCGGGCAGCAGCGCGGCCACGGTGCCGCCCAGCACGATCATGCCCAGCAGCGCCCACTCCCGCGGCGTGGGCCAGCCCGGCTGCAGCGCCACGCCCAGTCGCGCCTCGGCCAGCGGCGCCAGCCCCACCGCGGCCAGAACCCAGGCCAGCGTGCCCAGGGCCGCGCCGGCGGCGGCCACGAGCGCGCCTTCGAGCAGCAGCAGCGCGAACACCTGGCCGGGCCGCGCGCCCACGGCGCGCAGCACCGCCAGCTCGCGCCGGCGCTGCTCCAGCCCGGTGACGACGACGGCCACCAGCCCGGCCAGGCTCACCACCGCCACCAGCGCGCCCATGGCCTGCAGCGCGCGCTCGCCGGCGTCCACCGCGTCCCACAGCTCGTCCAGCGCCACGCCGGGCAGCACCGCCATCAGCGGCTCCTGCGCGAAGGCGTTGATGCGCCGCTGCGCCGAGAACACGGCGGCGCGCGACTTCAGCCCCACCAGCAGCGCCGTGACGGTGCGCGGCGTGAGGTCGTGCTCGTGCACGCGCTCGGCCGGCACGGCCATGCCCGGCAGCGGCGCGCCCATCTGCCAGTCCAGGTGGATCGCCTCCATGCCGGCCAGCGGGATGTGCACCGAGCGGTCCACCGGCGTGCCGGTGCGCGCGAGCACGCCCACCACCGTGAAGGGCTTGTCGGCATGGTCGTTCTCGGCGAACTCGCCGCCGCCGTGGCTGAGCACGATGCGCTGCCCCGGCTGGTAGCCCAGGCGCTGCGCCACCTCGGCGCCGATGACGGCCTCGAACACGCCGTCGAAGGCCAGGCCCTGCGCCAGCGCCAGCGGCCGCCGCGCGCCGTGGCGGAAATGCTCGAAGTAGCCCGCCGTGGTGCCCACCACCGGGAAGCCGCGGTGCGTGTCGCCCAGCGACAGCGGCACCACCCAGGCCACGGCCGGGTCGCGCTCGATGGCCTGCACGCTGCTCCAGCGGATGTTCTGCGTCGGGCTGCCCAGGCGGAACACGGCGTACAGCAGCAGCTGCACCGAGCCCGTGCGCGGGCCCACCAGCAGATCGGTGCCCGACACCGACTGCGCGAAACCCTCGCGCACATCGTGGCGCAGCCGCTCCACGCCCAGCAGCAGCAGCGTGGACAGC
This sequence comes from Azohydromonas aeria, assembly GCF_009760915.1. Classification (GTDB taxonomy): domain Bacteria; phylum Pseudomonadota; class Gammaproteobacteria; order Burkholderiales; family Burkholderiaceae_C; genus Azohydromonas; species Azohydromonas aeria. Next base: position 65,903 of record NZ_VIDQ01000034.1, read on the forward strand.
GCCACCGACAGCACCACCAGCGACAGCCCGAAGCGCCGGTGCCAGGCGCTGCCCACGGCGATGCGAAGCAGGCCCCCCGCCATGTCTCAGGCCTCCGCCAGCTGCGCCGCGCGGTTGAGCACGGGCAGGTCGATCACGCGCGGGAAGTGGCTGGCCAGCCGCGCGTCGTGGCTGACGAAGAGCAGCGCGCTGCCGGCGGCTTCGCATTCGCGCAGCAGCAGCCGCATGAAGGCGTCGCGCCGGTCCTCGTCCAGCGCCGAGGTCGGCTCGTCGGCGATCACGACCTCGGGCCGGCCCAGCAGCGCCCGCGCCGCGGCCACGCGCTGCTGCTGGCCCACCGAGAGCTGTTGCGCCGGCCGGCCCAGCAGCCCATCGTCGAGCTGCAGCGCCTGCAGCAGCCGCGTCGCCTCCTCGGCCGGCCGCGCGCCGGCGCGCTGCGCGCGCAGCGCCGAGAAGCGGCACGGCAGCAGCACGTTGTCGAGCACGCTCAGGTAGGGCACCAGGTTGAACTGCTGGAACACGTAGCCGATGTGGTCGGAGCGCCGGCGGTCGCGCCGGCCCGCGCGCAGCGCGCGCCAGTCCTGGCCCAGCAGCGCCACCTCGCCCGACTGCGCCAGCAGCACCCCGGCGGCCAGCGACAGCAGCGTGCTCTTGCCGCAGCCGCTGCCCCCGCGCAGCAGCAGCCGCTCGCCCGGCGCCACCAGCAGCTCATCGAGCGCGATCACGTCGTGCGGCGCCCCCGGCCAGCGGTAGCGCACGCCGCGCAGCGACAGCACCGGCGCGTTCGCAGCCGCGCTCATCGCTGCAGCTTCACCACGCGCGCCGGGCGCTTGAGCGTGCTGCGGCCCTGGCCGTTGGCGTCCGCCACCTCGACCTCGATGCGCTGCAGCCGCCGGAAGGCGTCGAACAGCCCGATCTCCAGGCCGCGCAGCGCCTGCGGCTGGGCGCAGCGCCAGGCATAGCTGGCCTCGACCTCGGCATGCCCGTCGCGCGGCGCCGGCGCGCCGGGCGCGAGCACGCCGGGGTCCACATTCGAAGTCTCCAGCGTGCAGCCGGCCGCGGCGTCCGGCTGCAGCCAGGACTGCGGCTGGCGCAGCGTCGCCAGCGCCTGCTCCGCGGCGCGGCGCTCGGCGTCGGTGCGCGGCGCGCGCTCGAAGCCCAGCAGGCTGTCCAGCGGCGCCTGCAGCGCCAGCTCCAGCCGCGGCCCGTCCACGCCCACCTGCACCCGCACCACGCCGTGCTCGTGCGCGTGGCCGTGGGGTGCGGCGGCCACCAGGCCGGCCGGGCCAGCCAGCGCCGCGGCCATCAGGATCGGGACGAGTCGATGCTTCATGGCGGTTCGTGCGTGTCGCAGGGTTGAGGAAATCTTCAGCGCGCCGGCGCCGGCGCGAGCGCCGCGGCCACGGTGCGCACGTTGTGCTCGACCAGGCGCAGGTAGGTGTCGGCCGGGCCGCCGGGGCGCGACAGCGCGTCCGAGAACAGCGTGCCGCCCACGCGCGCGCCGCTCTCGCGGGCGATGCGCTCGACCAGCCGCGCGTCGCTGATGTTCTCGATGAACAGCGCGCGCACCTGCTGCTGGCGCAGTTGCCGGATCAGCCGCGCCACGGCCGCGGCCGAGGGCTCGCTGTGCGTGGCCCAGCCCTGCGGCGCGAGGAAGTCGATGCCGTAGGCCGCGCCCAGGTAGGCGAAGGCGTCGTGCGAGGTCACGACCCGGCGCTGCGCGCGCGGCACGGCGTCGAACTGCGCCTGCGCCCAGGCGTGCAGCCGGTCGATGCGCGCCAGGTAGTCGCGCCGGCGCGCGGCGATGGCCGCCTCGTGCGCGGGCCAGCGCCGCGCCAGCGCCTGCGCGATGTTGTCCACGTAGCGCCGCGCCAGCGACAGGTCCTGCCAGGCGTGGGGATCGGCGCCCCCGGCGGGCCCGTGCGAGTGGCCGTGGCCATGGCCGTGCCCGTGCCCGTCGCCGGCCGCAGCGCTGCGCGGGGTGATGCCCTGGCTGGCCACGACGATCGGGCCGCGGTAGCCCGAGACCTGGACCAGCCGCTCGATCCAGCCCTCGAAGCCCAGGCCGTTGACGACGACCAGGTCGGCCTGCCCGACGCGGCGCACGTCCGCCGGCGTGGCCTCGTACACGTGCGCGTCGGCGTCGGGGCCGACCAGCGCCTGCACCGTGAAGCCCTCGGGCACCAGCTCGCGCGCCATGTCGGCCAGGATGGAAAAGCTCGCCAGCACGCGCGGCGCGTCCGTCGGCGCGGGTTGTGCCCGCAGCCAGCCGGGGGCGGCGGGCAGCAGCGTGGCGAGCAGGGCGGTGCGGCGGTCGAGGGATCTCATGCGAAAGCGGGGACGATGCGGCCGGTCAGCCGGCCTGGTGGGCGTTGGCGCGCAGGCGGCGCGTCACGATGCCGTCGCGGTGCCCGAACAGCACCGAGGCGAGGTACACCGCGCCGCAGGACAGCACGATGCAGGGGCCCGAGGGCAGCTCGGCGTGGAAGCTCAGCAGCAGCCCGGCCACGCCGCTGGCCGCGCCGATGGCCGCCGACAGCGCCGCCATCGGTCCCAGCCCCGCGACCCAGAAGCGGGCCGCGGCCGCGGGCAGCATCATCAGCCCCACGGCCATGAGCGTGCCCAGCGCCTGGAACGCGCTCACCAGGTTGGCCACCAGCAGCACGAGGAACGCGGCGTGCACCAGGCCGCCGCGGCCGCCGACGTTGCGCAGGAAACCGGGGTCGCAGCTCTCCAGCACCAGCGGCCGGTACAGCAGCGCCAGCGTCCACAGCGTCAAGCTTGTCACGCCGGCGATCTGCAGCAGCGCCGCGTCGTCCACGGCCAGCACGCTGCCGAAGAGCAGGTGCATCAGGTCCACCTGGCTGCCGCGCAGCGACACCAGCAGCACGCCCAGCGCCAGCGCGATCAGGTAGAAGGCGGCGAAGCTGGCGTCCTCGCGCTGCGGCGTGTTGCGCGTGACCAGCCCGGCGGCCAGCGCCACCAGCAGCGCCGCGGCGAAGCCGCCCGCGCTCAGCGCCGGCAGCGACATGCCCGCCAGCAGGAAGCCCGCGGCGGCGCCGGGCATCACCGCGTGCGCCATGGCGTCGCCCACCAGGCTCATGCGGCGCAGCACCAGCAGGCAGCCGATGGGCGCGCTGCCCAGGGCCAGCGCCAGCGTCGCCACCAGCGCGCGGCGCATGAAGGAGAACTCGACGAAGGGCTGCAGCAGTTCCATGGCCATGGCGCTCAAGCCCCGCCGCGCCGGCACGGCGGCGCGTCCTGGTCCCAGGCCTCGGCCATCTGCCGCGCCTTGAACAGGTGTTCCGCGCGCAGCACCTGCGCCGGCGGGCCCCAGGCCACCGGCTCGCGCGCCAGCAGCAGCACGTCGTCGAAATGCGCGCGCACCTGCTCCAGGTCGTGCAGCACGGCGATGACGGTGCGCGACTCCTGCTTCCAGCGCGCCAGCAGACGCAGCAGGTCGGCCGTGGTGCGCGCGTCGATGGCGTTGAAGGGCTCGTCGAGCAGGATCAGGCCCGCGTCCTGCACCAGCACGCGGGCGAACAGCACGCGCTGCACCTGCCCCACCGAGAGCTCGCCCAGCAGCCGCTGCTCGAAGCCGGCCAGGCCGACCGTAGCCAGGGCCTGGTCCACGCGCTGGCGCTGGGCGGCGCGCACCGCGCCGAAGGCGCCGATCTCGGCCCACAGCCCCATGGCGACGAACTCGCGCACGCGCACGGGAAAGGCGCGGTCGAGCTCGCTGGCCTGCGGCAGGTAGGCCACGCGCAGCGCGGCGTCGCGCTCGATGCGGCCCTGGTAGCCCGGCTGGCGCCCGCCCATGGCGGACAGCAGGCTGCTCTTGCCCGCGCCGTTGGGGCCCACCACCGCCGCCAGGCGCCCGGACTCGAAGCTGCCGCTGACATGGTGCACGGCCGGGTGGCCGCGGTAGGCCACCGTCACATCGTGCAGGCGCACGGCCGCTGCGCCGCTCACGACAGCGCCCACCACACGGCGCCCCACAGCAGCGCCACGAGCAGCGTCGCGCCCGCGAGCCGAATCCGCACACCGGTCATCAGCAAGGCGAATCTCCTGGAAAAAGGGAACAAGGACAGGCCATGGCGCGTCGGCCACAAGGGCATGACCCACGCAGCCGAAGCATCACGGCATGGCTTTAATGATAAAGATTTCTCATTACACCGGTCCGAGGGCGGGCTTGAAGGCGTGCATGCGGACGGCGTGGTGGCCGCGCTTCAAGGCGAGGGCTGCGTGCTGATCGTGGCTGGGAGATCGCCGCGCTCGACGTGCTGGCGCAGCTCGACCAGGCTTGAGAGTTCAGGGGCGAGATGGGTGCGAGCGCACGGCTTCAAGCGCACGGGGCGGCGTATTCAAGCGCTGGCATGCCGTCATCCCTGGCGAGAACGGCAGCAAGCGCGGCGTTTAGGAGATTTGCTGGGAAGAACGCCTGGCGCTGGCGCAATGGGTGCGGAATGCCGGCAAGGAAGGTGAAGAGGCGGTGACGGAAATGGCGCGGGAAATCAGGTTGGTGCGCTCCAAGTGATTACTGAAAGACGGCTTGAGAAGGCGTGGCGTGCGGTTGGATGGCAGCGTCGTACCTTGCCTTCATTGCCTTGGCGGGATGGTTCCTGGGCAATGTCGGCAGCGAAGGGTTGCGGTAGGCGACGGCTGTTTGCCAAGAAGATTGGAGGGCTGCTAAAGGCTGGGAGCGGTTCTTCGCTGACTATGTCATTGACACGATGTCATTATTTGGTTTGCCGCGACGCGAATTTAGCCTTCGCTGCGTAGCCGCCCAGTATTCTGAGAGGCAAAGCGCTGGGCGGCCGCAGTGTCGATACCGATTGCAATCAAATATTGGTTAATGTCGCCTAGCAGAGCGGCCTGAAGACGGTGCGCCTCATTCGTGAAAGCCTCTAAACGCGTGAATGTCTCTGCTCTGCCTCTGTCTGTATACAGCAAATCACCGTGCGAGCATTGGGATCGGTGAACAAGCCAATCACATTCTTCTTTAAACTCGGACGGACGCCCAAGCAACACATCTTCAATGAGCTTTTTTTCCCGAGCGATTTTGAGTGAAGTTCCCAACGTATTTCGCCGTTGTTTGGCAAGTAAAGCCTTTGCCTCCTCTCCTGACACTCCGTCTTCTACGTATTGAAGGTGCCATATGCCTTTTCCAATCAATAGGTATAGGTATTCTAGTTCTTCTGCTGTAACTTGACGGTGCATGATAAGGTGTGTGTTCTGTAAATCTGCGTTTACTCTGAATTAAAAAAACTAAGGCTTACCAAAGAACGGCAGCTTCGCCGGCAAGCCGTCAAGTTATTATTGTCTGATTGCGCGCTCTTTCAATTGCTTGACAATATCGTCGCGCCAGCAGTTTTTGTTTTTGACGATTACTCTGCCGCCCGCCCCTATTCTGGCCGCAAGCGCCCTCAGTTCCTCGGCATCACACTGACGCCATCCATTTCGCGCCGCCCACTCAGAAATCTCTCTGGCAATAAGCGCCTCGCTTTCTTTATGAAGCAGGACGAACAACTCTTTGGCAGCAGACTCGTCTGCTGGATGAACTATTAACCTGGCAATTCAATAATTCACCGCCTATATTGTGTTCATGAGCAAGATCGACGGTCGCCATCTTTCCGAAGACACACTGCAGTACCTGCGGCGACAGGCACATGAACTGCGCAAGTCAGGG
>NZ_VIDQ01000035.1 GCF_009760915.1 Azohydromonas aeria
TTCTCGATGCTCACCATCAACGCCGACTCTCACCCGCTGATGCGGCGCTTTCACAAGCCCGGCGACGAGAAGCGCTCGGTGGTGGTGGTGCCCCAGGAGCGGTGGCGGGACTGGCTCTACGCCGACGAGCGAGAGGCCCGGGCGCTGCTGCAGCCCTTCGACCCGGAAGCGTTCACGGCGAGCCCGGCACCGCGGCCAGCGCGCAAGTCGGCCGGCGTCGAGGTGGCGAAGGACGATCCGGCGGCTTGACCGGCAGGGTGCCAGGTGCCGCGGCGTCCAGGCCTCGTCGTCTTGTCAAGGCCATGGCCCTGCCAACAACGGCACGGAGGGATTCCATGGGCGAAGTCGCGTCCAGGGGACCGCCGCGCATCAGCCTGCCGGTCAGCGGCGCTTCTTGCGCCGCGGCTTCGGCGCGGCGAACGGCGCCAGCCAGGCACTCACCGCGGCGCCAGCGGCCTGACGCGTGGCCGTGGCAGCGCTTTTCTTCGCGGTGCTCCTCGCGCGACCCCGTGCCGCACCGGCGACGGCGTTGGCGCCGCTGAGCCACATGCTCAGGATGGGGTTCTTCTTCAGCCAGGGATTGCTCATGCGGGGCCTCTTGATCAGAGCTGCCAGTGTGTGCACAGGCCATCAGCGGGGCTGCCGGCCGGCACCGCAGTGACATGTAAGCCCTCTCCGACATGCTGTCAGCGGCGCCCCGCAACTGCGTTTCAATGTCGAGCCTGAAACGTTGCCATTGCAACTTCCTCCAAACGACTGCACCACCGGCCCGGACCGCTTTGAGCCATGCACGCCCGAGGTATCCAGGCTCAAGTGGGCTTGCCGCGGTTCGTCACGGTTGCCGCCAGACAGTCCTCGGGAGCAGATGGCGCGCGGTACACCGCCACCCACGACAATCGCTTCACTGCGGATTGGCCAGGACTTGAGCGAGCACGGGAGCGCAACCACATCGGCCACCTTGCCGGCATGACCAGGTGCTGTGCAGCGCGCTTGCGCCACCAGCGCCGCCGGGCCTGTCGTGCCGGGGTCGATCCGGTCATGTTGGCACCCCGCCCGGAACCGCTGTCACCGGCCAGGCAAGGCCCAGCGCCCATGGCGACCGTGACGCCTGCACGGCTGGGCGCTGGTTCGTGCCAGGCGCGCGCACAGCGCACAATCATCGCTTCCCGGCATGGAGCAGGTCACATGGCACACGCACATGGTTTCGCCACCTTGTCGCTGCCGCCGCACCGGCGGGTGGCCGGCTGGACGCAGGCGGTGTCCGACCGCTTCGTGGAGTCGGGCTTCCAGATCGAGGAGCCTGAGGGCTTCGACGCCGCCATGCTCAACCGCGACCTGGCCGCGCTGTCGCTCACGTGTTTTCGCTCCAGCGGGCACGGCAGCAAGCGCGTGACGCGCTCGCAGCGCCAGGCCGCGCGTGGAGCGGAGGAGTTCTTCCTGCTCAACCTGCAGCTCGCCGGCCGTGGCGCGGTGCGCCAGGCGGGCCGCGAGACCTGGCTGGCGCCGGGCGAATACGCCATCTACGACACGCGCCGCCCCTACGAACTGGCCTACGACGCCGACTACCGGCAGGCGGTGCTGCGCATTCCCAGGCGCGAGCTGCTGGCGCGGCTGGGCGGCTGTGATGCGCTGGTGGCCCGGGCCGCTGCGGCCAACACGCTGCCGGGCCGGCTGCTGCAGCCCATGCTCACGGCGCTCGGTGAGGATATGCCGGCGTCGCAGCCCGGCACCGCGGGCGACCTTGCCTGCGCCCTGCTCGACGTCATCACGGCGGGCCTGCGGGAGCTGCGCAGCGAGGCGGCGCCCTCGAACTGCCCGCGGTTCGAACGCGTCAAGGCCCAGGCCATGGCGCGGCTGCACGATCCGTCGCTGACGCTGGGCGCTCTCGCCCAGGCGGCGGGCGTGTCGCTGCGCGGCCTGCACCAGCTGTTCCGGGCGCAGGGCTGCACGGCTTCGCGCTGGATCTGGCAGCAGCGGCTGGCCGCCTGCGAGCGCGTGCTGCGCGACCCGGCCGCCTCGCACCGCACGATCACGCAGGTCGCCTTCGACCACGGCTTCAGCGACGCGGCGCACTTCAGCCGGGCCTTTCAGCAGCGCTACGGATGCTCGCCCAGCGAGCACCGGCGCCGCTGCAATGCTGCCGTGCAGCGCAGGGGCTGAAACGGCGCGCCAGCGCCCAAGCTTTCAGCGGATGGCGATGGGCGCCACCGGCGAGCCCGAGGCGCCCACCAGCGGCAGCGGCGTCATGACGAACAGGAACTCGTGCGCGCCGTCCGCAGCCAGCGTTTCGAGGTCGAGGTTCTCGATGTTGTAGATGCCGGCCTGCGTGCCCATGATCTGGTGGCAGGGCCACAGCACCGCGGCGTCGTGCGGGTTGGGCACGACGTCGCAGCCGTAGGTGTCGCAGCCGGTGGCCGCGGGCTTCTGGCGCACGATCCACTCGCAGGCCTGCGCTCCCCAGCCGGGCGCCTTGCCGGTGTAGGCAGCCGGATCACCCTTCCACAGCTGCGCCCAGCCGGTGCGCATGAGCAAGGTGTCGCCTTCGCGCAGGGTGAGCTTCTGGCGTGCCAGCGCGCCCTGCAGGTCGGCCGCCGTGACCTCGTAGCCGGGCGGCAGCCGCTGCACGCCCTTGTAGGCCGCCACATCGATCATCACGCCGCGCGTGACGAAGGGGCCGGCGTGCTCGATGCCCAGGCGCTGCAGCCCGTTGCGCCGCACGAACTCGCGCCGGTCGTTGCCATTGTAGTAGAGGTCGCCGATGCCCACGTGCCCGAGCCCGTCGAGCTGCGTGCCGACCTGTCCCAGCTCGCCAGAGACGAAGTCGAGGTTGGCCGTCAGCGCGTTCTGGCTCGGCGGCTCGTCGGCGTGCGGGATGGTGAGCTGGAAGGACCGCCCGCCCCAGATGGGCATGTCGGATCGAAACGGCTGGGCCAGCGAGTGGATGCGCCCGGTCCTGGCCAGGCGCAGCGCCGCGAGCGTGCGCTCGGGCGTGATGCGGTTGGCCGCGCCGCGCTGGTCCTGCGCACCCCACTCGGACGGGAACCAGGAGGGCGCCTCGGCAGCCAGGGCCGGCGCAGCCGCGCAGGCCAGGAGCAGCGAGGCCACCGCATGGCGGCTGTGGAAGGGACGTGTGGCTTGGGCAGGCATGTCTTCCTCGTGGTGTCGGTGCGGGCGGTCCATGCGGACCACGACAAGGAAGGTGCCTTGGAGAGCCAGCGCCATCTTGCCTGCCCGTGCCGGGCGCTTGTCCCTCAATGCAAGATGGAGTCCTTGGCGGGACCTCGTCCAGGCACGGCCGTGGCCCGACCGGAACATGAGGGGGACCCACCGATGAAACGAATCCCGGCATCCGTGGCCGCGGCTGTCCTGGCCACGTCGCTGCAGGCGCTGGCGCACGGCGGCGGCCTGGACGCCAGCGGCTGCCATCACAACCGCAAGACAGGGGACTATCACTGCCATCGCGCTCAGCCCGAGCCGGTGCGCTCGCCGTCCAGCCAGGCCGCCGCGGATGCCTTGCAGGATGAGCGCCGCGCTGCAGCCGCTCCCGGCGCTCCGACCTGCCATGTCGGCCCGCGTGGCGGTACCTACACCATTACGGCCAGCGGGCGAAAGAACTACGCGGGATGTTGAAGGACCTGGCCGCAAGCTCGAAAAGAGCTGAGCAGGTTCGAGATCGGCTGGCCGAGAAGGTCAGTCCGCAGGGTTGATACCCGGCAGGAACTCGATGCCGGTGCGTTGCACCAGTTCCCGATAGCTGATGGGCTTGCCCGCGCGCGCCTCGTTCTCGTTTTCCACCCAGTGCGCCCACGCCCGGTTCGTGCCGGCGTCGTAGACCAGCTTGTAGAGTTGTGCCGGCACCCACACCCTGCCCTTGCCGATGACCTGGGCGCCGGCGGCCGGGTACACCGGGCCGGTGAAGACGTAGACCGGGCCCTTGGCCCGACGCACGTAGCGCCGGGTGTCGTTCTCGATACCCGCCCAAGTTTTGCGATTGTTCTCGGGTGCCTGGGGAACCATGTTTGCGAGGCTGAATGACTGCGCCATGGCCTGCGCGGTCGGCATGTCGGCAGCCGGGGCCATGTGGCCGCGGTCGAAGCCGCTGCCGCGATAGTCCTCCAGCGTGGCACGCTCTGCCTGCGGCAGGCGCGCGTCGGCGTAGAACTTGTTGGTACGCTCCTCGTCGGCCGCGTCGGCCAACTGCGCGGCGGTGAGTCTTTCAACGGCGAAGATCGGCGTCTTGGTTCGGCCTGAGTGCAGCACGGCGAAGGCATCGAAGCAGAGGTCGCGCGGCTGCCTGGCCTGCAGGTCCGGCACGCGCGGCAGTTCGCCGGGAAAGAACTGGCGGCACTGCTTGAAGCCGGCCACCGGCTCGCCCGACACGATCGCCGGTGCCGGCACCTGCCTGGGCACGGGTGCGCGCGCATCGCAGGCGGCCAGTGCCAGGACACAGGCCACGCCAAGTAGGGATAAACGGATTGTTGTCGTCATGGCAAGGCATTGTCTGCGCGCGCGCCATGCACCCGGCATCCGGTCATTCGCGGGCGATCGTGGTCGGGGCGATGCCCAGCATGCGCTTGAACGTGCGGCTAAGATGGGCCGAGTCCGCGAAGCCTGCCAGGTGCGCAGCCTGCGTGTGAAGGCGCCTGCCGCGGCGGTGGGCCGGTCCGAGTTGGCGCAGGACAGCAGCCCGTCGGCGCAGCACCCGCCGATCCGCCTCAGCGGACAAGAAATCGCGGATATCGTGCGTTTTCTGGGGGCGCTGCCCGGACCCATCGTCGAAGCCCCGGCGCCATGAATGCAGTCCCCTGACTCGCGCCCCCGAGGAGCCTGCCTGCCATGCCCTTGCCCGCCTGCCGCCTCGTGCTGTTCGACTTCGACGGCACGCTGGCCGACTCCTTCCCGTTCTTCGTCGAGGTGCTGGGTGAGCTCGCGCGCCGTCACGGCTTCACGCCCGTGACCCCGCAGCAGATACCGCTCATGCGGCGCCAGGACGTGCGCGCCAACATGCGCCTGGTGGGCCTGCCAGCGTGGAAGCTGCCGCACGTGGCGGCAAGCTTCATGCAGCTGATGCAGTCGCGCCGCGCTGCCGTCCCGCTGTTCGCTGGCGTGCAGGAGACGCTGGCCTTCCTGCGCGAGCAGGGCATGACGCTGGCGCTGCTGACCTCGAATTCGGCAGTCAACGCGGTGCGCACGCTGGGCCCTGCCAGCGCAGCGCATTTCGCATACCTCGAAGGCGGCAGCCCGATCCTGGGCAAGCGGGCGCGGATCAGGCGGGTGCTGGCTCGCAGCGGCATCCCGGCTTCGCAGGCGCTCTACGTTGGCGACCAGATCTCGGACTTGCGCGCCGCGCATGCCGCAGGAGTCGCCTTCGCAGCCGTGGCCTGGGGCTACGGCGAGATCGATTCCTTGCGCCAGGCCGGCGCGGACCAGGTCTTTGCCGACGTTGGAGAACTGCGGCGGCTGGTCAGCGACTTGGGATGCACGAGCCCGGCGGATTGCACAGAGTTCTCCTGTGCCCGCCCCCGCGGCTGAGAAGCATGCGGACTACGAGCCCTGCGGCGCCAGCTCGGTCACGACCTCGGTAGTCACCTGCGTCATCAGCTTGTGGACGGGGCACTTGGCCGCCACGTTGAGCAACTCCTGGCGCTGCGCATCGCTCAGTGCACCCGTGATGTCCAGCGTCACGCGCAGCCGGTAGACCCCCTGGCGCTCCTGGCTGTCGTCACGCTCGACGCTGGCGCGGATGTCCTCGACGGGGATGTGCCTGCGCTGCGCGTACCACAGCGCCGTGAGCGCCTTGCAGGCACCCAGGGCGCTGTCGTAGAGATCATGTGGCGTCACGCCAAGGTCTTCGCCACCGTTGGCCGGCGGCTCGTCGACCGCGAAGATGTGGTTTCCCACGCGGATGGTGTGCTTCATCTTCTGCGCGCGATCACGAACGACTTCGATGGTCATCGACTGGCTCCGGTAGAAGGGACTGCGCATTGTTGCGGCAGCACGGCATCCGCCTTCGCTCAGCCGATGCTGCTGCAGCAGCATCGCGTGCTGCAGGGGTGTGTGCAGACCGCACCCGGACCGGCCGACCGCCGTCTGGGGTAGGCAGCAGTCAGCGCGTACAACGGGCACACGCCGTCCGCCTCGCGTGCCGTGCGTGCGCAGGCAAGTGCTGCGTCACGCAGCGGCTCCTTGTCGATCCGTACACCGTCGCGCTCGAGCCGGCGTCAAGCCTCGTCGAGCAAATCAAATACCGCCTGCGTGCGCCATCGAGCTGCTGCACACGGGACTGGAACTGTGCACGCATGTGCAGCCGGCCACGCGAAGGCTGCCGATCGGGCGCCACGGGGCGCTCCAGTGCTCGCAGCGTGACCATGGGCGAGAAGCCGAGCGCCACGCCGCCGACGCTGGCCGCTGGCGTCACGCCGGCCAGCGTGCCGAAGGGGAAGAGGTCAAGGGCAGCCCGGCTGCGTTGCCGTGCTGGTTCGATGTTGGAGGCATGGGCATCCGGCACCGCCAGGTCCAGGTCGCGGATCTGGAAGGCGTGGCTGGCCGTGGCGCGACCGGGCTGCTACAGGGGACAACCCGGCAGCGCCCGAAGCTGTGCAGGGACACTGAAGCCGATGGTTCCTGGAGAAGTCCGCTCTTGGCGTGCAGGGGGTTTCAGGACCGGGGCAGGCGGCCGGGCAGACCAATACGTACCGGCGCGCCGGCCTCGTCGAGCTCGATGTCGCCGGTCAATGCCACGGGATGTTCCAAGCTCCACACCGAGACGGTGAGAACCGGCAGGGACGGCGTCGCCTGCTCGTCACCGGATAGCGGCAGTCTCGTGGCCAAGTGCATCACGACCAGCGTCGCGTCGTGGTCCTCGCCAACGGCGAAGGCGGCCCTGGACTCCAGCTCCGCGAGGTCCTCCACCGTGTGGTCGTGTGGCGGCTCGACATCGATCACGGCACGCTCGTTTCCCGCTGCCAGGTCTGCGGTCCGAAACACTTGCCAGCGGCCGGCGAAATGAGACAGGCGCACGCCCGGCGCGGCGTAGCGGCGCGACAGCCGGGCGTAGACAGCATGAAGCAGCTCCGGCGGCTGCTGTTCGAGCATCGAGAACATGGCGCGGCACTTTGCCAGCCGAACGGCTCATGCCTGCGCCCTTGTTGCAGCGCCGTCACACCGAGCGGGACGGTGTGCGTGACATCAGGCCACCCCGGCAGCGATTCGGCCTGGAGGCCGTGCCGGGATGGATCAGGCGTGTCCCGGCGGGTAAGCGAAGCCGCCGCCGTGCTCCATCTCCAGGCGGCTTTCCTCAAGCAGATCTTCCTGCACCGGGTCCGGGGCGCCGCCTTCGCTGACATGCACCCGGTACCAGGCAGCGATCAGCGGCACCACCAGCGGCTGTGGGCCGTCCACGAGCTCGGCGAGGTCCAGGTCGCTGGCTTCGCAGATCGCCGCGATGGGCGCCATGCTGAAGCGCACCCGGCCGTTGTCCGAATCGAGCGACAGGCGCAGGTCCGCGAACTCGACGCCCTCGGGGATGGTGACACGCAGCTCTCTCATGGCGCTCCTCCCAGCCTTGCCATGCCGGGATCTTGTCCCGTCACCGCGCCCTTTGGCCGTGGTGCCATGGAAATCCCTGCCGCGGCTGCCGAATCACTCCAGCGGGCGGTGCAGGGCGTCTACAGGGCATCGAGCCGTCAGGACGCGGCGGCCTCGGCGCCGGGCGTATCGGCGGCCGACGGCGCTGCGGCTGATTCCTCGCCTGCGGCACGCGCAGGTTCGCTCGCGCCCTTGGCAGCGCTGGTCTTGCCAGCTGCCTTCTTGCCCGCAGCCTTCTTGGCAGAGATTTTCTTGGCAGCAGCCTTCCTGGCGGGTGCTTTCTTCGCTGCGGGCGCCGCGGCATCGATCCCCTCGGCCTGTGCAGCAGCATCGGTCGTCGCAGCCTGGGTACGCGTCTTCTTGGCAGCGGCCTTCTTGGCGGCAGCCTTCTTCGCAGGCGCCGGTGCCGGTGCCTCAGCGGACTTCTTGGCCGCCGGCGCAGCCGTCTTGGCGCCGCGCGGGGCACGCCCTTCCTCCATGCCGAAGCGCTTGGCAGCCTTGGCGTCCGTCGTGGCCAGGTGGGCTCCCTTGGCGGTCACAGGCTGCTCCAGTCGCACGGCGCCACCCTCGTCCATCTTGGCCAGCGTCTGCGCCAGCTTGGCCACCGCGCGCGCGAGCTGCTTGACGGTCTTGGCGCCGACCGCGAGGTTGGCGAGGTCGATCTTCGTGCGGAACGTGGCTGCTGCGGCGATGGGCTGCGGCGCCTTCTTCGCGGCGGCCTTCCTGGCAACAGGTGCAGCCGTCTTCGCAACGGCTTTCTTGGCGGCAACTTTCTTGGTTGCGGCGGTCTTTCTGGTCGGCATGGTGGTGTTACTTCCTCAACGAAAATTGTGACGTAGCGTCTGCAGAGGATACCGGCAAGACGCCGGGCGCTCTTGCAATGCCTGCCAGGCCGGCCAGCCCGGCGCCGCGCGCGCTACAGTGGTCGCATGCAACTCGATGGCAGGAAAGCATCTATGAATCGAGCCAGCAGCCCGGTGGGGATGATGTTGCAGTTCGCCTTCGGTCCTGGAGGGATCGCCCGGCCAGCCAGCGGCCCGGCCACGCATGCCACCGGCGCCGTGGCCTGCGAAACAGCACCGCAGTTGCTGGCGCTGGCCGCTTCCGCCAAAGCCTGGTGGGAGGCCAGCCGGCCCGAGGGCTGGTCGCTGGAGCAGCACCTGGCCGACCCGGCCGCTGGCTGCAACGCTTCGGCTCTGGAGCGGGCGCTGGCCGAAGCGGTCGCACATTGGCTGAAGGACGACACGTGAGTGCTGTGGTCCGCTCCACAGGGCGCCAAGCGCAAGCGCGCTGACTCGGCCCAGTCCGCTGCAGACGTGCCCCCGGCACGCAGGCCCTACACGGTCCTGGCTGCAGTGGGAGTCCGAGGGCGACCTTCGGTCGGGTCGGGTCTGGAAACAGGCTGGATGTGGAGAGACCAACCTGGGGGAATCTTCCTTCACGACCGGCAGGATGGCGTCGGCCACGGGCCGTAGCCGCCGCTCGATGTCGTGGTGGTGCCTGTCGGCGCGTGGCGCATCTTCAGCAGCTGCGGGCCTGCCGGCGTGATCGCACAGTTGATGCGGGAGGGGCTGCTTCCGGGCATTGGCGCAGGCGCCCCAGCCGCCGTGGGATGCTTTCAGCCAAGCACGCCGCGGGCGACTACAGCGGGACGCTGCGCCGGCAATCTTCGACTTCCTGGCCAAGTCGCTTTCAATAGGCCAGTAGCTCGTCCATGTAGCGGGCCAGGATGCAGTGCAGGCAATCCCTGTTGGGCTGCCGCTGCAGTGATCCTTCAATGGCCGCTCTGGGCACCGATGGCGGCAGGAGATGCGATGCCATCGTGCCCAATGGCATTGATTTCATGGATCGGCCGTCAAGATGCCTCAGAGCAGGCGCACGGTGCCCAGCAGCTCGAAGGCCTTGTCCTCGGAGAGCCTGCCTTGCCGGTCCTTGAGCGCCAGGATCTTGATGAGTGCTTCCGTGATGGGCGCCAGGCCACCGTCGATGACCAGCGGTTGGGCCGAGACCGCCGTGAAGTTGATCATCCGCTGCACGACCTGATGAACGGACTCGGATGCCGGCACCATGACCGGTGTCGGGACCGGCACCACGGCCGGCACGGCCGGGACGTCGACAGGCGGCGCTGGCGTGGCTGCCTGCGCCGCGGGCTGCACTTCAGGCTCGACTGGAGCCAGCAGGTCGGCTTGAACCGGCACGGCGGCAGGAGGACGGGCGGATGCCGTGACCGGGCGGCCGGGCCCGGTGCGCTGCGGGTGGTCGCCTGAGGAAGCGGGCCGGATGTGGGGCCGCTTGTCTGCTTGCCGGGCGGCGACGCTCGTGGCCACGGTCTGGCTTGCGGCAGCGGCGGCAGCGGCGGCGTCGTCGGCCACGGCGGTGGCCGTGTGGCTCGAATCGGCCGGCGCGACAGCCGTCTCGGGTGCCACTGCGCCGCTGGCACCCGCCGGCGTGCCCTCGGCTGCGGCTGCGCCACTGGTCGCAGCGGTGCTGGCGCTGGCCGCGGTGCTGCGCGACACGGGCAACAGCAGCTTGAGCGCGGCCGCAGGGATGTCGGCCACCGTGCGCGGCGCCTCGAACCAGTCCTCGTGCAGGCCCAATGACTTCGCCACGTTGCGGCAGAACGCCTGGTCCAGGACCTTGCCGCCGTTGGCTATCGTGGACATGTAGGGCTGGCTGATGCCGATGAGGCGTGCCAGCGCGCTTTTGGCGCCCTTGCCCTGCACCAGAAGGCCCAGGTTCTGCTGGCGCAGTTCAGGTGTCGGCATGGAGGCGGAAGTTGCTTTGGGGTCGGACGGAGTGCGCTGCTGTGCCGTGGAGGAAGGCGGCTGGCCTGCTTTGGGGGCAGCCGCCGCCTGGGCGGCTCGTGCAGCGGGTCGTGATGCGCTCTCAGCACCCTCGCCAGCCGCCATGGGCCGGGTACCGCGCGCTACCGGAACGTCATTGGCTTGCTGATGCTCGACAGGCGTTGCGGACGCGACTTCGGTTGCCCGGCCTTGCTGTGCCGAGTCGTTGCCTGGCAACGCCAGCACCTTCGTCGGCGCTGAGCCTGCAGGGACGGCGGCGGCACGTCCTGCCACGGGCTGGGCGCTGGGACTGGCAGCGGCCGCCGCCACTACCGCGGGCGCGACAGGGGCCTCCTCATCGAGATCGTCGTCATGCAGAGCGGCCTTTCCAGGGTCCCTCAACAGCTCCAGGGTACGCGCCGGAGGCGCCTTGTTGAGACCATCCAGCCACTTCCCGGGCAGCTTCAGCGCCCGCTCGATATGAAAGGCCGTCTCGTCGGGACACAGGGCACCGCGGGACATGGCCTCGAGCCGCTCCAGCGGCACCTCGGCCACCAGCGACAGGGCCTCCCGCACCGGCGCATGCTCCAGCAGCAGCCGCAGGTTCGCGGCCCGCAAGGCGCCGTTCACGCCCTGCTTGACGACTGGTGGGGCACCTTTGTCCTGCCGGGAGCCGCCGGGCGGCCGGCTTGACGCCAGCTGCAAGACCACGGGGTCCCGCATCGGCTCCCGGTACTCACGAGCGCGGCTTGCGCCGCGGTCGCCGTCACGGCGCCTTGCTTGCCAATCAGCCTTTGCCAAAGAGTTCTCCCTGCTTCCCTTGCCCGATGGGCGCTCGCATCGCGCCGCATGACCCACAGAAGAAATGCCCGTCGCCAGTCAAGCAAGTTCCTTAGCGAAGCATCTTCTCATTGCTCCAGCATAGGCAGGAAGCACCGTGCTCAGGCGGATGGATTCTTCAGCCGCTGGTTCTGCGGGAACATGGCGCGTTGCGCCTCGTCGTCCATCTCGGTCTTGAAGGCGTGGCGTTCCTTGAGCGCTTCGACCCGCTGTGCGGCAGGCCGGGCGTTGATGGCGTCGAACAGCCGCTTGACGTGGGGCAACTGCTGCCAGGCGTCCGCGCCTAGCGCGAAGGGTACTGCGCGTGCCCAGCCCCAGACGGCCATGTCCAGGAGGGTGTAGCGCTCACCCAGCATCCATGGCCGGTTGGCCAGGTGCTGCTCGACGAGCTTCCAGTGCCGCCACGCCTCGTAGTCGTAGCGGTTGAGCGCGTAGGGCACGGGCTCCGGGGCGTAGTGCTTGAAATGCACGCACTGCCCGGTGAAGGGGCCGATGCCCGAGGCGGTGAACATCAGCCACGACAGCATCTCGCCGCGCTGCTCGGGCGCGGGCAGGAACTGGCCGGTCTTCTCCGCCAGGTACAGCAGGATGGCGCTGCTGTCGAACACGGTGGTCGAACCGTCGACGATGGCGGGCACCTTGGCGTTGGGGTTGATGGCCGTGTACGCCGGCGCATGCTGCTCGCCCTTGCGCGTGTCCACGGGGATCGGCTCGTACGGCAGGCCGGCTTCCTCCAGGAAAAGCGCCACTTTCATCGGGTTGGGCGCGAGCGAGTAGTAGAACTTGAGCATGAAGACTCCTTGGGTGAACGGGCCGGGTCCGTGCGGTCAGCGGCACGTGACCCCGTGCAGAGATGGCGCACCCTGGGCGCCTGTGACCGCGGAAAGACGCGCTGCGAACCGTGGCCGGCCAGGAGGGGAAAATCCATGAGCCTTGAGAGGCGCACCGTCGGCGCGCATCAGTCTAGATGGGAACGCAACCGCATGCCCGGCGCGGTCGTTGCGCCATCGCGGAAGCCGCCGCTGTGGCGGCATCTCCGGTCGTGATGCGTCACCGCCGGGTTCTCGGCCTGATGCCGGCGAGCTCGATGCGCAGTGCTTCCCGGTCGAACTGGGGGTCGACGAGATCCGGCAGCCACTCCAGCCGCTCGTAGAAGTGCAGCGCAGCGGCATAGATGGCCATGGATACCGAGGCCTCGCCGCGCTCCATGCTGATGATCGTGGGTGCCGAGGCGTTGAGCTGCGCAGCCAGGTCTCGGATCGTCATCCCGCGGCGTTCACGCGCCAGGCGCAGGTTCGCTCCCAGCGCAGCCAGAGTCCTGGTGATGGCTGGCGGCAGGTCACGGGTCATCTTTGGCGCACGAGGCATAAACTATATTTTTACAAAATCTCGGCAGATGTGGAATCATAATTTAACAACGAGGCCTGCCCCGTTCTGGAATAGTCCCGGCTGCAATTGCTGACTGCACGCCGGGCTGGCCGCTCCGAGACGGCTGCGTCGATGCTGGCACTGCGTGGCTGGAGCGTACATGGCGGCTTCCTTGCGCCAGCGTGCCTGGCGCAGGGAATGAGCCGCAACCGTAAGGGACGGCGGGCTCAAGGCTGAACATCGGCCTCCATGCACGAGCCTCTCGAGGCATTCCCTTCAGCATCAAGGCCCGGTGCAGGCAGCAGCAATGCAATGACGCTACAGCGGCGGCTGCAGGGTGCAGAGCATTGCTCTGCTGCAACCGGCAGCTGTGTTGACCAGAAGCCTTGTTGTCGTGCGCAATTGCGCGACCCATGGTGCGAAGGACGAGGAATCGGGGGAGAAGCGACGTTGGCATCGATGCGGATCGGCACATGGAACCTGGGGCGCTCCGGCGCGTTTCACCGAACCCGAATTGCTGGGCAACAGGAAGTGCTTCGTCATTGCGGCGCGGACATCTGGATCCTGTCCGGGGCCCATGTCGCCAACGTGCCGCCGCACGGCCAAGCCTGCTGCACCGTGCCCGGGCCCGAGTTCCAGCACGCCGGCGAGCATCGCGTCATCATTTGGTCCACGCATGCGATGGAGGCAGTGGCCACCGAGGACCCGACATCGACCGTTGCGGCGCGGCTGCAGCCGCCGGCGCTGGATCGGCCGCTGCTGGTGTATGGCACCACCATGACGCACGCCCGTGGCGGCGCTGTGCAGCGCCAGGGACTGGCCTGGCAGCGTCACCACGCGACCGTGCAGCGCCAGCGTGCCGAATGGCTGCGGCTGCGCCAGGAACATCCCGACCACCTGCTGTGCGTGGCCGGCGACTTCAATGCCAGCCTCGACGTGTCGGCGCATTACGGCACGGTGGACGCCAGGCTGGCCATCTTGCAGGGCCTCTGCGATGCCGGGCTGAGATGCTTGACGGCAGACGAGATCCCGAGTGAACGGGCAGAGGACGCCCGGCGCGCCGGCATGGATCACGTGGCCTTCACGGAACTGGCCAGTCTTGCGAATCGGGTCGAAACAGTGCCCGGTGTGGTCGAAGGCCGTCGCATGAGCGAGAGGGACGGTGTCCTGGTCGATCTGAACTGGAAGTGAGGATCCTTGGCTTGGAGGCGGTCGTCATTTCCCGACGCTCGTCACGTTGCGAGCGCAGCGTTTTGCTGGTCCCTGGCAGGTGTACAGCCTGCAGGCTGTGGGCCGGCGTCGACAGCCACGGGAGCCATCGACTGCAAGCCAGGCGGAACTGACCGGTCAACCGGCGCCCGCCTTCAGCGCATCGGCAGTCCGTTGAGGAAGTTGCGCTTGCCCGCGTACACCTTGCGCAAGTGCGCCAGCCACACTGCCCGTTGTGGCGCGTACATGCGCTGGGCGATCTCCGCAACCAGCTGCAGCTCCATCCGGTAGGGGCTGGCGGCTCGCTGCATCGAGGCGTCGAGCACGCGCATGAGAAGCGCCGCCGCCGTGTCCCGCTCCTCGGTGTCGAGATTCAATGCGATGGTGCGCAAGGTCGGCGCCGAGCAGCGCGTCCCAGCGGGCTGCACCAGCCGTGCCGCTTCCCGCCAGCGCTGATCGGCACACAGCAATTCTGCCCGCAGCGTGACGTCGCCCTCGAACCGGCCGCCGCTGGCTTCCTCGATCTGCAGCCAGGCCAGCATCTCTTCGCGCAGTGCCCTAACGTCGTGTCCGGCCGTGCTGGCCGCTTCGAGCAGTGCCTGGAACGACGTCAGGCTGGGGCGGGCCTCGAACAGGCGGCGCCGCAGCGCCAGCGCCTCGTCGGTGCGGCCCGCGTGCTCCAGGCAGCGCAGCAACGCTTGCTGAAGGCGCGCGTCATCCGGGAACGCGCGACAGCCCTCCTCGGCCTGCAGCAGCGCCTGGGCATGGCGGCCGTGGCGCTCCAGAAAGCCGATCACGCACGCGTGGGCGTCAGGCCTGCAGAGGTCCTCGTGCAGCACGGCCAGGATGCCGTCGATGTCGCCCGCCGCTTCGAGCTGCTCGCGGTGCAGCCGCTCCAGCTGTGACAGGGCGCTGTCGGGCCGAGGCGCAGGACCAGCGTACCGGCCCTTGCGGCGCGCCTGCTTCTCTTCCCACTGCTCAATCTCCAACAGCAGCGCGTCCTTGGCTGCTCGCCAGCGCTGCTGCAGGGCCCGACGCATCTCCTGGCACGCCGCTTCGCCCATGGCAGCCTCGGCCGCCGCGGTGTCGAAGCTCTCGTACGGATCGTCGAGCACCAGGTGCAGATAGGTCCGGCCGAACGTAGCCGGCTGCGGCCCGGCTGCCTGAAGACAGCGCAGCCATTCGGCACCGATGGCCTGGCACAGCTCGCCGAACTCGCCATAGGAGTCGTCCGCCTCCTGCGACAGCTCCCATGCCCGGCGCAGCGCGTGGCCGCCCAGCTGCACGGCCGCCTGGGCGTCGCGGACACAGGTCTGGCGCAGCAGCGGCAGCACCGCCTCACCGCGGCGCACGTACCCTCGGCCCTCGCCCAGCTTGATGTAGTGGCGCCCCGGCCTCAGCATCCCGTCAGCAATGGCCTCGAGCTCGGCCGGCTTGCACGTCACCTCGCTTGCGCGGCGCCAGCACTGCAACTCCCGCTCGATCTCGAAGTCGCTGTCGGCCATCTGCATCAGCTTCTCGGCCAATACCGATGCCGGCAGCCCCTGCAGGAACGACTGCAGCCGCAACCGCTCTTGAACCTCGGGCAACGGCTCCAGGTCGCCGGCCTGGCTCACGTCCACAGCGCTCATGGCAGCGGCCGCACAGGACCGGCCGGCATGCTGCAGACGCCTCTCGCCCTCCGGGCTGGGGCACACCGCCGCAGGATGCGTTTCCAGCCGTTGCGCGCCCTCACCGCCTCGTCCAGGATGTCCAGATACTCGGCGACGTCCACCACGCTGTCGCCGGGCAGTGACCCCTGGGCATGCTCCTGCAGCGCTCGCAGGCGGCGCGCCGGCGTGTCGCCCATCACCCGGATGCGGCTGTAGGCCTCGCAGGCGTAGGCGAAGGTCTCGCGCCGGCGGAAATCGATGTCCAGCAGCCACTCGCGACGCCGGGTTTCGGGCAGCCCGGCGGCAGATCGCTCGCAGTTGTGAAATACATGCGCGACTTCGTGCACCACGAAGTCGGCGAAGGGGTCGTCCTCGGCGAAGTACGCCTGGCTGACATAGCAAGTCGCCTCCTCGCTCAATCCCAGGCAGGCCGAGCCGTCGTCCGAGAGCGGTTCGCACCCTGCGGCGGCCAGGACCATGTTGGCCAGCGACCAGGCGGTGCGGGGCCAGAGCCTGGTGCGCAGGACCGACTCGACATTGTCCGGTCCCACGATGACGACCGAGCGCTCCAGCAGCGCCAGCACGGCGTCACGCTCGGTCGCCGGGAACAGGCCTTCGACCATAGGCGCGACCTTGCCGCGCACCCATGGCGCCAGGTCGGCCGCCAGCGGCAGCACCGGCGTTGGACTCGCCTCCAGCCGTGCCAGGCAGTGCGCAATAAGCCCTTCGCGCAGGATCGCGTCGGCGTTGCGCGCAGCCTCAAGGAAGCTCGTGCCTGCCCAGCGCGGTGCGTCGTCGTAGTCACCTGTAGCCAGGTAGCGCTGCAGCGCAGCCTCCCGGCTCTCGACGGGGGTTTCCATGCGGCGATTGTGATGGAGGCTGCCCCGGATAGCCATGCGTGCCATGTCGTGCGCAACAGCCGCGCCACGGACAGCCAAGGGGTGGGTCGCCATGCGCCGCCGATGCGGCCATGCCGAACTGGGCCGGAAGCCCGGCTCCTCCATCGTCCGGGAGACCGCCTGCAGCCGGGCCGCAGCCCGAACTCCTCCGGCCGTTGGCCATCGACTCCCGCTTCCAGCAGCGCCTGCATCAGCGCTGCGTTGCCGGCGCGCGCTGTCACCATCAGCGACATGGCGCTCGACCGGGGTGGATGATCCACGCCTTGGGTGCCGGCCGTGCGCAGCACGTCCTTGAAGTTCCCGCCGGCACAGGGCTGCCGGGAGCGCTGGCGCCGTGCAGCCACCGTGCGCTGCACCGGCGGCCTGCTGCGGCGCGAACAGCGGCCGTGCCAGGCGATCGTCCTTCCAGCCTGCGCCCACAACCATTCCGGCTTCGACAAGGCTGCGCGTCAACACAAACTTCACTGCCGTCTGCCGTGTGATCCGGGGCCGCCACTCCTGCACAGATCTGCGCACCGATCCGGTGGACACCGGTGCAAGGCGGGCCAGGGCTGCGCATGCCGTGTGGAGGCTTGCGGAACAGGTGTGGGCTGCCCGTGCATTCGTTCCCGGAGAAGCAGCTGAAGGGAGATCGCGCCTCCTCCATTTGGAGGTAACATTCCCTCCAGATGGAGTATCCAACATGACTGCCACCGCCCGCCCTAGGAAGTCCCAGTCCCTTGCGACATCCCCGGTTGTCACGGCTGGTGTAAGCAGCCGCAAGCCACGACGCGCCTTGCGGCAGGATGCCGGTGCTCGACTCTGGGGCGTGCTCAGGCGCAGCGGCGCCCGTGACTCGCGGGCCGTGTTTCATGAGTTGCTGGGCCTGGTTACCGACTGCCCCCCCGTGGACCTCTACGACGCGGTGGAGGAAGGGGTGCCGACCGCGGTGGTCTCGGTGATTGCCGGTGCCTTCGGCGGCACGCATGAGTCAGTGATGGACCTCATCGGCGTTTCCGAGAGCACCTTCCGACGCAAGCACGAAGCCAGCGAGCCACTGCCCGAGGTGGCAGGCCATCGCGTCATGGGCTTCCTGCGCATCGTGGCGCGGCTGCAGCGGCTGTTGCAGGAAAGCGGTGACCCGGCGCAGTTGGCGAACTTCGACCTCGATGCCTGGGTCAGGGACTGGATACGCGAGCCCTTGCCCGAGTTCGCAGGCAAGACACCGGCGCAGATGCTGCGCAATCCGGAAGGCCAGCGTGCCATCGAGGAACTGCTCGACCGCATGCGCGGAGGCCTGCCCGCGTGACGGTGTCCCTATGGCGTATCGCGGCCGACACACCCTCCTGGACGGCTGACGACATGGCTGGCAAGGGTGCGGCCTACAAGGGGGGCCGCTGGAACGGCCCTGGCGAGCATGTCACGTACGCTGCGACATCCATCGCCCTTGCGGCCTGGGAGACGCGCGCGCATCTTGGCCGTGCCGGCACGCAGCTGCCATTCAACCGATTCCTGGTGCGCATCGATGTACCCGACGACGTGTGGGCGGCCCGCACGCAAGTGCCCCGACCCTTGCCTGTGGGCTGGAACGCCATTCCCGAAGGTATGGTGTCGCGCAGTATCGGCTCGGCTTGGCTGGCCAGAGGCACCTCAGTTCTGCTGGCGGTGCCTTCTGTCATTATCGAAGAAGAGTACAACGTGCTGATCAACCCAGCGCATCCGGATGCAGGGCGGCTCATGCCCGAGAAGGTGCGCCGGTTCCTATACGACCATCGCGTTTGATTCCGATTCCAATTTGGAAGTGAAACAACGATCCACGGCCACGCGGTGATGGAGTGAACGCGTTGAGTATCGCGTTCAAGATCGGCCAGTGCATCGGCCAGGTGTTTCTCAACGTCTTCCAGGGTGTCGAAGAAGCGGTTGTGGAAGTGCTTCTCGCGCAGCTCGTCCCACAGATGCTCTACGGGGTTGAGCGCGGGCGAGTATGGCGGCAACTGCAAGGGGCGCACATTGGGTGGCCACTGCAGCGCGGCCTGGTGGTGCCAGCCCGCGCCGTCGAGCACCAGCACCACGCGCTCGCTGCGATGGCGCCGGGAGAGCCCAGTCTCCGTGATGGCAGACCCGGCCCTTGTTTCACCAGTGAATACGCGTCGGGATTAGCCCAGCAGCCGCAGCGTGGCCTCGTGCGCCTGTGTGGCCCAGCCGAGCGCGCCGGCCAGCGGCGCACGCCGGTGGTGCGGGATCTCCACGCTTAGCGGCAGGTCGGACGGCAGCGCGGACAGCATGGCGCGGATGTCGATGCCACCCTCGCCGGGCAGCAGCCGCTCGCAGCGCGCGTCGCGGATCAAGCCTTCCATCGTGTCCGGTACCTCTGCCGTAGCGTCGCACACCTGCGCATAGTGCAGCAGCTCGCGCGGCAGTGCCACCACCTGCGCCAGCGGGCTGTCCGAGCGGGCCCAGTGAAGCGCATCGACCAAGATGCCAGCGTTCACGGGCCGGCCGGCAGCCTGCACCAAGCGCAGCGCGCTGCCCACGTCGGGCACCGCCGTCCACGGCATGAACTCGATGTTGGGATGCAGACCGTAGGGCCGCGCCACCTCACACAGCGCCGCGAAGGACTGCGCCAGGCGCTGCGGCTCGCGGTCGTCGCCGCCGACCAGGATGCTGTGCGCGCCCAGCTCGGCGCCCACCTCGCAAAAGCGCTGACAAGCGCGCGCGTCGAAGTCCGCACCCAGGCGCACGATCTCCAGGTCGAAGATCCGCACCCCGCTGTCCTGCATGCGCCGGCGCGTCTCGCGCAGCAGCGCGGGGTCGTCCATCAACGGGTAGGCCTGGCCGCCGGGTGCCGAGGGCAGGAGCCGGATGCCGGCATGGCTGTAGCCGGCGGCGGCGGCCGTCTCGACCAGCTGCGGCGGCGCCAGGTCGAGCACGGTCAGGTGGGCCAGGGAAATGCTGCGGGTCATGGATGAACTCCGGTATGAGAGAAGACTGGATTCAGTTCGCCAGCCAGCGTGCCGGCGCGATGACGAGCGAGGGGAAGAACACCATCAGGAACATGACGATGAACTGCGCCACCATGAACGGGATGACGCCGCGCGTGACCTCGTCCATCTTCATGCGCCCCACGCCGGCCACGACGTTGAGCACCGTGCCCACCGGCGGCGTGATCAGCCCGATGGCGTTGTTCATAATGAACAGCACGCCGAAGTAGACCGGATCGATCCCCGCGGCCTTGATCACGGGCATGAGCACCGGGGTCATGATCAGGATCGTGGGCGTCATGTCCATGGCCGTGCCCACGGCGATGACGAGCAGCATGATGGCGATGAGCAGCAGCGTCTGGTTGCCCATGAAGGGCTCGAGCAGGCTGATCATCTGGCTGGGGATGTCGGCCACCGTGATGAGCCAGGCCGAGACCATGGCCGCGGCCACCAGGAACATGATCACGGCGGTGGTCTTGGCGGCGCTGACGAAGACGCCATAGAGCTGGCTGAGCCTCATCTCGCGGTACACCAGCATCGACACTAGCAGCGCGTAGACGGCGGCCACCACCGCCGCTTCCGTCGGGGTGAAGACACCCATCTTCAGCCCGACGATGACGATCACCGGCAGCCCCAGCGCCCACAGCGACTCGCGCAGCGCGGCGAGTTGCTCCTTGAAGCTGGCCTT
This sequence comes from Azohydromonas aeria, assembly GCF_009760915.1. GTDB lineage: Bacteria > Pseudomonadota > Gammaproteobacteria > Burkholderiales > Burkholderiaceae_C > Azohydromonas > Azohydromonas aeria. The sequence goes on from NZ_VIDQ01000035.1 coordinate 19,987, forward strand.
GGGCGGCGGCTGGATGTTCTCGCGCTTGGCCACGAAGTACCAGGCAATCGCGATGGATAGCCCCATGAGCAGTCCGGGGACGATGCCGGCGAGGAAGAGCTTGGAGATCGAGACGTTAGCCGCCACGCCGAAGATCACGAAGCCGATGGACGGCGGGATCACGGGCGCGATGATGCCCGCCGAGGCGATGAGCCCGCCGCTCCTAGCCTTGTCGTGCCCGGCCTTGACCATCATGGGCAGCAGCAGCGCGGCTAGCGCCGCGGTGTCGGCCACGGCCGAGCCCGAGAGCGCGGCGAGCATGCACGCGGCCAGGATGGCCACGAAGCCCAGGCCGCCCCGCTTGTGGCCCACCAGCGTGAGCGCCAGCTTGACGATGCGCGCCGAGAGGCCGCCGACGTTCATGATCTCGCCGGCGAGCATGAAGAAGGGCACGGCCAGCAGCGGGAAGGAGTCGGCGCCGTTGATGACGTTCTGCGCCAGGATCTGGGCGTCGAACATGTCCAGGTGCACCATCAGCGCGACGCCGGAGACCAGCAGCGAGTAGGCGATGGGGATGCCCAGCGCCATGGCGCCCAGCAGCGAGCCCAGGAAGATGAAGACGGTCATGGTCGGCTTCCCCTTCAGACCTTGGCCGGCTGGCCCAGGTGCAGTTCCTCGACCTGGGCCAGGTCCTCGGACTCCTGCACCGCAATCAACTCGTCGTCGCCGAGCTGGCCGGTGGCGAGCCGCCACAGGTCGTGCAGCAGGATGACGCCGCTCAGCAGCGCGAACACCAGGCCGCTGGCGTAGAACACCGCCATCGACAGGCCGGTCACGGGGGCCGCCACCTCGCGGTTGATGGCGACCTGGGCCAGGGTGCCGCTCCACAGCAGCCAGGTCACGTACAGCATGGCGGCGTGCGACAGCACCAGGCACGCCTGCCTGCCGCGCCGATTCAAGCGGGACACCAGCATGTCCGAGCCCAGGTGGCCGCGCTCGTGGATCGCGACCACGGCGCCCAGGAAGGTCAGCCACACGAAAAGCCAGCGCGAGATTTCCTCGCTCACGGTGATGCCGGAGTCGAAGGCATAGCGCAGCACGACGTTGCCGAAGACCAGCAGCACCATCAGCGCCAGGCACAGCACCAGCAAGGCTTCGAGCAGCCGGCAGCCGCCGGCAACGAGTCGGTTCATGGGAGTCTCCTACGGAAATGGACGCCGCCTTGGCACCGCGGCGCGGGTGCGGCCGGCACGGGATGTCGGCGCAGGGACGGTCTGAACGGCGCGCGGCGCGGCGGCCGCGGCCGGGGTCACTTCAGCGGCGAGATCGCCGTGGGCATGAAGATCTGCGACTGCATGTTGGAGGTCAGCCAGTCGGGGCCGCCCTTGGGCGGCCACACGCCCTGCTTCACCGCGTCGGCGCGCGCGGCCGAGCGCTCGTTGAGGCTGGCCGCCGGCCAGAAATGCGTGAAGCGCGGCGTGCCGTCCAGGGCGTACATCGCCAGCAGGCACGGAGAAATCTCGTTGCGCGCGGGCAGCGCGGCCTTCCAGGCGTCGAGCGTGGGCTGCAGTCCGCCCGTCTTGTACTGGTAGGTGCGCACCTCGTAGACCGGGCCGTAGCTGCCCGGGGCGGGCGGCTCCATCCAGGGGAAGCCGGCGTAGCTGTGCATCTCCAGCCCGGTGAGCAGCTCGCCGCAATTGAATGGGCTGCTCGCCAGCAGCGCGCGGCGGCGTTCGGTCAGCAGCTCGGCCTCGGTCTCGAAGCCGCGCAGCACCAGGATCTGGTTGATCGCGCCGATGTCGGAGTACCAGCAGCCCAGCAGCCGGCCGCGGGCCTCGGGAGCCTGCACCCAGGCCTGGATGGCCTCGGTGGCCTGCGCCGTGACGAAGAGGCGCGTGGTCAGGGTGGCGAGTTCGTAGTACATGCAATGGCTCCGTGAAAGGGGTTGGTGATGCTGCCGGTGCGGCTCAGGCGCCGGCGGCCAGCGCCGGTGCGGTCGCCTGCACCGTTGCGGCCGCACCGGCCTGCGCCGCGTCGTGCGCGGCGATGAAGCCGAAGGTCATGGCCGGGCCGAGCGTGATGCCGCCGCTGGGGTAGTGGCCGCCCAGCACGCTCGACATGTCGTTGCCCGCGGCCCACAGGCCCGGGATGGGCTGGCCGCCGGCGTCGAGCACGCGCGCCGACGCGTCGGTGCGCAGCCCGGAGAAGGTGCCCAGGCTGCCGGGGACGATGCGCACCGCGTAGAAGGGCCCGTGCTCGATCGGCGCCACGCAGGGATTGGGCTGGTGCAGCACCTCGCCCTGCACGCGGTTATAGGGCGTGGCGCCACGGCCGAAGGCGGTGTCGCGGCCTTCGCTCGCCTCGGCATTGAAGCGCTCGACCGTGGCCGTCAGCCCCTCGGCGGCGATGCCGCAGGCCCGGGCCAGCGCCTGCAGGCTGTGCCCGCGGCGCAGGTAGCCCGAGCGCAGCCACGGGCCCAGCGGCACGGGCGCGGGGCGCACGCGGCCCAGGCCGTAGCGCCGGATGAAGCGGTGGTCGCACACCAGCCAGGCCTGCACCGTCTCGCCGGGCGGCGTGGCACGCACCAGCGCGCCGGCGAAGTCGTGGTAGCTGTCAGCCTCGTTGGCGAAGCGCCGCCCGTCGGCGCGAACCGCGATCAGCCCCGGCTTGCCCCGCTCCACCAGGTGCGGGAAGTGGCCGGTGCCGCCGTCGCGCCGCGGCACCAGCGACACCGGCGCCCAGGCCATGGGCGAGGCCAGCGTGGCGTCCACCACGCCGCCGGCGCCCTCGCCTAGGCGCAGGCCATCGCCGGTGTTGGCGCCGGGCGCTGCGGACCAGTGCGCGCGTGCCACTTCGCCCTCGCCCAGCAGCGCCGCGCGCCGGGCCGGGTCGTGCGGGAAGCCGCCGCAGGCCAGCACCACGCCGCAGCGGGCATGCACCGTGGCCTCGCCTTGCGCGGTGCGCAGCACCGCGCCGGTGACGCGCCCGCCCTGGCGCAGCAGCCGCTGCACGCCGGTGGAAACGCGCAGCTCCACGCCGTGGTCCAGTGCCGACTTCAGCAGCGCGCCCGCCAGTGCATTGCCGCCCACCAGCCGCATGCCGCGGCGGTGCAGCACCAGGTCCTTCACATGCGCGGCCACGCGGCGCGCGACATGGGCGAAGGCGCTCCACGACCGCGTGGCGTTGAAGAAGTGTTTCAGCTCGCTGGCAGCGATGCCCATGCCCCAGAAGCTGATGAGGTCCAGCGGCGGGCGCAGGTACGCCAGCGCCGGCCCCAGGGCGCGGGCGTCGAAGGGCGCGGCGCACACCGAGCGGCCGCCCTGGGCCGCGTCGGGGCTAGCGCCATGGAAGTCGGGCACGGCGTTGCCGTCGATGAAGTCCAGCGCCGTGTGGCCGCGGAAGAACTCCACCATGCGCGGTCCCTGGGCCAGGAAGGCGTCGATGCGCGCGGCGTCGTACTGGTCGCCCAGCTCGTGGCGCAGGTACTCGCGCGGCGCGGCCAGCGGCTCGCGGATGCCGGCGGCCACGGCCAGCGGATTGCGCGGAATCCACATCCAGCCGCCGGACCAGGCCGTGGTGCCGCCAATCAAGGCTTCCTTCTCCACCACCAGCACCCGCAGCCCCAGCGTGGCCGCCGTCACGGCCGTGGCCAGGCCGCCCGCGCCCGAGCCCACCACCAGCAGATCGCAGCTGCCGGGCACGGCGCCGGCACCGACCGTGCCGCGCTGCGGCGCAGCGGCCCTGGGCTGGCCGGCGTGCAGGCCCGGGACGCTCAGCGAGGACTTGGCGGCCATCGGCTTCAACCCTTGAGCGGCCCGTCGGCCAGCAGGAAGTCCACCATCAGCGCGCACACGCCGGCGAACATGTCGGCGCCGATCTGCGTGGCGCAGCCGCGGCCACGCGCGGCCTCGATCAGCGGCGTGACGGCCGGCTTTGTGATCACGTCGCCCACGAAGGCACCCTCCTCCAGGCGCGACACGTCGAAGGGCAGCGGATCACTGGCCTGCATGCCCACCGGCGTGGCGTTGATGACGAGGTCGAAGCCGCGCGGATCGCTGCTGCCGGCACGGACGCTGTCGCCGTGGCGCGCCTGCAGCCGCGCCAGCAGGGACTCGCGCCGCGCCGCGTCGGGCTCGTGGATGGCCAGCTGCTGCACGCCGGCCTCCAGCAGCGCCAGGGCGATGGCCGAGCCCGCGCCGCCGGCGCCGGCCAGCAGCGCGCATTTGCCCCGGGGCTCGCAGCCGTTGCCGCGCAGGGCGTGCACGTAGCCTTCACCGTCGAAATGGTCGCCGTGCCAAGTACCGTCGGCATTGCGGCGCAGCACGTTGACGCCGCCCAGGAAATGCGCATGCTCGCTGGCCGTGGCGCACCAGCGATAGGCATCGAGCTTGTGAGGGACAGTGACGATGATCCCGTCGAGGTTGCGCATGTGCGCCGCGCCCTGCATGAAGGCCGGCAGGTCGGTGCTGGCGATGTGCACCGGCATCACGATGGCATTGCGGCCGCGTGCCTGCAGCGTCTGCGTGACGCCGGCGGGCGATTTCACCTGCGCGATGGGGTCGCCGATGATGGCCACGACGCGCGTGGCACCGTCGAGTTGGAAGGCATTCATCTTGTCGAAGCTCCTGGAAATGAAGGGGGTTCAGGCCGCGGCAGCCAGTGCGGGCGACGACGGAGCCTGCGCCGCTTCAGGCGCTTCAGCGTTGCCGCGGGCGCGCCGCGCCGCATGGCGCCCGGCGAGGTAGCCGAACACCAGCCCGGGGCCCAGCGTGATGCCGGGCGCGGCATAGACGCCGCCGAAGGCCGAGTGCATGTCGTTGCCCACGGCATAGAGCCCTTCGATCGGCTGCTGCCGCGCATCGAGCACGCGCGCGGCCGCGTCGGTGGCCCAGCCGGTGGCCGCGCCGATGTCGCCGGGGTAGAGCTTCACGGCGTAGAACGGCGCCTCGCGCAGCGGCCCGACGTTCGGGTTGCGCAGGCCCAGCGTGGCGTCGCCCATATTGCGCGAGTAGTCGGTGCTGCCGCGGTTGAAGTCGGCGTCCACGCCGGTCTCGGCGTAGCGGTTGATGCGCGCCACGCTGTCCTGCAGGCCGGCGGCGTCGATGCCCAGCTTGGCGGCCAGTTCCTCAAGCGTGGCGCCTTGCACCAGGTAGCCGTCGGCCAGGTACGGCTCCAGCCCCTGCCCGCCCGGGCGCACCATGCCCATGCCGTATTTCTTCAGCGCGCGGGCGTCGGCCACGAGGTACGCCGGCACGGCGCCGGCGGCCTGCATGCCGATGCCGAAGAGGTGGTAGCTGGTGCTCTCGTTGAGGAAGCGCTGTCCTCGGGCATCGACCGTGATCATCCCGGGCTTGGCGCGGTCCATGAGGAAATGCGGGAACACGGCCTGCGTGCCGTCGGCGCGCCGGCGCAGCGACACCGGCGCCCAGAAGGCCGGGCTGAGCGCGCCTTCCCCGTAGCGGGCCCCGAGCTCGCGCACCAGGCCGTGCGCCTGGCCGGTGTGGCCGTCGGCGCCGGGGCACCAGGCATCATCGGTGCCCAGCAGTTGCGCGCGCAATTGCGGATGGCGGTTGAAGCCGCCGCTGGCGAGCACCACGCCGCCGCTGACGCGAACGCTGCGGCGCACGTTCCCCTGCGCGACCGTCAGCGCCGTGACGCCGCCCGGTCCGCGCTCGAAGGCCGCGACCTCGGCGTGCATTGCCAGCTTCACCGTAGGCTGCTGCAGCAGCGAGTACAGCAGTCGCGCGCACAGCGCGTTGCCCATGAGCAGCCGCGTGCCGCGAGGGTGCTTCAGGCGGTCCATCGCGTGCCGCGCCAAGATGCGCAGGCTGTAGCGCAACGACTTGAACGACTTCTTCATCGCCAGCAGGTGCGGGATGTCGTTGCGGTCCACCATCATCCCGCCCAGCACCGTGAACTCCGGAATAGGCGGGCGCAGCAGGCCGAAATGCTGGCCCAGCAGCCGGCCGTCGAAGGGCAGCGGCTCCAGCGCGCGGCCGCGCAGCGTGGAGCCGGGCAGCTCGGAGATGTAGTCCGGATGCGTAGGGTAGGGGCGGAACTGCACATGCGAGTGGCGCTCCACATGCGCCACGGCCTCGGGGCCGGTGCGCAGCAGCGCCTGGCGCAGCGCGCGGGGCGCGCGCGTGTCGACGGCGGCATCGAGGTAGGCCTCGGCGTCCTGCAGCGTGTCGCCGGGGTTTACGGCCGCGCTGTGGTGCGTGCCCGGGACCCAGGTCGTGCCGCCGGAGAGCGCGCTGGTGCCACCCACCTGCGCGGTGCGCTCGACCAGCAGCACGCGCGCGCCGTCCAGCGCCGCGCACAGCGCAGCCGACATGCCGGCGGCACCGGCGCCGACGACCACCACGTCGAAAGTGGCGTCGCCCTGGGGAAGATCGGAGAGTTGGAGCAGCATGCCGGCCTCGAAGCGGGGTTGATGCCTGTGTGAACGGTCGCCACGCCTGGGTGCGGCGCGACCGGGAGTGTCGGGATCGAACGCCGGGCGCCGGAGCGGCCCGGGCCGCGGCTCACTTCGCGGCCGCCCTCACCTTGTCGACCTCGGCCACCATCTCCTTGACGAGGCCCTCGCCCACGGCCTTGGCGTACTTGTCGAACACCGGGCGCGACTTCTCGCGCATGCGGGCGATCTCGGCCGGGGCTACCTCGTTGACGGCCAGGTGCTTCCTGAGCTCTTCGAGCGCCGCGGCGTTCTTCTGGCGCGAGACCTTGCGCTGGTACAGCCCCGCTTCGGCGGCAGCCTCCTGCAGCACCTTGCGCTCGTCGCCGCTGAGCTGGTCCCAGACCTTCTTGCTGAACATGAGCAGCTGCGGGTTGTACATGTGGTTCGTGACCGAGTAGTACTTCTGCACCTCGTAGAACTTCTGCACGAGCATGGTGATGGGCGGGTTGGTGGCCCCGTCCATGGCCTTTTGCTCCAGCGCCGGATACAGCTCAGGGAACGGCAGCGGCGCGGCATTGGCGCCCAGCGTGTTGAGCAGGTCCAGGTAGATCGGCGTCTGGATCACGCGCAGCTTCAGGCCCTGCAGGTCTTCGAGCCGGGTGATGGGCCGCCTGCTGTTGTGCATGTTCCGAAAGCCCAGCTCCCAGTAGGCCAGGCCCACCAAGCCCTTGGGCGGCATCAGCTCCAGCAGCTTCTTGCCCACCGGGCCGTCTACCACGGCGTCGGCCTCCTGGTAGGACGAGAACAGGAACGGCAGGTCGTAGACCGCCATCTCCTTGACGATGCCCTGCGTCAGGCTGGCGTTGGTGAGCGTGAGCTCGATCGTCCCGCCCTGCACCGAGCTCAGCACCGGGATGTCGCCGCCGAGCGTGCCACCGCCGAACACCTTCACCTTCATCTTGCCAGCGCTCTTGGCGCCCACCAGCTCGGCAAACCTCTCCGCGCCGTCGTACTGCGCCGTGCCCTTGTCCACCACCAGCGCCAGCTTGAAGTTGCGCTCCTTGATCTCGGCCGCGTGCAACGCACCGGCCATCAGCAGTGAACCCGCCAGGGCGGCGGCCGCGGTGTGAACCCACTTGAGCATGGCTGTCTCCTTCTCTCGATGCACCGGTGTCTCCGGCATGGCGGCATGTTAATTCACCCATTAGGGAATACACAAGTGACCATAATTCGAGCCGGATCGGTGTTTACCCGATGAAAGCGGTGCATCCATCGGCAGAAGCGGGTGCATCGGTTGATTCAATTCACTAATGGGTGAACTTGTGGGCGCGATGGGTGCGGTCACAATGCCCGGCAGACGAGTCCCCAGCCATGCCACCCACCAAGCCCGCCCCCGAGCCCCGTACCCGCGACGCCGAACGTTCGCGCCAGGCCATCCTCGACGCCGCCTGCGCCGCCTTTGCCGAGACAGGCCTGGGCGGCACGCGGCTGGACCACATCGCCGAGCGTGCCGGCGTGGACAAGCGGCTCATCTACTACTACTTCGAGAACAAGGAAAAGCTGTTTCTGGCCGCGCTGGAGGAGGTGTACGCGGGCATCCGCGGCGCCGAGGCCGGGCTCAACCTCACCGAGCTGGCGCCGGATGCGGCCATCCGCCGCCTCATCGAGTTCACGTGGGACTACCACCGCGCGCACCCGGAGTTCCTGGCGCTGGTCAACAGCGAGAACCTGCACCGTGCACGGCACCTGGCGCAATCGAAGCGCATCGTGGAGCTGAACTCGCCGCTGATCGCTACGCTGGCCAAGGTGCTGGAGCGCGGACGGGAAGAGGGCGTTTTCCGCGGCGGCGTGGACCCGCACCAGCTCTACATCACCATCGCGGGCTTGAGCTACTACTACCTCTCCAACCGCTACACCCTGGGCGTCATCTTCGGCCGCCCCACCGACACGCCCAAGGCGCTGCAGGAGCGGCTATCGCACATCTGCGACCTGGTGCTGGGCTACCTGCTGAGGTGATTCGCCTCGGCGCTTTCCCTGCCACGCATCACGCGGCAGCCAGCCGCCGGTGGGCCATGGTGCGGAATTCGGTCGGCCGTTGCCCGGTGTGCTTCTTGAAGAAGCGTCCGAAATAGGCTTCGTCCTCAAAGCCCAGCATCGCGGCGATCTGCTTGATGGTGAGCAGCGAATAGGCCAGCTCGCGCTGCGCCTCGTGCACGATGCGGGCGTTGACCACGTCCAGCGCCGAGGTGCCCAGCACCTCGCGGCACAGCCGGCTGAGTTGTCCGGCGCTCACGCCCAGCAGCCGCGCGTAATCCTCGATCGACACTCGCTGCCGAAAACGGGCCTCCACCAGGGCCCGGAAATGTTCGACCTGCTGTGCCTTGCGTGAGCGCAGCAACGCTTCTTCTCCATGAGGCTGTGCCGCGCCGATGCGCGCCACCTGCACCAGCAGCGTCACCAGCAGCGACAGCCCTACTGCCATCTGCCCGGCCTCGTGCACGCGCGTCTCCCGCTCGACCGCTTCGAACAGCGGCGCCAGCGCCTCGGCATGGCGGCTGGCAGGGTCCACCAGCAGCACTTCGGGCTTGCGCAGGAGCGGCAACAGCTCTGGTGCCAGCACCTTCACGGCGGCCTCCAGCGGGCGCTGTGCGGCAGTGATGACATGACCGTCCGTGCCGGGCTGGAAATGAAAGCCGTGCACCGCGTTGGCCGGTACCACGATCAGGCAGGGCGGTAGCACCGGCCATTTCATCTCGTCGATGAACACCTCGCCCCCGCCGCTCACCACGTACAGCAGCTGCAGCAGCGCGTCATGAACGTGCGGCTCGATCTCCCAGTGGAACAAGCTGGAGCGCACCGGGATGCGCTCGACATGGACCATGTCCAGCCAGCTCGGCTGGGCCTCATGCCCGTAGAGCGCGAAGTTCGGGACTGTCGTCATCGTCAGGCGCAACGCCAAGGTTATGCACGAATTGTCCTGTTGTCCGCAGATTTTGTCGATTGGAACGGAAGCGCTTGCCGCCTAAAGTTCGGCTCATCGCAAACGGCCTTGTCGTTGATTTCATAGCGAATTCGCTGTCGATCAACGCGATGTACTCGGACGATTCCTGCATCGCTGGATGAATGGGCACCAAGGGTTTGCCCGAAGCATCCGCATGAATGTCCGGTACTGGGGCTGAAGTTTTCTGGAGACAAGTGATGATGTCCACGCCCCATGTTCAAACCTCCTGGCTGCACCTCGAAGGCCGGATCTGTGCGGTCACCGGCGCGGGCAGCGGCATCGGTGCCGCCATCGCCACCGAGCTCGCCGCCGCCGGTGCCCGCGTGGCACTGCTGGACCGCGATGGCGCCGCGGCCGCGCAGGTGGCACGGTGCCTGGACAGCGCCGGCGGCAGCGCCATCGCGCTGGAATGTGACGTCAGCCGCGAGGCCAGCGTGCAGCAAGCCGCGCAGCGTGTGCAGCGCGAGCTGGGCCACTGCGGCGTGCTGGTCAACAACGCCGGCATGCTCAGGCCCGGCCCCCTTGACAGCGTCACGGTGGAGGAATGGAACACGGTGCTGGCCGTCAACCTCACCGGCCAGCTGCTGTGCGCACGCGCCTTCAAGGCGCAGCTGCTGGCCGCGGGTCAGGGCAGCATCGTCAACGTCGCGTCCATTGCGGCGCTGCACCCGCAAACGCACAGCGGCGCCTACAGCGCCAGCAAGGCTGGTGTGCTCCTGATGTCGCGCCAGCTGGCAGCGGAGTGGGGCCCGCAAGGCATCCGCAGCAACGCGATCTGTCCCGGGATGATCCGCACACCGTTGTCGGCGAAGTTCTACGAGGAGCCTTGCCTTGAGGCCCGGCGCGCCGCCATCACGGCCAGCCGCCGCGTGGGCGAACCCATCGACATCGCCAACGCCGCGCTGTTCCTTGCCAGCCCGCGCAGCGGCTACCTCAACGGCGCGGAGCTGGTGGTGGACGGCGGCATGGACGCCATGCTCATGGACCTGGTGCCCCGACCCGGCTTCAACGCCACCACCGTCTGAGCTGCCAAGGCCCCGCTGATGTGGGCCGGCCGTTTTCCTCAACTTCGACTTTCCTCTCGTACAGGAGGGCTGCCGCATGGGCACCATCAACCATTCCGGAGCGCAGCACTGCGATCTCCTGGTCATCGGCTCCGGTGCCGGTGGCCTGTCCACCGCCATCACGGCCAGGAAGCACGGCCTGGACGTGGTCGTGATCGAGAAGGACAGTGTCTTCGGCGGCACCACCGCCTTCTCCGGCGGCGTGCTGTGGATCCCGGGCAACCCGCACGCAAAGGCCGCCGGGGTGAAGGACAGCCGCGAGGCCGCGCGCCAGTACATGAGGAACGAAGCCGGGGCGTTCTTTGACGTGGCAGCGGTGGACGCTTTCCTGGACGTGGGCCCGGAGATGGTCGAGTTCTTCGAGCGCGAAACCAGCGTGAAATTCGTGCCCACCCTCTACCCCGACTACCACCCGACCGTGCCGGGCGGCGTGGACGTGGGTCGCTCCATCCTGGCTGCACCCTTCGACATCCGTGCCCTGGGGGAAGACATGGCGCGCCTGCGCCCGCCGCTGCAGACCATCACCTTCATCGGGATGATGTTCAACTCGTCCAACGCGGACCTGAAGCACTTCTTCAACGCCACCAAGTCGCTCACCTCGTTCACCTACGTGCTCAAGCGCCTGGCCAAGCACGTGAAGGAGCTGGCGCTGTACCGGCGCGGCATCAACGTCACCAGCGGCAACGCGCTCGCGGCACGGCTGGCCAAGAGCGCGCTGGACCTGGGCATTCCCATCCACACCGGCACGCCGGCGCAGGCACTGCTGCAGGAGCACGGCGTCGTGGTCGGTGCCCGGGTGCGGGGCACGCAGGGAGAGTACGAGATCCGCGCCCGCCGCGGCGTCGTGCTGGCCTGCGGCGGCTTCTCGCACGACGTGGAGCGGCTGAAGAAGGCCTATGCGCACGTGAAGCGCGGCGGCGAGCACGTCTCGCCCGTGCCCCAGGGCAACACCGGCGACGGCGCGCGCATGGCTGAGCAGGCGGGCGGCAGCGTGCCCATCCGCTACCCGCAGCCGGCGGCGTGGATGCCAGTGTCCAGGGTGCCGCTGCGCAACGGCCGCTCGGGCGTGTTCCCCCACCTGCTGGACCGCTACAAGCCCGGGATCATCGGCGTGACGCGCAGCGGACGGCGCTTCTGCAACGAGTCCGAGAGCTACCACGACGTGGGCGCCGCGATGATCCAGGCCTGCCAGGGTGAGCGCGAGACGGCGATGTGGCTGGTCTGCGACCAGTCGACCATTTCCAAGTACGGTCTGGGCTACGCCAAGCCTGCGCCCATGCCGCTGCGGCCGTTCCTGAAGAACGGCTACCTGGTCAAGGGTCGCACGCTGTCGGCGCTCGCTGAGAACACCGGCATCGACGCCGCAGGCCTGGAGCGCACGGTGCACGAGTACAACCAGGGCGCCGTGCGCGGCGTGGACGAGCAGTTCGGCCGCGGCAGCACGAGCTTCAACCGCTACCTGGCCGATCCGGAGCAGCAGCCCAACCCCTGCGTTGCACCCATCGGCGCAGGCCCGTACTACGCGCTGAAGGTCGTGATGGGCGACCTGGGCACCTTCGACGGCATCCACACCGATGTGGTCGGGCGCGTGCTGGACGTCCAGGACGCGCCCATTGAAGGCCTCTACGCCGTGGGCAACGACCGCGCCAGCATCATGGGTGGCAACTATCCCGGGGCCGGCATCACACTGGGGCCGATCATGACCTTCGGCTACATCACGGGCCGGCACATCGCCGGCGTGAAGACGCCGCAGCTGCCGTCCCAACCGCAGGCCATTGCTCAGGACAGGGAGCTGCGCCATGCGGCCTGACCCCAACTGCTACCCATTGGTGGACCACCGCGTCTACACCATCGCGCTGCGCAAGATGAACGAGTTCATCGAGGTCTTCGACCGCCTGGCGATGCCGGTGCTGCTGCAGACGTTGGGCAACCCCATCGGCTTCCACGTCAGCCAGGTGGGTCCGCTGAACCAGTTCGTGCACCTGTGGGCTTACGAGAGCCTGGCCGAGTACGAGCGCCGCAGCGCACTGCGCGACAGCCACCCTGCCTTCCCGGCCTACCTGCAAGCCTCGGAGCACCTGATTGTGGCGCAGGAGAACCGGCTCATCCGCCACGTCGAGCTGCCCAGCCTGAAGCGTCGGGCCTGACCCGGCGCGCCCGCGTCTGAACGTCCCATCGATGACAACCAGGAGACAAGCCATGAAGTCACTGCCCAGAACCCTCTCCCGCCGCCGCCTCGCACAGGCTGGCGCACTGTGCGCGCTGGGTGCGATGCTGCCCGTACTGGCGCAGCAGCCCTGGCCGACCAAGCCGATCCGCCTCGTGGTCGGGTTCCCGCCCGGCGGCACGACCGACGTCATGGCACGCGTGGTGGCCGCGCCGCTGCAGAAGGCGCTGGGGCAGACCATCATCATCGATAACAAGCCCGGTGCCAGCAGCAACTTGGCAGTCAGCGAAGTGGGCAAGGCACCGGCCGACGGCTACACGCTGATGGTGGCGCCGATCTCGGTTCAGACGGCCAACCCGTTCCTGTTCAGGCCGGCGCTCAACCCGGAGCGGGACCTGCAGCCCGTGGTCAGCATGGGCTACGCGCAGCTGTACCTGGTGGCCAGGAGGGATCTGCCGGTGAAGAGCGCCCAGGAGCTGGCACAGCTGGCCAGGGCCCAGCCGGGCAAGCTGACCTGGGGCTCGGGCGGGGCGGGCACGCAGATGCACCTGGTCGGCGAGCTCTTCAAGCAGCAAGCCGGCGTGGACGCTGTGCACGTGCCCTATCGCGGCGCAGCACCGGCACTGCAGGACTTGCTGGCCGGCCAGATCGACTACTACTTCGACCCCGCGACCGGCTTCAGCCACATCCGTGAAGGCCGCGCTAGGCTGCTGGCAGTGACCGGGACCAGGCGCTCCCCCTTCTTCCCTGACGCACCGACGCTGACCGAGGTGGGCATCAAAGGGGTCGAGCTCGGCAACTGGTTCGGCTTGTTTGCGCCAGCAGCCACGCCGCCCGAGGTCGTCGCGCGCCTGGGCCGCGAAGTCGCCAAGGTCGTAGCGCTGCCGGAGGTCAAGCAACGCTTCGCCGAGCTCGGCGTCGAGCCGATGGCGCAGGACGCCGCGGCCTTTCGCACGACGGTCGCCGACGAGACCAAGCTGCTGTCGGCATTGATCAAGGACCGCCGGATTGCCGTTGATTGACGGCGTGCACCCGTGCTGCGTGGAACGGCATGCGGCACTGGACACGAGAATGGTGTGGGAACCATGCTTGTGCAAACCGCCCCAGCAGGGTTGACCCACCCAGTCAGCACGCTTGTGCATAAAGCACCATACCGCGTATGGCATGCGGCAGCCCATTCGCGTGCTACATGCAATAGCATTTATGTCAAGTCAGTTGCGTTAGCAACTTCTCCGGCATTGCGGCTGACATAGGGACGGTTGGCGACTGCGTACTGGTCCTGGTTCCGGAAATCCGCGGCCAAGACTAGCGCCGTCCCAGATGAAGCACCGCAAGGAGAATCACGAACTTAGGCGGGTAAGATCTGGGCTTTCACGTGGCTGCATCGATGGACGCCCCACCCGCGATCAATATCGTGATTCAGGAACGCGGGCGCGGTATGGGCAATGTCGCGCGCAGGAATCCCTGCCGTACCTGACAGGGCTGCGTACACCGTCGAACCATGGCAACACCAATCCCCGGGACTTTCGCTCCACTTCGCCAAGCAGTTTTCAGGATGCTGTGGCTGGCATGGCTGGCCGCGAATCTGACGATGTGGATGAACGACGTCGCGGCCGCCTGGCTCATGGCCGAGCTTACCGACAGCGCCACGCTGGTGGCGCTGGTGCAGGCCGCATCCACCCTGCCCGTCTTCTTGCTGGGCCTGCCCAGCGGGGCGTTGGCCGACATCGTGGACCGGCGTCGCTACCTTGCCGTCACCCAGCTCTGGATCGCCTGCATCGCCTTGGTGCTTGCCGTGCTGTCGCTGACCGGCGTGCTCAATGCATGGACCTTGCTGGCACTGACCTTCGCAAACGGGATCGGGCTGGCGATGCGCTGGCCGGTGTTCGCAGCCATCGTGCCAGAGGTGGTATCCCGGCAGTACCTGCCAGCAGCCCTGGCACTCAACGCGATCTCCATGAACGCGTCGCGCGTGGTGGGACCGATCGTGGCCGGCGCGCTGCTAGCCAGCGCCGGCAGTGCGGCGGTGTTCGCGCTTAACGCGCTGCTGTCTGCGGCAGCGTTTGTCATCGTCCTACGCTGGCGACGTGTCCCTCAGGCAAGCACGCTGCCCGGCGAGCGGCTGCTGGGCGCCATGCGAGTAGGCCTGCAGTTCGTGCGCCAGACGCCCGCGCTGCGTGCGCTGCTGCTGCGCGCGGTGATGTTCTTCGTACAGTGCACCGCCTTGATCGCCCTGCTGCCATTGCTGGCCAGGCGCTTCGATGGCAGTGCCGGCACGTTCACGCTGCTGCTGGCAGCCATGGGCGTGGGTGCGGTAGCTGCCGGGGTGGTGGTGCCAGGACTTCGCCGGCGCTGGTCCGCGCAACAGGTGACGGCAGTCGGCGTCGTCCTCTATGGGGCGGCTAGCGTGACCATGGCCATCGCGTCGAATTTATGGGTGGCTGCGCCGGCGATGGTTGCTGCCGGAATGGGATGGCTGTCCACTGCCAATACGCTAATGGTCTCGGCACAGTTGGTACTGCCAAACTGGGTGCGCGCACGAGGCATGGCGGTGATGCAGGTCGCCACGATGGGCGGTACTGCCACGGGCGCATTGCTGTGGGGCCAGGTCGCTACGTGGAGCAGCGTGTCGGTGGCCGTGGCCGCCTCGGCTCTGGTTGCGCCGCTGCTGCTGCTCGCTATGGCCCGGTGGACGGTGCGCGTACCTGGTGACGAGGAGGTGCAGCCCTCGCCTGCACCGGTCACCCCCACCGCCGCATTCGAGGTCGATCCTCTGGCAGGTCCCGTGCTGGTGACCGTCGAGTACGACATCGATCCCGAGCGCGCAGCGGAGTTCATGGAGATCATGGAAGCTACCCGCCAGGCACGGCTGCGGCTGGGCACGCTGCAGTGGAACCTGATGCGCGATAGCGCCGACCCGTCGCGTTTCGTCGAGTGCTTCATGGACGAAAACTGGACCGAACACCTTCGGCGTTTGCAGCGCTTCACTGTTGCGGACAAGAAGTTGCGAGAGCAAAGGTTGTCATTTCATGTCGGCAGTGAACCTCCCCTGGTCCGCCGGCTCATCGGCACCGGCTCGCCACTTCCCTGAACGTGCGCGGGATTGCGCAGTCAGGCTATAACGGTCCATGGCTACGCAACACTCTTCCAACACGCCGCCCCGCGGCTCATGGCGTCTGCCAAGCCGCTTGGCACCCGTCGCCTTTTCCTTCTACATGGCCAGCATCGTGGCTTTCCTGATGAGCCTGGCACTCACGGCTATCAACACCGGTCTGGGCGATGGCTACCTGCTGCGGGTGCTCAAAGCGTACGCCCTGGCTCTGCCGGTCGGGTTCCTGGGCGTGATGGCAGCCCGTCCAGTGGTTATTCGCCTGGTCGCGTGGACCGTTGAGACCGCAGCGGTCCCGGTTCGAAAGAATTGAAGGCGATACCCAACGGGCGCGGTAGCCGGCTATCGGGCCCCAATCGTGGAGAGGGGCAATTCTCGCGACCGCCCTTCAACGTCGTCGGCGCCGTCGAGCAGACACCGCATGGATCAGCCGGGCAGCTTCCAGGCCGTTTTAGACGCCGGAAACATTAAGGCTGGTGCCATCGCGCAGCGCTGCAGGCTTGATGTCGCGCCGAAGGATCACTGGCTTGCCGCCCAGGCGGCGCTTGCACATCCAGTGGGCAAGCGCGGAATCGAGGTAGTCGGCATGCCCGGGGAACCAGGAAGCCAACTCGTCAGCCAGCCGCCGGGCCACCGCGTAGTCGCCACCGGCCAGACGCTCGCGCACCTGTTGGACCGAGCGCAGGACCGCGGCATGCTCATCAATATGACATTCGCGGGCCGGAAAATCCGTCTCCACCATCCACGCATTCTCGGCATCGAAATGCGCCTGTGCATGCTTGGCAAAGGCTTCCAGCAGCGCAGCGAGTTCCCCGTCCTGAGCCTTCTGCATCGCGCCGACGAGTTCCACGAACTCCTCGTGCACATCGTCCATCGGGCCGAAGCCCAGCACGAAGGCATCGCTCCAGACCATCGCGTCGCTGTCGTGTTCGGTTTGCATGGAGGCACTTCCTTGGCGAGGCAGCAGGGCTCCTGCCGCCGGAACGGAAGATTTTATCTTAGTTGGCTAATATTCCTGGTTTCCGTGGAAAGGCTTAGGGTTTTTCCATGGCACCGCCCTCGGCGTCGATGCGGCGGCGGTAGTCCCGCACGAGCCGTTCCCACACCACTTCCAGTTCGTAGCCCATCGACCGGGCCAGGCCGTCGAGGTCAGGGAACAGCGTGGCGCTGGTGACGTTCATGCGGTAGAGCGCGCGCATGGCCTCCTCACGCGCGCTGGCGGGCAGGACGAATTTCCTGAGCATGTGGGCCCCATCGGGGTACTGCTGCAGGATCGCCTCCAGCGGCAGGTCGAGCACCCCAGGGATCACGAAAAGCCCTGACTGCGCCACCAGCCGCGCATCCATCTCCAGCGGCTCGCCAAACCAGAGCATGGGATGTCGGTTCACGGCATAGAGCCGCTGGTAGACCCCAGGCTGGCGCGGGTCAATCACGTCCCGCGTCAGCCCCGCATCAAAACGCGGCGCCGCATCCCACAGCGCCGGGGTATTGAGGGCATAGACGGCCACCTCCTCGGTCGCCCGCTCGAACGCGAAGAAGGCTGCCACGTACGGCGACTTCGTGAAGTCCAGCAGCCGCGTCGGCGCGCCATGGTGTTGCATCAGCGCCAGGCAGCGAAGCTCGTCCTCCAGCAGGCCGCGCTCGCGCAAATGGATGTTGGCCTTGCGGCGAAATATCCGCAGGGCGCGTTCCTCACGCAGCGGCCACAGCGACGTGTCAGGGCAAAACGCCGAGAGCCAACGAGTAAGGGAGCTTTCCAGGGGCCACGCCGATCGCTGCTGGCCGCGAAAGGCCCAGCCATCGAGCGCTTCGGCCTGGGCCACGAACTCGGCCCACGCGGTCAGGCGGATTTCGATCATCTTGGTCGTCAAGGTAGTTCAGGCAAGACGTCCACGTTATCCCGCAGGACGCCGCAGCGCAGCGCTGCATCCAAGGGTTTGTCCCAGGTAGGCACACTTCCAAAGCTTTTGTCTTTGATCTAAACTAAGTTTAGTCATCTAAGCATTTGCTCTAGAGCAAAAGCTAATCACCAGGGTAGATAGCCTTTTTTCTGACTTAGGAGCCTTTCCATGTTGACCCGCGAAGAGAACGAACTGCTGTGCCGCGTCGAAGGCGATGCACCCATGGGCCAGCTCATGCGCCGGCACTGGACGCCGGTGTGCCTGATCGAGGAAGTGGCCGAGGCGGATGGCACGCCCGTGAAGGCCCGCGTGTTCGGCGAGGACCTGGTGGTGTTCCGAGACAGCGATGGCCGCGTGGGCGTGATGGACGAGTACTGCCCGCACCGCCGCGCCTCGCTGGTCTACGGCCGCAACGAGGAAGGCGGCCTGCGCTGCCTCTACCACGGCTGGAAGATGGACGTGGAGGGCAACGTGCTGGAGATGGTGTCGGAGCCGGCGGCCAGCGGCATGGCCGAGAGGGTCAAGCACAAGGCCTATCCGGTCCAGGAGTGGGGCGGCATGGTGTGGGCTTACATGGGCCCGCAGGACGCCGTGCCGGAGTTCGTGCCCCCGCGCTGGGCGCCCACGGCCGAGGCACGGGTGTCGATCGCCAAGGCCATCCTGCCGTGCAACTGGGCGCAGATCCTCGAAGGCGCGATCGACTCGGCGCACAGCTCCAGCCTGCACAGCTCGGACATGGTTCCCGCGCGCGTGGACGGCGCCAAGGCCACGGCCAACGCCTGGTTGCGTCCCTCGACCGACAAGGCACCGCGCCTGCAGGTACAGCGCGGCGAGTACGGCTTCCGCTACGCCGCCCTCCGCCGCCCCATCAAGGACGCCGCCACGCACGACTACGTGCGCTCGACGGTGTTCGTGGCCCCGGCCACCGCGCTGATCCCGCCCAACAATCTCTACAACGTCGCCAACATCAACGTACCCTGCGACGACACGAGCACCGCCTTCTACTTCATCGCCTGGGGCCATCCGTCGCAGACGCCCGAAACCGAGACGTGGCGCAAGTTCCTGCGCCAGACGGTGGGCGTCGACCTTGATCAGTACTACCGGCCGCTGCGCAACCAGGACAACCGCTTCTGGCAAGACCGCCAGGCGATGAAGGCAGGCAACTTCACCGGCATCACCGGCTTCCCCAACCAGGACGTGGCGATGTGGATCACGATGGGCCCTATCGCCGACCGCACGAACGACCGGCTGGGCGCCAGCGACCTGGCCATCGTCGAGTTCCGCAAGCAGATGCTCGAGGCGGTGCGAGCCTTTCAGAGCGGCGAAACCGCCATTGGCAGCGGCGAGAAGGCCATCCCCCACGAGGTCTGCGCGTTCCAGGCCATCGTGCCCAAGACCACGGACTGGCGTGCCTTCGAGATCAGGCCGGTCTGGGCGGACGGGGTGGAGCGGGCTGAGATGGAGCCGTCGTACTCCGTCAAGGCCTGAATAGGCGCTCCATTCATGGTTGGCCAGACACCGCGCGTGTCTGGCCATGGCTCACCTCACAAGCCTGCTGCTTCATGTCCAAGCTTCAACTCTCCGTCGCCATGGGCGACTACGACCGCACCCGCGCTCTCTTCGACGGCCGCGTGCAGATCGACGGGGTAGACCCCGTTTTCATGCTGCTCAATCCCGAAGAGATGTTCTTTCGGGCCATGCGCAGCCAGGATTTCGACATCGCCGAGTTGAGCTTCTCCAGCTACCTGGTCAAGCACTCCAAGGGCGAGTGCCCCTACATCGCGGTGCCGGTATTCCTGTCGCGGGCCTTCCGCCACACCTCGATCTACGTGCGCAAGGATCGCATCCAGCGGCCCGAGGACCTCAAGGGCCGCCGCGTGGGCCTGCCCGAGTACCAGCTCACGGCCAACGTGTGGGCGCGCTCGATCCTGCAGGATGACTTCGGCGTCGCCCCCGAGGACGTGACCTGGGTGCGCGGCGGCATCGACACGCCTGGGCGCCCGGAGAAGATCAAGCTGCAGCTGCCGCCCGGTGTGCGCATCGAGGAGGCCCCCGCGGGCACCACGATCTCCGAGTTGCTCGATCGGGGCGAGATCGACGGCTTCATCGGCCCGCGTCCGCCCAGCGCGCACATCCTCCAGCGCAACCCGAACATCGGCTGGCTCTTCGACGATCCGACGGCGGTAGCCAAGGACTATTACCGGCGCACCGGCGTGTTTCCCATCATGCACGTGGTGGGCATCCGCAAGGAGCTCGCCGCCGCGCACCCGTGGCTGCCCGGCGCGGTGTTCAAGGCCTTCACGCAATCCAAGGCCGCCGCGCTGGCGCTGCTGGCGGACACCTCCGCCACCAAGGTCACGCTGCCCTTCGTGGAGGAGCAGCTCAAGGCCGCGCGCGAGACCATGGGCGAGGACTATTGGTCCTATGGCGTGGCGCCGGCACGCAAGACGCTGGAGACCTTCGTGCGCCACCACCACGCGCAAGGCCTGTCGGCGCGCCTGATGGCCGTGGAAGAGCTTTTCCATCCAGCCACCTACGAGACCTACAGCATCTGAAAAGCCTGTTCCCCGTCGCTCTGACCGCGCAGTCAACAGCCTGGCTGCTCGCCCGAGCAGCGGCTGTCCAAAGGAGTTCCTCATGAGACGCATGTTTTGCCGCCAGCTGGCAGCCACCGCGATGGGTTTGCTGGCCTGCACGGCGCTGTCACCCGTGCTGGCGCAGACCTACCCTTCCAAGCCGATCCGGCTGATCGTGCCCTATTCGCCTGGCGGGTTGCCCGACACGGTGGCACGCACCCTGTCGGTGCATCTGTCCAAGGCGCTGGGCCAGACGGTGTTCGTGGAGAACAAGCCCGGCGCCGGTGGCTCGATTTCCGCTTCCGTCATCACGCAGTCGCCCGCCGACGGCTACAACCTGCTGGTGACCGACGGACCGCTGTTGACGATCTCGCCGTTGATCAACAAGAGCGTCACCTACAACGTCCAGAAGGACTTTGCACCGGTGTCGCTCGTGGGCAAGGCGCCGTTGTTCCTGGCCGTCAACGCCGGGGTGCAGGCCAAGACGCTGGACGAACTCATCGCGCTGGCCAAGGCCAAGCCGGGCAAGCTCAACTACGGCTCGTCAGGCATCGGCGGCATTCACCACCTCACGGCCGAGGCGATGAAGGACGCGCTGGGCCTGGAGATCACCCACATCCCGTTCAAGGGCAGTGCCAACTCGATCCCCGCGATGATCGGTGGCGAAGTGGACATGGCGTTCGCGTCGCCGCCCTCGCTGATGGGCTTCGTCAAGTCGGACAAGGCCCGGCTGATCGCCATCAACTCGCTCAAGCGCTCGCCGCTCGCTCCCAACGTGCCTGCACTGGCAGAGAAGGCGCCCGGCTTCGATTTCGCCTTCAACGTGGCGGTGCTGGCCCGCGCCGGCACGCCCAAGGACATCACCGATCGCATTGCAAGCGAGATCGCCAAGATCGTGAAGCAGCCGGAGGTCGTCGAGCAGTTGCAGGCTGCCGGCGTGGACCCCGTGGGGGGTTCGGCCGAGCAGCTCGCCAGCGCGCTCAAGAGCGAAGGTGACCGCCTGACGGCGGCTGCCAAACGCGCCAACCTGAAGCCCGAGTGAACTTGGGCGCAGCACTGGGCATGACAGCGGTGGACATGGCGGCAGCTGCAGCAGTGTTCCTGGCCGGTGGCATGGTCAAGGGCACCTTGGGCATCGGGTTGCCGCTGGTCGCGGTGCCGCTGCTGTCGCTGTTCATCCCGGCCACGCAAGCCATTGCGATGGTAGCCATGCCGGTGCTGGTGTCCAACGCCTGGCAGGCCTTCGAAAGCAGCGACCTGCACGGCCTGCGCCGCTTCCTGCCGCTCATCGCCACCCAGCTCGTGGCCACGCTGCTGACGGTGCCCATGACGCTGGCGCTGTCGCCGCGCACGCTCAACGCCGTGCTGGGCGCGGTCGTGCTGCTGGCCGTGGTGCTGCTGTGCCTGCCCCTGCGCCTGCACGTGCCGCCGGCCCGCGAGCGCTGGTGGAGCGCCGGCATCGGTGCGCTCTCGGGGGCGATGGGCGGCGTGTCTTCCTTGACGGGGCCGCTGATCATCAGCTACTTGGCCAGCCTGCGGCTGCCGCGCGAGGTGTTCATCGGCAGCATCAGCCTGATCTACCTGGGCTCAGCCATCCCGCTGTACGGCTCCATGGCCGCGCATGGTCGTCTCGGCAGTGCGGACCTGTTGCTGTCCACGCTGGCACTGGCGCCGGTGGCCTGCGGCCTCACGCTGGGCAAGCGGCTGCGCTCCCATCTGAGCGAAACCTGGTTCAGGCGCGTGCTGCTGGTCTTCCTGACCGTGGTGGCCGTGGTGCTGGCTCTGAAATAGGAGACACGAAAATGTTTGAAGCCAACGAGACGCTTGAAGCCGCGCTGGCGCGCAACGTGCGCGACGCGCTGATGGAGGACATCGGCCGCGGCGACTGGACCGCGCAGCTCGTGCCCGCGCACCACCGCGTGCGGGCGCAGGTGGTGGCCAAGGAGGGCGCGGTGATTGCCGGCCGTCCCTGGTTCGATGCCTGCGTGAAGGCGCTGGACGCTGAGGCGCGGCTGGACTGGTCCGTGGAGGAAGGTCAGCGTGTGGAGCCTGGCACGGTGGTGGTGGCCGTCGCAGGCGATGCACGCGCGCTGCTGTCCGCCGAACGCCCGGCGCTGAACTTCCTGCAGATGCTCTCGGCCGTGGCCACCAACACGCGCCAGTACGTCGATGCCATCGCCGGTGTCTCGCCCAACCCGCGCGGGTGCAAGATGCTCGACACCCGCAAGACCCTGCCCGGACTGCGCCAGGCGCAGAAGTACGCCGTGCGCATGGGCGGCGGCACGAACCACCGCATGGCGCTGTGGGACGGCATCCTGATCAAGGAAAACCACATCGCCGCGGCCGGTGGCATCCGGCAGGCGCTGGAAGCGGCCTTTGCCCTGAACGCCGGCGTGGACGTGCAGATCGAGGTCGAGAGCCTGGAGGAACTGCGCGAGGCGCTGGAAGCCGGCGCGCAGAACGTGCTGCTGGACGACCTCAGCTTCGAAGACATGGCGCGCGCCTGCGCGCTCAACGCCGGGCGCGCAGTGCTGGAGGTCTCCGGCGGCGTGGACCTGGACTCCATCCGCCGCATCGCCGCCACCGGCGTGGACCGTATCTCCAGCGGCAAGCTCACCAAGGACGTGCGGGCGGTGGACCTGTCCATGCGCGTCATCACCGCCTGAACACAGGAAGGATCCGATCATGACCGCCATCCAGACCCACGCCGACACGCAGATGCCGCTGCGCATCGCCCGCATCACCGATGCCGCCGAAGGCATCCGCAGCTTCGAGCTGGTGCAGCCCGACGGCTCCGAGCTGCCGCCCTTCACGCCGGGCTCGCATGTGAAAGTGCAGGTGCCCAACGGGCTGCTGCGCAAGTACTCGCTGTGCAACGACCCGGCTGAGCGCCACCGCTACGTCATCACCGTCAAGCGCGACGCGCAGGGCCAGGGCGGCTCCATGAGCCTGTGCGACGAGGCCAAGGAGGGCGACACGCTGCCGACCTCGCTGCCGGACAACGCCTTCCCGCTGGTCGAGGACGCCAAGCGCCACATCTTCATTGCCGGCGGCATCGGCATCACGCCCATCCTGTCGATGATCCGCAGCTTCGGCGAACTGCCCCCGGCGCCGTGGAAGCTCTACTACCTTAGCCGCTCGCCCGAGACCACGGCGTTCCTGGAAGAGCTGGGCGCGCCCGAGTACAAGGGCAAGGTCGTGATCCACCATGACCATGGCGACCCGGCGAACTCGCTGGACCTCTGGCCGGTACTGGAGCGCCCCGCCCCGGGCGCCCACGTCTACTGCTGCGGTCCGCGCGGCCTGATGGACGCGGTGCGCGACATGGCCGGGCACTGGTCGAGCAAGAACGTGCATTTCGAAAGCTTCAACGAGGGCGGCGGCGTGCGCCCCGACGACAAGCCCTTCACCGTCACGGTGGCCAAGACCGGACAGCACTTCGAGGTGCCCGTGGGCAAGACGATCCTCTCGGTGCTGCGCGATCATGGTTGCAACGTGCCGTCCTCCTGCGAGAGCGGCACCTGCGGCACTTGCCGCACCAAGCTGGTCTCAGGCGAGGCGGACCACCGCGACATGGTGCTCATGCCCGAGGAACTGGAAAGCCAGATCATGATCTGCGTCTCCCGCTGCAAGGGCGGCGAACTGGTGATCGACCTGTGAGCACGCAGCCCGCTCGCAAGCTCCGGCTGGGGGTGGCAGGCCTGGGCCGCGCCTTCTCGCTGATGCTGCCCACCTTCCTGGCCGATGACCGCATCGAGCTGGCCGCGGCCTGCGACCCGCGCGAGGCTGCGCGCGCGCAGTTCGCGCAGGACTTCCAGGCCCCGGTGTTCGAGGACGTCGAGGCCCTGGCGGCGCACTCCGCTGTGGACGCCATCTACATTGCCAGTCCGCACCAGTTCCACGCCGCGCACACCCGCATTGCGGCAGCCCATGGCAAGCACGTGCTGGTCGAGAAGCCCATGGCCATCACGCTGCCCGAGTGCGACGACATGGTGCAGGCCTGCGTCCAAGCTGGCGTGCACCTCATCGTCGGGCACTGCCACAGCTTCGACACGCCTTACCTGATCGCACGGAAAATGATCGACGCCGGCGGGCTGGGCCGGGTGCGCATGATCCAGGCGCTGAACTACACGGACTTCCTCTACCGGCCGCGCCGGCCGGAAGAGCTTCAAACCGAGGCCGGCGGCGGCGTGGTATTCAGCCAGGCGGCGCACCAGGTGGACGTGGTACGGCTGCTGGCCGGCAGCCGCGCCACGCGGGTGCGCGCCGTGATGGGCCAGTGGGATCCGGCACGGCCCACCGAAGGGGCCTACACCGCCCTGCTGTGGTTCGAGGACGGCGCCTTTGCCAGCCTGACCTACAGCGGCTATGGCCGCTTCGACAGCGACGAGTGGTGCGGCTGGACTGGGGAAATGGGCAGCCCCAAGGATCGTGGAACCTACGGCCAGGCCCGGCGCAAGCTTGCGAGCGTGGTGTCGGCCGAGGAGGAGGCACGGCTCAAGGCGGCCGCGACCTACGGCGGCCCGGCCTGGAAGCCGCCGGCACCCGGCACTGCAGCACCGGCGCACCAGCATTTCGGGCCGGTGATCGTGAGCTGCGAGCACGGTGACCTGCGCCCCATGCCCGACGCCGTCTGGGTCTACGGCGACACCCGCCGCGAGCGCATCGAACTGCCGGCACCCGCGGTGCCCCGCTTCGAGGTGATCGACGAGTTGGTGGACGCGGTGCTGCACGGCGCCAAGCCGCTGCACGACGGGCCGTGGGCGCGGGCCACGCTGGAGATCTGCCTGGCGCTGCTGGCCTCGGCCCGGGAAGGCCGCGACGTGGAACTGAGCCGCCAGGTGGGTTTGCGAGAATGAGCGCCTTGCCCATGCCTGCTGTCGCTACCGTGCCCAAAGCCCCTGCCCCCAGAGACACCGAAGCCGCCAGCCGGATCCTGCGCCACTGGCGCGAAGCCATGCCGCAGGACCGCATGGCGCACCTGGTCAAGGACGCCACGCGCTCGTTCCTGCGCGCGCTGCAGCAGCGCCTGGCGCGCCATGACGTGGCCCTGGGGCACTGGACCTTCCTGCGCATCCTGTGGGAGCGCGATGGCCTGACCAAGCGCGAGCTCAGCATCGAGGCCGGTGTGGCCGAGCCCACGACGTTCACGGCATTGCGCGCCATGGAGACGCTGGGCTATGTCCGGCTGGAGCAGCGCCCTGACAACCGCAAGAACGTCTACGTGTTCCTGACGCTGGAAGGGCGCAAGCTCAAGCGGCAGCTGGTGCCCCTGGCCGAGGAGGTGAATGCCATTGCGACCCGAGGCGTGCCCGAGGTCGACGTGGCCACCGCGCGGCGCGTCCTGCTGTTGATGATTAACAACTTGGCACAGGAAGAGGACAACCAGCGTCCCTGATTGACGCCCGGCCGTCTGTCCCTCCGGGGCTCTGGCATCCAGGGCCGCAATTCCTTGCCCCTCTCGTTCGCGGGCGAGAGCCGAACGTACACGCGTGCAAGAGCCATGAACCTCTACGAAGAAGACCTGAACCTGCTTCTCGTCTTTGAGGCGATGCTTGAAACCCGCAGCGTATCCAAGGCCAGCGAACGGCTCGACATCAGCCAGCCCTCGATGAGCAACGCGCTGGCCAAGCTGCGCAAGGCCTTCGACGACCCGATGTTCATTCGGGTGAAGAACACGATGGAGCCCACGCCGCGGGCACTGAGCATCGCCGAGCCCGTCAGGCAGATCCTGGCGCGCACACGCCTGGAGGTTTTCCAGCGGCACACGTTCAACGCAGCGCAGTCGAACCAGACCTTCACGCTGTGCATGACCGACCTGGCACAGGCTGCTTACCTTCCACGGATCATCAACGCCATGCGGGCCGAGGCGCCGAACGCGAAACTGCGGGCCATGTCACCCATTGCGGAGCGCGTAGAGGAAGGCCTGGAGTCGGGGACCGTGGACCTGGCTGTGGGCTACTTCCCGGACATCAACGAGGCCGGCGTCTTCCAGCAGCGACTGCTGCGCAACAGCGGCTTCAGCTGCATCGTCAATCGACACAACCCGCATCTCGAGGACGGCTGGCTCACCGCCACGTCCTTTGCACGCGCACCCCATGTCGCCATCCGCACCGAGGGCCGCAGCCACGAGGTGATCGACATGAAGATGGCCGAGCTCGGCGTTCACCGTAACGTCGTCGTCACGGTCCCCAACTTCCTGGGCTTGCTGAGCATCATTCCGCAAACCGAGCTCATGGCCATCATCCCGAACGACCTGGCACGGATGTGCCAGCGGCAAGAGGCCATCGAGGTCCACCCCCTGCCCTTCGAAAGCCCGACCGTGGCCGTTACCCAGGTCTGGCACCGGCGCTACGACCAGGATGCCGCCAACAAGTGGCTGCGCGCCCTGGTCAAGCGCTGCCTGGGCGAGCTCTGACCGGGCATCGCCCCGGCATAGCTGCCTGGGCAACGGTATTTCCTCCTGCATCTCTCCAGCCGCTGGCGGACCACGGTTGGCGTCGCGGCTCGCCTATCGGGCCGGGCTATAGGGAAAACCAGCGCGACATTCGTTTTTCCGATACGGCGAATAGCCGTGGACGCGTTGAGTCGCCTGCATGGGTTGACCAGAATCAACTCCAACAAGCGGTGCTTGTGGCAGCGATTCACGGCACCGAGACATGACCCAGGAGACTTTCACCATGCAGACCACCAAGGGCGCGGTTGCGCTGGCCATTTCGCTGTCATGCGTCGGCATCGTGGCCAGTGCGCAGGCGCAGGGTTCTCGCGACTATCCGAGCAAGCCGGTCAGGCTTGTCGTGCCTTTCCCGGCGGGCGGCCCCACCGATC
The DNA here is from genome assembly GCF_009760915.1 of Azohydromonas aeria. Lineage (GTDB taxonomy): Bacteria > Pseudomonadota > Gammaproteobacteria > Burkholderiales > Burkholderiaceae_C > Azohydromonas > Azohydromonas aeria. The sequence continues at coordinate 47,009 of NZ_VIDQ01000035.1, forward strand.
TGCTGGCCCGCGTCGTCAGCCAGCGCATGGGCGAGTCGATGCGGCAGACGATCGTCGTGGACAACAAGCCCGGAGGCAACACGATCATCGGTGCCGATGCCGTTGCCAAGGCACCGGCTGACGGCTACACGCTGCTGATGGCGGTGGACAACACGCTGGTGATGAACCAGTACCTGTACTCCAAGCTGCCCTACGACCCGGTCAAGGACTTCGAACCCATCGGCAAGGTGGCCGTGTCGCCGTTGTTGGTGGTCACAAACCAGGCTGGGCCGAAATCCATGCAGGAGTTGGTGGCACAAGCGAAAGCGGCGCCGGCCAAGGTCACTTACGGCTTCGGCACCTTCACCACGCAGCTTTCCGGAGAACTGCTCAAGCGCACGCTGGGCAAGGACGTGGTTTCGGTGCCCTACAAGGGCAGCTCGGGCACGACGCAAGGGCTGCTGTCCAACGACGTGACCTTCACGATCGACGGCATCACTTCGGCGCTGCCGCACATCGAGAAGGGCACGCTGCGCCCTCTGGCCCGCCTGAGCTCCAAGTCGATCCCCGCACTGGCGAGCGTGCCAACGCTGGCCGACGCTGGCGTCAAGGTCCCGGACATCGACGTGTGGATGGCATTGCTGGCGCCCAAGGGCACGCCCGCCGACATCGTCGCCAGGCTCAACCGCGAGCTGGTGCAGGCCCTGCAGGCCAAGGACGTGCAGGAAAAGCTCCAGAGCGCCGGCCTGCTGGCCGATCCCAGTTCACCGCAAGCGCTGCGCAGCTTCATGGCGTCGGAAGCCGCTCGCTGGCGCCCAGTCATCGAAGAGGCCGGCATCAAGGTCGACTGACCTTTCACTCCTCCACATCAAAAGGCAACACCATGAGCACTACCACGGAATCCCAGACCTTTGCGCCCATCGTCAACAGCGCCGCCGAATGGCGCGACGAGATGCAGCGCCTGTCCCGCCCCGGGCAACCCAGCTTCTTCCATATCCGGGCCAAGCTGCCCCAGCAGGGACGAACCAACCAGGTGCTGGGGGCGTCGCGCTACATGAACGTTGTGCTCAAGACCTACGCCAGCGGCGGGGAGAACGAGATCCACGCCCACTCCAACGAGGACCACGTCTTCGTCATCCTGCAGGGTGGTGCCGTGTTCCACGGACCCCGCGGTGAGACGCGCGAGGTGGGCAAGAACGACTGCGTGCTGCTGCCGGCCAACACCTTCTACTGGTTCCAGGCCAAGGAAGACATGGAGCCGCTGGTGATGCTGCGCATCGGCGCGCACATCGACCCCGACAGCGATGTGCTGGCGCGAATCGGACTCGACGGTGCGCCGTTCGATGGCTACTCCGAGAAGAACAAGGAAGTGCCGGTGGTCCTGCACGAGGACCGCATCTTCGAGTAAGCCACTGCCCACGGCCCCCATTCCACGTTCATTGCAGAAGCCGACCATGATTCCGCTGTGCCAGCCTCCCGACCCCTCGCCCCGCCAGCCCAAGCTGGTCTGCCCGCCCGGGACGACCGACTGCCACGTGCACGTCTACGGTCCGGCCGATCGGTATCCCGTGGCACCCACGCGCTCGTTCGACGTGCCCGAGGCCCTGCCCGCCTCGCTGCGCAAGCTGCACGACATCCTGGGTGTCGAGCGCCTGGTGCTGGTGCAGCCCAGTGGCTACGGCACCGATAACCGGCGCCATCTCGATGCGGTGGCCGAGATGGGCCGGCCGGCGCGGGTCATCGCAGCCTTGCGTGCCGATGTCCCGGACGCCGAACTGGACCGCATGCACGAAGCCGGCGTGCGCGGCGTGCGCTACAACATCGGCCACGCGGGAGCGGTGCCGCTGGCCGAAATGCCCATCCTGGCCGCGCGCGTCGCGCGGCTGGGCTGGCATGTGCAGTTGCACGTCATGGACGACCAGGGGCGCGCCCCGCTGGCCGAAATGGAATCGACCCTGCGCGGGCTGCCCACCGACGTGGTGATCGACCACATGGGATCCCTGCGGCCGGGTAACGGCCTGGGGCAGCCCGGCTTCCAGGCCCTGCTGCGGCTGGTGAACACGGGACGCTGCTGGGTCAAGCTTTCCTGCGGGTACCGCATGTCGGACTTGCCGCCCCCCTACGAGGACATGGTGCCCTACGTCCAGGCGCTGCTTGCGGCACGCCCCGACCGCCTGGTCTGGGCCAGCGACTGGCCCCACGTTTCGTTCAATGGACAGATGCCCAACACCACGGATCTGCTCGACCAGATGCTGACCTGGGTCCCGGACGAGCAGCAGCGCCAGCAGATCCTCGTGCGCAATCCGGAAGTGCTGTACGGCTTCTAGAACACGCGCTCACAAAGCACCGCGCCGGCTCCATGGCTGGCGCAAGGGCCTACCCACAGGAGACTACATGCACACCGTCCGACCGCTGCGCGGCGCTGCCCGGCGCACCGTGCTGCTCGCATCCGTGCTGACCGCCATCGGCCTGGTCTCGGGGGCGCATGCGCAACCGTCGCCCGCCTATCCCACAAAGCCGGTGCGGCTCGTCATCCCGTTTCCTGCCGGTGGGCCGGCCGACGTGCTGGGTCGCGCCATCGCACAGCGCCTGGCCGAGAAGTGGGGCCAGCCCGTGGTCGTGGACAACAAGGGCGGGGCCAACACCCTGATCGCCGCGCAGGAGGTGGCGCATGCCGCACCCGACGGCTACACGCTGTTCATGCCGCTGGATTCGACGTACACCATGAATCCGGCGCTCTATACGCGGCTGCCCTACGACCCGATCAAGGACTTCGCCTCGATTTCGATTGTCGCGAAGCAGTCGCTCGTGGTCACGGCCACCGACAAGACGCCCTTCAAGTCCGTGGCTGACGTGGTGGCCGCGGCCAAGGCCAGCCCCGGCAGCATCAACTACGGATCGAGCACGACGTCGACGCAGCTGGCGGGCGAGCTGTTCACGCGACAGACCGGCACGAAGCTGGTTCACGTGCCGTACCGGGGTGCCTCTGAAGTGATCAAGGGCATGCTCTCCGGAGACATCCAGGTCGCCTTCGACGGGATCGCCTCCAACGTGCCGCACATCAAGACCGGAAAGGTCCGTGCGCTGGCCACGACGGGGCCGACGCGTTCGGCCGCACTGCCGGACGTCCCGACGCTGGCGGAAGCCGGACTCCAGGGCTATGAGCTCGTGATGTGGAATGCGCTGTCCGCGCCTGCCGGCACGCCCAGGCCCGTCATCGACAAGATCAACAAGGACGTGGTCGAAGTGGTGAGCCGGCAGGACATCAAGGATCAGCTCAAGGTCTTCGGGTTCGAGATGGCCGGCACGACACCGGAGGAGATGAACGAGACGATCCGCAAGGAGACGGCCAAGTACGCACCCCTGATCAAGGAACTTGGCCTGAAGTTGAATTGAGCTGGGCGAGGCCGCAATGAAACCACTTCTGTTGGACTACGGGTCGCGCGGCCGGGTGGGACTGCTGTTGCCTTCCGTGAACCGGGCCGCCGAGCCGCAACTGCGGGCGATGCTGCCGCAGAGCATCGGCATCGCCGTCACGAGGTTGAAGTTGGTGGACAGCTCTGAAGAGGCGTTGCTGGGCATGGCGCGGGACGTCGAGCCAGCTTCCGCGCTGCTTGCGGACGCCGGTGTCGATCTCATCGTGTTCCATTGCACTGCGGTCTCGACCTACAGCGCCGAACTGGAGGCCTCGATCCTGGAGCGCATCAAGGGCGCAACGGGGCTCCCTGCCGTTGCGACGTCACAGGCCCTGGTAGGCGCACTGCATGCGCTGCAGGCTCGCCAGGTGATGATGCTTTCGCCCTACACGGCTGCGGTGAACGAGCGCGAGGCCGCCTTCTTCAAGCTCAGGGGGTTCGAGGTCCTGGGCAATGCCGGGCTGGACTGCAGCACAGGCCGCGAGATGATGGCCATCACGCCCGAGGCATGGCAGTCGTTTGCACTGGCCAACGCCCGCTCCGAGGCAGACGCCTACGTCTTGAGTTGCACGACCGTCAGGACCGCCGAAGCCGTCAGGCCGCTGGAACAGGCCTTGGGCCGCCCGGTCGTCACCAGCAACACGGCGGTGGCCTGGTACTGCATGCGCAGGTTTGCAGTGACCGATGGTGTGCCGGGATTCGGCACTCTGCTGTCCCGCAACGAATCCCGGTGAGCCATGGCCGCTGCACTGCGCTCGCTGCGCTGGCCGTGGGCGATGCGGCGGGTGCATTGTGGCGAATCGCTGATCGGAGCTCCAAGCTCCAGCAGCATCTATTGCGCGCTTTGCCTACCGCATGGTTAAGCAAGCGCCTTTTTCCCTTGGCCACACCACGGCTGACCTTTCCTACAACACCGCTGGAGACATGATGAAGCTACCCCGTCGATTTGCCCTGGCTGCCTTGGGGACGGCCGCAATGGCCGCAGCAGTACCCAGTCTCGCCCAAACCGCAGCCGCCAAGCAGGTTCGCATCGTGGTGCCCTTCACGGCCGGGGGAAGCAACGATGTGCTGGCGCGCGTGCTGGCACAAAAGCTCGGGGAGATCTGGGGCCAGACCGTGATCGTGGAGAACAAGGCAGGTGCCTCGGGCAACATCGGCGCGGAGTTCGTGGCCAAGTCGCCTGCGGATGGCACGACGCTGCTGATCGCCGCGAACAACGTGATGTCGATGAATGCGGCGCTGTACTCCAGGATGCCGATCAACCCGCAAAAGGACCTTGATCCCGTCTCGTTGCTCGGCACGGTGCCCGTCGTGCTTGTCGTGCGCTCCACGCTCGACGTCAAGAGCCTTCAGGAACTCATTGCGCTGGCGCGCAGCAAGCCCGGTGGCCTGTCCTATGCGTCGTCCGGGGTCGGAACGCCCCAGCACCTCTCGGCCGAGCTTTTCAAGTCCATGACGAAGACGGACATCGTGCACGTGCCGTACAAGGGCGCAGCCCCGGCCATCACCGACCTCATTGGCGGACAGGTCGACCTGATGTTTGGCGCCATCAACTCCCTCTTGCCGCACTTGCGCAGCGGCAAGCTCAAGGCACTGGCCGTGGCGGGGACCAAGCGCGTGCGTGCGCTGCCGGACGTGCCTACCGTTGCTGAAGCCGGCGTGCCCGGCTACGAAAGCGACATCTGGCTCGGCTTGGCGGCTCCAGCGCGCACACCTGGCGATGTCATCGAGCGCATCAACCGGGATGTGCGCAAGGTCATGGCCATGCCAGACGTCGTCGAGAAGCTGGCCGAGCAGGGCATCGAGCCGCTGACCAGTTCGCCCACCGAAATGAGCAAGCTGGTGGCCTCTGACTTCGCCCGCTGGAGCAAGGTCATCAAGGATGCCGGTATTCGTGCGGACTGAAGTGCGCAACACCACTCGCCCCTTCCACCAACGAGCGCTTCCATGAACAACCCATCCGATGCGGCCGTGCGCCGCGACATGCCGGTACCGTCGCAGCCAAGCAACGAACTCTGGGCCAGCGATTCGATCGCCGCGATGATCCGGGCGCTGGACATCCCCTATGTGGTCCTCAACCCCGGCTCCAGTTTCCGCGGCCTGCACGACAGCCTGGTGAACCACCTCGGCAACGAGCGCCCGCAGATGCTGGTGGTGCTGCATGAGGAGCATGCAGTGGCGATTGCGCACGGGTATGCCAAGGTCGCGAGCCGACCGCTGGCCGCGTTCGTGCACAGCAACGTGGGGCTGATGCATGCGTCCATGGCTATCTACAACGCCTGGGCCGACCGTGTGCCCGTCATCGTGCTCGGGGCCACCGGTCCGGTGGACGCTGCCAAGCGCAGGCCGTGGATCGACTGGCTGCACACGGCGCAGGACCAGGGTGCGCTGGTGCGCCACTTCATCAAGTGGGACGCGCAGCCCGCGTCGGTGGGAGCATCGCACGAGGCGCTGCTCAGGGCTCGCCAGATCGCCACGACGGCACCACAAGGGCCGGTCTACGTCTGCTTCGACGCGACGCTGCAGGAGACCCGGCTGTCGTCGGTGCCCGAGCTGCCCGATCCGAAGCGTTACCTGGCGCCGCCACCGGCACGCCCGGCCCAGGAGCTCATCGATCAGGCCGCGCAATGGCTCATGCAGGCCCAGCGGCCCGTCATCCTCATGGGCCGAGTGTCGCGCGACAAGGAGGCTTGGGAGGAGCGCGTGGCGCTGGCCGAAGCGCTCGGCGCCAGAGTGCTCACGGATCTGAAGCTGGGTGCGGCCTTCCCGACCGCGCATGAGCTGCATGCGGCCCCGCCCGGGTTCTTCTTGTCCGATGCCTCTGCCGCAGTGCTGCGCGACGCCGACGTGGTACTCAGCTTGGACTGGTGGGATCTGGGTGGCACGCTCAAGGCGGCCTGGGGCAGCCAGCCGGTGCAAAGCCGTGTCATCCAGGTGTCCGTGGACCACTACAGCCACAACGGCTGGAGCCAGGACCACCAGGGCCTGCCACCGGTGGACCTGTTCCTGCTTTCGGAGCCCGAACCCACGGTCCGGCTGCTGAACCAGGCCATCCGGCCGCGCAGCGGCCAGCACCCGTCGCCCTCACCCAAGGTGAAAGCCGCCGCACCGGCCGGGGATGGCACGATCAGCATTGCCATGATGGCCGAGGCGCTCAAGCGCGCCACCAGCGGCTGCCAACCCTGCCTGATCCGCCTGCCCCTGGGCTGGTCCGGCGACATGTGGGATTTCGAGGATCCTCTGGACTACCTGGGCTACGACGGTGGCGGCGGCATCGGCTCCGGGCCTGGGATGGCGGTTGGAGCCGCCTTGGCGCTCAAGGGCAGTAACCGCCTGCCGGTGGCCGTGATCGGCGACGGCGACTACATGATGGGCGTAAGCGCCTTCTGGACCGCGGCCAACGCTGGCATACCGTTGTTGACCGTGGTCTGCAACAACCGCTCCTTCTTCAACGACGAGCTGCACCAGGAGCGCGTGGCCCGAGACCGCAACCGTCCCGTGGAGAACCGCTGGATCGGCCAGCGCATCTCCGATCCGGAGCCGGATCTGGCCACCATTGCCCGCGGCCAGGGGCTCCTGGGCATCGGACCGGTGGCGCGCCCGGACGAGCTGGATGCCGCCATGGCGCCCGCCGTGGAGGCGGTGCGCGGCGGTGCCTGCGTCGTGCTCGACGTGCACGTGACGCCGGGGTACAGCCCCTCCATGTCCTCAGGCATGACCCGCTCGCAGGAAGACGACCAATGACCACACCAGAAATCGCCAACATGGACGTTGCACGACCCACTGTCCCTGACAGCCAGGACCTGAGCGCATTGGTGCCCGAGCTGCTGCCGCACTCCAGCGGGTTGTATTGGGGTGGTCAATGGCACGACTCGGATGCGGGCCGAACACTGCAGAGCATCAACCCGTCCACGGGACAGTTGCTTGCCGAGGTCGCGCAAGCCGACGATGCCGCCGTCGATGCCGCGGTGCAAGCCGCCAACCAGGCGCTCGCATCCTGGGCACGCACGCCGCCGCTGGAGCGCGCGCGCTGCCTGCGTGAAGCTGCGCATCGCATCCGCTCGCATGCCCGTGACCTGGCGCTGATCGACGCCGCCGACTGCGGCAATCCCGTCAAGGCGATGCTCGCTGACGCAGAGATAGCCGCCACACAACTGGAGTATTTCGCCGGCCTGGTGCTGGAAGTCAAGGGCGAAACCATTCCGACGGCCAACGGCTCGCTCAACTACACGCTGCGCGAACCGGTCGGGGTCGTGGCCCGCATCTTCCCGTTCAACCACCCGTTCATGTTTGCCGCCGGCAAGATCGCCGCGCCGCTGGCCGCGGGCAACACGGTGGTCATCAAGCCGCCCGAGCAGGCACCGCTGTCCACGATTCGCCTGATGGAGCTGCTGCACGGCGTCTTCCCGCCTGGAGTGCTCAATTGCGCGACCGGTGGCCGCGAGACGGGTGCTGCGCTCGTGCGGCACCCGGACGTTGCTGCCGTGGCGCTCATCGGCAGCGTGGGTGCCGGCAAGGCCGTGCTGCGCGGCGCCGCCGACACCATGAAGCGCTCGCTGCTGGAGCTCGGCGGCAAGAACGCGATGATCGTGTTTCCCGACGCCGACTTCGAACGTGCGGTCGATGGCGCCGTGCGGGGCATGAACTTCACCTGGTGCGGCCAGTCCTGCGGCTCCACCAGCCGGCTCTTCGTGCATGCATCGATCCATGACCGCTTCGTGCAGGCGCTCGTGGAGCGGTTGAAGCAGCGGCACACGCCGGGCATCGCGACCGATCTGCGCACCACCATGGGTGCCTTGATCAACCAAACCCAGTACGAGCGCACGCTGGGCTTCATCGACTCTGCCCGGCGCGAGGGCGCGGAGTTGGCGCATGGCGGACAGCACCCGGCGGACCCGCGTCTGGCCCAGGGCTTCTTCATCGAACCGACGGTCTTCGCCGGCGTGACACCACGGCACACGATCGCGCGGGAAGAAATCTTCGGTCCCGTGCTGTCGGTCCTGAGTTGGCACGATGAGCAGGAAATGCTCCAGGCCGTCAACGGCGTCGAGTACGGCCTCACGGGTTCGGTGTGGACGCGAGACCTGTTGACCGCACACCGCATGGCCGCGGCGCTGCAGGCCGGCTACGTCTGGATCAACGACTGCTCCCAGCACTTCCTTGGTGCGCCTTTCGGCGGCTACAAGAACTCGGGGATGGGCCGGGAGGAGTCGAAGGACGAGCTGTTCGAGTTCACGCAGACCAAGAACGTCAACGTGTGGATGGGTTGAGCCTGCCCTTCCGAAATGTCAGGCGCGCATCAAAGCACTGAGGAGACAAGCAACATGCACGACGACTGGGTTGCCGCCTACGTCGATGACCGGCCGGCAGACGGAGCGTTCAGGGTGCACGCCAGCATCTATTCCGATGCGAAGCTGTTCGAGCGTGAGCAGCGGCACATCTTCGAGAAGACCTGGATATTCCTGGGGCTGGAATCACAGCTGGCGAAACCGCATGACTTCGTCACTGGCCATATCGGCCGCACGCCTGTGCTCGTGACACGCGACGATACCGGCGTGGTTCGCGGCTTCATCAACGCCTGCAGGCACAAGGGAGCGCTGCTGAGCCGCCTGGACACCGGCCACCGGCGCCACCACGTCTGTCCCTATCACGGCTGGGCCTACGACTCATCGGGCCGCAACGTGCAGGTCAAGGATGCCGAGCACGGGGCCTACACCCGGGCCTTCGACCAGGATTCGCACGACCTGCTGCCGCTGCCCCGGCTGGAGCAGTACAAGGGGCTGATCTTCGGCAGCCTCAACCCTGGTGTTCCACCCCTGGAGGAGTTCCTGGGAGCCGTGCGGCCCCTGCTGGACCTGGCGCTGGAGCAAGGCGAGCGTGGCATGGAGTTCGTTCCCGGTCGCTCCATCTACACCTTCCGTGGCAACTGGAAGCTGCAGATGGACAACGGCCTGGACTTCTACCACCTCACGTCCACGCACGCCGCCTTCATGGAAGTCGTGCAGCGGCGCGAGGCGCAGAACGCGGGGCACACGGATGCCAAGCAATTCGACTGGAGCCAGCGCCTCAAGCAGCAAGGCGGCTCCTTTGTCTTTCCCAACGGGCATGCCGCGATCTGGCTGGACCAGCCCCAGCCGGAGAAGCGCCCGCTCTACCCGGAGCTCGATCGCCTGGTGCAGCGCGTGGGCGCCACGCGTGCGCAGTGGATGCTCAAGCTGCGCAATGTCAACGTCTTTCCGAACCTGCAGATCGCCGACTCGACCTCATTGATCCTGCGCACCTTCCGCCCGCTGGCGCCGGATCTCACGGAGATGCGCGTGTACTGCATGGCGCCCATTGGCGAGTCGGACACGCAGCGGGCATGGCGGCTGCGCCAGTTCGAGGACTTCTTCAATCCCAGCGGCTTCGCAACCTCCGACGACACCGTCATCTACGAGGATTGCCAGCAGGGCAACCAGCCCGAGCTGGGCTACCTGCAGGGTTTTGCGCGTGGCATGGCGGCCCTGCAGCCCGGTGCCAATGCCGAGGCCAGGTCACTGGGATTCCGGCCCACCCTCAGCGTCAAGGGCGGATTCCGGATGCAAAACGAGGTGTGCTTCCACAGCGCGTACCGTGAGTGGGCCCGCCTGATGCGTGTGGGCGAGGCGGGGCTCACGGCCCACGCGCATCCTGCGACTTCCGAGGAGAACCGGGCATGAGGCACGACGACGAGGATCTCGACAAGCTCGGACGGCTCCTGCTGGCGCAGGAAGCGGCCTGCCTGGACGAGCGCCGCTGGGATGACTGGCTCAACCTCTACAGCGCGCAGTGCGAATACTGGGTGCCGATGTGGCGAACCGAGGAGAAACTGACCAGCGACCCGCAGCGCGAGCTCTCGCACATCTACTACGCCAGCCGCGCCGGCCTGGAAGACCGGGTCATGCGCATCCGCACGCAGCGCTCACCGTCGTCGGTGCCACTGCCGCGCACCGTGCATGTCATCGGCTACACGCTGCTGGAGCCCTCCCCCGGGCGCGAAGCGTCGGTCGACCGTTTCTCGATGCGCTCGGCCTGGACCTGCCATGTCTTTCTGCCCGCCGCGCGGCAGGCCCATGTCCTGTTCGGCCTTTCACAGTACGAGTTCAGGTTTGAAGACGACGCTTGGCGCATCGGCCGGCGCCGCACGCAATTGCAGAACGACTACATCCCGACGATGGTGGATATCTACTGTCTTTGACGATGCGAACGGAGCGTGCCTGGGCGGCTGATCCAGACCATGGATCGCATGGACCGTATCCGGCCAGACCGACCTGCCACCGTACGTTGAAGAAGCCGGCATCCCACTCAACGAGCCGCTTGTGCTTGGTGCGTGCCGCACCCGTTGGAAATTGAGCTTGCCTGGTGCTGCGACGGCCGCGCAGAAGCAGATGCGGCTGGAACGCCAATGACGTACACGAGCGCTGTCGCACCTGTTGATGGCTCAAGCCGGCTTGAGCCACACAGGCGTAGTCAGATGCCGGTAGATCGTCTCACCCGTGCTGTCCACGGCCACCGTCACCGGGAAGTCCGCCAGCTCGAACTCGTGGATGGCCTCCATGCCCAGGTCTTCGAAGGCCACGACCCGCGCGCTGCGGATCGCCTTGGACAGCAAGTAGGCCGCGCCGCCCGTGGCCGCGAGATACGCCGCGCCGTGGCGCACGATCGATGCCACGGCATCGGGCCCGCGCTCGGCCTTGCCGATCATGGCCAGCAGCCCCGTGTGCTGCAGCAACGGCTCCACGAACTTGTCCATGCGCGTGGCCGTGGTCGGCCCAGCCGGTCCGACCGCCTCGTCCCCCACCGCGTCCACCGGGCCGACGTAGTAGACGACGCGGCCGCGCAGCTCCACGGGCAGCGGCTCGCCGCGCTGCAGCAGGTCCACCAGGCGCTTGTGGGCCGCGTCGCGTGCGGTCAGCACCTTGCCCGACAGCAGCAGCGTCTGGCCGATGCGCCAGCGGGCGACGTCGGCCCGCTCCAGGCTGTCCAGGTTGACCCGCACGGCATCGGGCACGTCGAACCGGTCGGGGATGCCGTCCCACAGCGCCGGTGACGGCATCTCGATGCGGGCAGGTCCCGAGCCATCGAGCTTCAGCCGCAGGTAGCGCGTGGCGGCGCAGTTCGGGATCAGGGCCACGGGGATGGTGGCGGCGTGGCACGGCGCCGTCTTCAGCTTCACGTCCAGCACCGTGCTCAGGCCGCCGAGTCCCTGCGCGCCGATGCCCAGCCGGTTGACGCGCTCGTACAGGTCCAGCCGCAGCGCCTCCTCGGGATGGCCGGCGCCGCGGGCGCGCAGTTCCTGGATGTCGATCGGCTCGAACAGCGAGAGCTTGGCCAGCAGCATGGCCTGCTCTGGCGTGCCGCCGATGCCCAGCCCGAGGATGCCGGGCGGGCACCAGCCTGCCCCCATGCCGGGCAGTTGCTGCAGCACCCAGTCGGCGACGCTGTCGCTGGGATTGAGCGTGGCAAAGCGCGCCTTCACGTCGCCCCCGCCGCCCTTGGCGACGACGAGGACCTCCAGCTCGCTGCCCGCCACCAGCTCGCAGTGGACGACGGCCGGTGTGTTGTCGCGGGTGTTCAGGCGCCGTCCCAGCGGGTCGCTGACCATCGTGGCCCGCAGCGGGTTGGCGGGGTCGCAATAGGCGCGGCGCACCGCCTCGTCGGCGACCGCCTGCAGGCTGCGCGGCGGCGCGCCGTCACGGCGGAAGAGCTGCACGCCGCAACCCTTGCGCACGAAGACCTGCGCCACCCCGGTGTCCTGGCACAGCGGCCGCCGGCCGAGGGCGCTGAGGCGGCTGTTGACCAGCAGCTGCTCGATGGCCGCGCGGGCCGGCGGGTGCGTCTCCGCGGCGTGGGCACGGCGCAGCGCCTGCACGAAGTCCGCCGGATGGTGGTGGCTGACGAACTGCAGCGCCTCGGCGATGCTGCAGGCCAGGTCCTCCTGCGCGATGGCGGCCATGGCGGGTCAGTCCGCCTGGATGTTGGCATCGGCGGCGACCTTGCGCCAGCGCTCCACCTCGGCTGCCGTGTGCTGGGCGAAAGCCTGCGGCGCGTACTGGGCCTCGGGCAGCAGCTTGATGCCCTGGTCGGCCATCTTCTTCGTCCACTCCTTGTCGCCCATGGCCTTCATGTAGGCTTGGTGCATTTTCTGCACGACGTCCTTGGGCGTGCCCTTGGGCGCGTACAGGCCGTACCAGGTCGAGGCTTCGAAGCCGGGCAACGTCTTCTCGCCGAGCGTGGGCACGCCCGGGTATTGCGGCATGGGCGTGGGCGAGGTCAGCGCGATGGCGTTGAGCCGCCCGCCCGAGACCTGCGGCAACGCCGTGTTGGTCTGGTCGAACATGGCGTCCACCTGGCCGGCGATTAGGTCGTTCATCGCCGGCGCCACGCCCTTGTAGGGCACGGGCGTGACGTCGATGCCGGCCTTCGATTCGAACAGCGCGGCCACGAGGTGCGAGCTCGATCCCACGCCGGCGTTGCCGAAGTTGAGGTTGCCCGGCTTGGCCTTGGCCGCGGCGATCAGGTCGGCCGCGGTCTTGTAGGGTGAGCTCTTGGGCACCAGCAGCACCAGCGGCGTGTCCGGGAAGCGGAACACCGGGTCGAAGCTCTTGACCGGGTCGTAGGTGAGCTTCTTGTACAGCGCCGGCGCGGCGCCCATGTAGCCCAGGTGGCCGACCAGGAAGGTGTAGCCGTCGGGCGCGGCCTTGGCGGCCTTGCCCGCGCCGATGGTGCCGCCGGCGCCGCCGACGTTCTCGATGATGATCTGCTGGCCGATCTGCTTCGTGACCTTGTCGGCGATGTCGCGCGCCATGGCGTCGGTGGGGCCGCCGGCAGAGAAAGGCACGATCCAAGTGATGGGCTTGGCGGGCCAGGCCTGCGCCTGCACCAGCTGGGTGCCCAACAGCGCAGCGGCGGCGCAGGCGATCTTGAATGTCTTCATGGGTTGTCTCCTTGGGAAGTCATGGGGCTGACTGGCGGCACACGTGCGGCAGGTGCCGGCCAGGCGGGGTCAGTTCCGCATGAGCGCGGCACGCCGACTACTGGCATGCCGCGTGTCGCGGTGCTTCAGTGCGCGCGCGCCATCGGGATCCCCGTCGGATGCGGGTTGGCCTCGTTGGCGTCCTCGCCCAGCAGGTTGCCGTCGGCCAGGGCCTCATCGGCTTGGGCGGTCTGCGGGTAGCGCTCGGGGTAGAGGTGGCGCTCGGCGGCCTGGGCGTCGAAGGTCCGTGCCCACTTGGCCACCACGACGGTCGCCACGCTGTTGCCCACGGTGTTGCACAGTGCGATGGCCATGGACAGGAAGCGGTAGATGCCGAAGATCACCGCCAGCCCCTCGACGGGCAGGATGCCGGTGGAGGTGACCGTGGCGGCGAACACCACGAACGAGCCGCCCGAGACCGTGGCCGCGCCCTTGGAGGTCAGCAGCATCAGCAGCAGGATGCCGATCTGCTGGTCCAGCGACAGCGGCACGCCGTAGGCATGCGAGATGAACATCACACCCATCGACATGAACAGCGAGGTGCCGTCCAGGTTGAAGGCGTAGCCCGTGGGCAGCACCAGGCCGACGGTCTGCTTGGCGCAGCCCAGGCGCTCCAGCTTGATCAGCAGGCGCGGCAGCGCACTCTCCGACGACGCCGTGCCCAGCACGATCAGGATCTCGTCCTTGATGTAGCGCAGGAAGCGCCACAGGCTGAAGCCCGCGAGCCTGGCCACCAGCCCCAGCACCACGGCGATGAAAACCGCCACCAGCGCGTAGAAGCTCAGCACCAGCTGCGCCAGCGCGATGAGCACGGCCGTGCCGTTGCTGCCCACCGAGTAGGCGACGGCGCCGAAGGTGCCGATGGGTGCGAGCTTCATCACCAGGTTGATGAAGGAGAACAGTACCTCGGAGATCTGGTCCAGGCCGTTGTTGATGGACGCGCGGCGCTGCTCGGGTATGGCCAGGATGCCAATGCCCACCATCACCGCCAGCACCACCACCTGCAGCAGCTCGCCCTTGGCGAAGGCGCCCACGAAGTTGTCCGGCACGATGTGCGCCATGAACTCCAGGAAGCCCTGCGGCGCCGCGGCCTTGGCCGCCGCGGGCGCGGCGCCCGCGGCCACCGTGGTCATGCCCTGGCCGATCTGCAGCAGGTTGCCGGCGAACAGGCCCACCATCAGCGCGATGGTGGAGATCACCTCGAAGTAGACAATGGCGCGCCAGCCGACCCGGCCCGCGCTCTTGACGTCGCCGGCCGAGGCGATGCCGTGCACGATGGTGAGGAACACCAGCGGCGCGACGCCTGCCTTGATCAGCGACAGGAACATGTCGCCCAGCAGCTTCAGTTGCGAGGCGTACTTCGGAAACACGAAGCCGAACGCGATGCCCAGCACCAGCGACAGCAGCACCTGCATGCCGAGCTTGCGGTACCAGGGCAGCCGCTTCGCAGCCGGCGCAGGCGTGGCCGGCGCCACGTCGGTGGCGTGATCAGTCATGATGGAATCCTTGCTACGGAGACGGGGTTCAGGCGCCGGCCTGGGCCGACAGCGCCAGCGCGCGGTCCACCATCTGCGGCGCCAGGCCCAGGTAGTTGGCCGGGTCGGTCAGGCGGTCAATGGCGGCCCGGTCGAAGTGCTGCGTGACGGCCGGCAGCGCGGCCAGCGCGTCGGAGAGCGAGCAGCCGGTGTCGTTGGCGGTGCGGCAGGCGTCGTAGACCACGTCATGCGCCTGCTGGCGGCCGATGGCCGGCGCCAGGCCCATCATCACGGCCTCGGCCACGATCAGGCCACGGCTGATGCCGAGGTTGTGGCGCATGCGGTCGGTATCCACGATCAGACCGCCCAGCGCGAACTTGGCCTGGTGCAGCGCGCCCGCGGTGAGGATGAAGCTCTCGGGCATTGCGATCCACTCGGCGTGCCAGGGGCCGGTGGCGCGCTCGAAGTCCTGGATCATGGCGTCCACCATCAGCCCGGCGTGCTGGCGCACGGCCTTGGAGGCCGCCAGCATCAGCTCGCTGGAGATGGGGTTGCGCTTCTGCGGCATGGTGCTGCTGGCGCCCCGGCCCTTGACGAAGGGCTCGTAGACCTCGGCGTACTCGGTCGAGGCCATGATCATGATGTCCAGCGCGATCTTTCCCAGTGAGCCGGTGATGAGCGCCAGCAGGTTCACGGCCTCGGCGAAGCCGTCGCGCGCCACGTGCCAGGTGGTTGCGGGGACACCCAGGCCCAGTTCCTCGGCCAGCGCCTGCTGCACCTCGAAGCCCTTGGTGCCGAGCGACGCCAGCGTGCCCGCGGCGCCGGCGAACTCCACCACCAGCACGCGCTTCTTCAGCTCGGCCAGGCGCTCCTGGTGGCGGTCGAACATCGCCAGCCAGATCGCGGTCTTGTAGCCGAAGGTCACCGGCAGCGCCTGCTGCAGGTGGGTGCGGCCGGCCATGGGCGTGTCGCGGTGCTTCCTGGACAGGTCGGCCAGGATGCGGCGCAGCTCCGTGATGTCGGCATCGACCACGTCCAAGGCCTCGCGCACCTGCAGCACGTTGGCCGTGTCCATGATGTCCTGCGTGGTGGCGCCCCAGTGGATGTAGCGCCCGGCCTCGCCGCACATCTCCACCAGCTGGTGCACCAGCGGCAGGATGGGGTAGCCCACGATGTCGGTCTCGTGGCGCATGTGGTCGAAGTCGATGCGCTCCAGACGCGACTCGCGCGCGATCACCTCGGCCGCCTCTGCCGGAATGACGCCGCAGCGCGCCTCGGCGCGCGCCAGCGCCACTTCCACCTCGATGTAGCGCTGGATCAGCGCGCGGTCGGAAAACACGTCTCGCATGCGCTGCGTGCCGAAGGCATCACGGAACAGGATCGAGTCGACGACGGTGCTGGCGGCGGGAGCAAAGGAGGAGGTCATGTCGGGGTCTGCTGATATGTTGACAAACTTCGAACATATCTGTATGTTCGGACATATGAATGGTAATTTGTTCGAACATAATCGCCATGCGGGTAAACCCGCAGTGGTGACAAAGCAGGATTGGAGACTCATGAACAAGGCGCGACACACAGACTTGGCCCGCAACCTGGCCGAAGGCATTGCCGGGGGACGTTTTCCCGTCGGCTCGCTGTTGCCCACGGAATTCGAGCTGTGCGACCGCTATGGCGCGAGCCGCTACACGGTGCGCAAGGCGCTGGACGAGTTGCAGGAGCTGGGGCTGATCTCGCGGCGCAAGAACGTGGGCACGCGGGTGGAGGCCTCCAGGCCCACGCCGGGCTTCACGCAGTCCATCGCCACCGTGGATGAGCTCGCGCAGTTCGGCGCCACCCACGTGCGGCTGGTGAGGGATGTGCAGGAGATCGTGGCTGACCTGGCGCTGGCCAAGGAACTGGGCTGCCCGGGCGGCACGCGCTGGCTGCGCATCAGCAGCCAGCGCATGGACGGCGGCAAGAAGAGCCGCCCCATCGGCTGGACCGACGTCTATATCGACGCGTCGTACACCGACGTGCCGGCGCTGGTGCGCGAGTCGCCGCAGGAGCTCATCAGCTCGCTCATCGAGCGGCATTACGGCCGCCGCATCGCCTGCATCCAGCAGGAGGTCAACGCCATGAGCCTGCCGCGCGAACTGGCCGAGCCGATGATGGCCGAGGCCGGCTCGCCGGCACTCAAGATCGTGCGCCGCTACCTCGACTCGTCAGACGTGCCATTCGAGATCTCGGTCTCGGTCCACCCGGCCGACCGCTTCACGTTCTCCATGCAGATGAACCGGTCACGCGAGTGACCACAGCCCATGCTGTGAGCAGCGTGGGCCGCATGCGGTGGTCATGCCGGCGCAAAGCAAGGCGCCACGGCTTCACGCAGGTACTCCAGGAAGATCCTGACCTTGGCCGACTGCGAGGACCGCGTGGACGTGACGGCATTGATGTTCGCGGGCTGCCGCCACTCGGGCAGCACGCGCACCAAGCTGCCGCTGGCAAGGCTTTCGCGCAACAGCCAGTCGGCGCTCATCACGATGCCATGGCCATCGTGCACCCAGCGCAGCACCACATCGATGTCGTTGCAGGCCAGCGTGCCGCTGACCTTCACGTTCTCCGGACCACGCGGTCCCAGCAGCCGCCACGTGCCGAATGGCTCGGCACGCTCGCGCAGCAGCACGCAGTCGTGCGCGGTGAGCTCCGAAGGACGCTGCGGCATGCCGTGACGCTCGACGTAGGCGGGCGCGGCGCACAGGATGCGCGAGCTGCTGGCAATGGGGTGCGCGATCAGGCTGGCCTCGTCCACCTCGCCGGCACGGATGTCAACGTGAAGCTCCTCGCCGATCAGGTCGACGCGGCGATCCATCAGCTCCAGCCACACCTCGACGCCCGGGTAGCGCGACTTCATGAGTGACAGCGCCGGGGCCACGATCTGGCGCCCAAGCCGGGCACTTGATGCGATGCGCAAGGGTCCGTGCGGCTCACCGGCACCGCGACCAAGGTCGCCGTGCATGCCTTCGACGTCTTCAAGGATCCGCTGCGCCCACCCGAACACCTTTTGCCCTTCATCGGTGATGCTCACCTTGCGCGTCGTGCGGCTCAACAGCTGGACGCCCAGGGCCTTTTCCAAAAGCGCGACGCGCTTGCTCAGCAAGGTCTGCGATGCGCGCGCTTCCCGTGCCGCACCCACGAAGCTGCCGTGTCGCACGACCAGGCAGAACAGGCGCAGGTCCTGCAGCTGCGGGTATTTATCCACGATTCATGCTCAGTGATAGCACGAATCGCAGCATACCGATGAGCAATGGAATGAGTGAACATGCCCGCCGTGGCGTCCGGCCACGCAAGCTCTTCTTCATCGATCCGACATGACGACTTCCCAAATTCCCCAGATCGGCTGGTGCGGCACGCCCGAGAAGGCGGCGGCCATGCAGGCGGCCGGGCTCGACTACATCGAGCTGCAACTCGTGCCCCTGAAGCTCGAAGACGATGCCGCGTTCGCCGCGGCCAAGGCCACGGTGCGCGAGCTGCCTCTGCCGGTGCCGGTGATGAGCTACCTGTTTCCGCACGACCTGCGGCTGGTGGGTCCGGAGGTCCACGAGCGCCGCGCACGCGCCTACATCGACCGCGTGGCGGCGCTGATGGACCTGGCCGGCGCGACGCACGTGGTGTACGGCAGCGGCTGGACGCGCAACGTGCCCGAGGGCTTCAGCGCACAGCGCGCCGAGGAGCAATTCGTGCAGGCCCTGGGCTGGATGGCGCAGGCCCTGCCCGACGGCGCCACGCTGGTCATCGAGCCCTTGAACCGCAAGGAGTCCAACCAGTGCAACCACGTGGCCGACGGCGTGCGCTTCGCGCAGTGCACGGGCCTGGCCAACGTGAAGGGCCTCGCCGACTTCTATCACGTAGACGAGGAGCACGAGCCGCTGGCCACGCTGGCCGAACACGGTGCCGAACTGGCCCATGTGCACCTGGCCGACACCGGACGCATGAACCCGGGCACCGGCTCCTATGACTACGCGACCTTCTTCGGGAACCTCAAGCGCGCGGGCTATGCCGGGCGGCTGAGCTGCGAATGCGGCGTCATCGGCGAACCGGTGGGCGCCATGCGGCACAGCGCCGAGTTCCTGCGCCAGGCCTGGGCTCGGGCCTGAACGCCACCCATTGCACGAATCCTGAAAGCACCTTCCATGATCAACGGATCCACCGAGCTGATCGCCCACATCGGCTTCCCGACGCACACCTTCAAGTCGCCGTCCATCTACAACCCGTACTTCGAGCGCGCCGGCATCAACGCGGTGCTGGTGCCGATGGCCTGCGAAGCCGAGCCCTTCGGGGCCATGCTGCGCGCCTTGTTCGCGCTGCGCAACCTGCGCGGCGCCGTCATCACCATGCCGCACAAGATCAGCGTGCTGCAGCAGCTCGACAGCGTGCTGCCGGCTGCCCGCATCGCCGGCGCCTGCAACGCGGTGCGGCTCACGGCCGACGGCAAGCTCGAAGGCGACATGTTCGACGGCATCGGCTTCGTGCGCGCGGTGCAGCGCCAGGGCCTGCGCGTGCCCGGCGCACGGGTGCTGGTGGTGGGCGCGGGCGGCGTGGGCTCGGCCATCGCCGCGTCGCTGGCGGCCGCGGGTGCCGTGGCCATCAGCCTCTTTGACACCCGGAGCGAGGCTGCCGAGGCACTGGCCGGACGCATCAGGGCGCACTGCCCAGGTGTCAAAGTGAGCACGGGGTCGAGGGACCCTGCGGACCATGACCTCGTCGTCAACGCCACGCCCATGGGCATGAGCCCAGGTGACGCAATGCCGCTGGAGGTGGATCGCATCGCGCCGGGCACTTTCGTGTGCGATGTCGTGCACAGCAAGGAACTCACGGCCTTCCTGCGCGCAGCGCAGGAGCGCGGAGCCCGCGTCCAGGGCGGCGCCGACATGCTCTTCGAGCAGATTCCCGCCTATCTGGAATTCTTCGGCCTGCCCACGACAACGCCGGACGCGCTGAGGGCCCTGGTCGCCTGAGCCGGCAGCGGCGTTGCCGCCGCCTGAACGCGGGCTCTTCCGAGCGGGCCTCGCATGGCCACTGGCAGGCCCCTCGCTCAGCCCGGATGCGGTACACGGATACGAAGCAGTCGGGCTTCACCCTTGCGTGCATCGGTGTTCAGCAGCTCGAGCTGATCGGTCTGAACCGTTCCCTTGCAGTGTTCCATCGCACGGCGGACGTGCGGCCATGCCTGCTCACGAGCTCGTGGCCAATGGGCACCGCCACGGCAACCGGGCGAGGCCATGCCCGACGCGGCGCGTGGCGAGCACACATGGCGAACGGCCGTGCGGTGGTCCAGGCCGCACCATTTCCGTCTACGACCTCTGCGGCGACTGGAACCACCGCGCCACGAGCAAGCGGTAACCGCGGCGTGACGCCGGGGCACGAAGGACGCGAGGCCGTGACGCCCGGCGCCAGACACCCAGCGCGCGCGCAGATGCGGATTCCGGATCGGAGGCGATGGGCTTGCCGGGGTGCCTTTGACATCGTTGCCCCCAGCAGCCGGCCCGCCAGGCTTGCCATCTCGGGGGCTCAGGCGCGTGCCGCGCGCCATGTCCCGGCAGCCCCACAACCGGCAATCACGACGATGCCAAGCAGCGTCCAGAAGTCGGGCTTGTGACCGAACACCAGCCAGCCCGCCAGCGTGGCGAAGCCAACCTGCGCGTACAGAAAAGGGGTCAGGGTGGAGGCGCTGGCGTGCCGGTAGGCCTGCGTGAGCAGGGCGTGTCCCAGCGTGCTGAACACAGCCATGAGCCCCAGCAGCGCCCAAAGGGACCGTTGTGCTGGCCATTCACCGGCCCAGGGCAGTGCCATCGTGGTCAGCACCGTGGCCACGATGCCCGTCCACAGTTGCAGCGTGCCCGGTTCGTCCTCGCGGACCAGGACGCTTGTGAGAACCTGGTACGCCGCGTTGACACCGACCAATGCCAGGGGCAGCAGCATCGCCCATTTGATGTCCCGCGCATCAGGCTGGATGACGAGCAGTGCGCCACCAAAGCTGCCGGCTACCAGTGCCCAGCGCAGCGTCGACACGCGCTCGCCCAGCTGCGTGGCGGCCAAGAGCGTGACCAGCAGCGGCGTGAGCATCTGCAGCGCGGTGAACTCGCCCACGGGCAGCCAGCGCAGGCTCAGGAAAGCCATGGCCCCGGCGCTGGTGAACAGCACCCCGCGCAGCACGTGGAGGATGGGATGGCGCGTGGCGAAGGCTCCGGGGCCGCGCCGCGCGATCACCAGCGCGCCGGTGGCCATGGCCTGCAGCAGGTAGCGAAACCACATCGCCATCAGCACGGGCACGGCGGCACCTACAGCCTTGGCTGTGCTGTCCAGCCCTGCGAAGCAGGCGGTGGCAGCGAGTACCAGCGCTATGCCTGCGCGCTCGCTCCTCGTACCCGGCAAGCCCTGGATGCGCTGTGCGCGAAGCTCAGTACCGGCCCTTGCCTCGGGCGAAAACACCTCAATCGGCCCGTGCTTGCTCAACGGCAGACACCGCTGCCCGCAGCGCCAGCAGGTAGCTGTCCACGCCGAAGCCGCAGATCTGCCCGCGCACGATCTCGGCGAACACGGACTGATGGCGGAAGGCCTCGCGCGCGTGGATGTTGGACATGTGCAGCTCCACGATCGGGCAGGTGAGGATGGCCAGCGCATCCCGGATGCCGTAGCTGTAGTGCGTCCAGGCGCCGGCGTTGATGAGCACCGCGTCCACGCCTTCGGCGTATCCCTGGTGGATGCGCTCGGCCATCTCGCCTTCGCTGTTGGTCTGGAAGCTCTCGATTTCTGCGCCCAGCTCCCGGCCGAGTGCGCGCAGCTGCTCGTCGATCTGCGCGAGCGTGACGGTCCCGTACTGCTTCGGGTCGCGCTTGCCGAACATGTTGTGGTTGATGCCGTGCAGCATGAGGATCTTCATTGCGTAGCTCCTGGGATGGCGGAATGAAAAGGGCCGCCCTGGGGCGGCCCGTGAAGGGACGGCGCGCTTACTTGCGCAGCTTGGCCAGCTCGGACTGCAGCGCAGCGACGGTGTCGGCCCCGACGATCGCGGTCTGCTTCTCGACGACGGGCTTGACCTTCTCGCGCAGCTTGGCGATCTCGGCGGGCGGCAGCTCGGTGACCTGCATGCCGGCCTTCTTCAGGTCCTCGACCGCGATGTCGGCCTGCGTACGCGAGACGCCGCGCTGGTAGGTCGTGGCCTGGGCAGCAGCTTCGGTGATGAGCGCCTTCTCGTCGGCGTTGAGCTTGTCCCAGAACTTCTTGCCCACGATGAGCGCCTGTGGGTTGTAGATGTGGCGCGTGAGCGCGAGGTACTTCTGCACCTCGTGGATCTTGTTGGCCTTGATGACGGTGGCCGGGTTCTCGTGGCCGTCGATGGCCTTCTGCTCCAGCGCCGGGTACACCTCGGGGAAAGGCATGGGCGTGGCGTTGGCACCCAGCGCGGTGAAGATGTCCACGTAGATGGGCGACTGGATGACGCGGATCTTCAGCCCCGCGATGTCATCGGCCTTGTTGATGGGGCGCTTGCTGTTGGTGAGGTTGCGAAAGCCCAGGTCCCAGTAGTTCAGGCCCACCAGGCCCTTGGGCTCCAGCTTGGCGAACAGGTTCTTGCCGAAGGCGCCGTCGGTCACGGCGTCGGCTTCCTGCGCGTTGTTGAACAGGAAGGGGAAGTCGTAGACCGCGAACTCCTTGACCTGCGACTGCAGGATGCCGGCGTTGAGCACCGTCATCTCGATGGTGCCGCCCTGCATGGCCGAGACGGTCTGCACGTCGCCGCCGAGCTGTCCGGACGGGTAGAGCTTGACCTGGATCTTGCCGCCGGACTTCTGCGCCACGAGGTCGGCGAACTTCTGCGCGCCCTGGCCCTGCGGATGCTCCTTGGGGTTCTGGAACGCGAACTTGATGCTGTGCTCGCGAATGTCCGCGGCGTGCGCGGCGAGGGGCAGCACGGCCACGACGGCGGCGGCAACGAAGGTGCGGCGAACGAGTTTCATGCGCTTGTCTCCTGGTGGGCGCTTGTGTGGAATCGTTGTCTCGGGATGCAGCCGCCCGGGCTCGCAAGGGCCCCGGCGTCTGCTTCGATGTGGTGGCCGGCTCGGGCGCGCTTCGACGTCAGGCCAGCGGCACCGTGAGCTGCCTGATCAGCGGCAACGTCTGCGGGCGCACGCCGCGCCACCACAGGAAGGCCTCGGCAGCCTGCTCCACCAGCATCCCCACGCCGTCGGCCAGGCGCTGCACGCCGGCGCCCTGCGCCAGGCGCAGGAACGGCGTCAGACCCTTGCCGTAGGCCAGCTCATAGGCCAGCTGCGCACTGCCGAACACACCGGCGGGCACCGCGGGCAGCTCGCCGGTGAGGCTGGCCGAGGTGGCGTTGAGCACGAGGTCAAAGCTCTGCCCTTCGAGTTCGCGCAGGCCGCAGGCGCGGACGGCGCCGGCGCCCTGGCACTGCTGCGCCAGCGCCTGGGCCTTGGCCAGGGTGCGGTTGGCCAGGACGAATTCGGCCGGCTGCTGCGCCAGGAAGGGCAGCAGCGCGCCACGCGCCGCGCCACCGGCGCCCAG